>NZ_JBATQW010000071.1:0-206028 GCF_049292215.1 Geothrix sp. | reverse complement strand
GCTTCGTCCTGGCCCTGGGGCCGGATGGCCGGCCGGTGACCCGCGCCTCGACCCTGCCCGCCGGCGCCGGCCTTCGCCTGCGCTGGAAGGATGGGGAACGCGGCGCAACGCTCGACTAGGAGGTGGGTTGGCTGTGCTAAGGTAAAAAAAATACCTGGTGCGAGATGTCCAACGAACCCCTGCCTGCTTCTGCGCTTCCTCCGGCGAGGCGGCTCCTGGAGCCGGGCAATCAGGTGGGCCGCTTCCGCGTGGAGTCACTGCTGGGCAGCGGTGGCATGGGCGAGGTGTACCTGGCCTGGGATCCCACGCTGGAGCGCAATGTGGCCCTGAAGGCCCTGCGGGTGGGCGGCGAGCGCGAAGCCGGTGCACCCGAGCGGTTTCGCCGCGAGGCCCTCGCCCTGGCCCAGCTCAACCACCCGAACGTCTGTCAGATCCACGACTGGGTGGACGGTCCGGGGGGAACCTTCATCGCCATGGAGCTGGTGGAGGGTCAGACGCTTGATCAGGCCGCCCACAGCCTCAAGGTCCGGGACAAGCTCCTGGTGGTCCGCGGCGTCTCCCTCGCGCTGGAGGCGGCTCACGCGAAAGGCCTGGTCCACCGCGACCTCAAGCCCGGCAACATCATGGTCGCGCCGGGGAAGGGCGACCAGGGCCCCAGCGTGAAGGTCCTTGATTTCGGACTGGCCAGGCTGGCGGGAACCCACGGCACTGGGGAATTCCAGATCACGCCCGCGCCCGTCCCTAACCTGGCCCTGCTCCAGGCTCTCGAAGAGGCCGAGAAGAAGAAGAACGCGGACGGACGCGAGACCGCCATGACCCGCACCGAGGGCGAGCGGCGGGATGCCTCGGGCCCCCACAGCTGGGAGCAGCTGACCCAGGCCGGCACCTTCATGGGCAGCCCCAGCTACGCCTCTCCGGAGCAGATCCAGGGGCAGGCGGCTGGGCCCTCCAGCGACGTGTTCTCCCTGGGCATCGTGGCCTGGGAGCTCCTCGTGGGGGAGCATCCCTTCCCTGGCGAGGGGCGGGCCCGCATGCGCGCCATCGTGGAGGGCTCCCGGCGCGAGCTGAAGGTACGCGGCCTTCCTTCGGGAACCTCGGAGCTGCTGCGGGCCATGCTGGAGGCCCATCCGTTCAAGCGCCCTACTGCCGCCCGCGTGTCCGCCACGCTCGGCAACCTCCTGCGCCCCCAGAGCCTGCTCCGCTGGACGGCGGTCTCCGTGGCGGGGGCCCTTCTCCTGGCCGGGGGCCTGAACCTGTTCCTGAGCCGCGGCATCATCGCCGACCTCGTACGGCAGCATCCGGCCCGCCTGATCGTGCTGCCCTTCACCAATCAGACCGGCGACCCGAGCGTGGACGCCGTCGCCCGCCTCGTCCTTCCGGAAATGCTGGAGGCGTCGCTCCGGGAACACCCGAAGCTGGCGCCCTTGGATCTGGAGAGCGTGGCGAAGGCACGCAGCACCCTGCGCCTGCCCCTCCAGGGGGCCCTCAACGCCGAGGACCAGACGCGCCTGGTGTCGGCGCTCGGTACCCAGCTCCTGCTCCGCGGCTCGCTGACGAAGGGCCTGGGCGGCGCCATGACGGTGGCCTATGAGCTCGTCGATGCCAGCGGGAAGGTCCGGCAGTCTGGCGAGGCCCGGGAACCTGGTGGACACTCGGAAATCTCCCTGCCACTGGCCCGAAAAATCTCAGGGGACCTCATCAAGGCCGTGGATCCATTCTCCTACCGCACGCAGGGCTCCCTTCCAGATGTACCGCCCAAGGCTCTCGAAGCCTACGCCCGAGGGACCCAGCTGGTGGAGCAGGGTGAATTCAAAGAAGCCGCCCCTGCCTTCCAGATGGCCTCCCAACTGGCCCCGGACTTCGCACCGGCGGTGCTGGGCTATGCCCGCTGCCTCAGCCGCATGGCAGACGTCCCGCCAGAGCCGGTCTTCCAGTGGGCCCGCTGGGCCGCGCGGGCCCAGGGCAATCGTGTCTACGAGATGAGGGCGCTGCACTACCTCTCCGTGCGCCAGGGGGACCGGGGACAGTGGGAAGCCTCAGACAGGACCTGTCGCGAGGCGTTGGAACTGGCAAGAGCCTTGGGCGATGCCGCCTTCGAAGCCGGCGTCCACGCCACCCTCGGGGTCAACCTGCAGCGACAGCACAAACTGGCGGAGGCCGAGGCCGAATACCAGATGGCCCTGACCATGAACGAATCGGTGGGCAACAAAATCAATGCGACCCGGGCCCTGAACAACCTGGCAGTGTTGGAGAAGGAGCGCGGCAACCTCAAGGGCGCCGAGACCCGCTACCTGGGTGCGCTCCAGACCGTACAGGGCTATGGCGACAAGTGGGTGGAAGCCATCATCACCAACAACCTCGGCGACCTGGCCCTGGCCCAGGAGGGCGGGCTGGATCGCGCCGAGTCCTTCTTCCGCAAGGCCCAGGCGCTGCGCGAATCCAACGGCGACCAGAATGGCCTTATCTACACGCTGATGGGCCTGGCCAGCGTCGCCCAGGCCCGGGGCGACCTCGATCGCGCCGAAGGCCTGGTGCGGCAGTACCTGGACCTGGCCCGCCGGACCAGCCTGCGGCCCATGGAGGCCCTGGCCCTCTACAACCTGGGCGAGCTGAACCGCACGGCGGTGCGCTTTGAATCCGCCCGCGGGTTCTACCGCCAGTCCCTCTCTCTCCACCAGGAACTCAAGGACGCGGTCATGGAAGCCCACTGCCTGGCGGGCGAAGCCGAGTGCCTGACCCGGGACGGCCGCCGGGGCTTGGCCCGCAGCCTGCTGGAGCGCAGCCGCACCCTCTCCACCGACGAGACGCCCTACATCCTCCGGGCCGAGGCCTGGCTGGCCCGCGGGGAAGGCCGCGGTGAGGAGGCCAAGGTCCTGTTCGCCAAGGCTCTCCAGGCGGCCCGCATCCAGGCTCCGGAGATCGTCCGGGAGCTGAAGGAAGCAGCCCGCTGAGCGGAGGTCAGCGACTGAGAATGAGCAGGGTCAGGTCGTCCGCGAGGGACCTGCCCCCGCCAAAGGCCACCACGTCGGCCAGGATCGTGGCCTGCAGATCCTCCGTCGGAAGGGTGAGCAGGGTCTCCAGCCGCTCCTCGCCGTAGAAGGCATCATCGGGAGCCTGGGCCTCCGTGAGCCCATCCGTGTAGAAGATCAGGCTGTCGCCGGGCTCCAGGGTTCCCTCACAGAGCTCCAGGGCCTCCCGGAAGCGGCTGCCGCTGAGGCCCACGCCGAGTCCCCTGGGATGCAGGCGGGTGACCTGGCCATCCTGGCGCCGCAGGAACGCGGAGGGATGTCCCGCCCGCACGAACTGGAAGCGGCCCGTGCGGGGGTGGAAGGTGCCGTAAGCCAGGGTGAGGAAGAGCCGCCGGTCGTGGCCCTGGCACCAGATGGCGTTGAGGCGGTCAGCCACGTCCACGGGCCCCAGCGCCTGCTTGTCGAGGGCCGAGAGTACGCCCTTGGTCTCCGCCGCGTAGAAGGCCGCGCTGGTGCCCTTGCCGCTGACGTCGAGTATGAGGAAGGCCAGGCTGCCATCGGTCAGGGGGAAGAGGTCGTAGTAGTCCCCGGCCACTTCGCGGGCCGGGAGGATGGTGGCCCGCACCGAGGGCATGCGCAGGGCCTCCAGGTCCGGCAGCAGGCGCATCTGCACCTCCCGGGCGACCCTCAGCTCCTGCTCCATGCGCAGCCGCTCCTCGCGCTCATCGGCCGCCGTCTGGAGCCTCTCTGCCATTTCGTTGAAGGCCGCGGAGAGCTGGGCCACTTGGTCCCGGCCCCGTGGCCGGATGCGGGTGGAGAAATCGCCGAGGCTGAGCCGCTTGACGCCCCCGTGGAGGTCGTTGACCGCGCGGCCCAGGGACCAGGCCAGGACCAGGCCGAGGATGGCCGCTACGGCCTGGGCCAGGGCCAGGGCCACCAGCACCAGCGAGACGACGACAATGGCCTTGACGGTACCAATGGACATCCCCTGCCGCTCGCTGGCGCCAAAGCCCGCGAACAGGGCGTAGAGGTTCGTCTCAGGCGTCGCCGTGAGGACCAGGGACTGCCCCGTGGACCAGTCGGTGAGGGTGAAGGCCAGGGGTGGCAGGTCGAATGGCACGAACAGCCCAGAACCCTGGAGGGGTTGCCCCTTGGTCCAGGTGGCCACGGCCTGGCCCTGCCCTGCCAGGATCGGCGATTCCTGGCCCGCACGTTTCCCGCCCGCCGTGATCTTGAAGGACTCCTTACCCTTTTTGCTCTCCCGCTGCGGGGCCAGCTGAAACTTCACCTGGCCTCCCGCCAAGGCCTGGGCACGGTCGCCGAGGACACCTAGGTTGAGGGACAGGACACGGAACCCGCCGCTGGATTCCCCGCGCACGGTCCGCAAGTAGGTGTCCTTGCGGACCTCCTTCCGGCCTGCATCATGGCTGTCGGCCCAGACCATGCCGATGAACGCCTCCGGCACGCCCTCCGGCAGGTGCTGCACATGCTCTACCCAGGCTCCGCCGTAGGTCCGCAGGACCTGGAGGGCGGCCACGTCGGTGGGTTCCTGGTTGGCAGTCTTCAGGGCGTCTTCCCATGCCGCCAGGGTCTGCTGGGTGGAGCGGCTCACCTGGGCCCCCAGCCCGAGCCAGCCGAGGGCCATGAGCATCAGCCCCAGGGCCACCACGGGCAGCACCGACATGAGCGCGAGGATCACCCAGAGACGCCGCGAGACCCGGAAGAGGATCTTGTTCCAGATCCAGCGGAGTGCCCGGAAGAGCAGGACCAGACCACCGGCCCAGGCCAGGACCCCGGCACATCCAGAGCCCACCGGCGGCAGAGCGAGGGCCATCCCGACGGCAAGGAGGACCCAGGGCCAGTCTCGGCGGAACCGGAATGCGGTCCAACCGCGCCGGATCAGGTCCTGCAGGGAACCGAGCATGGTCCGCTCAGGCCATCAACATTCCGCCGTTCACGCTGAGGACCTGCCCGGTGATGTAGCTGGCCTCCTCACTGGCCAGGAAGACCACGGCGGACGCGATGTCGGTGGGTGTTCCCATGCGGCCCAGGGGGATCTGCTTGGTGAACTCGGATTTCACGTCCTCAGACAAGCCGGCGGTCATGGCCGTCTCGATGTAGCCGGGGGTCACGGCGTTGGCCGTGACATTGCGGCTGGCCAACTCCCGGGCCACGGACTTGGTGAGGCCGATGAGGCCGGCCTTGGCGGCCACGTAGTTCGACTGGCCCGGGTTGCCCATCTGGCCCACCACGGAGGCGATGTTGATGATGCGGCCCCAGCGCTGCTTCATCATCGGCTTGGTGGCCGCCTGGATGGCCGTCCAGGCGCCCTTGAGGTTGGTGTCGATCACGGCGTCCCAGTCCTCTTCCTTCATCTGGATGAGGAGCTTGTCGCGGGTGATGCCCGCGTTGTTCACAAGGATGTGGATGGCACCGTGGCGCTCCACGGTGGTGGCCACGGCGGCCTTCACAGAGGCCGTGTCCGACAGGTCCGCGGCGATGACATCCGCCTTGCCCCCCGCGGCGGTGATGGCATCTGCCACCTCCTGCAGCTTGTTCAGCGTGCGGGCCGCGCAGACCACCGTGGCCCCCTGGGCGGCGAGCTGCTTCGCGATGGCTTCGCCAATGCCCTGGCTGGCGCCGGTGACGAGGGCGATCTTGCCGTCGAGGCTGAACATGGGACCTCCAATGGATGAGGGACCAGTCTAGCAAGAGGCGGTGCAAAGGCTCGTCACCTGGCGTCAGGCACACGACTGCGCCTTCGGCTCAGTGGACACCACCCGCGGGAGTCACTTCAGGGTCTGAAGCCAGGCGGCCACCGGTGAAAGATTCGCCATGGGCGTGCCGTCGCCGTAGTTCGTCGCGGCCGTGACGCTGGTCAGGCCGGCCTTGTCCCGGGTCTCGCGCTTGAGGAAATGATTGGCTTCGGGAATCTGGAGCACCTCACCCTTGAAATCGGCAGGCACCCCCTCGGGCTTCCAGGTCTGGATGTCGCGATCCCCCCAGACCAGCGCACAGGGAATGGGCAGGCGCTGGGCGGCTCCCCAGGGATCCAGGTCCAGGAGGTCCCGCACGAAGCCCCGCGTCTCAGGCCGGGCCAGGCTCCGGGCCAAGGCCGCCACACCAGGCGCCACTTCCAGTCCCGCCTGGGGCAGGTCCTGGTTCTTCCGGATGGCGTCCAGCGTGGCGTCCAGGTGGCCCAGGTTGGCCTGTGAAGCCTCTTTCGGTGCCCCGGCCGCATCCAGCTGCCCCTTGACCTGGGCTGCGATGAGCTTCCCCATGCTGAGCCCAGGCATGGCCAGGAGCAGCGCGGCATCGGCGTCGCCAGCCGCCAGGAGGGCCAGCAGCGCCCCCTCACTGTGTCCGATGAGCAGTAGCTTCTTCCCCTTCGCTTCCGGCAGGGTGCGGGCGGCTTTCATGGCCGCCCTGATGTCCCCCACCTGGGCATCCAGGGAGATGTCGAGCTTTGGATTCTTCGATCCGATGAACCGCTTGTCGTAACGGAGAGATCCGACACCCTGGATCTGTAGCCAGGCGGCGAAGTCCCGACCGGCATGGCTGGGCACAGGGAGGCTGGGATTCGACCAGTTCCGGTCCGTGAGCCCAGGCCCAGGCACCATGACGGCGAAATGGGTGTGCGTGCCCCCGGGCCGGACGCTGCCCTTGAGGGGGAAGGCATTGAAGCCTGGGAAGCCCACCTCGCGGTCGGAAGCGGCAGGCACAGGCTGGCTCAGGACCGCCATCGGCGGAAAGGCAATGGGAAGCATGAACACCTCGGCACGAATCAAGGATGCCCCGGGCCGCCCCCCGGTTCCGCCCAAGGGGCTGCTCGAGATCGGCAGTTGGCCTGGTGCAGCCTACTGCGGGGCCGGTTCATCCACGAAGTCTTCCTCGGAGAGCCTGCTGTCCGGTGGCAGCTTGGCCAGCTCGATCTTCACGAGGTGCTGGTGTTCGATCTCCTCGTCCCGCAGTTCCTCGAAGAGGGCTCGGACCTCGAGATCCTGCAGCGCGGGCAGGGCCGAGACGAAGAAGGCATGGGCCTTCACTTCCGAAGCGAGGGCGGCCTCCATGGCCATGCGGGGCGTCATGAAGGCGCGTGCCGCGTCGAAGTCCGGCGCCTCGATGTCGAAGATCATGCTCGGTGTCACGGAACTTGGCGCATCGCCAAAGAGCTGGAGGCGGCGGGAGGACAGCTCCCGCCCATGCTTGGCCTCATTCTCGACCATGTACCGGAAGAACCTGGCCGCCTCGGGGGTCCGGTGCTGGTCCATCTGGGCCGCGAAGTCCTCGTAGCGTTCCTGGGCCTCGTCCTCGATGAGGATGGCAAGGTCGAGCGCATCCTTCAGGGAGAGGTTGGCGAAATCGATGCCTTGGATGGCCATGGGGACCTCCTTACTTCTTGATGAAGAGGTCGAGGATGCGCTCCTTGGGGAGGGCATCCTTGGAAAGCAGGGCCTGCCGTTCCTTCACCAGGTCGCCATAGGTCGGTGGCGGCTCGGGATTGCGGTAGAACACGCCGAGATGCATCTTGCTGCCGTAGTGCTGGGCCAGGTCCATCGCGGCGAGACGGTCCCCCGGGTTGTGCCCCAGGGCCGACAGGGATTCGCTGATGGCCTTGAGGCCCTTGATCTGCTGGCCTTCTTCGCCGTAGGTGACGCATGGGGACTGGATATTCACGAAGGCGAAACCCGGGTAGCGGATGGCCTCCTCGATGACGGCCGACATGCCCACCAGGTCGGTGGGTGAGGCCTGGGCCACGAAGCCGGCGCCATAGGCCAGCACGTAGAGCAGTGGATTGACGGGCTCTTCCAGGCTGCCGAAACGCGAGGTGCAGGTGACCCGGCCCTTCTGGGAGGTGGGCGAGAGTTGGCCCTTGGTGAGGCCGTAGATCTGGTTGTCCATCACGATGTAGGTGATGTCCATGTTGCGGCGGATTAGGTGGGCGATGTGCCCGCCACCGATGGAGAAGCCGTCGCCGTCGCCGCCGGCCGCGAGCACCAGCAGGTCCGGGTTGGCCATCTTGATGCCCTGGGCGATGGGCAGGGAGCGGCCATGGACGCTGTTGAAGCCGTACGCCGTGGTGTAGCCGGGAATGCGGCTGGAGCAGCCGATGCCCGATACGAAGGCGATCTCGTGGGGCGGGCGTCCGACGGCGGCCAGGGCGCGGTAGATCCCCTGCACCACCGAGAAGTCGCCGCATCCGGGACACCAGATGGGCTTGAGGTCGCTCTTGTAGTCCTTGGGCTGGTAATCGCAGGTGCCGGTTGCGCTCATGGTCGACCTCACTCCTGGGGCTGAAGGTTGCCCTCGTGGCTGCGCTGCAGCTCCGAGACAAGGGTTTTGAGGGCCGCAACAATTTCGCTGGGCAGGAAGGGGTTCGCGCCACTGCGGGCCAGGGACTTCAGTCCCTTGGGCAGGTCGACGTGCATGCGCAGCAGCTTGAAGGTCTGGGCCAGGTGGGTCTGCTCAATGACGAGGCCCTTCTGGACGGAGGCGAAGAAGTCGTTGTAGACGCCCTCGGCCACGGGATAGAGCAGGTAGGGCACCAGCAGCTTCACGTTCAATCCCTCGGCTTCCGCCATTTCGAGCGCCTCGCGGCACACACCGGCGATGCTGCCCCAGGCAACCATGGCGATCGGCGCGTTGGGATTGCCCGTCACCTCGAACAGGTCCTTGCGGTCCTTGAGCGGATCGAATTTCTTGGTCCGCTTGTCGTTCATGCGCGCGTGGACGGAGCCGCTGTTGGTGGGGGCGCCGGACTCGACGTGCTCGATGCCGGAGGCCAGGTAGGTACCACCCAACATACCCGGGTGGCTGATCGGACTGATGTGGTTGTCCGTCTGCTTGAAGCGCTTGTAGTCCTGCAGGTCCGCGCCCACGGGAACGAGGCGGTTGATGATCTTGTACTGGGTGGTGTCGATGGGATCCAGGGTCTCCTTGCGGGCGGCGATCTCCTGGTCTGACAGGACGATCACCGGAGTCTGGTAGTACTCCGCAATGTTGAAGGCCTCGATGGTGATGCGGAACATGTCGGCCACGGACGTCGGTGCGAGCACCGGGCGGATCACGTCCCCGTGGGCGGAGAAGGCGGCGGCGAAGAGGTCAGACTGCTCGGTCTTGGTGGGCAGGCCCGTGGAGGGGCCGCCCCGCTGCACATCGACGATCACCAGGGGGAGCTCAGCGATGCTGGCCAGGCCCATCATCTCGGACTTGAGGGAGAGGCCCGGGCCGCTGGTCGCCGTCATGGATTTCTTGCCCGCGAAGGAGGCGCCCACCGCCGCGCCGATGCCGGCGATCTCGTCCTCGGCCTGCAGCACGGAGCCGCCGTACTTCCAGACCTGATCCGTGAAGAACTGCATGATCTCGGTGGAAGGCGTGATGGGGTACCCGCCGAAGAACTGGCAGCCCGCGAAGATGGCCGCCGCGGCGCACATGTCGTTACCGTCCGTGATCAGCTTCACGTTGCCCTTGGTCTCGGAGGGCACGACGTTCATGCTCGCCTTGAGCGGGTGCTCCATGGCAAAGGCACGGCCCGCGTCGAAAGCACGCTGGTTGGCCTCCACCAGTTCCTCGCCCTTCTTGGCCAGCTTCTTCCGGATGCCCTTCATCACGGCCACGGCGCCGATGCCGAACCACCCGGCGATGAGCCCGAGCACCACGGTGTTCTTGGCGCGCTCGGTGCCCGCCGTCTCCTTCGCCATGGCGGCGATGGGCACGGCGATGACCTGGAGGGGCGTCACGCCCACCAGAGGGATCTCGGATTCCTTGATGCCCGTGGCGGCCTCGTAGATCACCACGGTGGTGCCACTGACGGGCAGTTCGGCGCCGAACTTGAGGAAGTCCTCCCAGTTCAGGGCCACCGCCACATCCAGGTTGCCGCCGGGATTGAGGATGGGTGTGGTGCTGATGCGCACGCGGCAGGAGGACTCGCCGCCGCGGATCTGGGAGCCGAAGCTCTTGGTCATGACGCCGTGGTAGCCCTCGGCCGCCGCCGCCTGAAGCAGGGAATCACCAGCGGAGACAATGCCATCCCCCCCCGAACCAGCCATTCCGAAGACAAGATCCTTGCGCATGGGCACCTCCGGGTGGGGTGTGGAAAAGGATGGACGGACCACCGACAATAGCCCGACTTCCCGCTCACGAATACTGGGTCACAGCGTTCTATTCACCCTAGCCCTGAAGGCCATTGCTTTTCATCACACCTTCCCGCCCATGCCAACCGGCAGTTGGGTGTCAGCCCAATTGGGCAAGGTCCTCGGGAGCCCCGAAGCTGAAGGCCACGACCTCGGTTCCCCGTTCCTTGGCCTGGCGCTTGACGAGGCCTGCCAGCACTTTACCTGGGCCGAGTTCCACAAAGGTGGTGACCCCCTGGTCCAGCAGCAGGTCCAGGGTGGCCTGCCAGCGCACGGCGCCCGGTATCTGGCGCACCAGGCCATCCAGCAGCGCGTCGGGGCTGGTCGCCAGGGCGGCATCCACGTTGTTCACCAGGGGGCAGATGGGGGTCTTGAAAGCCAGGGCGCGCAGGATGGGCTCCATGCGGGTCTTGGCGGGTTCCATCAGGGGTGAATGGAACGGGGCGCTCACCGGCAGCTTCATCATCTTGCGCCCGCCGCGGGCCTTGGCGGCCTCCATGGCGGCCTCCACGGCCTCCGCATGGCCGGCGATGACGATCTGGCCGGGCCCGTTGAAGTTCGCCGGCACCACGATCCTGCCCGTGGCTAAGGCGGCCTCCTTGCAGGCAGCCTCCACATCCGCCTGGCTCATGCCCAGCAGGGCGGCCATGGCGCCGACGCCCACGGGCACGGCCTCCTGCATGGCCCGTCCGCGTTCCCGCACGGTGCGGACCGCATCCTGGAAGCCCAGGGCCCCCAGGGCCACCAGGGCGCTGTATTCGCCGAGGGAATGGCCGGCGGCGAAATCGGGCTTCGGCAATCGATGGGTCCAGGCCCTGGCCACCATGACGCTGTGCGTCAGGATGGCGGGCTGAGTATGCTCCGTCAGCTTCAGCGTCTCCTCCGGACCTTCAGCCATCAGCCTGGACAGGGGGAAACCGAGCGAGGCATCGGCGTCCTGGATTACAGCCCGCGCGGCCGGCTCGGCCTCCGCCAGGGCCACGCCCATGCCCACCGCCTGGGAGCCCTGCCCGGGAAACAGCCACGCGACTTTACTCATGTAACCTCCAGTGGATGTCTTGAATACATTCACCACGGTATTTCCGTTTGCCTCCCGTATCGGCGCAGCCGTTACCGAGAAGATGGGAAGGCAACGAAGAGAAAGAGGTATATTTCGTGGTCTTCCTGCCTTCGTGGTAAATCGTTGCTCTCCTTAAGGCCGGCTCAGTCCTGTGGCAGCAGCAGCGCCACGCGCTCCTGGATGCGCTCGTGGAGATGGTGCTCCGCGGCCCGCAGGGCGGCGCGGATGGCGTTGCGCACGGCCTTGGCATCGCTTCGGCCATGGCCGATGATGCTCACGCCCTTGACGCCCAGCAGCGGCGCCCCACCATATTCGGCGTAATCCAGCTTCTTTTTGAACCGCTTCATGGCGGGCTTCGCTAGTAGGCCGGCGAACTTCGTGAGGGTGCTCTCCATGAAGCTCTCGCGCAGGCCGCCGATGATCCCTTCAGCCAGGGCCTCGCTGGATTTCAGCACCACATTGCCCACGAAGCCGTCACAGGCGATGACGTCGAAGTTCCCGTTCCAGATGTCGCGGCCTTCCGCGTTGCCTTCGAAGCGGATCTCCAGGCCGCGGAGCATGGCCGCGGCGTCCTTGGTCACGTCCGTGCCCTTGCCGTCCTCTTCGCCCACGCTGAGGATGCCGACCCTGGGTCGTTCGAGGCCCAGCACCTGCTCGGCATACACCGAACCCATCACGGCAAACTGGGCAATGTGTTCAGCCCGGCAGTCCACGTTGGCGCCCACGTCCAACAGCACGGTCGGGCCGCCCTTCATGTTCGGCAGAACGCTGGCCAGGGCTGGCCGATCCACGCCCTCGAGTTTGCCGATGACGAGGACGGAGGCCACCATGGCGGCCCCGGTATGCCCCATGGAGACGACACCATGGGCTCGGCCCTCCCGCACGAGTTGGGCGGCCACCCGGATGGAGCTGTCCTTCTTCTCCTTGAGGATGCAGGTGGCCTTGTCCTCCATGACCACCGTATGGAAGGCATGCACCAGCTCGACCCGGGTCATGAGCGCCGGCGTGAAGCCGTACCTGCCCAGCTCCGGGCGGATGATGCCCTCGTTGCCCACCAGGAGCAGTTGGAGCCCGGGCCAAGCCTCCAGGGCTTCCCGGGCACCCTGCAAGGTGGCATGGGGGGCGTGGTCGCCCCCCATGACATCCAGCGCAATGCGATGGCCGTCCACCGGCCGACTCTTAGGCAGTCGCAGCGACGCGAACGGCCAACTTGCCACGGTAGAACCCGCAGCTCGGGCAGACGCGGTGGGGCAGCTTGGGCGTCTGGCAGTTAGGGCAGGTGCTGGCGCTCATGACTTCCAGCGCGTCATGGGTGCGCCGGCGGTCGCGGCGGGCCTTGGAATGGCGGCGCTTGGGATTCGGCATGGCTTGCTCCTAGGAGAAGAACGAAAGAACGCAATGTTCCAGGTTAAGGGGTTCAGGATTCCGGGTCCAGCTTGATTCCGGCCAGAGCCTTGGCGAGCGCCCGGTTGAGGGCAGACGGGGCCTGATCGGCGTCGGGCCGGCAGTGGCAGGGGCCCTTGTTCCAGTTCTTGCCGCAGCCAGGGCAGAGGCCTTTGCAGTCCTCGACGCAGAGGGGGCGCATGGGGGCCTGGAGCTCGAACTGCTCCCGGACCAGCTCAGCCTCATCGAGGTTGTCCTCGGGGAGGAAGACCACGTCCAGGTCCTGGGAGCCCAGCTGGTGCGACCCGCGCCCCACCAGGTCGGCGTCCTTGCTGCCCAGGAACTGGCTCTCAACCGCGAGGGGCCGGTCCAGGGGCGCGAGGCAGCGGCTGCAGGTCCCCTGCCAAAGAGCCTGGCCCTTCACCTCGAGGAAGACATCGCCATCGGAGGCCAGCGCGAACACCGACCAGGCCAGGTCGCGCAGGGTGGCATCCCCTTCCAGCGCCAGCTGGGCGGTGGTGCCGTTCAGGCGCAGCCCCTCAGGCGGCAGATGGTAGAGGTCGATCACTTCTTCGCTCCGCCGTCACCAGCGGGAGGATCCGCCTTGGGAGCGCCCCCCGCCGAGGGACCGTTGCCCATGACTTGGCCCTGGCCCGGCGTCCGGGTGAAGGGGCCGTAGTCCTCCTGGTTGTCAGGATCGCCGAGGCACTTCAGCTCATAGGTCGCGCGGGTGGACTTGCCCTCGTAGGGCTGCTTGAACGGGTCCTGGGTGGACATGCTGGTCTTAATGAGGCTCTCTTTCACCAGGGCCGAGTTGGCGTCCACCATGGCATCGTAACTGCCGAAGTCAGGATAGGTTCCATGCTTGAGCCAGTACTGGTCCAGACCTTCGGCCACGATCTTGAGCTCATCCTGGGCCTTGAGATAGCGGGCCTGGGCCCCCTGCTTCCGGTACTGGGAAAACCCCAGGGTGCCCAGCACGGCGATGATCATCATCGCCACCAGCAGTTCCAGGAGGGAGAAGCCACGGGCGACACGGCGCGCCTGGGGGGAAGCCTGGTTCGAACGGGAGGTCATGGGCGGGGTCCGGGGAGAGGGTTCAGATGGGTCACATCCGAGCGTTCCAGTGTGCCAGAAAGGGCCGGAAAAGCAAGCATTCATGGGCATCATGCCTCCTTGGGGCCGTCGGTTCCGCTCCCCTCGTCCACCACGGGGGCGGGGAAGTCCGCAGGCCAGGGGAAGTCCTGAGGCAGGGCCTCGAGCCCCCCGAGTTCGGCCAGCCAGTACCGATAGGCCCGGAAGCTCATCCCGAGCCTCTTGCCGGCCTTGGTCTTGACCCCCCCGACCTCGTCCAGGGCCCGCCGGAGGAAATGTCCCTTCAGGGCCTGGATCCAGGCCTCGAGGTCAAATCCCTCCGCGGGAATGACGAGCGGCGCGAGGCGGCTCGACCCCTTCTCGGAGCCGGTCTGGCCAAGCCCCTCCGGTAGCAGGTCCCGGGTGATGGGCCCGCCCGGGTTGAGCGCCACGCAGCGTTCCATGAGGTTCTCCAGCTCGCGGACATTGCCGGGGAACCGGTGGCAGAGGAGCAGTGACATGGTCTCCGCGTGCAGTTGCATGGGCGCCTTGCCCAGCTTCTGGCAGGAGCGGCGGATGAAGTGCTCCGCCAGCACCGGCAGATCCTCAGGCCGCTCCCGCAGAGGGGGCAGCTCGATCTGGAGGATGTTGAGCCGGTAGTAGAGATCCTCGCGGAAGTCCCCGGATTCGGCCCGGGCCCGCAGGTCCCGGTTGGTGGCAGCGATGACCCGCACATCCACGGACCGCTCCTCGGTGGCCCCCAGCCGGCGGAAACGGCGCTCCTGGAGCACCCGCAGCAGCTTCACCTGGAGGGAGGAGGGCATCTCGCCGATCTCGTCGAGAAACAGGATGCCGCCGCCAGCTTCCTCAAAAAGGCCCCGCTTCATGGCCCCGGCCCCGGTGAAGGCACCCTTCTCGAAGCCGAACAGCTCACTCTCCAGCAGCGCCTCGGGGAAGGCACCGCAGTTCACGGCCACGAAGGGGCCCTTCGCGCGGTCGGAGTACCGGTGGATGAGCCGGGCCACCACCTCCTTGCCCGTGCCGCTCTCGCCCGTCAGCAGCACTGTCGTGTCGGCCCGGGAGACCTTCCCGATGAGGGCGTTGATCTTCCGCATGATGGGCCCCACCCCCACCAACTCGCCCAGGTCCGAGGGTGGGGCGGCCTGGGGTTCCGCAGCGGCGAGCAGGCCCTTAAGGGAGGCGATCAGCTCTTCGTGCTTGAAGGGCTTGGTGATGAAATCCACGGCTCCCTGGTTCAGGGCCTGCACCGTGGTTTCCGTGGTGGCATAGGCGGTCATGATGACCACCGGGGTCTCGAGCCCCTGCTCCTTCATCCAGGTCAGTAGCTCGATGCCCGACCCGTCCTTGAGCTTCAGGTCGGAGAGGACGCCATCGAACGTGGTCTCCCGGAGGGCCCGCTGCCCCTCCTCGATGCCCGCCGCCGCCTCGCAGAGGAAGCCAGCCCCCTCCAGCGCCAGGGTCAGCACCTCCCGAAGGCCGGGTTCATCCTCCACCAGCAGGATCCGTTGGGTCGAGGCAAGGGACATGGCAACCTGTGAGTTTGACGCCCTAGGATTGTGACGCATTGGGTCAGTCATCCTATCCTGAACCCTTTCCTGGAGTCCCGTGAAGCATGTCGTGTTCGCCCATCGGAAGCTGTCCTTCGGGGGCGGCGAGAGGGTGCTCCTGGAGCAGGTGGCCGCCCTGGCGCCCCTGCCAGTCAAGATTTCGGTGCTCTTCCGCAAGGAGCCGGGCAGGCGCGACATCGAGCCCGAGTTGCGGGAACGGAACCCCAACGTGGTCGAGGTAGTCCACCTGCCCGGCGCCCTGGGCGCCTTCCGCTGGCTGTGGCGGACCCGGCCCGACCTGCTGGTCGTATGCAACCACAAGGGCGTCCAGCGTGCCCTGCCCTGGCTGGCCCGCCTCGGGCTGCGGATTCCCACGGTGCTCACCCTGCACGAGCACTACGAGCGCCACCTGCGCAAATATCGGGGCGTCCGAACCCTGGTCGACCGCTGGATCTGCACCTACGACTTCACTGCCGCCGTGCGGGAGCACCTCAGCGCCGCCCCCTGCAGCATTATCCAGCCCCTCTATCCGCGAGCGGAAGTCCAGGCGACGAGCCCCGAGGACCGCCAAGCCGCACGGCGCCATTTGGGTCTGCCGGACACAGGAATCGTGGTGGGCTACGTTGGGCAGATCGATGGCCGCAAGGACCCCGCTGGCGTCGTCACCTTCGCCGAGGCACTCGGGGACGTCCACCTGCTCTTCGCCGGACGTGAGGAAGCCGACACCGCAGTGTCCCTCGACAAGCGCCTGTCCACTTCGCCCCTCCGCGACCGAACCTCCCGGCTGGGTCCCAAGGCGGATCTTCGTCCCGCCTTCTCCGCCCTCGATCTCTACGTCATGACCAGCCGCAACGAGGGCTTCTTTCCCATCGCCCTCATCGAGGCCATGGAGCGGGGGGTGCCGGTGCTGGCGCCCACGGTGGGCGGCATCGGCACCGTGCTGCAGGATGGCGAAGGCGGCTTTCTCCTCCGCAAACCTGACGACCGCCAACCCGTTCCTGCGCCCCTGCTCGCGGAGGCAGCCGCCCGCCTCGCGCCTATGCTGGCCGATGCCCAGGCATGGGAGGCCCAGCGGGCGAAGGCCCACACCTTCGGCACCGCGCTGACCCGGGACTACGACGCCGCGGCGAAGTTCCGCGAGGCGGTGGCCGCGTGGCTGTGATCCCCGACCACGCCACCTGGGTGCGCTTCCCGCGGTTCGTGGGCGATGCCGCCATGCAGTTGCCGGTGCTGCGCCTCCTGCGAGAGATCGGCGCCGGCCCCCTCGTTGTCTGGGGACCGAAGACCACCGTCGGCCTGGTCGAGGGCACCTGGTTCTGCGATGGAACGCTGGCGGATGAGGGCAAGCCCGGCCCCCTGGCCATGGCCGGTATCCTGCGCCAGCACAAGGCCGCGCGGAGCATCCACTTCCCGAAGTCCCTGCGTCCGGCCCTGGCGGCCTGGCTGGCCCGGGTGCCCGAGCGCATCGGCGTGGACGAGAGCCTGGCGGGCCCCTTCAACACCCACAGCGGCCCCTTCTGGGATGCCGAGGGCCCCTTCCTGCTCAGGTACCATGCGGTGCTCGCGCAGCGCTGGCCGGACCTGCCGCCCATGCCCTTTGCCGACTTCGATCCGGGGGTGGCAATCGACAAGCCTGCCGAGCGCTACCTCTGCCTGATGCCCGGCTCCACCTGGCCTTCCAAGGCCTGGCCGGTGGGACACTACCGGGCCCTCCTGCTCATGGCCCGTTCGGAAGGCTTCGCCGTGGCCGTGCTGGGTTCCCCGGACGAGGCCGACACCTGTGCAGCAGTCGCGGGGGCCGAGGGCATCAACCTCTGCGGGCGGACCACCCTCAAGGAGGCCGCCGCCTGGATGCGTGGCGCCGCAGGCGTGCTCGGCAACGACTCGGGCCTCAGCCACCTCGCCGCCGCCACCGGAGCGCCGGCACTGGCCCTGTACGGCGCCACCGATCCCGGCGGCTCCACCCCCTGGGGACCCCGGAGCCGGGGGCTGCAGAAGGAAGGGATCCCTTGCACCCCCTGCTTCAAGCCGGATTGCTTCACACCAGGGCATCCCTGCCTGGCGGACATTGGACCGGACCAGGTCTGGGCTGAACTGAGCGCGTTGATCTCCGTATAGAATTCAAGTCTCCTCCGAGGTTCCGAATGTTCCGTCGTCTCCTCCTCGCCTGCGCCTCCGCAACCCTGATGGCCCAGGCTCCCGTCATCTCCTTCGACAAGACTCATCACGATTTCGGCCGCATCACTCCAGACAAGAAGGTGGCCGCCAAGTACCGGGTCACCAACACCGGAAACGCCTACCTGAACATCACCCAGGTCCGGCCCAGCTGCGGCTGCACCTACACGATGCTCGGCAAGTGGTCTATCGCCCCGGGGGAAGCCACTGAGATCGAGGCCATGTTCGATCCCAAGGGCCTGAAGGGTGGCGTGCGCAAGTCCATCGAGGTGGTCTGCAATGATCCAAAGACGCCGACCCTGAGCCTCACCCTGGAGGCCGAGGTCGTGCAGGAGATCATGCCCTCGGTGGAATCCGTCTACTTCCACCAGGCGCCCAAGTCGACCACCACCCGCAGCCAGATCCGCTATGCCAGCGGCAACGGGGAGCCCGTCCAGATCGTGGAGGTGAAAGCCCCGGGCGCGCCCTTCCTCACGTTCGCCTTCCGGCCCGAAGGCAAGGACATCGTGCTGGACGTCGCCTTCGATGGCCGCAAGGTCCCCGCGGGTCACTACCGCGGCGTGGAGCAGGCCACGGTCCGGTTCACCAATCCCCGGATGAACCAGCTGCCCCTGAACATCCAGTGGGACCTCAAGCCGTCGATCCAGGCCAGTCCAGTGGAACTTGTCTTCCAGGACACGGCCGGCAAGGAACTCCGCCAGAAGCTGTCCCTCAAGCAGGCCGATGGCCGGCCCTTCCGCGTCACGGGAACCCGTCCCTCCTTCCAGGGCATGCGGGTCGAGGGGCTGGACCAGAAAGCCTCCACCATGGATCTCACTGTGGTCTTCCCCGCCTCCGCGAAGGCCGGCCGCTACAGCGAGATCCTGGCTTTGAACACCGATGATCCCGATCAGCCCGAGTTGACGATCCGCGTGGTGGTCCTGCTGAAATAGCCGCGGACTGCCTCTCCGGTGAAAGTTCCGCTCGGAGGGGTTCCCTCCAGGCGATAGCCTGAGAGGATGCCGGAATCCCGTGCTTCCCATCTGATCGCCGTGTTCTCCATGGCCGCCATCGCGGCGGTGTGGGGCGGCGGCTTCCCTGCCACGAAGTACTGCCTCCAGGCCGGGCTTTCGGTGGGCGCCCTCCTCACCCTGCGTTTCGCCATCGGCACCCTCGGCCTCGGCCTGATGCTGGCGCTCCTGAAGGTGCCCCTCCGTCGGCGCGAGGTCCTGGACGGCCTCTGGCTGGGCCTCGTGCTGGTCACCCTGTTCTGGCTCCAGACCGACGGACTGCGCTTCACGACCACCTCGAAATCCGGGTTCATCACGGGACTCTACGTGATCTTTACGCCCATGGTGGCGCTGCTGGTGGGCGACCGTCTGCGGCCCTCCCACGGCCTCGGCGCCCTGGTGGCCCTCACGGGCCTGATCCTGCTGGTCCGGGAGCCCGGCGCGGCCTGGGGCGGCTGGAACCGTGGGGATTCCGAGACCCTGCTGGCGGCCGTAGGCTGCGGCTTCCACATCGTGATGACCTCCCATTTTTCGCGCCGGTCCTCCGGCTGGGTCCTGGCCTTCGTGCAGGTGGCCGTGACAGGCGCCGTGTCCCTGGTGGTCACGCTCATGCTGCCAGCCCCGTTCGGTTTTCAGGGTGCGGGGACGGCACTCTCACAGGCGGGCACCTGGGTGTCCCTGGGCTTCATGGGAATCCTCGCCACGAGCCTCGCCTTCTACGTCCAGAGCGCCATGCAGGCCCGGCTGGGGGCCACCGAGAGCGGCATCCTCCTGTCCACTGAGCCTGTCTGGACCGCCGCCATCGCCGTCAGCAGCCTGGTGCCGGGCATCCGCGAGCACCTGAGTCCCATCCAGCTCATGGGCGGCCTGCTCATCCTGGCCGCCACCCTCGTGACGGAATTGGGGCCGAGACTGCTGCGTCGTCTGGCCCCCATCGAGGCGGAAGACACCATCGGTTAGCCGGTATCCTGGATAGAAGGAGTGGGACATGTTCATTGTCACGGGTGGCGCGGGTTTCGTGGGCAGCAACCTGGTGCGGGAACTGAACCGGCGCGGCCACACGGACATCCTCGTGGTGGACAACCTCGCCCGCGCCGAGAAGGCCCGGAACCTGGCCGACCTGACCCTGGCCGACTACATGGACAAGCGCGAGTTCAGGTCCCGCCTGGACGCAGGCACCCTGGACCTCCAGCCCGAGGCTGTGTTCCACAACGGGGCCTGCTCCGACACCATGGAGTCCGACGGGCGCTACATGATGGAGAACAACTACGGGGACTCGAAGGCCCTGCTCCACTGGTGTCTGGCCCGCAAGACGCCCTTGGTCTACGCCAGTAGCGCAGCCACCTATGGGGCCAGCCCGGACTTCGAACCGGTGCCGAAGAACGAGGGTCCCCTGAACGTGTACGGCTACTCAAAGCTCGCCTTCGATCAGCACGTGCGCAGTCTCATGCCCGCCATCCAGAGCCCCGTGGTGGGCCTGCGCTACTTCAACGTGTTCGGCCCGCGGGAGCACCACAAGGGCCGGATGATGTCCGTGCTCCACCAGTTGCTGCGCCAGTTGAAGGAGACCGGCGCCTGCCGGTTGTTCAGGGGCACCGACGGCTTCGGCGATGGCGAGCAGCAGCGCGACTTCGTCTTCGTGGGCGACATCGTGGCCATCAACCTCCACTTCGGCGGCGCGGGCATGGCGAAGGCCATCGTGAACGCCGGCACGGGTCGCGCCCGCAGCTTCAACGACATCGCCAAGACCCTCATCGCCCACCTCGGCCAGGGCCGCATCGACTACATCCCCTTCCCCGACGAGCTACGAGGCAAGTACCAGAGCTTCACCCAGGCGGACGTGCGCAGCCTGCGCGCCGCGGGCTACACGGCCCCCTTCACCGAGATGGAAGCCGGCATCGCCGCCACGCTGGCCGAGATCTGACTGCTGGCGCTCAGGCCTTCCGGTCCAGGATCACCAGGGTCACGTCATCCAGGAACGGCGCGGGGTGGTTGAAGGTGCGGGCCTGGGCGATGACGGCGTCGGCCGCCGCCTCCGCGCCCACCGGCAGCTCCGCACAGATCCGGCGCAGGCCGGCCTCCTCGAGCATGGTGCGGTCCTCGCGTTCCACCTCCACCAGGCCATCGGTATAGAGCACCAGGCGGTCCTCGGGCAGAAACTCGGCATCGTGCTCCATGAAGGGCAGCTGCTCGTCTAGGCCCAGCATGAAGCCCTTGCCCCGCAGCACCTCGGAGCGCTGCAGCCCGCCCTTGGCCCCGCCCACGATCCGCAGGGGGGCGCAGTGCCCGGCCACCACGTAGCGCAGGCGGTTGGAGACAGGGTCGAGGCGGCCCAGCCAGGCCGTGGCGAACTGCTCGGCCAGGGTGGAGCGGCAGAGATCCTCGTTCATGCCTTGGGCCCAGGCCAGGGGCTCGCCGCCCAGCCGCACCTGGTTCTCGAAGGAGGTCTTCACCATGGCGGAGATGAGCGCCGCGGTGACGCCATGGCCGCTCACATCCGCGATCATCATGGCCGTGCAGCCGTCCGGCAGGGGCAGGATGGCGTAGATGTCCCCGCCGATGCCCGCGGCCGGAAGATACCGGTGCGTGTACCGGGAGCCCGGCGCCTCGCCTGGCAGCTTCGGCAGCAGCCCCATCTGGAGGGCGGCGGCCAGCTCCATCTCCTCCTGCACCTTCTGCTGGAAGGTCGTGAGTTCCTTGTTCTGCCGCTTGATCTCCTTCTGCATCTCGATGAGGCGAAAGGTGGAGTCCACCTTGGCCAGCACCTCTTGGGCGTGGAAGGGCTTGGGGATCATGTCGTCGGCGCCCAGGGCCAGGCCGCCGATGCGAGAAGCGGTACCGTCCAGGGCAGACAGGATGATGAAGTAGATGTCCCGGGTGGCCGGATCGCTCTTGACGCGCTTGCACAGCTCATCGCCGGGCATCTCCGGCATGCGGAGATCCGAGATGATGAGGTCGGGCCGGGAGCGGCCCATCTCGTCGAGAGCCTCTACGCCATTGGCTGCGGTCAGGACCTGGTAGCCAGCCCGCTTGAGATAGAAGCTCAGGATGTCCCGGATGGGTGCTTCATCGTCCACCACCAGAACCGCACCCTTGGCCATGCAGGGGTGTCGATCAGGCGCCGCGCAGAGCGTCCTGCTCCGTGGCGAAGATGGAGAAGTAGTTGGTGAGGTTGGTCTGGTCAAAGGTCTTCTTCACCGGCGCGGGGAGGCAGCAGAGGTGGAGCTTGCCGCCGGACTTGTCCACGCTGTTGCGGGCAGCGACCAGGAGGCCAAGACCCGAGGAATCAATGAAGCTGACGCCTTCGAGGTTGATCGCGAGGAGCTTCGGCTGCGCCGTTGCCACCGTCTCGCGGATCACGTCCCGCAGCTGGGCGGTCACCTCGAAATTGACCTTGCCCTGGATCGACACCACGGAAGCGGTGCCTTCTTGGCGGGTCTGGATGTTCAGCATGGTTCCTCCTGAAGGATTCCCTGAAGCACTCTCCGCCGGGCGGCGTCCCGCTGGCGCTGTTTATATTCCGAATGGGAGGCGGGACCGGATCGTGAGCTTTGAAACCCCGATTGTTCCATCACTTGGACCTCATGTGCGAAGAAGAAAGTAAACTCCTCCTGATCCTGGATCAACTCCGGAATGCGGACGAGGTCCGAAAGCTCGGTGTCGCCCATGGTCTGGAGGCGCTCCTGGAGGGTCTCCAGGGCCCTGGTGGCGGGACTGGGAAGCCTGACCAGCGTGCGGGCGGTGAACTGGATGGCCGAGTAATCCTTGCTGGAAAAGGGGTTCTGGTCCTTCCCTGGGCCCTTTATGGCCAGGGTTCGGCTCAGGGCCTGCCGCTCTTCGGGCCCCAGGTCCTGGATCCGGAAGAAGGGCGGGGTCGCCTCGCTCCAGGCCGCCAGGGCCTCCATGTCGATCATCAGGTTCCGGCTCCGGCTGGGCTTGATGTGGGTCGGCATGAGCACATGGTGGTCCAGGAGGAAGCGGATGACCATCAGGACGCCCAGCTGGTCCTCCGCCACCAGACGGATGCCGATCTGGTCGTAGATGGTCTCCGCGACGTTCTCGGGCTTGTGGAGCATCTTCAGGAGCATGGAGACACGGTCTTTGTTCTCTTTGCGCTCCATGGCCACCAGGGGCACTTCGTAGGCCCCCCGCAGGAACCAGCGGCCTTCCTCGCAGACCAGGTACTGGTCGTAGCGGCTGAAGACCTGACGCTGGATCTCGGGCAGGAACCGGAGGTTCACGTTGTGGTCCACGTGGAAGAGCGTGTGCATCACCCGGAGGATGGCGCAGGACCATCGCCCCCTGAGATTCCGGGGCCGATCGGAGGCCCAGACCAGCAGGTCCAGAGGGTCCGGCAGGTCCCTGACTTCCAGGGGGACGTGGAGGCTGGTCCCCTCCAGCACCACGGCCTCCAGGAAGTCCACGGCGTCCTCGTAGACCCGCATCACGGCGGCCCGCTGGACGGGGACATCCATGTCGTAGCCATAGTTCAGCGCGAAGTTCCGGGCCTCTCCGGGGGAGTGGATCCGCAACGAATCCAGGTCGATGGGCGACCCGCCGCCCAGGATCACCTGGGTGACTTCGGGGGGCATGGGGAACAGGGCGTGGGGAGTCATGGCGGCTAGAACCTACATCGGTCTTTCAAGGAATCCCAATAAAAACGGGGCGCCCAGTGCTGGACGCCCCGCTCGGAACAATGAACGCCTACTTGATGGCGAAGGCGGCGACGAGCACGTAGATCACGAGGGCCTCGATGAGGGCCAGGCCGATGATCATGGTGGTGCGAATGGCGCCGGCGGCCTGGGGGTTGCGGGCGACGCCTTCGCAGGCGGCGACCACGGCCTTGCCCTGGCCCAGACCGCAGCCGGCGGCGGCGATGGCGAGGGAGAGGTGGGCCACGAACTGGCCTTCGAAGAGGCTCTTCTGGGCGGCGACGGGGGCGCCCTGCGCGAAAGCGACGGCGGCCAGGGTGAAGAGGAAGGCGGTGGTGAGGAACTTCTTCATGGTGGTGCTCCTTAAGGGTTGTCCCAGGGGTTCGGAATCCCGGAGACGGGTGAATGCTTTTCTAGCGGAAATCGCGCAGCGCTTTCCGAAGGCTCAATGCTCGTGGGAAACCGCGCCACTCAGGTAGATCGTGGCCAGCATCGTGAACACGAAGGTCTGGATCAGGCCGAAGAAGAGGCCCAGGAACATCATGGGCACCGGCAGCAGGATCGGCATGAGTCCGAAGAAGATGCCCGCCACCACGTGCTCACCGGCGATGTTGCCGAACAGACGGAGGGAGTGGCTGAGGATGCGGCTGAGCAGGCCCAGGATCTCCAGGGGGAACATGAGGGGCGCCAGCCACCAGATGGGGCCGGCGAAGTGGGCCCAGTACTTGACGAAGCCCTGCTCCCGCATGCCGTGAAAGTTGTAGTAGCCGAACACCACCAGGGCCGCGCCCAGGGTGACGTTCCAGTTGCTCGTCCCGGGGCTGAGGCCGGGGAGCAGGCCGAAGAGGTTGTTGAAGAATACGAACAGGGCCATGGTGCCGATGAAGGGGAGGTACTTCTCGCCATGGTGGGCGATGTTGTCGTTGATCATCTCCTTCAGGCCGCCAACGATGCCTTCGAAGATCTGCTGCAGGGGGCCGGGGATGCGGGCCAGGCCCTTCCGGACCAGGGTGGTGATCAGCATGGTCAGCAGCGCGGCTAGGGCGGCGTTCAGCAGGTGGTCGTAGCGCTCCAGCACGGACAGGGAGGCGCCGTGGGCGAAGCCGGGCCAGGGGTGCTGGGCGAGGCCCAGCACGTGGGTGAGCCACTGGGCGAGCAACGATGCGTGGTGTTCCATGTCGGTCAGACCTCACTCGGGTGGCGTGGCTTCGGGCTTCTGGAACATCAGGCGCAGGGCCTCCAGAAGGATGCCGGCCACGAAGAGAAGCACTCCCAGGGCCAGCGGCAGGGCTTCCGCCGGGTAATTCCCCATCATCCCACGCAGCACCAGGGCGATCAACGCCAGTTTGCCCAGGGACAGGAAGCCGTAGAGCCAGCGCAAGCGCACGGATGGGGTGAGCATCCGGGCCGTCAGGACCCGGTGGAGGGCCCAGAAGGCCAGACTTGTCAGGGAACCCACGGCGAAGACCAGCGCGGCGGTCCAGGAGCGCAGGAAGCCCCAGAGGGGGATGCCCAGCAGTCCCAGGGCCACCATCGCCCCCGTCACCCGGCGCAGGTGGTCGGAACCATCGTCCCCAGGGTCAGTCATGGTTTTCCCGACCGTCCTGAAGGCGCTTCATCTCAGCCTCGTCCCGCCGGGACAGGCGCTGGCTGACCTTGTAGAGCTCGTAGAAGGCCGTGGCGATGCCCCAGACCAGGCCCACCCACTGTCCCATCACCGGCCGGCCGAACCAGCCCCCGATCCAGCGGCCCAAGAAGAATCCAAGGGTGATGGCGATGGGGAACACGAAGCCCAGGGACATGAGGTCGCCCCATAGGGCCCGTTCCCCCGGATCCGCATCCACCCTTTTTTTGAAGATCATCCTGGCCCCAAAGGAAAAGGCGCGGGTCGCCCCGCGCCCTCCAGTGTAGGCCGTGGTGCCGATCCCGGGAAAAGCAGAAGCCCGGCTTTGCCGGGCTTCTGCGCGGGGGTCTGGGGGTGTGTGCGCAGCACGGAACCCCCGGATAACACTAGACCCAGAAGATTTTCCCCGCCCAGTCCAGCAGCCAGGGCCCGAAGGCCGTGCCGACCAGCACCAGGATGCAAGCAAGGGTGACGATGAAGACCTGGG
This sequence comes from Geothrix sp., assembly GCF_049292215.1. Taxonomy (GTDB): domain Bacteria; phylum Acidobacteriota; class Holophagae; order Holophagales; family Holophagaceae; genus Geothrix. The sequence continues at coordinate 180,914 of NZ_JBATQW010000071.1, read as the reverse complement.
CGGCGCCCATGGGAATGGCTTCGCCCTCGGGCTCCTTGAAGTACATCTCCTTCACCACGCCCAGGTAGTAGTAGGCGCTCACGGCACTGGTCAGCAGCGCGAGGACCGTCAGGGTGACGAAGCCCTGCTCGATGGCCAGCTTGAACAGGTAGAACTTCCCGAAGAAGCCCACCAGGGGTGGGATGCCCGCCAAGCTGAGCAGGAAGACCATCATGGCGAAGGCCAGCACCGGGTGCTTCTTGCCCAGGCCCTTGAAGTCCTCGATGCGCTCGCCCTCGCCCTTGCCCTGCAGGTAGATCACCACCGCAAAGGCACCGGTGTTCATCACGATGTAGATGAGCATGTAGAGCCACACGGCCCGGGCACCGGCGAGGGGATCGCCCGACAGCACGCCCAGCAGCATGTAGCCCACGTGGGCGATGCTGGAGTAGGCCAGCAGGCGCTTCATGCTCTCCTGCCTCACGGCGGCGACGTTCCCCAGGATCATGCTGGCCCCGGCGATGTAGCAGAGGGGCAGGACCCAGTCGCTGGACACGCCATGGAAACCCGTGCCAAACACCCGCAGGAAGGCCGCCAGGGCGGCAGCCTTGGGGGCGGTGGCCATGAAGGCGGTGATGGGGGTGGGGGCGCCTTCGTAGGCATCGGGAGCCCACATGTGGAAGGGCACCGCAGCCACCTTGAAGGCCATGCCCACCAGCACCATCAGGACCCCGGCATAGACCAGCAGGCTGCTGGTGGTGGGGGTCAGGGCCAGGGCCTGGTTGATGTCCACCAGGTTGGTGGAGACCCCGCCGGCAGCGCCATAGACCAGGCTGATGCCGTAGACGAGGATGCCGCTGGAGAAGGCCCCCAGCAGGAAGTACTTCATGCCCGCTTCCACGCTGGTGGCGCGGTCCCGCAGGTAGGCAACCAGGATGTAGATGCAGATGGCCATGAGCTCGATGCTGAAGTAGACCGAGATCAGGTCCGAGGCGCCGCACAGGAAGAGCATGCCCGCCAGGGAGAACAGGATCAGGGCGTAGTACTCGACAGTCTGCTGCTTCAGGCTGTCCAGCAGCTTCACGCTCAGCGTCACGGCGCCGGCGGAAGCCAGGATGCAGAGCATCTGGAAGCCACGGGTGAGGCCATCCATGCGGAACATCCGGGAGAAACCCTCGCCGTCCGGAACCTTGGTCACCAGGAAGGCCGTGATGGCCAGGATCACCAGGGTGATGGGCGCCCACTTGTGCTTCTCGTTCCGGTTGAAGAAGAGGTCGCCGGGCCAGAGCATGAGCGTGGCCACGGTCATCAGGAAGAGTTGGGGCGTGATGAGGGGCGTGTCCCGGAGGAGCGCCGTCAGCAGACCCTGTGCGAAGCCGGTCATCAGTGGCCTCCGCCGTGGGCAGGAGCAGCGTGGGCGGGGGCCTCATGACCAGCCGGGGGAGCCTGGTGCCCGGCAGGGGCGGCTTCGTGGTGGGCGGCCGGGGCGGCCATACCCTGCATGCCAAGCTTCGCGGCGGCGGCCTGCCGGGCGGCGAGCGCCTCGGCGGCATGGAAGCCGGGGGTGACCTGCTCGACCAGCTTGCGGACTGGGGCATCCATGACATCCATGATCGGCTTGGGGTAGAGGCCGATCCAGAAGGCGGCGATCACCAGCGGCGCGAAGTAGAGGATCTCGCGCAGGTTCAGGTCCTCCATCTTCTCGTTGACGGCGGTGATGGGTCCGAACATGACGCGCTGGAACATCCAGAGCATGTAGGCGGCCCCGAGGATGATGCCCAAGGTGGCCACGACGGCGGCCCAGGGGAAGGCCTGGAAGGCGCCCATGAGGATGACGCCCTCACCGATGAAACCGTTCAGCAGGGGCAGGCCGATGCTGCTCATGGTCATGATCATGAAGATGGTGGCGTAAACCGGCATGGTCTTCGAGAGGCCCCCGAAATCCGCGATCATGCGGGTGTGCCGGCGCTCGTAGACGATGCCCACCGCGAGGAAGAGCCCGCTGGTGCTGATGCCGTGGTTGATCATCTGGAACAGGCCGCCCTTGATGCCGTAGGGGTTCAGGGCGAAGAGGCCCAGCATGCAGAGGCCCAGATGGCTCACGGAGGAGTAGGCCACAAGCTTCTTCATGTCCTTCTGGATCATGGCCACCAGCGCGCCATAGATGATGCCGATGAGCGACAGGGCGATGAACCAGGGCATCAGGTCCTTGGTGGCCGTGGGCAGGATGGGCAGCAGGAAGCGGACGAAGCCATAGGTGCCCATCTTCAGCAGGATGGCGGCCAGGATGACCGAACCGGCGGTGGGCGCCTGCACGTGGGCGTCCGGCAGCCAGGTGTGGAAGGGGAACATGGGGACCTTGATGGCAAAGCCGATGAAGAAGGCGAGGGCCATCAGGTGCTGGTAGGTCTTGCTCTGCTGGGCGATCACGGGGGCCATGGCCTGGAAGGAAGCCAGGGAGAAGTCGTAGGCACCAGTCGTCTGGTGCTGCAGGAAATAGATGGCGAGGAGGGCCACCAGCATCAGCACCGAACCGGCCAGGGTGTAGAGGAAGAGCTTGATGGCGGCATAGAGCTTCTGGGGGCCGCCCCAGATGCCGATGAGGAAATACATGGGCACCAGCATCACTTCCCAGAAGAGGTAGAAGAGGAACATGTCCTGGGTGATGAAGACGCCGAGCATGGCGGTCTGGAGCACCAGCATCCAGATGTAGTACTCCTTGTGGCGCTCCTCGATGGACTTGAAGGAGCAGGCGATGGCGATGGGCCCGATGAAGGTTGTCAGCAGCCAGAGCAGGAGGCTGATGCCGTCCATGCCCACGCTGAACTTCACGCCCAGGGCGGGGATCCAGGTCCAGGCCCCGGCCCACTGGACCGCATCGCTGGCACGGTCGTAGCCGAACCAGAAGGGCAGGCTCAGCAGGAGGCTGGCGATCATGATGAGGAGCGAGCCGACCTCGAAGAAGCGGCGCTGGTCCTTAGGCACGAAGAGCAGGACCAGCGCGCCCAGGACGGGCAGGAAGGTCGCCACCAGCATCAGTGTCGTGTTTGCGGTGAACATGGGGACTCCAACCAGGAAGGACTAGACGAAGAATTTCACGACGGCGAAGACGAGGAAGCCGAGGAACATGACGAAGGCGTAGTGCTGCACCCGGCCACTCTGCAGGCCGCGGAAAACGCCGCTGGTCTCCTGAACGATGAACTCGGCGAGGTCGACGGCTCCGTCCACCACGTGCTCGTCCAGCCAGTTCATGAGGGTGGCCCAGACCAGGGTGGTGCGGGCGGCGCCGTTCACCATGCCATCCACCACCCAGGTGTCGAAGCTCCAGAGCTGGGCGGAGAAGCGCTTGAGGGGCCCGATGAGGGCCCACTCGTAGAACTCGTCCACGTAGTATTTGGCGTTTACCCACTCGAAGACCTTCGGGAACCGGGTCACGAAGGCCTTGGCCTTGGACCAGCTGGGGTCCAGGCCGTAGATCCAGACCGCCAGCAGGATGGCGCCAGGGGCCCAGATGAGGGTGGCCCAGCCCATCAGGGCGTATTCGATGAAGGGGGCCGAGTGGTGGCCGTGCTCGGGGGCCGTCACCTGGTAGAGGAGCGGCTCAATCCACCTGGAGAAGTGGTCATTGCCGAACACTTTGCCAAGGGTTTCCAGGCTGAGGGGCAGATTCAGGAAGCCGAGGATCACCGCGAACAACGCGAAGACGAACACAGGCAGCCACATGTTCCAGGGAACTTCCGTGGGTCCGTGGCTGGGTTCGCCGTGGCCGTGGGCTGCTGGGGCCGCATGGCCGTGTTGGCTGTGGTCGTCGTGGCCGTGGCCATGGTCGTCGTGGCCGTGGCCATGGTCGTCGGCGCCGTGGTGGGCCTCAGAGGGCACCGTCAGGTGGTGGGGATCATGCCCGGCTCCGCGGTACTCGCCGTAGAAGGTCATGATCATCAGGCGGGTCATGTAGAAGGCGGTCATGAAGGCGCCCAGCATGCCCAGGATCCAGGCCACCAGGTTCAGGGTGGGGCCGTCATAGGCGCCGTGGTGATACCAACCCTCGAAGACCTTCCACAGGATCTCGTCCTTCGAGAAGAAGCCGGAGAAGGGGAAGATGCCCGCGATGGCCAGGGTGGCCAGGCCCATGGAGAGGAAGGTCCAGGGCATGTACTTCCGCAGGCCGCCCATGTTCCGCATGTCCTGCTCGTGGTGGCAGGCCATGATGACGGAGCCGGAGCCGAGGAAGAGGCAGGCCTTGAAGGCGGCGTGGGTGAAGACGTGGAACATGCCGGCGGCGAAGGCCCCGGCGCCCAGGCCCATGAACATGAACCCGAGCTGCGACACCGTGGAGTAGGCCAACACCTTCTTGATGTCGTATTGCGCCAGGCCCATGCTCGCCGCCACAAAGGCGGTGAGGGCGCCCACGAAGAGCACCACGGCCAGGGCCACCGGCGCCTGGACATAGATGAAGTTCAGGCGGGTGATCATGTAGAGGCCGCTGGTCACCATGGTCGCGGCATGGATCAGGGCCGACACCGGGGTCGGGCCCGCCATGGCATCCGGGAGCCAGACGTAGAGGGGGATCTGGGCGGACTTGCCGGCGGCGCCCACGAAGAGGCAGCAACCGATGAGGTTGAACCACCAGGTCGGCGCGTGCGTGATGCCAAAGAGGGTGATGGACTTCAGGCTGGAGATCTCCCGGACAGAGCCCATGAGGGTGTCGTAGTCCAGGCTGCCGAAGACCATGAAGATCAGGAAGAACCCGATCATGAAGCCGAAGTCGCCGATGCGGTTGGTGACGAAGGCCTTCTTGCCGGCGATGGCGGCGTATTCCTTGTCGAAGTAGAAGCCGATCAGCAGGTAGGAGCAGAGGCCCACACCCTCCCAGCCCAGGAACATCATCATGATGTTGGCGCCCAGCACTAGGTTGAGCATGCTGAACACGAAGAGGTTCAGGTAGGCCATGAAGCGGTAGTAGCGACCGTCATTGCGCTCTTCGGCCATGTAGCCGGTGCTGAATAGGTGGATCAGGAAGCCCGCGCCGGTCACCAGCAGGGCCATGGCGCCGCTCAGGGCATCGAACTTGTAGGCCCACTCAATCTTGTAGGTGCTGAGGCCGCCGAGCACGCGGGCGCCGCCCACATCGAACCACGTCCAGAGGCTCTGGTGGATGGAGCGGCCGTCCGCCGGCAGGCCCACCAGCTGGATGAAGTGGTAGAGGGTGAGCAGGAAGGCCACGCCCACGCTGCCCAGGGCGATGAAGTCCACCACCTTGGTGTTCCTCAGCTTCTTGCCGCTGAGTCCGTTGATGAGGAAGCCGAACAGGGGCAGGAAGGGGATCAGCCACAGCAGTGTGCTGGGCTGGGAGGCGGCGGTCGTGGCGGCGTGCACCAGGGTCATGTCGGCAGTCATGGTCGTCGTCATCCCTTCAGCAGGTTGATGTCGTCCACCTGGACGGTGTCGCGCTTGCGGTAGAGGGCCACCACCAGCGCGAGTCCCACGGCCACCTCGGCGGCGGCGAAGCCCATCACCAGCAGGGCGAAGGCCTGGCCCGAGACGGAACCGCTGTGGCGCGCGAAGGCGATGAAGTTCAAATTGGCGGCGTTGAGCATGAGCTCCACGCACATGAGGATCACCAGGGCATTCCGGCGGATGAGGACGCCGATGATGCCGATGGAGAACAGGAGGAAGGAGATGAGGAGGACCGCGTTCAGGCTGACCATCACACACGCTCCGTCTTGGCCAGCACCACGGCACCCACCAGGGCCACCAGCAGAATCACGCTGAGGATCTCAAAGGGCAGCAGGTAATCCGCGAAGAGCCCGCGGCTCACGGCCTGGGCGTTCTGCGCGGCCACGTTTAGCCCCTGGGCGAGTTCGGGGCGCAGCACCAGCGCCTCGGGCGAGGCGGCTCCGAAGAGGACCTTCCGGAAGACGCCCAGGAAGGCGGCCGCGCCGAGGAGGACTGCCACCACGGCGTACCGCGACTGGAGCTGGAAGACCTCCTTCTCCTTCTTCTTGCTCATTTCCACGAGCATGACGACGAAGAGGAAGAGCACCACGATGCCCCCGGCATAGACCAGGATCTGGGCCATGCCCAGGAACTCGGCCTCCAGGGAGAGGAAGCACCCGGCGATGCAGAGCATTGCGAAGAGGAAGCCAAGCACGCTGTGCACGGCGCTCCTGGAGGCGATCATGAACGCGGCGCCACCCAGGGCCATGACGCCAAAGATGGCGAACATGTTCCGGCCGATCGTTTGAATGAAGTGTTCCATGGGGCGTCCTCGGGAATGCGCAAATGGTCTGGAAGTCTGGAGGTCAGTCGTCGGCCACGCTGAACTTGCCCACGGGCGTGGGTTCGTACATGTTCTGGCCCAGACCTTCCATGCCGATGGAGAAGTCCTCCCGGTTGTAGGCGGCCAGTTCGAACTGGTGGTTGAGGATGATGGAGTCGAAGCCGCAGCTCTCCACGCAGAACTCGCAGAAGATGCAGCGCTCCATCTCGAAGTCGTAGCGCACCGGGAAGGGCATCTTGCGCCCCTCCTTCTTGCCCTTCTCGATGGTGATCACCTGAGTGGGGCAGATCTTCTCGCAGGCCAGGCAGCACACGCACTTGATCTCGCCCTGCTCGTCCTTCAGCAGCGTGAGCCGGCCGCGATACCGGGGCTGGACCTTGGCGGGAACCTCGGGGTACTCGGAGGTGATGTGGAAGGGCACCTTCCGGCGGTTGGCCGTGAAGAAGACCTTGGCGAAGTGCTTGCCCGTGATGGACAGGCCCTTGGCGATGTCGAAGGGGATGAGGGTCCTCAGGAGTTTGTTCATGGTCGGCCCCTAGACGGCAAAGCAGCGGACGAGGGCCGCCAGCAAGAGGTTGAACAGCGTCAAGGGGATCAGGTACTTCCACGCCACGCTCATGACCTGGTCGTACCGGTAGCGGGGGATGGTGCCGCGCACCCAGATGTAGGTGAAGAGCAGGAAGATGATCTTCACGACGAAGAAGATGGCGTGGGGCTCGCCAAACCACGACAGGAACCTCGGCAGGTAGGGATTCACCAGTCCCTGTAGGCCGAAGGGCAGCAGCCACGGGCCGCCCAGGAAGAAGCCCGCGGCCAGAGCCGCTACCACGGTCATGTTGATGTACTCGGCCAGGTAGAAGAATCCGAACTTCATGCCCGAATACTCGGTGTGGAACCCGGCCACCAGCTCGTTCTCGGCCTCCGGCATGTCGAAGGGGAGGCGGTTGGTCTCAGCGAAGCCGCAGGTGAGGTAAAGCAGAAAGCCGATGATCTGCGGCACCAGACCCCAGAAGGGCAGCCCGGTGGCCATGACCTTCGACATCTCCGCGAAGTTCAGGCTGGAGGACAGCACCACCGGAGCGAGCAGACTGAGTGCCAGGGGCACTTCGTAGCTGACCATCTGGGCCGCGCTGCGCAGGCCGCCCAGCAGGGGATACTTCGAGTTCGAAGCCCAGCCGGCCAGGACGATGCCGTAGACGCCGACACTGGCAACGCCCAGGATCCACAGCAGACCCACATTGATGTCGGCGATGCCGCCGGACACCGGCAGGCCGCCCACGAAGGGGAACCAGGTGGGGAAGGTGAAGAAGACACCGGGGACGAAGGACACCGCCGCGAACACAACCACGGCCGCCACCATGCTGAGGGCGGGCGCGATGAAGAACACGAATTTGTCGGCCTTGGCGGGAATGACGTCCTCTTTGAGGATCAGCTTGAGAACGTCCGCCACGAGGCCGGGGATGCCACGCCAGTAGGAGAGGACAGGAATCCGGCCCCATTTCCACATGCCGCGGTTCATCCAACCGGTGATGCCGATGTGGCCGCTGGCCACGCGGGTGGAACCCAAGCGCTGCTGGAGGTAGCCGAGCACCTTGCGCTCGGCGAACACCGTCAGGGGGACGACGACGAAGACGAAGATCACCACCAGCAGGCACTGGATGAGGGTGATCACGATGGACTGGGTGAGGGTCGGAATCGGCATGGGTGGGAATCCTCGTCGACTAGCGGTCGATCTCGCCGAGCACGATGTCCAGGGTGCCGATGGCCGCGACGATGTCGGCGATCAGTCCACCCTCGGCCATCTTGGGCAAGGCTTGGAGGTTGATGAAACCAGGGGCCCGCACGTGGAACCGGTAGGGGTTCCCGCTGCCCTTCTCGCCGATGAGGTAGTAGCCGATCTCACCCTTGGGCGCTTCGGTCGCGTGGTAGACCTCGTTGACCTCGGCCTTCAGGATCTTGGGCAGCTTGGCCATGACGGGCCCTTCGGGCATGCCGTCCATGCACTGCTGGATGATGCGGGCGCTCTGCCGCATCTCGTCCATGCGGACCAGGTACCGGGCGTAAGTGTCGGCCTCGGTGCGGGTCGGCACGTCGAAGTTCATCTCGCCGTACGCGGCATAGGGGAAGGCCTTGCGGATGTCGTAGGGGACGCCAGCGGCCCGCAGGACGGGACCCGTGATGCCCAGGGCGATGGCGTCTTCGGCGCTGAGCTTGGCCACGCCGATGGTGCGCTTCTTCCAGATGCGGTTCTCGTTCAGCAGGTTCTCGTACTCCTCAAGGCAGCTGGGGAACTTGGCTAGGAACTTCTTCACCAGCTTCTCGAAACCGGGGGGCAGGTCCTCGCGCAGGCCGCCAATGCGGAAGGCCGTCGTGGTCAGGCGCGAGCCACAGAAGGCCTCGTTCATGTCGAGGATGTCCTCGCGTTCGCGGAAGGCGTAAAGGAAGACCGTCATGGCCCCGATGTCCAGGGCGTGGGTCGCCAGCCAGATGAGGTGGGAGGCCAGGCGGTTGAACTCGTTCAGCATCGTGCGGATGTATTGGGCGCGCCGCGGCACCGTGATGCCGAAGAGCTTTTCGTTGGCTTCCGCCCAGCCCAGGTTGTTGGCCACGGCGGAGCAATAGTCCATGCGGTCGGTCCAGACCTGGCCCTGGAAGAAGGTCTGGTTCTCGCAGATCTTCTCCACGCCCCGGTGCAGGTAGCCGATCATGGGCCGGCAGTGAGTGATGGTCTCACCATCCAGCCGCAGCTTCACCCGGAGCACACCGTGCGTGGACGGGTGCTGCGGCCCCAGGTTGATCTCCATTTCCTCGTTCTTGAACATGGATCACTCCGCCTTGGGCTGCTTCAGGTTGATGCCCAGCTGGCCGGCCTTCTGGAGGGCAATGCGCTCGAGCCTGCCGCCGCGATCCTCACGGAAGGCGATGTCACGCTGGCCCCAGCCCACCACGGGGTAGTCCTTTCGGAGGGGATGGCCTTCCCAGTCCTCGGGGCAGAGGATGCGGGTCATGTCGGGGTGATTCGCGAAGCGGATGCCGAGCATGTCGTAGATCTCGCGCTCCATCCAGTTCGCGCTCGGATAGACGGCGCAGGCGCTCTCGGGGCTGAAGCCCTCGGGCACCAGGATGCGGAGGCGGAGGCGCTTCCGGCGGCTGATGCTAGTCAGGTGGTAGACCACGCTGAAGGCGAAGCCGGTAGCCGCGGGGTAGTGCGTGGCAGTCTGGTCGGCGAGCATCTCGTAGTTCAGCGCGATGTCCTGCCGGCAGAGCTGGAGGGCCTCGAGGATCGCTTCCTTGGAAACCTGGCAGGTGAGTTCCCCCGCCTGTTCGAAGATTTCCTCGACCTTGCCCACCAGACGCTCCTGGAGGCGGTGCAGGTCATCATCCTTGGCCTCCTGGGGCCAGGGGGTCTTCAGGTCGTGGTCATCCTTGCGGGGCACCGGGCGGACGGGGGGCTTGGGAGCCTCCTTGCCTTCCGCCTCGGCCTTGGCCTTGGCGGTTTCGAAATCGGCCAGCATCTTCTGCCACTTGGCCTCGTCAGCCGCCGCCGCCGCCTTCACTTCAGCCTCGTAGGTCCTCAGGCTGGGCAGGGGCACAGTCTTCGGCATGACGACCTGGCGCTGGGGGGAAGCAGCATAGTCGTAGACATAGGGACCGGCCGGCGCTTCCGGAGCCTCGGAGGGCTGGGGGAGGGTTTCGTCGGACATCAGCCCACCTCCTCGAAGATGTCCTTGTACCGGTCGGCCAGGCTGCTGGTCATGATCTTGTCCTGCAGCTTCATGAAGCCGTAGATGAGGGATTCAGGCCGGGGCGGACAGCCAGGGATGAAGACGTCCACCGGGATGATCTTGTCCACGCCCTGGATGGTGTGGTACGAGTCGAAGGGCCCACCGGCGGTGGCGCAGGAGCCCATGGCGATGACCCACTTGGGCTCAGGCATCTGGTCGTAGAGGGTCTTGATGACCGGTGCCATCTTGTAGGTGACCGTGCCCGCGATGATCATCAGGTCGGCCTGGCGGGGCGTGGCGCGGAAGATGCCGGCGCCGAAGCGGTCGAAGTCGAAGCGGCTGGCGCCGGCGGCCATCATCTCGATGGCGCAGCAGGCCAGGCCGAAGGTCACGGGCCACACACTGGTGGCGCGGGACCAGTTCATGACCTTCTCGACCTTGGTGGTGATGAGGATCTGCTCAAGGGTGGAGGGTTGATTGAGGCTTACTCCCATGTGAGGGCTCCCTTGGACCAGATGTAGCCATACCCGAACAGCAGCAGGAAGAGGAACAGGCCCAGCTCGATGGCACCGAACACGGCCAGTTCCTTCATCTGGATGGCCCAGGGCATCAGGAACACCGTCTCCACATCGAAGACGAGGAACATCACGGCCACCAGATAATAGCGAACGGAGAACTTCTCCCGCGCCTCGCTGGTGGTGGTGATTCCGCACTCGTAGGACGAGTACTTCGCGGCGCTGGGCCAGCTGGGGCGCAGCAGCCACGACAGATTCCAGATGATGATCGGCAGGGCCACTGCTACCAGGATCAGCAGCAGGATGGACGCGTACCCGCGCATGGAGCCTCCAGGACAGGTCATTGTGGAGTGCCGATCCCGCGCAGGTCAACGCTGGAAGCCGATCCTCGCGTCCTTTGTGACCCATGTCCGATTCTGGCCACTCGGGCCCCGGCTCGTTCCGCTAGGATGCTTCCATGTCCACATCAAACCCCCCGGTTCCTTCGGATGCCGCCGCCACTGGCGATCAGGCCATCACCGACTTCAGGCCCGCCAAGGAGCTCTATCCGACCCTGGACCTCACGCGGGAACCTGTGGATTTCGCCCTGTTCCAGGCCCTTCCGCTCGACCTCATGTTCAAGCACCACTTCGTGCCGGTGCAGGAGCGGGAAGGCGTCCTCTGGCTGGCCATGGCCGATCCTCTGGACATCCCCACCCAGGACATGCTCCGGCTGAGCCTCAAGCGCCCCCTCCGGTTCGCCGGTGCCCCCCTGGCCCAGATCCAAGAAGTGCTCAAGAAGTCCGAGAGCGGCCAGAAGGTCATGGATGAGGCTGGCGAAGCGCTCAAGGTCCAGGTGCTCCATGAGGAGGACTGGGACGACGAGGTCCTTGACCTGGAGCGGCTGACTGACAAGGATGAGGCCCCCATCGTCCGGCTGGTGGACACCACCATCTTCAACGCCCTCCAGCGCCGCGCCTCCGACATCCACCTGGAGACCATGTCCACAGGCTTCCAGATCAAGTACCGCATCGACGGCAGCCTCTACCCCGCGGCCGACCCCATCGACCGGCGCTTCGCCTCGCCCATCATCAGCCGCGTGAAGGTGATGTCCGAGCTTGACATCGCCGAGAAGCGCAAGCCCCAGGACGGGCGCTTCAAGCTCAAGGTGCGGGGCCGCGCCATCGACTTCCGCGTGAGCATCATGCCCACCATCCACGGCGAGGACGCGGTCATCCGCATCCTGGACAAGGAGAACCTCACCGAGGAGTTCCAGTCCCTCTCGCTGGAGATCCTCGGCTTTTCCGAAAACGAGCTGAAGCGCCTGCGCCGCTTCTCTCGCGAGCCCTACGGCATGTTCCTGGTGACCGGCCCCACGGGCTCCGGCAAGACCACCACCCTCTATGCCGTGCTCAGCGAGATCAAATCGCCCGAGGACAAGATCATCACCATCGAAGACCCGGTCGAATACCAGCTCGAGGGCGTCACCCAGATCCCCGTGAACGAGAAGAAGGGCCTCACCTTCGCCCTGGGCCTGCGCTCCATCCTGCGCCATGACCCCGACAAGATCCTCGTGGGCGAGATCCGCGATCCCGAGACCGCCCAGATTGCCATCCAGTCAGCCCTCACGGGCCACCTGGTCTTCACCACCGTCCACGCCAACAACGTCCTGGACGTGCTTGGCCGGTTCCAGCACATGGGCGTCGAGGTCTACAACTTCGTGTCCTCCCTCAACTGCATCCTGGCCCAGCGCCTCATCCGTGTCCTCTGCCCGAAGTGCAAGCGCCCCGCCCCCATCCCGACCCCGCAAGAGCTCGAGGAGAACGGTGTGGACGAGGCCTGGCTGCGCAGCGCCACCCTCTTCGATCGGGTGGGCTGTGTGGACTGCCATGGCACCGGCTTCCGCGGCCGCCAGGCCATCATCGAGTTCATGGGCCTCAATGACGAGATCCGTGAGCTGCTCATCCAGCGGGCCCCGGTGCGGGAAGTGAAGGCCGCCGCCCGGAGGGGCGGCATGCAGTTCCTCCGGGAGAGCGCCATCGAGAAGGTCAGGATGGGGATCACGACCTTCGCCGAGATCAACAAGGTGACTTTCAGAGAAGGGGCATAGTCCCACCCGCGAACGGACCCTACATCGAGTCGGGTCATCACCGTTTCGATCCCGCAGGGGAGCTCTCAATGGAGCGGGGCCTACCTCGCCGAGATCAACAAGGTGACGTTCCTGAAAGGTGCCTAGGCTCCCCGCACCAATTCCCGCTCCAGGCTCTGCAGTCGCTTGAGCCGGGAAAACAGACCCGGCTGGGCCGCCAGCGTGTCGGGCTCACTGAACTGGATCGCCCTTCCCTCCTCGAGCACCAGGACCCGGGCGCAGGTCTCGGCCACGAACACCCGGTGCGTGGCGAGGACCAGCGTTGAGGTACCCAGGAAGCTCCTCAGGTTCTCCAGGATCCGGCTCTCCGTTTCGGCGTCCACCGCGGAGAGCGCATCGTCCAGCAACAGCAGACGCGGGCGGCGGAGGAGGGCCCGGGCCAGGGCTGTGCGCTGTCGCTCGCCTCCACTGAGGATCACGCCCCGCTCACCCACGACCGTATCGAGGCCTTCGGGGAGGCGGCGGATCAGGTCGTCCATGGCCACCACCCGGGCGATCTCCCAGATCTCCTCATCCGAGGCGTCCGGTCGGCCCATGGCCAGATTCATCCGCAGGGTGTCCGAGAACAGGAAGGCCTCCTGGGGCACCCAGCCTAGGCCCGCCCAGTGGCGGCGCAGGGTCCGGTCGGAGAGGGGCTCCCCATCCACGAGCATCTGCCCAGCCTGAGGCTCCCGCAGCCCGGCCAGCACCTGGAGCAGCAGGGTCTTGCCCGAGCCGATGCTGCCCACCACCGCCAGGCTGTCACCGGGGGCCAGGGCGAGATCGAGGGGGCCGAGGCCACGTCCAGTCTCAAAGCGGTGGGTCACCGCCTCGAGCTTCAGTGCCGCCGGAACCTCTGGCAAGGTGATCACTTCGGCCCGCGGGAGGGACGCCTCCGGGCTCTGGAGTAGCTGATCCAGCCGATCCTGACCGGCCTTGGCACGCTGGAACAAGTTCGCCGACCAGCCCAGGCTCATCATGGGCCAGGCCAGGGCCACCAGGAAGCCGGTGAAGGCCGTGAGGTCCCCCAGCGTCAGGGCCCCCCGTACCACTAGGCTGCCCCCGTAGGCCACCAGGATCAGGGCCGACACACCCCCGATGAAGGCGGAGAGCGGCGCATAGGCACTGAAGATCACCGACTGCTTCATGCTGAGCATGGCGTGGCGGCGGCTGAGAGCCCCAAACTGCGCCACCCGCGCCTCCTCCAGCCCAAAGGCCTGCACCACCCGCTCACCGCTGATGGTCTCGTGGCTGAATGTTGAGAGAGCCGAGAAGGCCAGCTGCAGCTTCTGCTGCACCATGTGGCTCCACTTCCCGATGACGTAGAAGCCCAGAGCCAGGAAGGAAAAGGGCAGCATCACCGCCAAGGTGAGCCGCCAGCTGGTGTGGAACATCAGGGCCAGGGTCACCGGCAGGATGGACAGCACTTGGAGGAAGCTCATGAGCCCAGGCCCAGTGGCCATGCGTACGGTGCCCACATCATCGCCGACCCGCGACATGAGGTCGCCGACCCGCTGGCGTTCGTAGAAGGCGAAGGGCCGAGCCAGCAGGAAACTGTAGAGTGATTCCCGCTGTTCCCGCTCCACTACCCGGCTGAGGCCGATGAGGGTGTTCCGCATGAGGTAGCGGCCGAGCCCCGCCACGGCCGTGAAGCCCAGCATCCAGGCCAGGAAGACCCTGGAGCCATGCCAGTCGCCGTGCTCCAGGGCATTCACGGCCCGGCCGGACCAGTAGGGCACCACGGATGCCGCCACGCTGCACCAAACCGTGGCCGCCAGCCCCCAGTAGAGGGTCCGCCGATGGCGGGCCATCAGGGGCCACCACCACCAGAGCTTGGATTTCGAAAGATCCGCCAAGCGGGCCTCCAGGCAATCAGAGTAGCAACACCCATCTACCCTTGGCGCCAGGATGTATCTTTCTCGATGCCGCCGCCCGGCGCATCCTGGAGGAAGCACCTGGATACGCCATGCGGCCCTTGCTCCTGGCCCTCTGTCTGATCTACTGCCTGGGCTGCGCAGTCCTCGCGGTGGTGCTGGGACTGGCATGGAGTTCTGACCCAAGCGGCCGATCCCGTCTCCCGGCCTGATTAGGCCGATCCCAGCTTGGCCTGCATGATGTCGAGGATCTCCGTGTCGGTCCCGCCCATCCCCCGCTGGGCGAGTCGACCCAGGTTGACCAGGGAGGCCTCACCACTCGCGCCGACAATGCCATCGGAGGCCGGAATGCCGAAGCCCGCCAGGGCGAGGTCCGCGGCCCGGAAGGCGGCCTCCACACCCGTCATCGCCTTCATGGCGCAACCGATCTTGGCCCCGTCGCAGATGAGCCCGGCCAGGTTGCCCACCATGTTGTGGATGGCTAGGTCCATCTGGGCTGCTGTCCCGCCACCGAGCTTGACCAGCCCCGCGGCGATGCCAATGCCCGCGGCATTGGAGGCGCCGCAAATGGCCGACAGGGTGCCCAGCCGGTAGGTGGTGGCCGTGGTGAGCAGGCAGGCCAGGGCCAGGCTCTCTTCGATGCGCGCCTCCGGGTGCCCGGCCTGCCGGCCCCACAAGGCCATGGCCACGGCGACCGTGATGCCCTTGTTCCCCGAACCCGCCAGGGACATGACCGTGAGCGGCACACCGGACATGCGGCCCAGCACGCCGGCGCTCACCAGCCTGGGGATGCGCAGCCAAGGATCCGCGTCAGCACCTGGTACGAAGCCCGGCGGCAGGAGCCCCACGCAGTGCTCGGCCATGGCCAGGTTCAGGGACACGCCCTCCCTCAGCCGGGTTCGATCCGCCTCCGTGAGGGTGCCAGCCAAGGCCAGCAGGTCCGCCAGCGCCAGGTTTCCCACCTGCTCCCGGATGGAGTTCGTTCCGCCCGGGTTCGCCTCCGGTATCAGCAACGGCTGGGCAACGCCGTCGATCTCCAGGCGGGTGAGCCGGGTGTGTTCCCGTTCCAGGAGTGCCCGTCCCACACCCCCTTCGCAGGCCACGGTGCAGTCGATGAAGAGCTCCGTGCGGGAGGCGTCCACCTCCACGTGGACGGCGCCACGGTCGAGCAGGCGCGCGGCGCGGGCGAGTGCCTCCGGCGTGAGGGTTTGGAAGATCTGCAAGGCCGGGGACGGATCCGTGAGGACGGCACCGAGGGCCAACGCCCAGAGGACGCCTGTCTTCTGCCCGCTGTTGGGGATGCCCACGGCGTGGCAGTTCTTATAGGTGCGGGCATCGAGCACCAGCCGGACCATCCGTGGCTCGCCCTGCCCCTGCCCGGCCGCGACACAGGCCGCGTAGGCTACGGCGGCGGGCTCCGTGCAACCCAGGGCGGGTCTCCATTCAGCAGCCAGGTAGTCAGTCAGGTTCATGGTGGCCCTCACCCCCCATTTTGTCGGGAATCGCCCCCGCCGGCCGTCACACTCTCTGCGTTACCCTGGCCCCATGAGTGCACTCGTTGGACACCCCATCCCCCCCTTCTCCCTGCAGGATGACCAGGGCGCCACGGTCACGGCCAAGGACTTTAAGGTCCGCTGGACGGTGCTCTACGCCTACCCCAAGGACAGCACCCCCGGCTGCACCACCGAGGCCTGCGACTTCCGCGACAACCTTGCCCGGGTACTGTCCCTGGGCGCCCAGGTCTACGGTGTCAGCCGCGACAGCCTGAAGAGCCACCAGAACTTCATCTCCAAGCAGAACCTCCCCTTCCGCCTGCTCTCGGATCCCGAACTGGCGCTGCTCAAGCCCCTCGGCGCCTTTGGCAAGAAGATGATGTACGGCAAGGAGGTCGAGGGCATCATCCGCAGCACCTTCCTTCTCGACCCCAAGGGCATCATCCGCCACGTCTGGCCCAAGGTCAGCGTGAAGGGGCATGTGGCCGAGGTGATCGAGGTGCTGGCGACCCTGCAGAAAACCTAAGCGGGGGATCTCGATGTGTTAATGCTTCCAGCGAAGCACCGCTTCGCCTGGCTGAGAGGGCGGGGGGCCGGGGGTGTGCGCGCAGCGTGGAACCCCTGACAGAATCACCCCGCCATGATGCTGAAGCCACCGTCCACGTAGAGCACCTGGCCCGTGACGCCGCGCCCCATGTCGCTGAGCAGGAACACGCCGGCATCGCCCACTTCGAGCTGATCCGTGTCCCGCTGCATGGGCGTATGGGAGCGGTGGTGCTTGAGCTTGGAGCCGATGCCGGGAATGGCGGAGGCGGCGAGCGTCTTGATGGGCCCGGCAGAGATGGCGTTCACCCGGATGCCCTGGGGCCCCAGGTCTGCGGCGAGGTATCGCACGCTCGCCTCCAGGCTGGCCTTGGCCACGCCCATGACGTTGTAGCCAGGCACCACCCGGGTGCTGCCCAGGTAGCTGATGGTGACGATGGAGCCGCCGTCGGGCATGAGGGGCTGGGCGGCATGGCTGACAGCCGCCAGGGAATAGGAACTGATGTCGTGCGCCACGCGGAAGTCCTCACGACTGGTCTCCACGAAGCTGGTCTCCAGGGCGCTCCTCGGGGCATAGGCCACGGCATGGACCAGGAAGTCGAGCCGGCCCCACTTCTTGCGGATCTCGTCGAAGGCCATGACGATCTGGCTGTCGCTGCCCACGTCCATCATCAGCATCAGCGGGTTCTTGAGCTCGGCTCCTAGCTCCCGGACATTGTCACCCAGCCTTTCGTTCTGGTAGGTCAGGCAGAGCTGGGCCCCGGCTTCCGAGACCTTCTGGGCAATACCCCAGGCAATGGACCGCTTGTTGGCCACGCCGATGATCAGGCCGCGCTTCCCTTCCAGCAGTCCACCCTTGGTCGCCATGCGAGCTCCTCCAGAGTCATGTCCGAACAATCACTCAGGATACACCAAAGCCAAGGGAATCCACCAGATCGGGGGTCGGGGAGGCCCAGTCTCGATTCCTGTTCACCCCACCTGTCATCTCTGTTAATCCTGTCCTGGCATGCTCACTCAGGGGCCCCGTGATCCGCATCGCGCCTGTCGTTCTCTTTTCTGTCCTCCAGGCCCAGGCCCCGGCCTTCCGCGCCGACCTGGAGGCGGGCCGCTACCTCAAGGTGCTGGCCGAATCCGACCAGCGCCTTCGCGAGCACCCGAACGACGCACCGGCCTGGGCCGCCAAGTCCCAGGCGCTCTCGAGCTTCCTGCGATTCGGGGAGGCGCTCCCAGCGGCTGAACGCGCGGTGGCCCTGAAGCCTGATCTGGCGGATGCCCTCCTGGCGCGGGGCCTGGCGCGGGCCGGCGAGGCCATCAAGCAGCGCGACCTCGGCGCGCTCCGCAGCGCCCTGGACGCCATGGACGACCTGCGGGCCGCCACGGTGGCCGACCCCACCTTGGTGCCGGCCTGGACCAGCCTGGGCCTCGCCTACGAGCTGCTGCCCGGCCTGCTCGGCGGGTCCACCCGCAAGGCCCTGCGGTGCGCTGAGCGCCTGCGCGCCATCGCCCCAGCCCGGGGGGACCTGCTGCAGGCCCTCATCCTGGTGGAGGAGGGCAAGTGGCGCGAGGCCGAGCCATGGTTCGGCCGCGCCCTCGCCAAGGCCCCCCAGGATCCCGAAGTGGTGGGCCAGTGGCTGGACGCCCTGGACCGCAAGCCCGCCAAGCAGACCCTGGGCGAAGCCGGGAAGAATGCCCGCCTGCTGGCCGAGGCCCCGCGCCTGCTGCCAGGTGTGCGCACCCGCGCCCGCGGCGTCATCGCAGTCAGCGACGCCTACCTCCACGCCGGCCAGCCCGAGACCGCCTGGAAGGTCGTGCATGACCACCTCGGCCTAGTGGACGCCCCCAGCCTGCTCCGCCTGCAACTCGGCAAGGTCGCCGCCATCAGCGGCCTGCACCGGCCCGAAGGCCTGCTGGCCCTGGACCAGGCCCTGCGCGAACCCCTCGAAGGCGGCTCCGGCGGCTACCCCAGCGCCTGCTGGCGGAAAGGGCAGATCCTCCTGGGACTGGGTCGGAAGGACGAAGCCCGGGGGGCAGCCCAGGAGGCCCTCAAGTTGGATCCGAGGCATCGGGGGGCGAGGGAGTTGTTGGGAAGTCTGTAGGTTCCCTCACCACCCTACGGTCGTGCAGGGAGGCCCAGGCTTGGCTCCCTGGCAATCACCTGTGGCGGGCCCGGCACGGGTGTTGCTGGGCAAAATGCCTGGTGCGGATAGGATGATCACTTGCCCTTTCATGTTGTCCGTCAAGCACCTACGAGGTTCTGAATGAAGGCGAATACCACCCAGAAAGTGCTGTGGATGCTAGGTGTCCTTCTGGTCTGGGGCCTGGCATGGGCGCTGCTGGGAACCCGGGCGGCAGTCATCATCAAGGATCAGCCGCACCCATTCCTGGATGGCGTGAAACTCACCGGAGTCATGCTCAATGCAGTTCTCGTATGGGCTTTGACCGCCCTGGTGGTGAGCCTTGTCATCGGACTGATCACAGGATTCATTTCACTCGTCGGCATCGGTGAGCAGGATCCTTCGCATGTTTCATTCAGAAAGGGATGCCTGATTGGAGCGGCCACACTCTTCTGGTTTCACGGCGTGCTCTATTGCCTGGTTCCTGGAGCCCTGGCCACGCTGCCTTGGATCAAACACATGCCCATGGCACTCGCTATTTTGATCTTCCTGGGTGCCGGTGCAGGTCTCATGGCCCGAGCCGTGTGGACCGCCTCACGCAACCTTCGCTGGCCGAGACTATTCGGAATCCTGGCAGCACTCGTACTTCTCATCCTGGTGCCACACGATGTTTTCCGGCGGTTCATGCCCGGCCCCCCGGACCTTCCGACTCAAAAGCGGCGGCTGATGCTCGTCTCCTTCGATGCCCTCCGGCGGGACACCTTTGAACGCGCCATGCCGGAATGGAAGCTTTCCGAGGGCGTGACCTCGGTGTGTGCCCTGCCTGCGACCCGCATGACCTGGAACGTTCTCTTCGGCGCACCCGTCGAACGAATGCGCTTCTCGAAGGTCATGCCCTCCTGGCGTGAATTCCAGCAACCCGATGATTTGACGCTCCTCCGGACGGCCGAGCTCAGGGGAATCAGGACCGCATTCGTTATCGATGATTCCTTGACGCCGGCCTTCGGCCTGCAGCCCAACCTGTTCACCACCGTCCTGGAGCCCGAAGGGGGATGGAAATACTGGTTCACCCTCGGATTCGGAACCTGCTGGCCCGTGTATTCCTGGGCCCAGAACTACCTTTCTCCCGTGGAGACAAGCAACACCTGGAGTGACACGAACGCCTACTACCGGGACATTGGTCGGCAGTTAAAGAATCACAACTGGGTGTCCTCGCACAACTGCGAACTTCACGCCCCCATCATTCTCCGCTTCGAGGAGATCAGGGCCCTGTCGGGCTGGAAGTGGCTGTGGCGAAGCTCCTATTCCTACAAGCCCTATTCATCAGACTCGGAGCTTCGGCGGGATCAGGGTGCCCGAGTCGGTCCTCGAGCGAATGCCCAGCGCCACTTCGAGGCCCGATCGAAGTTCCTGCTCCAGCGCCTGAAGCCGTTCCTCGAGACCTGGGGCCGTGATTACCCGGAACTGTCTGGGCTGGTGACATCCGACCATGGAGAGACCTTCCCCGGAATCGTGAACGAGAAGAACGAGTTGCTGTCCACCTTCACGGGAATACATGGTTTCACGCTCGAACCTGAAGGCATCATCATCCCCATCCATGGGTTCGGCCGAACCACCTGGTCCTTCCAGCCCGAATCCGTCTATTCCTGGCTGGACCTCAGGGACAACATCCAGGCCTGGTTGATGAGCGAGGCCCCCTTGAAGCTTGCTCCCACCCAAGAAGGTCGGGTCATCCAGATGCCCACCATCAGGGCCATCCACTTGGAGCGCCAGCGTCAGGAAGCACTGAGCGCCAAGCGGGCAGAAGAGGCCAAATCTGCTGGTTCAGCTGTCTCGCTCGCCCCGCCCGCACAACCCGGGAAAGCCGGCATCAACCCAAAGGACATTCTTTCCTCGACCACCTTTCTCCCCAGCGGCATCTGGTTCTGCGAGGACACATCCAAGGAGACAGAGAAGAGGCTTCCTCTCTCCACGGCTCTGGTCCGCGGGAATCACATCATCACCTACAACCCCGAGGATGAGGGCGTGTACTACCGCGAGGACTGGAAGGGCTATGAGCGGACGGGGCGCTGGAAATCCAGTCGTGAGCAGATGGACCGGGATACGGCAGCCTTCGAGAAAGCCCATCAATTGCCCGACCCGCCAAAGGAATAGGTCATGGCCCACCTGCTTTCCAGGATCGAACTCCTGTTTCGCCATGCCCGACTGAAACGGGCTCTTCAGGTGCTTGGGCTCCTTTTCATCACCACCGGCTTTACGGGATTGCTGGCCGAGCAGAGCTTCGAGAAGCTCCTCTCCAGCCTTCTCGGGGCCAGCACCCCCGCCGCAGCCGTGGTGCTCGCCGTCTATTTCCTGGGGCTCACCCTCGGGGCGATGCTCTATCCCAGGATGACTTCCCGCGTCGGCAATCCATTGCGACTGTATGCGGCACTGGAACTCGCGATCGCCCTGTGGTCCCTGTTGCTTCTGCTCGGATCCGACCTGCTGGTGGCGGCGTTTGTGCCCCTGCTTCGTCTGGGAGTCGGGCATTTCTGGGTGCTCCAGTTCCTGCGAGGGTTGGTGGCCTGCATCTGGATCCTTCCCCCGACGCTGGCCATGGGCGCCACATTCCCCGCCATGGTCGAGGCCCTTCACCTGCTTCGGGTTCCCCAGCCCAGGCGGGCCATGTCGCGGTTCTATACTCTCAACCTGACGGGAGCGATACTTGGAGCCCTGGCCGGCCCCTATTTCATTTTCCAGAACTGGGGGCTCACAGGCGCCCTGGGATTGACCTTCCTGCTCGATGCGCTCGTGGCCATGGCGGCCTGGGGCTTGAGCCAGATCCGCTCCACCCTCCGCGAGAAGGCTGAACAGAACACGCTCAGCGACCAAACAGAGCCCTCCAGATCAGAGCCTCACTGGGCGCTTCTTGGGATCGCATTCGCCTCCGGCTTCCTGTTCTTCGGGCTCGAAGTGGTCTGGACCCACCTGATCTCCGCGGTGCTCGGCAACAGCATCTATGCCTTCGCCGCCATGCTGGCCCTGGTGCTCATCGGCCTGGGCATCGGTGGCGTCCTCTCTACCCTCCTGTTCAAGGACCGCCGGCCCGCCTCCGGTTCTTCGCTGGCGCTGCTCTTGCTCGTTGGGGGCCTTGCCTTGGCCTGGCAACACCGGCAGTGGTCGGAAGTCCCCATCGAATTCATCGTCTGGGGTTCAAACCTGACTTCCTTCAGACAGGGCGAGTTGTTGCGATGGGTTCAGGCCGGCAGGTTGCTGCTGCCCCCTGCGGTCGTGTTCGGCATGGTCTACCCAGCCTTATTCCGACTAGATCTTTTCTCAGGCGGCGGCCGAGCCGTGCTGGCTTCCCGGGTCGGAGCCGCCAATTCCATCGGATGCGTTCTCGGCGCCCTTATTTCAGGCTTCTACCTGATTCCTACCCTGGGCAGTGAAGGCAGCATGATGGCCTTCGGTTTCATGAGCGTCGTCGCCTCGCTGGTGCTGAGCCTTGTGTATGCCCAAGGTGGGGTCCGCTGGGTGCTGCTCGCGTCTGGCATCCTTCTCGGTGGAATGTGGGGCAATCAGCCTGCCTGGAATCGGCTATTGCTCACCTCCGGGGGACATGTCTACTTCCAGCCGGGTCATGTCACGCCGCAATCACGATTGCTCTACTTCGACGAAGACACGCTCGGCGGCATCACCACGGTCATAAGCACTCCAAATTCCCCCGACCCCAAAGGCCCCAGCACCCGGACTCTGCTGACCAACGGAAAGTTCCAGGCCAACGATTCGGGCGAAGTCCATGCTCAGACCGGATTCGCCATGGTGCCCTTCCTTCATACCCGCACCTTCGACGATGCCCTGGTCATTGGCCTGGGGTCGGGCCATTCTGCTGAGGTCATTCACCGCATGGGCTTCAGTCGGGTGGATATTGCGGAGATTGCGCCAGGCATCGTCGATGCGGCCCGGGTCATGTTCCCCCACATCAATGGCCGGGTGCTGGAACAGGCCAATGTGAATCTCATTCTGGAGGACGGCCGGAACCATCTGCTCCTGACGCGGCGCCAGTACGACTTGATCACCATGGAGATCAGCAGCGTCTGGTTCGCCGGCTCCACCAGCCTCTACTCCCGCGAGTTCTACCGGCTCGCCAAGGCCCGACTCAAACCTGGGGGGGTCTTCCAGCAGTGGATTCAGATCCACCATATCGGCAGCGAAGAGCTCGGCTCCGTGCTGAACACCCTTCATGATGTTTTTCCATTTGTCGAGTTCTGGATCGTGGGCGGCCAGGGCATCCTCATCGCCAGCGAAGCCGCGCTGACCCTTCAACCTGCGGCCTTCAAACGGGTCCTCGAGCGCAATCCCTGGAATGATCCGGAGCCGACCACCCTGCCGGTCCGGTTCGCAGGCCTGCTGGCCGGTCGCCTGCTCACAGCCCAGGAGGTGGACCACCTCCTGACCAGGGAGGTCTTCCCCCTCAATACGGACACCAACCGCTACCTGGAATACGCGACCCCCCGCTACAACCTGAGCCGCGAACCTCATGATCGGATCAACATTGCCCGGCTGGGACGGTTCGCCACCTTCCCTGGGTTCTCAGACCTGGGCCCACTTCCGGCAGCCCTTGGTCCCGTGTTCGATTCATTGACTCGGGAGAATCTGAGAACCCGATTCGGTCTTGACGGATCTCGTCCACCCGATCGGCCAAAGTGACGCAGCAGGTCAGTGCATCCTCTGAACAGCAGCCCCCAGTGCCTCAATAAACAGGACTTGGCTTGCTTCTCCATAGGCTTTCAACCATCATGAACCCACCTCACACCTTGGCACGAGACTTGAAGTAAGGTCTTTGGCCTTTTTCCTAAGGAGACGCCCATGAAGAAGCAGTCAGGCTTCACCCTCATCGAGCTCTTGCTCGTTCTTGCGATCATCGGCATCATCGCCGCCATCGCCATTCCCGCCCTGCTCGGTCAGCGCGAGAAGGCCAAGGCCAAGGCCGTTCAGAGCTTGGTAGCAAATGTTGCCTCAGAACTCTCCCGCGTAAATGATGACCTGCGTGAGACCACCGGCACGGCCCCTACGGCTACCGCAGTTGTCGCAGCCGTGCTCACGCTTTCCAATTACACCTATCCTGCCGCCAAGAATCCCTACGGTGGTTCGAACGACGCCTACGTTTCCGCTGCAGGTAACCCCGCCACGGACGGCCTCGTCAATCTTGAAGCGGTTGCTTCCTACGCCGATCCTGCCAACCCGGCCAAGACCTACCAGGCCGTCGTCATCACCGGCCGGTATCTGAGCGCTGGCTCTGCGGTCTACCCCAAGAAGGTCGTGGCTCTGGACTAGAACCCAGCCGAATTCAAAAGGCCCCCGGTTCACTCCCGGGGGCTTTTTTGAGCCTGCACTTTCAAAAATTCCGGCATGGCTGTTGCTCCATTTCCTTGTCTCGCGAAGGCGAACTCATCCTGGAGGATCCATGAAGCGTCAATCCGGTTTCACCCTCATCGAGCTGCTGCTCGTGCTTGCAATTATCGGCATCATCTCCGCCATCGCCGTCCCTGCCCTTCTCGGCCAGCGCGACAAGGCGAAGCAGAAGGCCACGGAAGCCACGGCGCAGGCGGTTGCCTCCGAGATCGCCTCCTCGGCCAAGCTCATGAACAACCCCACCCCGGCCGCTGTCATCGCCTATGTCACCGCCCTGCCGAACTTCACCTTCCCCAACTGCAAGAACGCCTACTCAAACACCGCCACGGCCCTGGTGGCGGGTAATGCGGCCGCTGACGGCGATGTCGGCATGCTGGCCGCCACCCAGAACGACATCAATGGCGACCCGCACAATGTGGTCATCGTGACCTACAAGCACCTGAAATCTGGGGCTCTTGGAAACGGAGCGGTCACCCAGCTCGCCCAGGTACCCGTCGAATAGCCATCCCCACCGGCAGAACCAGAACCCCCCGCCCTGGCGGGGGGTTCTGCGTACGACCGCCAGTGCGACGATCAGGAGAGCCCGACCACAGGATCAGCAGACCCCTCGCACCACCCAGCCACGGGGACACCCTCGGGAATCAGGGGGCCCGGCCGTGAGCCCCGAAAGGGCGCTCAGTGTTGGTCCTCAGAGTTGGGTGGATAGACGCCTACCCTCGGTTGCTGCAGCCCTGGGTGCCCTCGGTTGCTCCAGCCCCTGGGCGCCCATGACGCGCTCCGCCCTGCAGGCGACGCATTCAGGCAGGGCCATGCCCGGGATTCAGGTCCCGGGCACCTCGGATTAGCCGATCCATCAAGGGTAGAGTTGCTGCCCGGTCTGATTTGTCTGGAAGATCTTGGCGTTACCCTTCCCGGGGCGGTTGTCATTGATGGTCAGGTCGTAGGCCAAGCCTGTGCCGTCTACCGTCAGGGTGTAGGTCATGATGGTGGAGCCCTTGGGGCCGAAGAGGGGCGCCAAGTTGGTGCCGCTGACGGTGCCATCAGGGTTCCAGACCGTGACAGCCCCGGCGGGTCCGTAGAGGCCGGTGTCCGCTTTTCGGGTCTCCAGCATCATTTGCAGGGACTTGGTGTTCTGCTGGGCGTCGCCCACCAACTCGGCGCTCTTCTTCTGCCCGAGGTAGGAGGGGATTGCGATGGCACCGAGAATTCCGATGATGAGCACGACCAGGAGGATCTCGATGAAGCTGAAGCCTTGCGTCGTTCGTCGCATGGTGTCCTCCCAAACCCCAAAGGGATGCAATTCCCCGGCCAAGGGGCCTTCAGCTCTTGTCGAAGGCCGCCGCGAGGCCAAAGATCGGCATGTACATGGCCACCACGATGAAGCCCACGATGCCGCCCAACAGGGCGATCATGACGGGCTCCATCAGACTGGTCAGCGAGGCCACGGCATTGTCCACCTCGTCCTCGTAGAAGTCGGCCACCTTGGCCAGCATGGCATCCAGAGCGCCCGTGGCTTCGCCGACCCCCACCATCTGCACCACCATGGGGGGGAAGACCTTGGTCTCGGCCAGGGGAGTCGAGATGTTGCGCCCCTGCTCCACGGCATCCTTGGATTTGAGGATGGCGTTCTGGATCACCAAGTTGCCCGCGGTCTTGGCTGTGATGTCCATGCCCTCCAGGATGGGCACGCCGGAGCTGATGAGGGTGCCCAATGTGCGGCAGAATCGGGCCACCGCCACCTTCCGGAGTACATCTCCCAAAATAGGCAAATGCAGCAATAAAGTGTCAATCTGCAGGTGCCCAACGGAGGTTTGGTAGAACTGCCGTATCCCCACCACGATCAGAATGGTTGCCCCGATGAGGAGCCACCAGTAATTAATGATCGCATCCGAGATGGCAATGCAAACCGTGGTGGCATAGGGTAGCTTGCTGCCCAGACCCGCATACATGGCCGAGAACACGGGGATGACCTTCACCATGATCACGATCACCACGATGATGGCGATGCTGATGACGGCAATGGGGTAGGTCATGGCGCTCTTGACCTTGGCAGTGAGCTTCACGGATTTCTCGATATAGCCCGACAATCGCTGGAGGATGATGTCCAGGATGCCGCCGCTCTCGCCAGCGCCCACCATGTTCACAAAGAGGTCGTTGAAAGCCTTGGGGTGCTTGGACAGGGCCGCCTGGAGGGTGGAGCCCTTCTCCACATCGTCCCGAACGGACTCGATGATGCGCTGAAAGCCCTTGTGATCTTGCTGGGCCCCCAGAATCTCAAGGCACTGCACCAGGGGCAGGCCGGCGTCGATCATCACACTAAACTGCCGCGTGAAGATGGCCAAGGCCTTGGGTGGGACCTTCCCGAAGGACTTGCCACCCTCGGCAGCCATGACGCGGATGTTCATGACTTCGATGCCATTGCGCTTCAAGGTGGTGGCGGCAGCATCACGGGAATCGGAGACCAGGACACCTTCCTGGACTTCTCCCATTCGGTTCTTGCCTTTCCAAGCATAAGCGGGCATGCGGACCTCGGAGAGCGGCTGTGAACGGTGGTGCTTTCAGCATAGGCAGGAAAGCACCTGCAGAGAAGTCTTAGGTGTACTTGATGTTGGGATTACGCCCCCCCAGGGCCGGGCTGGCAGGCTGGGCGGGGGCGGCCGCCCTCCGGCCGCCGGCGGCATCCACGCCCACACCCCGGTTGATGAGCTCGCGCAGCTCGTCGGTGTTAGAGGAATAGTCGAAGGCCTGCTCCTGGCTGATCTCCTTGCGGATCACCAGGTCGGACAGACTCTGGTTGAAGGTCTGCATGCCGGACTTGCCCTGACCGGCCTGCATGACCCCATAGACCTGATGGATCTTGTCCTCACGAATGAGGTTCCGGATGGCGGAGTTGGGGATCATGATCTCAAGGGCCAAGGCCCGCCCCTTGCCGCTGGCCTTGGGGATGAGGCTCTGGCAGATGACGCCTTCGAGAACCAGGGAGAGCTGGGCGCGGATCTGGGGCTGCTGGTGGCTGGGGAACACGTCAATGATGCGGTTGATGGTCTGGACCGTGCTGCTGGTGTGCAGGGTGCCGAAGGTCAGGTGGCCCGTTTCGGCGATGGTCAGGGCCGACTCGATGGTCTCCAAGTCGCGCATTTCACCCACCAGCACCACATCGGGATCCTGGCGCAGGGCTGAGCGGAGGGCCTTCTTGAAGCTGTGGGTGTCGGCGTGGATCTCGCGCTGGTTCACCAGGGCCCGCTTGTGCTTATGAACGTATTCGACCGGGTCCTCGATGGTGAGGATGTGGAGGGGCTCCTCGGTGTTAATCTTGTCCACCATGGCGGCCAGGGTGGTGGACTTGCCGGAGCCAGTCACGCCGGTCACCAGCACCAGGCCCCGGGGTTTGCTGCACAACGCCTGGATGGAAGGGGGCAGGCCCAGCTGGTCGAAGCTGCGGATCTGCTCGGGGATGGTTCGGAACACGCCGGCGGTGGCACCCCGCTGATTGAACACGTTGGCGCGGAAGCGTGCAACCCCCTGAAGGCCGAAGGAGAAGTCCACCTCGTAGTCCTCCTCGAGGCGGTGCTTCTGCTGGTCCGTCATCACGCCATAGCACAGCCAGCGGGTCTGGGAGGCATCCATGGGGGGAAGCTTGAGCGGAACCATGCGGCCGTCAATGCGGATCTGGGGGGCCGACTCCGTCGTGATATGGAGATCCGTGCCCCCGTATTCCACCATCGTCTTCAGCAACTGCTGTAGGGGAGCCACGTAGTTGGCGCCAACTTCACTCATGATCCACCTCGCTTAAAGCACGGTTTCTCGGATGATCTCTTCGATGGTGGTGACACCGTCGAGGACTTTTCGGCAGCCCGAGCGGCGGAGGGTGATCATGCCCTCCTTCTGCCCCTGTTCCCGGATCTCGATGGCCGAGGCCCCCGTGAGGATCATGTCCTTAAGGGTCTCGGACATCTCCAGGACCTCATAGAGGCCCACGCGTCCCTTGTAGCCTCGCTTGTTGCAGGTCTCGCAGCCCACAGGCTTGTAAAAGGTGATGCCCTTCTGCACTTCCTCTGGCGTGAAGCCCACTTTGTAGAGGGCCTCTTCGGGCTGGTGGTGGGTGTCCACCACCTTGCAGTTGGCGCAGAGCCGGCGCACCAGGCGCTGGGCGCAGATGATGTTCACAGAGGTGGCCACGAGGAAGGGCTCCACCCCCATGTTCATGAGGCGGTTGATGGTGCTCGGGGCATCGTTCGTGTGCAGGGTGGAGAGTACCAGGTGCCCCGTAAGGCTCGCCTTGATTGCGATCTCGGCCGTCTCGAAGTCCCGGATCTCGCCCACCAGGATGATGTTGGGGTCCTGCCGGAGGAAGGAGCGCAGGGCGGCCGCGAAGTTCAGGCCGATTTGCTCCTTCATCTGCACCTGGTTAATGCCCGGGAAGTTGAACTCGACCGGATCCTCGGCCGTCATGATGTTCGTATCGACGGTGTTCAGCTTGGCGATGGAGGAGTACAGGGTGTTGGTCTTGCCCGAGCCCGTGGGTCCGGTCACTAGCACCATGCCATAGGGTTTGGAGATCTGGCGATCCCAGGCCACGAGGCTCTCCGGCTCGAAGCCCAGCTTGGTGAGGTCCAGCATGAGCTTGTCACTGTCCAGCAACCGCAGCACGATCTTTTCGCCGAACAGGGTCGGCAGGATGCTTACGCGGTAGTCGATGACCTTCTGCCGCCCCTGCATGTTGACGCGCAGCTTGATGCGGCCGTCCTGGGGCAGGCGCCTCTCGGCGATGTTTAGCTTGGCCAGAATCTTCACGCGGGATGTCAGCGGATCCTTCAGCTTGAGGTTAGGCCGCATCACCTCCATCAGAATGCCGTCAATGCGGAACCTGATCCGGTAGGTCTTCTCATAGGGCTCGATGTGGATGTCGGAAGCGCCCCGCTTGATGGCGTCGATGAGCACCATGTTGACGAGCTTAACAACCGGCGCATCCTCGCTGCCCCGCTTCAGGCTGTTGACGTTGACGCTGTCCCCGTCATCCTCGGCCGCATCGAACTCGGCATCGGCATCGAGTTCCTGCTCCAGCTCCGACAGGTCGAAATGTTCCTCCTCTTCACTGAAGGACTGGGCCGCTTCGGTCTCGGTGGGGCCGCTACCCAGGGGACCACTGCCGCTCGACGTGCTGCGGGCCTTCGTGCCGTCCGCCAGGCGCACGGCGCTGTTGCCCCCGTAGTATTTCTCCACGGCCCGGGCGAGGCCCATCTCGCTGGACACAACCGGATCCACGTTGTACCCGGTGTGGAACCGCACATCGTCCATGGCAAAGATGTCGGTCGGATCCGACATGGCCAGGGTCAGCACGTTCCCCGTGCGTTGCAGCGGCAGCACCTTGTGGCGCATGGCCAGGTCCCTTGGGATCAGGGCGATCACGCTGGCATCGATGGGTGGCCACTGCTCCAAGTCCGCAGCGGGGACGCCGTATTGCATGCCCAGGAAACTCACGATGTCCTGATCTGAGCAGAAGCCGGAGCGGACGACGATGCTCCCGAGCTTCCCGCCCTCCCGGCGCTGGATTTTCATGACCTCATCCAGCTGGGTGTCCGTGATGAGCTGGGCCTTGACGAGCATTTCCCCGAGCTTGCTGACCACTGGCTGCCTCCAGATTGGGGTGAAGCGATGGTATCACCACCAGCAGGTTCCGAAATCCTAACCATTGTATGCTTTTGCCATGTCATCCCCAGGTACCCAGCCCCAGCGACTGCTGCTGGCCCGGCAGCTGATCCGGGACAAGGGTCTGTCCAGAAGCGATCTGACCCTACTGGAGGACATCCTCCGGGAAGGGGCCAGGGACCTGGAACCCCTGGTCGAAGCGGCCCCCCAGCGGGCCGCGAGCAGCGAGGAGTCGCCGGCCCAGGCCGCCCTCCGCCGCAGCCTGGGCTACTTCCTGGCCTTCCTGCACACCTTCTCGCCCCGCCGCCTGGGGGAGGCCAGGAATGCCATGGGCCTGGTCATGCTGCACAGCCTCGGCCGCCTGGGTGACCAAGCCGAAGCCGCCCACCGCGAGCTGATGGTCGAGCAGCTGCAACCCGAGTGGGTCACCCAGCTGCTGGACCTGCTCGCCTCATTGCGGGCCATGTCCCTGGCTCCCTCCGAAGACGATGGGAACCTCCGCCAGATGTGGTCCTCCTTCCTGGCCGGGCACCGGGACGCCTTCCGCGACATCCTGGCCGCGCTCCAGAAGGTCGAGCCGGGCCC
Organism: Geothrix sp.; assembly: GCF_049292215.1. Taxonomy (GTDB): domain Bacteria; phylum Acidobacteriota; class Holophagae; order Holophagales; family Holophagaceae; genus Geothrix. The sequence continues at coordinate 150,656 of NZ_JBATQW010000071.1, read as the reverse complement.
CGCCGCGGTCTCCCGGCTCAACACCCAGATGAAGGCCGTCAACCGGGCCATCCAGGGCCAGGGCCGCCTGGAGGAATCCCTCAGCCGCCTGGCCGAGCAGTTGGAGGCCTGCATTCCCGCCGAGATCCACGCGCGGGTGGAGCCCCTGCTGCTGCTCGAGCATGTGGTGTCGAACCTTCGCCTCAGCCTGGTGCGCCCGCTGGACCGGGGCATCCACTGGCCGGCCGTGGAGCAGGTCCGGGGCAGCCTGCGCTGGCTCTGGGACCACCTGGGCTGGTCCCTCCCGCGCATGGACGCGGAACTGTTCCGGGACAGCATGCCGCCCGAGCTGCGCCGCCTCCTCCAGCAGATCCGGCGGAGCGACCGCCCGGCCTTCTCCGTGGTGGCCCGCGCCCTGGCCAGCCACATCTCGCTGCTGGGCCTCCTCGAGTCCCTCGAATCCGCCACCAGTGCCGGCCTGCGCGAACGCTACGCGGCGGTCCCCACCTTCCTGGTGCTGGAATCGGAGCTGGGACGCCTGGCGGAACGGTCCTATGAGCCCGCCCGGGGTGAGCTGCTGGATCCCTCCCGTCCTGAGACGCACCGCCTGCGCGCCTTCCTCCGGCAGGCCGTGCTCAGCCTCCAGCAGGACCAGGGCACCCTCCGCAGCCTCCTCCAGCAGGCGCTGACCGGGCAGGATGCGGACCAGCTCGCCCAGACCCTCGACAACCTGAGGGGCCTCCTCATCAACCACCAGAAGCAGCTCATGGGTGAGCTGGTGGGAATCTTCTCCCCCGATGTGCAGCACCGCCTCTTCCCGGAATCGCCCAGCATGATGGAGGAAGGCGAGCGGCTCCGCCTGCGCATCCAGCGGCTCTGGGAACAGGTGCCCCCCCTCCACGGCCAGCTGCAGCTCCACCTGGAACTCCAGGACTGGCCCCGGCTGGCCCTGGGTCTGTCCCATACCTACCGCCACCTGCTGGCCTTCCGGCGCAGCCCCGAGTTCCCCCTCATGCGGCGCCCCGACCGGGAGGAGGCTGAGCGCCTGATCCAAGAGCTCGGTGCCCTGCTCGAGTCGCCCCGGGATGTTCCCCAGGCCCTCCGGGACGGCATGGACCTGCTGGGCGAGCTGTTGCGGTTCCTGGAGCTCTTCCTCCTCCGCATCAACGCCCGGGTTCCCCTCATCCGCCAGGACCTGGACGTGGCCCAGGAGGCCCTCGATCTCATCACGGAGCTGCGGGAGAGTCCTTCCGGCACAGATCGGACCCGACTCTCCCACAAGCTCATCCAGACCTCCAAGCGGCTGGGTGTGCGGGACTCGCAGTGCCTGGCCCTGCTCAAGCGCTGGGTCAGGGCCGAGCGGAGCCAGCGCGAGGCCTCGCCTCTGGCTCTGGACCAGTTGGCGGCCCATTTGCGACAGCTGGCCCTTCGCCTCGAGGCCGCGCTCGGCTGAGCAGTCTTATCCGGACCAGCTCCCCGGTCGAAGAGTTGGTCATCTGGGAGTCCCATGCCCCGCATCCACTGGTTGGAAGTCCATCCCTCCGCGGCGGGGAATGCGCTTCGTGCGGCCTTCAAGGCCTGGGGGGACGAGGTGCAGGATGGCCCAGGACCTGGCTCCCTGGTGCTGGTGGCCGAGCACCCGGATGCCCGCCTGATCCCTCCCGAGGGCACCGAGATCCTCTGGTGGGTGGAGCAGGCGGATCCTGAGGAAGTGAGCGCGGTGCTGAACCTCCGCCCGGGCTGGGTGCTGCTCCAGAACCGCCCGCTGGAAGCCGCCCGGGAGGCCCTGCACCACCTGTGCCAGCGGGACCTGGGCAGCGAGGGGTGGCTGCGCCAGATGATCCACCTGGCCTCCCTGGACGAACTCCTCCGTCTGGCCCTGGCCCGGGCCATCCGCCTATCAGGCGCCGAAGGGGGCGCTATCTGGCTCCGGCGGGACGACACCTTCTACCAACGGGTGGGCGACAGCACCTTCACAGAGGCCCCCCTGCCCCGCCACGAGGCCGCCGAACTCGTCCGCAGAGGCGAAGCCTTTCTCCTGGGCCCTTCCGAGCAGCTTGGCATCCTGCGGCTGGCGGGTCCGAAAGAGCGGCCTGATCGGTTCCTCCGAGGCTTCGACGACATGGAGCCCCTGCTACTCAGCGCCTGGCAGCTCGAAGAGAGCCGCGCCCTCTCCTTCAAGGACGACCTCACGGTGGCCCAGAACCGGCGCTGCCTGGAGGCAGAGCTGCCCCAGGCGGTGCGCTCGGCCGCCGCCAAGGCGGAGCCCCTGGCCCTGCTCTTCCTCGACGTCGATGACCTCAAGCGCGTGAACACCACCCACGGCCATCCGGTGGGCAGCCTCCTGCTGGAGTCCGTGGCCATCACCGCCCAGCGCCTCTGTCGCGCTCATGATCGCCTCTACCGCTACGGCGGAGACGAGTTCTGCATCCTCATGCCCGGCACCACCGCCCAGGGTGCCCGGAAGCTGGGGGAACGCCTGCTCCAAGTCCTCCAGGAACATCCGCTGGACCTGGGCCGCGACCAGCTCGCCGTGTCCCTCAGTGCAGGCGTGGCCGCCTACCCCGAGCACGCCGATGGGGCCGGCCGACTGATCGAACAAGCGGACCACGCCCTGTTGCGGGCCAAGCAGGAGGGCAAGGGGCGCGTGATGGTGGCGCGGCAGTAGGAGCTGCTACTTGCGCTTCTTCTTGCCGCCCTTCTCCGAGCCGAACACCTTGGCGAGGAATCCCTCCTCCTCACCCGCTTCGGTCTCGCCCTCAAGGCTGCGGCGGAGCTGCTCGACCAGCTGCCGCTGTTCGGCCGTCAAGGACTTCGGCACGGCCACCCGGAGGTGTAGGTAGAGATCCCCTCGGCCGCTGCCCTGTAGACGAGGAACCCCCGCGTTCACCAGCTTCACCACATGGTCGGCCGGGGTGCCCGCAGCCAGCTTGACCTTGTCGGGGCCGTAGGGCGTCTCCACCTCGAGCGTCCCCCCTGTGACCAGCAGAGGCCAGTGAATCTCGAGCCGCCGGTGCAGGTCGCTGCCATCGCGTTCGTAGCGTGCATCCGGTTCCACGTCGAAGACCACGTAGAGGTCGCCGGTGCGGCCCCCGAACCGTCCCGACTCGCCCTGATTCTGGAGCCGGAGCCTGGTACCCCGGTCCACGCCAGCGGGGACCTTGAAGCTGACCTTGGACTTCCGGTGGACGCGGCCCTCGCCGTGGCAGGTGCGGCAGGGTTTGGGGATGATCCGCCCACGCCCCTCGCACCGGGGACAGGGGGCCAGCATCTGGAAGAAGCCCTGGCGCACCGCCACCTGCCCCGCGCCGCGGCACTGGGGGCAGGTCTCGGCCCGCGTGCCGGTCTCGCACCCCGAGCCGTGGCAAGTGTCGCAGGCCTCGAGGCGGGGGATGGAAAGCTCCACGGCCTCCTTCCCGAAGATGGCGTCCTGGAAGCTGAGCTTGAGGTTGTATTGCAGGTCAGATCCGCGCTCCTCGCCCGTGGCGCGGCGTCGGCCACCGCCACCGAAGAGGTCCCCGAAGAGCCCGCCGCCAAAGAAGCTGCCCAGGATGTCCTCGAAATCTGCGAACTGGCTCGGGTCGAACTGGAACTGCTGGCCACCCCCGCCGGCGCCGCCCAGCCCCGCGTGGCCGAACTGGTCGTAGGCCTTCCGTTTTTCGGCGTCAGACAGCACGCTGTAGGCCTCGGCGGCCTCCTTGAACTTCTCCTCCGCCTCCTTGTTGCCCGGATTGCGGTCGGGATGCAGTTCCATGGCCAGCTTGCGGTAGGCCTTCTTCAGCTCATCCGCGCCAGCCTCTTTGGTGACACCCAGTACGTCGTAGTAGTCGCGCTTCATCGTCCCATCCTGACGCTCCAGGATAGCCGATGAACGGGCGGCCTAATTGGGCGGAGCCGCGCCTTCGCCGTCGCCGTCGAGGGAGGCCATCATGGCCTCGCTGGCGGCCAGGACCGCGTCCGTCAGCAGGTTCTGGGCTTCCAGGAGCTGGGTTTCGCAGCCGCGGAGAGCCTCGGAATCCTGGGAGGCCACGGCCTGCCGGGCCTTCGAGAGCACGTCTCGAACCAGGGACTGCTGCTCGTCGGTCAGATACTTGCCGCATTCGATAAAGCTCTTGTCGCAGGAGAAGATCAGGCCCTCCGCCGAGGCGATGTACTTCATGGCGTCGCGCTTCTTCACGTCACCCTCGGCATTGGCCAGGGCCTCGCGGATCATGCGCTGGATCTCCAGTTCGGAGAGTCCGGAGCTGGGCCGGATGCTCATGCTCTGCTCGAGCCCGGTCATGAGGTCGCGGGCCGAGACCTTGACGATGCCATTGGAGTCGATGTCGAAGGCGACCTCGATCTGCGGCACCCCCTTGGGCAGGGGGGGCAGGTTGATGAGGTCGAAGCGGCCCAGGCTCTTGTTGTGCTCGGAGAGTTCCCGCTCGCCCTGCAGCACGTGGATCTCCACGCGGCTCTGGTTGTCCGTGACCGTGGTGAAGGTGCGGGCGTCCCGGGTGGGGATGGTGGCGTTGCGCTGGATGATCTTCACGAAGCCGCCGCCCTGGGTCTCGATGCCCAGGCTGAGGGGGGTCACATCGAGCAGCACCAGATCCTTGATGTCGCCCTTGAGCACGGCGCCCTGGATGGAGGCGCCCACGGCCACCACCTCATCGGGGTTGATGCTGCGGTTGGGTTCCTTGCCGAAGAAGTCGCGCACCAGCCGCTGCACGAGGGGCATGCGGGTCTGGCCGCCCACGAGGATGATCTCGTCGACCTGCTTCGGCGTCTTGCCGCCCTGTTCCAGGGCGTCCTTGATGGGGACGAGGGTGAGGTCGACAAGCTCGCGGACCATCTCCTCTAGCTGCTCGCGAGTGAGCGCCGCCTCCAGATGCTGCGGCCCGCTGGGACCCTGGGCGATAAATGGCAGCCTGATCTCGACGCGGTCCAGGGTGGACAGCTCGCATTTGGCTTTTTCGCTGGCCTCCTTCAGGCGCTGGAGGGCCATGCGGTCGCTGGTGAGGTCGATGCCCGTCTTCTCGCGGAAGTGGAGGACCAGCCAGTTCTGGATGATCTGGTCGATGTCCTCACCGCCCAGGAAGGTGTCGCCGCTGGTGGCCAGCACCTCGAAGACACCGTCGTTCATCTCCATGAGGGTGAAGTCGATCGTGCCGCCGCCGAAGTCGTAGATGCCGAGGATCTGTTTCAACCCCGTCTTGTTGAAGCCGTAGGCCAGGGCCGCGGCCGTCGGCTCGTTGATGATGCGCTGGACATTCAGGCCTGCGATCTTGCCAGCATCCTTGGTGGCCTGGCGCTGCGCGTCGTCGAAATAGGCCGGGACCGTGATGACCACATCGGAGACTTCTTCATGGAGGAAGGCCTCGGCAGACTGTTTAAGGGCCCTGAGCACGATGGCAGACACTTCGGGCGGAGCGTAGTCGCGCTCGCCCACCCGCAGCCAGGCATCCCCATTGGGCGCGGCCACCACTGGGAAGGGGAGGCGACCGACCGCCTCCTGGACCCGGGGAGACTGGAAGCGCTGCCCGATGAGCCGCTTCACGGCGAACAGGGTCCGCTGGGGATTGGTCACGGCCTGGCGCTTGGCGATGTGCCCCACCAGGACATCGCCCTTGTCCGTGAAGGCCACCACAGAGGGCGTGGTGCGGCTGCCCTCACGGTTGGGAATGACCCTGGCATCGCCCCCCTCCATCACACAGACGCAACTGTTGGTCGTGCCCAAATCGATGCCGATCAGTTTGCCTGCCATGAGTGGAACTCCGTGGGGTCGCGTCAATTATCGTATTCGACTTCTCGCTGGCGGATCCAGCAGAAGCATGGACCGGACTAGGACTTTCCAGGTTCTTGAAGGCGGTTCACCACCACCCGGGAGGCTCGCAGGAGCTGTCCCTTCAGGTTGAACCCCTGCTCATAGATGGCGGCCACCGCCCCGTCGGGAAGGTTGGGATCGCTGAAGGTGGTCAGGGCTTCGGAAGTCAGGGCATCGAAGGGCTCCCCCACCTGAATGGGCAGTTGCTCGACGTTCAGCCGGCGCAGGGACTCGAGGAACTGCTTGCGGATGAGCTCGACGCCAGCACGGAAGGATTCCACATCCTGGTAGGAGGCCCCGAGTCCCCGCTCGAAATTGTCGAGGACGGGCAGGATCTCCAGCAGGATCTTGCGCTCCGCCTGCTCCACTGCCAGGGCGATGTCGCGCTGGGCGCGGTTCCGGAAATTGTTGAAATCCGCCGCCAGCCGCCGCTGCTGGTCCATGAGCTCCGCCTCGCGGCGGAGCATGTCCTCCATCTGGTGCTCAGCCTCGGTCAGGGCCGATTCCAAATCCACCCGGACTTCAGGCTCGGAGGTGGGCTGGGGGAGATCCGGAAGCTCCATCTCCGGAACCATCTGGGTCCGGTACTCGGAGGCCACTTCATCGGCGACAGACTGGAGGTCGCCCTCCAGGCCTTCGTCCAGATTGAGGTCAACCAAGTCCTCGGATTCCAGTTGAGGGACGGCGGGCCGGGCATCTGGCTGATGGGGGATATCGGTAGGCATCGCAGAAGTATAAGCACTCCTGGCAACACTCGGAAATGCTTTAGGCGCGGTCCCGCCGACTCTGGACCTGCCGGGACCACCAGCGCAATCCGCCGAGGACCCGGCCGTAATCCATCCTCAGTGGACCCACCAGGGCGAAGGTGACGAAGCCCGCTGGCCCGAGCGCCACGGTGCGAACCGCCGTGGCCAGGGGCCAGGTCTCGAAGTAGGGATTCTCGGTGCCCAGCAACAGCTGGACGTCTTCGGAAGCCCTGCCGGCGAAGGCGTTCAGGAGCCGGGCCAGCCGTCCTCGCTCTTCGAAGGCGGCGACCAGGTCCCGGAACCGGGAGACATCCTCGAACTCGGGCAGCCCACCCAGCCGTCCAAGACCCGAGACGAGCACAGGAGGGTCCATCGCCCCAGGATCCTCGGGCCACTCTGCGGCCAGTTCCTGGAGCCTGCGCCGGAGGGACTCGCCCTCCTGGGCGCCAACCCGGAGGGCCTCCAGCAGCTTCGAGCGCATCTCCAGCAGGGTGAGCCCCGAATAATGCGCCGTGGCGTAGTTGCCGAGCTCGGTCAGCACGGACTCCGGGTGCTGCCAGGGATTCTCCATGAGCCGGTGTTCAACCTCCCCCAGGCTGCCCACCCAGACGGCCACCAGCCGGTTCGGACCCACGGGTACGAACTCTAGGCGCACGAGCCGACTCTGGGAGAGCGGCAGCGGCAGGGCCACGCAGACCCCCCCCATCACCTCCGACAGCGTGCGGCTGGCATGGCGGGCCCAGGCTTCCGGATCCAGGTCCAAGCCATCCAGGGTGCTGGACAAGCGACCTTCGACATCTGGCCCCGGGGGCAGGGACTTCAGCCAGCGGTCGACGTAGTAACGGTAGGCCCGTTCCGTGGGAATCCGGCCCGCAGACGTGTGCGGCTGGGCCACCATGGACTCGTCTTCCAGATCCGAGAGCACGTTACGGATCGTGGCACTGGACAGGGCTTCAGGGTACCGCTTAGCCAGCAGGCGTGAACCCACGGGCTCCCCCGCCTCGAGGTAGGTCTCGATGAGGGTGCGCAGGACGGATTCACCGCGGGAGTTGAGGTTGGGTTGGGCCATCGGAGGGTCCCTGTCGGGATGTCATACTATACGGCACCCCCTCTGCGGAGATCCCATGCGCCCCGTCATCCCCCAGATTGCCCTCGCAGCGGCCCTAACTTTCACCCTGGCCTGTAACCAGAAGAGCCAGGCCGCCATCCTGGCTGAAGAAGCGGCCAAGGCCGCCGAAGCCAAGGTCGCCCAGTTGGAGCAGCAGCTGGCTGAGGCCAAATCCGGCAAGGCCACCGGCGACGACGCCGAGACCGTGCAGCAGCTCACCCGGTCCCAGGTGAAGGCCCTGGAACGGCAGGTCTCCGATGCCAAGAAGCGGGCCGAGGTCAAGAAGCAGGAAGCCCTCACCCAGGCCCAGGCCCCTGCCCCGAAGGAAGCCCCGAAACCCGTGGTGGTGGAGGTCCCCGTTGGCACCAAGCTCGAGATCAGCCTGACCCGGGAACTGACCACCGAGAAGGACCTGGCCGGTGATGCCTGGGAGGGCACCCTGGCTTCGGATGTCGTGCAGGACGGCAAACTGGTCTGGAGCGCTGGCAGCCCGGCCCGGGGGGTCATCACCCAGAGTGCCGCCGCTGGCCGCCTGAGCAACGGCCAGGGGGCCCTGGGCATCCGCCTCACCGAGATCGTCGGCGTGGGCATCGATACAGATACGCATGTCGTGGTCGCCACGGCCCGCGGTGAACGGAACGCCAAGTACATCGGCGGTGGCGCCGCCCTGGGCGCCCTCATCGGCATCCTCTCCGACAAGAAGAACAAGAACGACCATGCCCTGGGCGGGGCCGCCCTGGGTGCCGCCGCCGGCACGGCCGTCGCGGCAGGAACCGCTGACACCGTGATACGCATTCCCTCCGGGAAACCCGTCGCCTTCAGCCTGACGGCGGCGGAGCGGGTGACGCTGAAGAAGTAAGTCCTCAGTCTAGAGGTACGACCAGTAGCCGCCAGACTGGAGGCTGGTGGTGCAGATCCCTGAGGCCGCCTGCGGCGGCGCCTTTGGGCGAGGCCCATCGGGTGGGTCGGCGCCAAACCTCAAGAGCTGACGCGGCGCACAGCCCCGCACCAGAAAGCAGTGCCTCCGGTCACTAGTCTCACGGCCGAAGGCCATACCTCCAGACTGATCAGGCTTCCAGCGCCTGCAGTCGCTCCGCTTCGAATGCGGCACGCAAAGGCTCGATGATGGGCTCGATCTGACCACCCATGAAGCTGTCGATCTGGTGGATGGTGACGCCGATGCGGTGGTCGGTGACCCGGCCCTGGGGGAAGTTGTAGGTGCGGATCTTCTCGCTGCGGTCGCCGCTGCCCACCTGCGATTTGCGCATGGCGGAGTGGATGGCGTCGGCCTCGTCCTGGGCCTTCTGGAGCAGGCGGCTGCGCAGCACGGTCATAGCCTTGGCCATGTTCTTGATCTGGCTGCGCTCGTCCTGGCACTGCACCACGGTGTTGGTGGGCAGATGGGTGAGGCGCACGGCGGAATAGGTGGTGTTGACACTCTGCCCACCCTTGCCACCGGAGCAGAAGGTATCGACCCGCAGGTCCTTCTGGTGGATCTCGATATCGACTTCCTCAGCCTCGGGCATGACGGCCACGGTGCACGCCGACGTGTGGATGCGGCCCTGGGTCTCGGTCTTGGGCACCCGCTGCACCCGGTGGACGCCGCTCTCGAAGCGGAAGAGGCTGTAGGCGCCATCACCCTGGATTTCGGCCGTGGCATCTTTCAATCCGCCCGCGTCGGCATCGCTCTCGTCCAGTACGGAGACCTTGAAGCCGCGTCGCTCGGCGAAGCGGATGTACATGCGGAAGATCTCCGCGGCGAAGAGCGCCGCTTCCTCACCGCCGGTGCCAGCGCGGACTTCGAGGATCACGTTCTTGGCGTCGGCAGGATCCTTGGGGATGAGCAGCCGCTTGATCTCCGCGTCACCTTCGGCGATGGCCTTTTTCAGATCAGGGATCTCCAGCTCGGCCATCTCGCGCAGCTCGGCGTCCATGGACTTGTCGCCCAGGATGGACTCGGCCTCGTCGAGCTGCTTGATCAGGTTGCGTTGGGTCTGGAAGGCCTGCACCACCGGCTCCAGCTCTGCCCGGAGCTTCGACAGCTCCCGCAGACGCTTGGGATCCGACACCACGGCCGGATCCTGGAGCTGCGCCTCCACTTCCTGGAAGCGGGCCGCCACGGCTTCAAGCTGGTCGAGCATGATCCCTCCCTTTCGCGCCTACGAAAAAGGACGGGCCGATCGCTCGGCCCGTCCTTTGGAACGAATCAGCTAGGCTTCGGGGGTGACCGGAGCGGTCTCGACAGGAGCCGCCTCGGCGCCCGCGGGGGCAGCCTTCTTGGCGTATTTCTTGTTGAACTTGTCCACCCGGCCTTCGGTGTCCATCAGGCGCTGCTTGCCCGTGAAGAACGGGTGGCAGTTCGAGCAGATTTCCACGCGCAGCTCCTTCTTCGTGGAGCGCGTCATGAACTCGTTGCCGCAGGCGCAGTGGACTTTCACGTCGTGCAGTTCGGGGTGCATCTTCTCTTTCATGGCTTTCCTCCTGGGACCGACCGGATGCCCCCACAAGCGGGGTTTGTGCACGCGGCTTGTCCACGCAAGACGACCAGTCTACCGCCCGAACCCTTTTGACTCAAGGGGGATTCCCTCAAGAGGCCTCATCCTTGTTGTTCCTGGGGGGTGAGCACCCGGCGCTCTGCCAGCAGGCGCTTGAACCGGGTGGCCAGCATCACGCTCAGCAGGATGGTGGCATTGAAGCTGAGCTCCAGGGGCACCTTCCACCACTGGAACTGGATCCGCCCCAGCACCCCCGCCTCGAGGATGAACATGAGGGCCGTGAACACCACCGGCTCCAGCAGCGTCTGCCAGAGGGGGCGTTCCTGGCTGTGGCGCTCCAGCAGGAACCCTGTGAAGGCGCCATAGAGGAGGCGGGTCGGCTTGAAGCCGTGGTGCGTGGTGAAGCCCAGGGGGATGGACAGCAGGGCCGTGATGAGCACGGCCACCAGGGTGCGGGCCCAGGGATCCAGCCGCAGCCAGTGGCGGCGGACCCAGAAATAACCGGCCCCCACGGCCAGGCCCTGCGCCGCAGCGAAGGCCAGGGCGATGTACCAGCGCCAGCCCTCGAACCACATGTGCCCCCCGGTGGCGAGCCCGATGATCATGCCCGCGGCGAGGGCGGTGCCTCCCCGGTGGTTGGCATCCTGGCCCTCTCCGGCCGCGAGTTCTTCCGCCAACAGGCTGGGGTGCTCCTTCTCGGAGAGCATGGCCGCCATGCCGGATTCGGACTCGATGCCCCGGGCCTCCGCCTCGTCCAGCAAGTGTGCTTCCAGTTCGCGGATCACCGTCAGGCGACGCCGCCGCGACAGGCCCTTGAGGCCTGACCCCACCTGGACGAGATAGGCTTCGAGCGCCCTGGACACGGGAAACCGCTAGGCCCTGGGCCCCACGAAGGCCTGGACCATGTCCACGAACTGGTTCCATTCCTTCTTCTTGGCCGTCAGGAAAGCCAGACCGGCCGGCTGGATGGCGTAGTAGCGCCGCTCCCGGCCGTTTTCCTGGGTTTCCCAGTAGGAGGCGATGAACTCGGTGGCCTCGAGTTTGTGGAGAGCGGGGTACAAGGCCCCCTCTTTCAGCGTATAAGTGCCCCCCGTCCGCTGGCGGACCGTCTCGATGATCTGGTAGCCATACATCGGCCCCTCGCAGAGCAGGGACAATAGCAGCAACGGGGTGCTGCCCTTCAGCAATTCACGGTCCACGAGGCCCTCCAGCTCAGGAGAAGTAAGCCCTCTCAATCTGCCTCGCAAAACGATGGTTGTCAAGATCGGCTCCAATTGACCTCCAGGGCAGGTGCGCTGCAGGCGCAGCCGCCTCAACCCCCCTTCATCGCCTCAGTCAGCGGGATGCGGCTGGCCCGCCAGGCCGGCAGAATCCCCCCCAGCAGCCCCATCACCAGGCTGAATGCCACCCCTTGGGCCATGAGGCCCGGAGTGATGGTGAAGGCGAAGCTCACGTCGCTGAAGGTCTCAAAGCTGGTCGTGCCGGTCTGGATGCCGTTGGCGAAGAGGGCCAGACCTGATCCCAGGATGCCGCCTGTCAGGCACAGGAAGATGCTCTCCCACTGGAAGCTGGCCAGGATCTCCCGCTGGCGGAAACCCAGGGCCCGCAGGGTGCCGATCTCCTTGGTGCGTCCGGCCACGGCGGCGTACATGGTGTTCATGGCCGCAAAGATGGCTGCGCCGGTGAGGATCAGGGTGATGAGGTTGCCCAGGATCTTGATGGGGTCGCCCGCCTTGGTGAGTTCCTTGAAGTAGTCCGTCTCCCGGATCACTTCCAACTTCAGCCGCTTGTCATCCTCCACGGCCTTCATGAAACCGTCGACCCGCTCCGGGCTCTCTAGGCGGGCCACCATGGCCGAGTAGGATTCGCGTCGGAAGGCCTGCATCACGTCGTTCACGTCGGACCAGACCTCGCTCTCGTAACTGGCACCACCGGCATCGAAGGTGCCCACGATCAGCCAATCCCGACCGCCCATGCGCAGGTTGCGGCCAAGTTCCAAGGTCGGGAACCGTCCCTGCATCTTGCGGGGCACCACCACTTCGCTGAGACCCGGCCGGAACCAGCGCCCCTGAACCAATTGGACCTGGGGGCGCAGGGTGATGCCCCTGCCCTCCAGCCCGCGCACCGTCACGTTGGTGTCGGTGCCGTCCGCCATGGGGAAGAGCTTCACTACCACGACCTCGGCGCTGGCCATGGGTCCCGCCGCATCCCGCTTGAGCAGGGGATGTACCTTCAGGATGCGCATGCGGTCCCGCTCAATGGAGCTGTTCAGCTCGAACCGGGCGTTGGGCCGCAACACGAGGGCCTGGTCTGGCCGGCCGCTGCTGACGAAGGCCACGGAGAGTCCCTGGGCCAGGCTGAGCACAACCACGAAGATGCCCACCACCAGGGCGATGGCTGCCGCCGTGCTGAGACTCGACAGTTTGCGCTGCCAAAGGGAACGCAGGTTGTAGCCCAAGGGAATGGGATAGGCCACCAGGGCCCACACCAGCCAGGCCAGGTAGGCCACGAAAGGAAGGGCGAACAGGAGGCCAATCATCAACCAATGGCCTTCAACCCATCGGTGATGGGGCGCCGGGTGGCTGAGTAGGCCGGAATGAAGGTGGCCAAGACACCAATGGCCAGGGCTCCGGCCAGGCAGGCCAGGATGGTATCGGGGAGGATGGCGAAGTCCGCGAAGAAGGGCATGGCCATGCCCAGTGAGCTGCGGACGCCGCCAGCGGCCAGGTTGGCCAGCAGCACGCCGAGGGCGCCGCCCGCGCCCACCAGTAGCACGCCCTCGGCCAGCAGCAGGGCCAGCACCCGGCCCGTGGAGAAGCCCATGGCCCGGAACACGGCGATTTCGGTGGTGCGTTCCCGGATGGCCGTGGCCATGGTGTTGCCCGTGACGATGAGGATGGCCACCACCACGGCGGCCGTGATGCCCTGGATGATGGCGCCGATGTTGCCGAGCATCTTCACGAAGCTGAGGTTGAAGGCGTTCTCCGTCTCCGTAAGGGTCTCGTAGGCGCTGTTGGCGTAGTGGCGGTCCACGCGCTCCACCAGGCGGGGGATGTCCTCGGGCCGATGGGCGCGCAGCCAGAAGGAACCCACCAGGCCCTTCATCCGAGGGACGCCTTCCTCCAGGAGCTTGTAGTGGAAGTGGAGGACATTCTCGTCCGAGGGCTTGGGGCTCCGGAAGATCAGCCGGATGGTGAGCCGGGGATTGATGGGAAAGATGGTGCCCGTAAGCGGCACCACATCCCCGACCTTCCAGCCGTTCTTCCTGGCCAGGCTCTCGCCGACGATGCAACCGGCGCCATCCCGGATGTAGTCCTTCATCTGGGCCTCGGTAATGCCTGCCACCCCGAACTCTTCCTTGAAGGTCTGAAACAAGGTCGTCTCGTCACTGGCGAAGTTCGCGAAAAAGTTGCGGGGGTCCTGGTAGTACCCGCCGAACCACTGGAGGGCACAGACGGTCTCCACTTCCGGCTGCTGGCGAAGATACGCCTCGTAGCTGCGGGGCAGCATCTGGGTCAAGCCGCTCTTGTGCCGGACCACCAGCCGGTTGCTGGAGTTGGGGTTGTTGGTGACGGCGTCCAGGGTGGTGAGCAGGCTCTGGAGCACGGCCACCGTGAACACCGACAGCACGAGGCTGCCCACGATGAGCAGGGTGCGTCGCTTGGAGCGCATGAGGCTCTTCCAGATGAGCGCCAGCCAGCGCATCAGGGGACCTCGCCGGTCACCGGTTCACCTCGACGGCCTTGTCCAGCACGCCCTTCTCCAGGTGTATCTGATGCTTTGCATGATGGGCAGCCTTGGGATCATGGGTGACCATCACGATGGTCTTGCCGAGCTCCGAGTTGAGGCGCTCCATGAGGCCCAGGACCTCCTCGGCATTCTTGGCATCCAGGGCCCCGGTGGGCTCGTCGGCGACCAGCAGGTCGGGGTTCGTGACGATGGCCCGGGCGATGGCCACGCGCTGCTCCTGGCCGCCGCTGAGCTGCCGGGGATAGTTCCGCATCTTGTCCGTCAGGTTCACAAGGGTCAGCGCCTGCTCCACGCGGTCCCGCCGCTCGCCCCGGCCCGCACGAGACACCAGGAGGGGCAGCTCGACATTCTCGAAGGCGTTCAGCACGGGCACCAGGTTGTAGTTCTGGAAGATGAAACCCACATGGGCATTGCGCCAGGAGGCCAGCTGATCATCGTCCAGGTCGTTCAGCTCGTGCTCGCAGACTTCCAGGGAACCGCCCGTGGGCCGATCGATGCCCGCGATGAGGTTGAGCAGCGTGGTCTTGCCGCTGCCGGAAGGACCCATCAGGGCGATGTAGGCGCCAGCCGGAATCTCCAGGTCGATGCCCTGGAGCACCGGGATCTCCAACTCCTCCCGCCAGTAGCTCTTGGCGATGTCGCGCAGGGTGATGATGGGCTCGCCCCCGCCCAGGTCGAAGCGATCGCTGGTCATCCCTGCTTCACCCTCACCTTGGCCCCGGGCTTCAGCGATTCGGGCGGCGCCACGATGAGCTGCGCGTCCTTGGCCAGGCCATCCACCTCCAGGCCGATGGGGTTCTCCGCCTTGACGGTCACGACCTTGCGCATCGCCAGGCCATTTTCCACCACCCATACGAAGGGCTTGCCGTCCTGCTTCTTGACCTGCTCCCGGCCCAGCACCACCACATCCTGCGGGTAGGCCTCGCCGAGGAAGGTGACCTTGGCACCCATGTCCGGCACCAGCAGGGCGTCCTTCTCGACGAAGGCCACACGCACGATGACCACGGCCTTCTGGCGGTTGGAGCTGGGGTAGATCTCGCGGAGCCGGCCCTTCAGGTTGGCCCGGCCGCCCTGCCCGTCCAGGGCATCCACCCGGATTTCCGCGGGCATGCCCCGCTTGAGCTTGGCGATGGAAGCCTCGTTCACCTCGACTTCCACCTCGAGCGTGTCGAAGTCCGCCATGACCAGGATGGCGTTGATGGCGTTGGCGCCGCCCGCGCTGCCGGGCGCCACGGTCTCGCCGACCTCGGACAGTTTCTGGGTGACCACGCCACTGAAGGGCGCCTTCAGGGCCATGCTGTCGAGCAGGGCATTCTGGTAGGCCAGCTGGGCCTCCAGGGTGAGCTTCTGACTCCGCAGCCGGTCCACGGTGGCTGCGTCCTGGATGCCCAGGGTGCGCAGCTTCTCCGCCCGGTCCAGGTCCACCCGGGCCTGATCCAGCTGGGCCTGCACCTGGTCCCGGCTGGCCGCCAGGTCCGGTGACTCCAGTCGGGCCAGGATCTGCCCCTTGGTGACGTGGCTGCCTTCCTGGACACCCAGCCAGCTGACGCGGCCCAGCACCTTGCTCGAGAGGGTGGCCCGGGTGCGTGCCACCAGATAGCCCGAGGCGGTCACCAGCGGGTTGCGCTCCCCCGCCTTGAAGACCGTCGGGGACGAGACAGAGACCGCCACGGGGCCACCCCGGGCAGCCATCATGGCCACGAGGGCCCCCACGCCAAGCAGCCCGAGCACCACCCAGCCCCAAGGGAACCGTTTCTTGATCACGGAGGGTTTGCGGTCGCGCGACTCGCTCATGCTCGAGGCTCCAAATATCCAGGTAATGACAGGCTATCCGGGGATCAGGGGCGGTGGAAGCGGTAGTGGCTGACCAGCCACTCCGAACCTCCCCGGAAGCCCCACAGCTCGGCGCAGGCCATGAAGAAGATGCGCCACTGGGCGAAGCGCCAGGCCGCCTCGGAACCGTAGACGGTCCCAAACAGTCCGAGGATCTCCTGCCGATGGTGGTCCTGGTTCCGCAGCCAGGCCTCGGCCGTGGCCTGGTAGTGCGTGCCGCTGACCCTCCAGTGGTCCTCCAGCCTCAGGTGATCCTGGAAGCGCGCCAGGTAGGCATCCGACGGCATGATGCCGCCCGTGAAGAAGTGTTTCGCCATCCAGTCCGAATCGTCGCGGACCTCGAAGGGGTAGGTGAAGTCCCGATGGGTGAAGATGTGGACGAACAGCGCGCCGCCGGGCCGCAGCCACCTGGCGATGCGGGCCATCAGCTCCCTGTGGTTGCGCATGTGCTCGAACATCTCCACGCTGACCACGCGGTCGTAGGAGCCTGGGGCCTCGAAGAGGTTCATGTCCGCCGTCAGGATCGTCAGGTTGGCGAGCCCCCGCTCGGCCGCCCGGGCGAGGATGAAGGCCCGCTGGTCCTTCGAGTTCGACACGCCTGTGATCCGGCTGCCGGGAAAATGCTCTGCCATCCACAGGGTGAGGCTGCCCCAGCCACACCCCAGCTCGAGGATGTCCTGCCCGTCCGCCAGCAGGGCCCGCTCGCAAGTCAGGGCCAGCATGGCTTCTTCGGCCCGCCCGAGGTCCGTGGTTCCCTGCTGGAACAGAGCGGAGCTGTATTTGAGGTGAGGACCGAGCACCAGCTCAAAGAAGCGCGGTGGCACTTCGTAGTGCTGGTCATTGGCGGCCTGGGTATGCACGGCGATGGGGCCAGCGGACCAGGCTTCCAGGTGGCGGCGGAACCGCTCGTGCGCAGCTTCGAGCCCTCCTTCGGATTCCTCCCGGAGACGCTGACGCAGCAGCCTCCGGATACCGAGGCGGGTTACGGCATCGGGCACGAGGCCGGCGGTGAGAAGCGTGTCGATCATGCGCCGGTCCTCGGAAACCAGGGGATGAAGGCCGAGGTCTCCCGCTGGTAGCGAGCATAGTCCTCGGGACGGCTGCGGAGGCTCTGGGCCTCGGTATAGGGGATGCCCGTCACCCGCAGCAGGAAGTAGAGCATCAGGGCCGGGCAGAGGACCGCCGTCCAGCCCCAGGGCGCGGACAGGGCCAGCAGGAGGTAGGCCACCCAGACCAGCCACTCGAAGAAGTAGTTGGGGTGACGGGAGAAGCGCCACAGGCCCTCGCGGCACGTCCTGCCCGCCGCCTCGGGCCGGGCCTTGAAGCGGCGGAGCTGACGGTCGGCGGTGGATTCGCCGACCCAAGCGCCTAGCCAGAGGACGGCTGCGACCCACTCCAGGGGATGGAGCCCGGGTCGGGGGTTCCAGGCGGCGAGCAGGAAGGGCAGGCCCAGCACAACATCCAGCAGGGCCTGGGCTTGGAAGAAGACGAAGAACTTGGCGTTGGTGCCGGTCTTCCAGGCGGCCCGGATGGCCTGGTAGCGACCGTCCTCGTGGGCGTCCGTGGCCACCCGGCGCCAAAGGTGCAGACCCAGCCGCAGGCCGTGGAGCCCGCCCATGAACCCCACCAGGAGTCGCCGCTCCAGCGGCGCGGGGCCCAGGGCCGCCGCCAGCAGGGCCATGACGGCCAGACCCAGGGCCCAGCCCACATCCACCCAGCCGGCATTGCGGGTACGGACCTGCCAGAGCCAGAAGCCCAATTGCATGAGGCCCAGGATTCCGGCCCCCCAGAGTGCTGTAGCCATCATGCTGACACCTGTCTGAAGCGACGGGCCGTGGCCCGGAAGAGCGGCGTCAAAAGAAGCGCCAGCAAGGCCGAACCCAACGGCGCCGTCAGCAACCAGGCCACCCCGGCATGCCAGAGGCTGGTCCAGAAGGTGTGCAGGGCCCCCCAGGCATCGGCGCGGATGGCCTGGGAGAGGACCTCGATGGACAGGGGCAGGCGCGGCGCATCGAAGAGCTTTTCGCCCAGGCGGATGAAGGGGATGAGCAGGGCCAGCTGCAGGGGGTAGGCCAGGTAGTTGGCCACTTGCATGACCACCTGGTTCAGCCGGAAGGTCAGGGCGAGCAGGATGCAGAGCCCGGTGGAGGAGCCCACCAGGGGCGAGACGCCCGCACCCAGGCCCAGGGCCAGGCTCCAGGCCATGCGCTCGGGGCTGAGGCCCTGCCGGAGCTGGGCCAGCAGCGGCTCCCAGAGCCGGCGCCGCAACCAGCCCATCAAGGCTTCCTCAGCAGCAGGGCCTCGAAGCCGGCGCCGGGCTTCAGCCGGGCCAGCTGGATCATCACGTAGGCCGCCATGGCAAGGTTGCCCATGGCGAGGAGCAGGAGCAGCCAGAGGAGGCTCCACCC
The DNA here is from genome assembly GCF_049292215.1 of Geothrix sp. Taxonomy (GTDB): domain Bacteria; phylum Acidobacteriota; class Holophagae; order Holophagales; family Holophagaceae; genus Geothrix. Next base: position 132,531 of record NZ_JBATQW010000071.1, on the reverse strand, counting down.
AAGGGAGGCTTCCTTGTAGGCGATCCAGAGCCAGAACCAGAGGAAGCCCAGGTAGGCGTCAAAAAGCGTGGCCACGCCCCAGCGATCCGCCAGCATGCGCTGGAAGCCCACGAGGACGTTGGCCTCAAGGCTTGCCCAGGTGGTGACGGCCACCATGGCGGCAAACACGGCGATGGCGAAGATCCAGAGGCCCCGCATCACCAGGGCTCGTTGAAGAGGGCGGCACCGCCATCGGCCTTGGCCAGCAGCAGCTGGGCATCCCCGATGTAGCGCTCCGCAAAGGCGCCCTCGCAGTAGGCCAGGTAGTAGTCCCACATCCGGATGAAGGTCTCATCGAACCCCTGGGCCCGCACCTCGTCCCGCCGTGCCAGGAAGGCCGCTCGCCAGGCCCCCAGGGTGTGGGCGTAGTGTAGGCCGATGTCTTCCAGGTGGTGCAGGTTCATGGTCGTGCAGCGCCCGACAGAGGCCAGGATCCGGGAGAGGGAAGCCAGCTCGGCGCCGGGGAAGACGTGCTTCTGGATCCAGTCACTCTGGCGGATGTAGGCGGAAAACTGCCGCTCGTTCATGGTGATGGTCTGGAGCAGGAAGCGTCCGCCGGGCTTCAGCAGGCGGTCCACGGTGCCGAAGTAGGTGTCGTAATACTCCAGCCCCACGGCCTCGAACATCTCGATGCTCACGGCCTTGTCGTATTGTCCCGAGAGGTGTCGGTAGTCCTCCAGGCGGAGCTCGATGCGATCCGCCACCCCTTCCCGCCTGAACAGCTCCCGGGCGTAGTCGAACTGCTGCTGGCTGATGGTGGTGGTGGTGATCCGGCAGCCCCGGGTCCTGGCCGCATGGACGGCAAACCCGCCCCAGCCGGTGCCGATCTCCAGCAGATGGTCGCCGGGCCCCAGCTGGAGCTTGCGGCAGATGAGCTCGAACTTGGCCCGCTGGGCATCCTCCAGGCTCTGGTCCGTCGACTCGAAGACCGCGCAGGAGTAGGCCAGGGTCGGATCCAGCCACAGCCGGTAGAAGTTGTTGCCCAGGTCATAGTGGTGGCCAATGTTCCGGCGGGACCCCTCCACGTGGTTGCGGCGCCGCCGGTGCAGCAGGCGGTTGGCGGCCTTGCCCAGGGTGGCCAGGAAGCCCCCGCCGTGGTCGAAGGCGGCCATGTTGCGCACGGCGATGCGGACCACGGCGACGAGATCTTCCGCCTCCCACCAGCCCGCCATGTAGGCCTCGCCCAGCCCTACCTCGCCGTGCAGCAGCCCGGTCCGGAAGACCCGGTTATCGCGGATGCGGACCCGGGCCCGCAGCGTGGCCTCGGGATCGCCGAAGACATGGACCTGTCCGTCCACCTCGAGATCCAGCCGCCCGGCCCGGATGCGGGCCAAGGCCTTCAGGAGGAGGCGCTGGGCGAAGGGGGAGGCGGGGCTTGAGGTCGGGAAGGACCGGGATGGGTGAACACCGGCACGCGCTTGATCCATAGCCAGAAAGCCTCCCAATGAATGGCCGTGAGCACCTTGAGCGTCATCCAGGGGAACTGGATGAGCGTTTTCAATAGGATGCTGGCTGTCCAGAATTGTTTCTTCAGCTCGAGGGAAACGTCAAAAAACAAATCTAGACGTTCAAATTCAACGATGGTCACCTTCAAGGTGTCCCCGGGGGGAGTAAAAGCCCAGCGGTAGCGGCAGTCCATGGGCATGAAGGGGCTCACATGGAAAGTCTTGGCCACGTCGAAGCTGACCCCGCCGGGTCCCTGATGCCCCTCGGCGACGGGCATCCAGTAGGTGTGGCGCTCCCGCCAGGGCGTATTGCTCACCTGGGCCATGATCAGGGCCAGGTGCCCCTCCGGGTTGTAGCAGTAGAAGTAGCTCACGGGGTTGAAGCAGATGCCAAGGTAGCGGAGGTGGGTCAGCAGGTAGATGGGGCCACCCGGCAGTTGATGGCCCTTGGCCTCGGAATCCAGGCGGAGCCGCTCCCGCAGGGGCAGCGCGGGATCCCCAAACTGATCCTCCTCGTGATAGGCCGCCCAGTTCCAGCGGCCGTAGCTGAGGAATGGGGAGATCCTGCACAGCTCGGGAATGCGGTCCACATCCATGAAGGCCATGAACAGCGGGTAGGTGAAGGCGTGGACCTTCGGCTTCTGCCGACGGTGCCGCACCTGGCCCACATAGAGGGCGGGTTCGGGGAGGCTCACCATGGAAGACCCAGGTCACGCGCAACCCTGACTCCGGAACGGACGCCGTCCACTTGGTATCCGCTCTGCGGATACGCAAGACCTCCCGCAGTGGGGTCGTGGTTCACCATGCGACACCCAGGTCACGCGCAACCCTGACTCCGGAACGGACGCCGTCCTCATGAAAGCCGTAGCTCCAGTAGGCCCCGGCGTAGTGGGTTCGGCCCTGGACCGAGCCCGGTCCGCTCACCTCGGCCCAGCGTGCCTGGGCGCGGATGGCCTCCCGGGTGAAGCGGGGGTGCTCGTAGGCATAGCGACCGGCGATGGTGGAAGGGTCGAGCAGGTCCTCCGCGTGCAGGCTCACGAACCAGTCCTGCCTGGTGGCCAGGGGTTGGAGACGGTTCATGTGGTAGGACAGCACCAGCCGACCGGAGTCGCCGTGCTCGCGGAAGTTCCAGGAGGCCCAGCCACGCCGCTTGGAGGGCAGCAGGGAGGCGTCCCGATGCAGCACCGTGGGTGTGCGATTGCTCGTGAAGGCCCCGAAAATCTCCCGCTCAGCGGGACTTGGATCCGCGAGGAGGGGTAGCACCTGGTCTCCGTGGCAGGCCAGGACAACCTGGTCGAAGACCTGGGTCTCCTCGCCCTCCCGGTGGAGGTGGACGCCGGTTACCGTGCGCCGCAGGCTGATGATCCGCGCTCCGGTCACGATGCGGTCCCGGTAGGGCCTGGTCAGAGGCTCAAGATACCGGGAGGTGCCGCCGGGGATGGTGCGCCAGGGGTGGTGGGTGGTCACACCCAGGAAGCCATGGTTGTGGAAGAATCGCACCAGGGTGGTGGCGGGGAAGGCCTCCATGTCCAGCAGCGTCGTCGACCAGACGGCCCCGGCCATGGGATAGAGGTACTGCGCCTTGAACCGCTCCGAGAACCCATGGTGGGCCAGGTATTCGCCCAGGGTCGGCCCCCCAGCCTCTGGGACTTGAAGCAGGCCCTTGGCAACTCGGTTGAAGCGGAGCACCTCCAGCCAGAGCCCGTAGAACGATGGGTCCAAGAGATGCCGTCGTTCCGTGAAGAGCCCGTTGAGACCACGACTGCACCAGGGGAAGGCATTCCCGCTGGCAGCGAAGCTCATGTCGCTGGGGCAGGTCTCCACATGGAGTTCGGCCATGAGCCGGAGGAAGGTCGGGTAGTTGACCTGATTGTGGACGATGAAACCAGTGTCCACGGGAACAGGGCCGTCCGGTGTCGCCAACGTCACCGTGTGGGTGTGGCCGCCGATCCGGTCCTCCTTCTCGAAGACCCAGACCTCGTGTTCCCGACTGAGGAGCCATGCGCAGGAAAGCCCGGCGATGCCGGAGCCGATGATCGCAATCCGGCTCATGGCTTGGGGACCACCATGGCCGAGGCGGGAAAAGGGCGGATGTCACGAACAATGCGCAGCCAGCTCAGGACTTTCAGCGCGTAGTAGGTGGGATCGAACTCCCACCAACGGATGCCCTGCCGGCAGCTGGCCTGGTAGTGGTGGTGGTTGTTGTGCCAACCCTCGCCCAGGGTGATGAGGGCCAGCACGAAGTTGTTGCGGCTCTGGTCGCCGGTCTCAAACCGTCGGGTGCCCCAAACGTGGGTGAGCGAGTTGATGCAGAAGGTCCCATGCCAGAGGAGCACGGTGGAGATGACGAATCCCCACACCAGGGACTCCCAGGCGCCTATGCCCGTCCAGGCGCCGAAGGCGAAGGTGGCCGTGCCCAGCAGCCAGGGACAGAGCCAGTGGTAGGTATCGAGGAAGCGCAGCTCGGGAAAGCGGCCGAAGTCCTCGATGCTCCGGGTGTCGTAGTGGTCGTGGGCGTCCGACAGGATCCACCCCACGTGAGACCACCAGAACCCGTCGGTCACGGGCGAATGCAGGTCCTGCGCGGTATCAGAGAAGCGATGGTGGTGGCGGTGGTGGGCCGCCCACCAGAGCACGCCCTTCTGCGCCGAAGTCTGGGCCACGAAAGCCAGCAGGAACTGGGGGACCCGGCCCAGCTTGTAGGTGCGGTGGCTGAAGTAGCGGTGGTAACCCGCCGTCACCGCGAACATGCGGATCAGGTAGAGCCCTGCGCAGAGCGCCACCAGCTTCCACGAGAAGGCCAGCCAGATCGCGGCCAGGCAGGCCAGATGCAGCAGCACGAACGAAACTGAGGTGACCGTCACTGCAAAGGGCTTGCGCATGGACCTTCCCGGGGCAGGACTCCAGGGTAGCCCAGGAAGAAAGCCCGACCCGGCTCTGTTCAGAAATTCACAGGACGGTCACGGCCTTCGCGGGATCGGGACAGCCTAAGTGGTGGTGCGCGTCTCGGGCGATGCACTCGCTGGTTCGATCCCAGAACCTCAACAAAGCCAGGGGGGCCATGCGGCCCCCCTGGCTTTGTTGGTGCACCCGACTGGAATCGAACCAGCGACCTTTGGCTTCGGAGGCCAACGCTCTATCCAACTGAGCTACGGGTACTGCGGCCTTCCATCATGGCTTCGAACGGGCTTCGGTTCAAGGTCGGCTTCCGGACATGGCTTCCGCTTCAGCGAAGAAAGCGCTCGGCTTCGGAAGCTAATGGTCCTCAGCCCGGTGCCCCCACCATCCGCCGCCTCACGGAGCCGTTGGTCTCGGCGAAGTAGCGGCGGACGCCCAGGGTGATGGCCTCGGCGACCTTGGCGCGGAAGACAGGGTCCTTCAGCTTCTCCTCCTCCTTCGGGTTGGAGATGAAGGCGACCTCGACCAGCACCGCGGGCATGGCGGCCCCGCGCAGGACAATGAAGGGCGCCTGCTTGACGCCCCGCTCCTTGATGCCGGCCAGCCGGTTGAGCTGCGTCTGGACGGCCACCGCCAGCCGCTCGGAGTCCTGGAGAAAGGCCTTCTGCGCCAGGTCGTCCAGAATGCTGGCCACCACACTGTCAGCGCTGCCTGGTCCCGCTCCGGCGCCTGCGTTCTCCACTGCCACCACGTCTTCATCATCGCCCTTCCCCAGGCTCAGGAAGAAGACCTCCGAGCCCCGGGCGGCCTTGGCCCGGGCGGCGTTCAGGTGGAGGCTGATGAAGAGGTCGGCCCCCTGGGCGTTGGCCACCCTGGCCCGGTCCCAGAGGGGGATAAAGGTGTCGTCATCCCGGGTGAGCACGGCCTGGAACCCTGCGGATTCCAGTCGGGCGGCCACGGCCTTGCCGATCTCCAGGGCGGCGGTCTTCTCCTTGAGCCCCTTGGGTCCCCTGGCGCCGCCATCATCGCCCCCATGGCCGGGGTCCACCATCACCTTCAGGCGCGGGGGTTGCGCCGCTGGGGCGGCGGGTTTGGGACTCTGGCCCCAAGCCAGTAGGCTGAAGGTGGCAAGCAGAATGCTCGGGAGTCGGATCATGGCCCAGTCGGTGAAAGGTATGCGGGATCTTTTCGGGGCGGAGCTGCGCTGGTTCCAGCATATCGAGGAAACCGCCCGCCGCGTGTTCGGCCGGCACGGCTATGGCGAGATCCGCACCCCGATCCTCGAGGAACTGGACGTCTTCAAGCGCAGCGTAGGCGAGAGTTCCGACATCGTGAACAAGGAGATGTACCAGTTCACGGACAAGGGCGGCCGCGAGGTCGTGATGCGCCCGGAGAACACCGCCGGCGTGGTGCGGGCCGCCATCCAGCACAAGCTTCTGCTGAACAACGACCCCGTGCTGTTCTACTACATCGGCCAGCAGTTCCGCTACGAGCGCATGCAGACGGGCCGCTACCGCCAGTTCTGGCAGATCGGCGCCGAGAGCTTCGGCGTCGCCACGCCCGAGAGCGAGGCCGAGTCCCTGCTCATGCTCCACAGCTTTCTCACGGAGCTGGGCCTCAAGTCGCTGGTGTTCTCCATCAACAGCGTGGGTACGCCCGATTCACGGCCCGCGTTTCACGCCGCCTTCCGGGCCTTCTTCGCCGAGCGGGCGAACCAGTTCTGTGAGGACTGCCACCGGCGCATCGAGACCAATCCCCTGCGGGTCCTGGACTGCAAGAACGAGCGCTGCCAGGCGGCCCTGGAGGGTCACCCGGTCATCACCGACCACCTGGACGAGGCCTCTGCGAAGCACCACGCCCGACTCAAGGTGCTGCTCACGGAGCTGGGCATCCCCTTCGAGGAGAACCCCCGTCTGGTTCGCGGCCTGGACTACTACACCCGTACGGCCTTCGAGGTGCTCAGCTCCGATCTCGGCGCCCAGAGCGCGCTCCTGGGCGGTGGGCGCTACGACCTGCTGGTCAAGCACCTGGGCGGCCCCGACGTGCCCGCCTTCGGCTGGGCCATCGGCCTGGACCGTCTGGCCATGGTGCTGCAGCAGGTGAAGGGTGAGGCCCCGGCCTCGGCGCCGGCCATGCTCATCCCTCTGGGCGAACGCGCGACCACGGAGGCCCTGAAGCTGGCGCGAACCCTGTGGAATGCCGGCGTCGCCCTGCAGCTGGAGACCCGTGGCGGCGCCCTGAAGAAGGCCATGGCCTCCGCCAACCGCCTGGGCATCCAGACCGTGCTCATCCTCGGCGATGGCGAGCTCGACGGTGGTACCGTGACCGTGAAGCACATGGCCACTGGCCATCAGGAAATCTGGGCCATGGGTGACGTGGCGGCACGCTTGGCCGCCCTCTGAGCCTGCCCGTGGAGCTTGGGTCCGAGGCTACTTCCAGCTGTAGGTGAGGCTCACTCCGAAGTGTCGCCCAGGCTGGGAGTAGCGGGGAATGTAGGAGTCGCCATTGGGGAAGCCGCGCACATCCTCCCAGCGCCAGTAGCCCTTGTCCAGGGCGTTGAAGAGGCCGCCCTGGAGCCTCCACTCGCCCCTCCAGTGGAAGGTGCCGAAACCGAGCAGATCCAGCTTGGCGTAGCCGGGGGTGAGGAAAGGATCGGTGTAGCCGTTGCTTGGATCGAGGGCCACGTCGGCCGGACGCTTGGCGGATACGACCGTGAGGGTGGCATCCGCGCCCCAGGCGTCGCCCCTGTGGTAGCCGAGGCCCAGGGTTGAGCGCAGCGGAGCCACCGAGTTGATCGGGGCATGGGTGCGGCCGTCCTCGCCCTTGGAGTAGGCAACAGAGAAATTGGAGCGCCAACCACTGAGGAAGACGCAGCCGGTCCGCAGCTCGGCACCCTCGATCTTCACGTCCTGGATGTTCTGGTACTGGAAGGTCATGCTCACGCCGGAGACGGGATCCGGGCCGAGGTTCACATCGGTGATGAAGTCCGTGTAGCGGTTCTGGAACAGTGCGAACCCGAGGTTCCAGGTGCTGCCGTCGCCCCGGATGCCCAGCTCATAGGAGCGGCTGCGCTCGGGCTTCAGGTTAGGGTTCGGTATGATCCGGTAGTCCTGGACGAAGGACGTCATGGTCATGTTGGTGTAGTCGTAGGGCGGATTGCGGAAGCCCTGCGCGTACTGGGTATAGGCCGACCAAGTGTCGTTGAGCTTGCCGACGATGCCGAGCTTCGGGCTCACGGCGGAGTTCTTGATGGCAGCCACGGGAGTGTTCAGGGTGTTGCCGGCCTGGAAGATGGCGTCGGTCTTGGGGTTCAGGTCGTAGCGGTCGAAGCGGAGCCCCGGCACGAAGGACCAGGTCCCACTGGGGCTGAGGATCTCCTCCTGGACAAAGAGGCCCGTAGTGGTGGTGGTGGAGTCCGGGATGAGCTTGATGGGATAGAGCTGCCCGGCCACGGTCTTGGTGACAGCCCCTGTGTTGAAGGTGATCTGGGTGCGGTCGTAGGGCTCGGAGGTCTGGGTCCGATTCAGGTCCAGGCCGAAGAGCAGGCGGTGGGCCCACCCGCCGACGGTGAATCGGCGCTCCGCCTGGGAGCGCAGGCCCCAGATCTTCTGGTCGAAGGTGTAGTCCGTCATCCGGACACGCTCGATGTAGGGAGTGACGGTGCGGGTCTGGCGGTACTCGTCCGTGTGCTCGAGGCTATAGGCGGTCTGGTAGAAGATCCGCCACTCGATGCGCTGCAGGAAGGCGGCATCGTCCTCGAATACATGCTCCAGGCTGAACTGATTGCGCCGGTTCCGGTCGTCACCACGGTCGTCGACGATGTAGGTGCCGGGGGCGCCGAAGGCTGGGCCCAGCAGGCCTTGGAGGAAGACCTTCTCCTGACGCTCGAAGCCCTGGTAGCCGAAGCGCACCTGATGGTGTGCGGCGGGCTGCCAGCCCAGCTTGGCGAGGACACTGGAGGAGGAGGCGGACAGGGGATTGGGGGTGCCGAAGGCCGGAGTCGTCTCATTGCCCTGGCGGCGGGTCGCGACCAGGATGCCATCCCAGGCACCCAGACGGCCCGCCACGGTGGCGGTGGCCGATTTCTGGTTGTTGACGCTCGCATAGCCGGTCTTGAACCGGCCGGCGAAGGTGCCTTTCTCGCTGAGCAGGTCAGAGGCATCCAGAGTGGTATAGGTCACGACACCGGCAAGTGCATCGCTCCCGTAGAGGGCCGAACCGGAGCCGCGGAGGATCTCCACGCGCTTGAGGGAGTCCAGGTCCACATAGTCGCGGCTCAACCCCCGGGAGGCCTCGGCACCATCGGGGAGGTTCACCCCGTCCACTAGGATGAGCACCCGGTTACCGCCGATGCCACGGATGCTGAAGCTGGAGGCGCCCTTGCGGTCTGGCTGGTTGCTCACCTCTACGCCTGGTTCATTCCGGGTGAGGTCGATGATGTTGGTGACCAGATTCCGCTCAATTTCCTTTTCCGTGGTGACGGTCACGGTGGTGGTCGTCTCCTTTTCCACCCGCTCGGTGCGGGTGGCAGACACGACGACCACTGCGGAGGGGATGTCCTCCTTCTTGGGCTTGGTGGCTTTTTCTGGGGCCTTCTTGGGAGCCGACTCCGCCTGCTGGGGCTCGGGGCCGGCGGCGAGATGTGGAGCACCGGCGACCAGCAGGGCCAGACCGGACAAAATCGCAGGAAGGGTGGATGGTCGTCGCATGTTGGCTCGCAACAGAAGGGTGAGTTGGACCTGGAGTGGAGGGGGGTTGCCACCTCAGTCGAGGCGGGGGCTGCCAGGAACAGCGGTGGACCAAGATGGGCCCCAGCGCCTGGTGAAGGGCAGAACCAGTCAAATCAAAAGACCATGAGGAGATCAGCCATAGTTCACCCAAAAGTGGCCCATCCTGTCCAGAACTTGTTGATTTAAAACATTTTGTGACACTTTCATGACGAAATCCCGCGAGCCCAGCGCTCCTCTGGAGGGCAGCCGGTTCAGGTTCCCGGGTGGGACGATCCAGGGCCCTCGTCAAATCCTGACCGCCGTGGTAAGGTAAAGCCTTCGTGATCGCAGGCGACCCCCGGTCTCCGCCTCTTTTCAATCCGAATAACCCCACTTTTCGCCCTGACCGGGCCCCCGGAACTTCCGTGGGCGGGCCATCTCAGGAGCGACCATGTCCTTCGATACCCTCGGGCTGCTGCCCGAGCTTCTGCGCGCCGTACGCGAGCAGGGCTACGAACATCCCACCCCCATCCAGTCCCAGGCGATCCCCCTGGTGCTGGAGGGCCGCGACCTCATGGGTCGCGCGCAGACCGGCACCGGCAAGACCGCCGGTTTCACCCTGCCCTTGCTGCAGCGCTTGGCACCCCACGCCAGTTCCTCGGCCTCACCCGCGCGCCACCCCATCCGCGCCCTCATCCTCACGCCCACCCGCGAGCTGGCCATGCAGGTGGAGGAGAGCGTCCGCACCTATGGGAAGTACATTCCCCTGCGCTCCACCACCATCTTCGGCGGCGTGAACATCAACCCGCAGACCAAGGCGCTCCGCGCTGGCGTCGAGATCCTGGTGGCCACGCCGGGCCGTCTCCTGGACCACCAGGGCCAAGGCAACCTGAACTTCAGCCAGCTCGAAGTCCTGGTCCTGGATGAAGCGGACCGCATGCTCGACATGGGTTTCATCCGCGACATCCAGAAGATCATTGCGCTCCTGCCCAAGAGCCGGCAGACCCTCCTCTTCTCGGCCACCTTCACGGACGAGATCAAGCAGCTGGCGGCGCAGTTCCTGAAGAGCCCCGCCACGGTGCAGATCACGCCCCAGAACACCGCCGCCGAGCTGGTGCGCCAGGTCGTGCATCCCGTGGACCGGGAGCGCAAGCGCCACCTTCTGGCCCACCTGATCACCAGCCGCAAGCTGGAGCAGGTGCTGGTCTTCACCCGCACCAAGCATGGCGCCAACCGCCTCTCTGAACAGCTCGATAAGGACGGCATCAGCTCCATGGCCATCCACGGAAACAAGAGCCAGCCCCAGCGCATCAAGGCCCTGGAGGATTTCAAGAAGGGCGCCGTGCGCGTGCTCGTGGCCACGGACATCGCGGCCCGAGGCCTGGACATCGACATGCTTCCCCACGTGGTGAACTTCGAGCTGCCCCAGGTGCCCGAGGACTACATCCACCGCATCGGCCGCACGGGCCGGGCCGGAAGTGAAGGCGAAGCCCTCTCCCTGGTCTGCGTGGACGAGCACTCGCTCCTCCGGGACATCGAGAAGCTGCTGCGCAAGGAGCTGCCCAAGGACGTCATCACCGGCTACGCCCCGGACCCCAGCATTCCCGCCGAGCCCATCCAGACGGGTCGGCAGGGCGGTGGTGGCCGCGGCCGCGGACCGGCCCGCCCCGCCCGGAGTAGCTCAGCCCCCGCGCCTCGCGGTGAGCGAGGTCGCCATCCTTCCCGCCCCGGGGCCAGGGGGAAATAGGTCGGACCTCTATACCACTTGACGCGAGGCCTGGAAGACATCAGGATTCTTGCTTATGCAAGAACCCATGCCCGACACCCTGACCCAGGCCGGCCTCGGCACCCTCGCGGCCGCCGTGCGCCGACGGCTGAAGCATGTGGTAAGCGCCCGCCTCGTCCCCTATGACCTCACGATCCAACAGTTCTGGGTGATGCTGGTCCTGCTGGAGCAGGGGCCGTCCTCCCTCCACCCGCTGGCCCAGCAGGTGTGGATGGACGATCCCACGGCCAGCCGCGTGGTGAAGGGCATGGTCACCCGGGGCCTCCTTCGCACCCAGCCGGATCCCAGGCACGGCCGCCGCATTGTCATCAGCCTCACGCCCGAGGCCCAGCCCCTGGCCCAAGAGCTCCTGGGCTTGGCGGCTGACATCAAGGCCGGCCTGGTATCGGGGCTCGACCCGGACCAGCAGTCGTTGCTGCGCCAGGGCCTGCTCGCGATGATCAACAACCTGGATGGGATGCAAGCCGGGGTCCCCTCAGCCCCCTCCGGCGATGCCGCTGCCGCCTCTTGATCCGGTTCCCAGCCGTCCTTTCCCACTGCCCAGTTCCGGAGGTGCCATGCGTGTCCCAGTCGCCCTTGGCCTTCTGATGCTCCTGGCCGCACCGCTGGCCGCCCATGCCAGGCATCAGGCCGCCCCGGCGGTGGTCCCCAAGGTCCACAAGGTGGAGAAGCTCGCCGAGAACGTCTACTGCATCTTCGGCCAGGGCGGGAACATCGGCCTCATCGTCACCGCGAAGCACGCCGTCCTCATCGATGACCAGTTCGAGCGGCTGGTGCCCGGCCTGCTCGAGGCAGTGCGCACCGTCACAGACAAGCCCATCAAGTACCTCGTCAACACCCACGGCCACCCCGATCACGTGGGAGGCAATGTGGTGCTGGAGAAGCAGGTGTCGGCCATCATCGCGCATGCCAACGTCCGCAAGCGGATGGTGCTCTCCCAGGCAAAGCTCGAGCCAATCAAGCGCGGCGGCCTGCCGGAGCTGGCCCTGGGCTCCGAGGATGCCAAGGAGCGGGCCCGCCTGAACCTCCACCTGGATGACGCGGAGATTCACCTGCTGCACCTGGGACCAGGCCACACGGACGGCGACGTCATCGTGGGGATTCCCTCGGTGCTCGTCATGCACATGGGCGATCTCTTCTTCCTGGGCATGCTCCCCTACATCGATGTGGAGAGTGGCGGCAGCTTCGACGGCCTGGTGGCCCAGATCGCCTCGGTGGCCTCCTGGCTGCCTGAGGGCGCCCGCATCATCCCCGGCCACGGTCCCGTCTGCGGCCGGAAGGAGCTGCTCCGCTACCGCGACTTCCTCCAGTCCGTGCAGGCCCACGTCAAAGCCAACCCCGCCAAGGACCCTGCCGCGCTGGCCGCCTCCTTCGACGGGACCGCTTGGCCAGAGTGGAAACCCCGGGCGGACTTCGTCACCTGGGAGACCCTCTTCACCGTGGCCTCGGGCAAGGGCCCCGGCCGCGTCGCCCGTCCCTGAACCCCGCTCGACTGCCCGGACCTCCCATGAACACGCCTGAAGCCACTTCCACCGACCAGGCCGCCGACCGACCGGCCCTCCTGCGCGGCTGGCGCCCCTGGGCCATCGGTGGGGCCATCCTGCTGGGCGGCTGGTTCCTCTTCGGCCGCGGGGGCCAGAAGGATCCTGCCGCGAATGCGGCCGGCCGGCCCGTCCCCGTGGCCGTGGCGGTGGCCCGGAAGGGCGACATGGCAGTTCACCTCACGGGCCTCGGCACCGTCACGGCCATAAACAGCGTCACCGTGAAGAGCCGGGTGGACGGCCAGCTGCTCCGCATCGCCTTCACCGAAGGCCAGATGGTCCGCGAAGGCGACCTCCTGGCCGAGATCGATCCCCGGCCCTTCCAGGTTCAGCTCATGCAGGCGGAAGGCCAGTACGCCAAGGACCAGGCCGCCTTCCTGAACGCCAGCGCGGACCTGAGGCGCCTGCAGGGCCTCGTCCAGCAGGGCATCATCTCGCGGCAGCAGTTGGACACCCAGAACAGCGCCGTGGCCCAGTACGAAGCCGCCCTAAAATCGGATCAGGCCCAGGTAGAGAGCGCCAAGCTCAACCTCGTCTACAGCCGCATCACGGCGCCCATCGCGGGCCGAGTGGGTCTGCGGCTGGTGGATGCCGGCAACATGGTGCGCGCCTCGGACGCCAACGGCCTCGCCACCATCGCCCCCGTCCAGCCCATCAACGTGGTCTTCGCAGTGCCCGCCGACAGCATCCAGCAGGTGCTCAGGCAGAATGCCAAGGCCGGGAAGTTGCCCGTGGAAGCCTGGGACCGCGACCTGAAATCCCGCCTGGCCCTGGGATCGCTATCGGCCATCGACAACCAGGTGGACACGGCCACGGGCACCGTCCGCCTCAAGGCCCTCTTCGCCAACGAGGACCGCCTCCTCTTCCCCAACCAGTTCGTGAACGCCAGGCTCCTGGTGGACACGCTACGCGGCGTGGTCATCGTCCCCACGGCCGCCATCCAGCGCGGCCCCCAGGGAGCCTTTCTCTACGCCGTGAAACCGGACAGCACCGCGGACCTGCGCATCATCGAGGTGCAGGGCACCGATGGCGACGAGTCCGCCGTGGTCAAGGGGCTCTCTGGCGGCGAGACCATCGTCATCGACGGCCTCGAGAAGCTGCGCCCCGGCAGCAAGGTTGCCCTGCCCAAGGCGCCCGGCGCCAAGGGCTGATCCTTTGAATCCTTCAAAGCCCTTCATCCTCCGGCCCATCGCCACCTCGCTGCTGATGGTGGGGCTGCTACTGGTGGGCCTGCTGGCCTTCCGCCAGCTGCCGGTCTCCGCCCTGCCCCAGGTGGACTACCCCACTATCCAGGTGGTCACCTTCTACCCCGGCGCCAGCCCGGACGTCATGGCCTCGGCCATCACAGCGCCCCTGGAGCGCCAGTTCGGCCAACTACCGGGCCTGAACCGCATGTCCTCCACCAGCTCGGGCGGGAGCTCCGTCATCACCCTGCAGTTCGTGCTGGACCTGAACATCGATGTGGCGGAACAGCAGGTGCAGGCCGCGGTAAACGCCGCCGGCACCTACCTGCCCCGGGACCTCCCCAATCCGCCCATCTACAGCAAGATCAACCCAGCCGACTCGCCCATCCTCACCCTGGCGCTCACATCGAAGACCCTACCCCTCTCCAAGGTCCAGGATTTCGCCGATACCCGCCTGGCCCAGAAGATCTCGCAGCTGCCGGGCGTGGGGCTCGTCAGCATCAGCGGCGGCCAGAAGCCCGCCGTGCGCATCCAGGCCAATCCTGCGGCCCTGGCCGCCAAGGGCCTCACCCTGGGCGACATCCGCGTGGCTGTGGCCCAGAGCAACGTGAACCAGGCCAAGGGCAGCATTGACGGCCTGCGCCAGGCCTACGCCATCGGCGCCAATGACCAGCTGCTGTCTAGCGAGGATTACCGCCCCCTCGTGGTGGCCTACAAGAACGGCGCCCCCGTGATCCTCTCCGAGGTCGCCCTGGTGGCGGACGACGTGGAGAACGTCCGCCTGGCCGCCTGGAAGAACACCACACCCGCCGTCATCCTCAACATTCAGCGGCAGCCCGGCGCCAACATCATCGCCGTGGTGGATCGGGTGAAGGACCTGCTGCCCCAGCTCCGGACCTCGCTGCCGGCCGCCGTCGAGCTGACCATCCTCACGGACCGCACGGTCACCATTCGCGCCAGCGTCCATGACGTGGAGTTCGAGCTGATGCTCACCATCGCCCTGGTGGTGATGGTCATCTTCCTCTTCCTGCGGACCCTGGCCGCCACCATCATCCCCAGCGTGGCTGTGCCGCTATCCCTGGTAGGCACCTTCGGCGTGATGTACCTGCTGGGCTACAGCCTGAACAACCTCACGCTCATGGCGCTCACCATCTCCACGGGCTTCGTGGTGGACGACGCCATCGTGATGATCGAGAACATCATGCGCTACATCGAGGAAGGCGAGTCCCCCCTACAGGCGGCGCTGAAGGGCTCGGAGCAGATCGGCTTCACCATCCTGTCGCTCACGGTCTCCCTCATCGCCGTGCTCATCCCCCTGCTCTTCATGGGTGACATCGTGGGCCGCCTCTTCCGCGAGTTCGCCGTCACCCTCAGCGTCACCATCCTGGTCTCCGCCGTGGTCTCCCTGACGCTGACCCCCATGATGTGCGCCAAGCTGCTCAAGCACACGCCCCCCGAGGAACAGGGGCGGTTCTACCAGTCCTCGGAGCGCATCTTCCAGCGGATCATCGCCTTCTACGGACGGACCCTCACATGGGTGCTCCAGCACCAGACCGGCACCCTGATCGTGGCCGTGGCCACCCTGGCCTCCACGGTCTTGCTCTACATCGCCGTCCCCAAGGGTTTCTTCCCCGTGCAGGACACGGGCGTCATCCTCGGGATCTCCGAGGGGCCCCAGACGGTTTCCTTTCCGGCCATGGCCGAACGCCAGCAGGCCCTCGCCAGCGAGATCCTCCAGGACCCAGCCGTGGCGAGCCTCTCCTCCTTCATCGGCATCGACGGCACCAACACCACCCTCAACAGCGGCCGCATCCAGATCAACCTGAAGCCACTGGAGGAGCGCGGACTCAGCGCCAGCGAGGTCATCCACCGGCTCCAGCCCCGGCTGGCCAAAGTGGAGGGCATCCGGCTCTACCTCCAGCCCGTGCAGGACCTCACGGTGGAGGATCGCGTCAGCCGCACCCAGTACCAATACACGCTGGAGGACGCGGACGCGAAGGAGCTGGGCGAGTGGGTGCCCCGCTTCGTGGCGCGGCTCTCGACCCTGCCCGAGCTGCGGGACGTGGCCAGCGATCAGCAGAATGCGGGCCTCCAGGTGCGGGTCACCCTCGACCGCACCACGGCTTCCCGCCTGGGCATCACACCCCAGATGCTGGACGATGCCCTCTACGATGCCTTCGGCCAGCGCCAGATCTCCACCATGTTCACCCAGCTGAACCAGTACCGCGTGGTGCTGGAGGCCCGGCCCGGCCAGTACCAGCGCCCCGAGGACCTGCAGAACATCTTTGTGCGCTCAGCATCGGGAGGCTCCGTACCCCTCAGCGCCTTCACCCGCTTCGAGACCGTGACCGCACCCCTAGCCATCAACCATCAGGGCCAGTTCCCCACGGCCACCGTGTCCTTCAACCTCGCCCCCGGCGTCTCCCTGGGCGACGCGGTGAAGGCGGTCAACCAGGCCCGCCAGGAATTGGACCTGCCCCCCAGCATCAAGGCCGGCTTCCAGGGCACGGCCCAGGCCTTCGGGGCCTCGCTGACGAACACCCCCCTGCTCATCCTGGCCGCCGTGCTGACGGTCTACATCCTGCTGGGCGTGCTGTACGAAAGCTACATCCACCCCATCACGATCCTCTCCACCCTGCCTTCGGCGGGCGTGGGCGCCCTGCTCTCGCTCATGCTCTGCCGCACGGACTTCAGCGTCATCGCGCTCATCGGCATCATCCTGCTCATCGGCATCGTCGAGAAGAACGCCATCATGATGATCGACTTCGCGCTGGAGGCCGAACGTAAGGAAGGCCTGCCCCCGGAGGAGGCCATCTACCAGGCCTCCCTGCTGCGCTTCCGGCCCATCATCATGACCACCATGGCGGCCATGCTGGGCGGCGTGCCCCTGGCCCTGGGCAGCGGCGTGGGCGCCGAGCTGCGCCGGCCCCTCGGCATTGTGATCGTGGGCGGGCTCATCTTCAGCCAGGTGCTGACCCTCTACACGACGCCGGTGATCTACCTGGCGTTTGATCGCCTCGCACGCCGCATGCGCGGGGTGCGAAGGGCGTCGCCGGCGGCGCCGGAATCATGATCCAGTCACTCAATTCCCTCCTTTCGCGCTGCGCCTGCGCCTGCACAGCCCATCTCCGGGCGGCGCGCATGGAGTCTGGCGCACCCGAATGAGCATCAGTACTCCCTTCATCCGCCGACCGGTGGCCACCACGCTGCTGACGGTGGCGCTGGCCCTCCTGGGCGGCATCGCCTACCAGTTCCTGCCGGTGTCGCCCCTGCCCCAGGTGGAGTTCCCCACCATCCAGGTGCAGACGGGCCTGCCCGGGGCCAGCCCGGAGACCATGGCCTCCTCGGTGGCGACCCCGCTGGAACGTCAGTTCGGCCGCATCGCCGGCATTACCGAGATGACCTCGGCCTCCCGCCTGGGCAGCACGGAGATAACCCTCCAGTTCGACCTTGGGCGCAACATCGACGCCGCCGGACGCGACGTGCAGGCGGCCATCAACGCGGCCCGGGGCGACCTCCCCGCGAACCTGCCGAACAACCCCTCCTACCGGAAGGTGAATCCCGCCGATTCCCCCATCATGCTACTGGCCCTCACCTCGACCCTGATCCCCCGGGAGCAGATGTACGACGTGGCCTCCTCGGTGCTCCAGCAGAAGCTGTCCCAGATCCAGGGTGTGGGCCAGGTATTCGTCTGGGGCGGTGCCCTCCCCGCCGTGCGCGTGGATGTGAACCCCGCCCTGCTGAACGCCCAGGGGCTGGCCCTGGAAGACGTACGCCTGGCCATCGCAGCCGCCAACCTCAACCGGCCCAAGGGCGACCTCTCCAGCGGTGGGACCAGCTGGTCCATCACCACCACCGACCAGCTGATGAAGGCGGCGGACTACCAGGGTCTGATCCTCCGCTACCGGCAGGGCAGTGCCACCCGGCTGTCCGACGTGGCCGAGGTCACCGACTCGGTGGAGAACGTCCGCAACGCCGCCCTGTCCAACGGCGTCCCCGCCATCATCGTGCCGATCTTCCGCCAGCCGGACGCCAACATCATCGAGACCGTGGACCGGGTCCGCGCCATTCTCCCGCAGCTCCAGTCCTCGCTCCCACCCGCGATGGAGCTGAAGGTCCTCATCGACGCCACCCGCACCATCCGGGCCTCGGTGAAGGACGTGCAGCTGGCCATGGCCATCTCCATCGCCCTGGTGATCCTCGTCGTCTTCGTGTTCCTGCGCAGCGTGCGGTCTACCCTGATCCCCAGCGTGGCCGTGCCCATCTCCCTGATCGGGACCTTCGGGGCCATGTACCTCCTGGGCTACACCATCGACAACCTGTCCCTGATGGCCCTCACCGTGGCCACGGGTTTCGTGGTGGACGACGCCATCGTGGTGGTGGAGAACATCACCCGGCACCTCGAGAACGGCATGACCCCCATGGAGGCGGCCCTGCACGGGGCAAAGGAGATCGGCTTCACCGTGATCTCCATCAGCATCTCCCTGATCGCGGTCTTCATTCCCATCCTGCTCATGGGCGGCATCGTGGGGCGCCTCTTCCGGGAGTTTGCCGTCACCCTCTCAGTGGCCATCGTGATCTCGATGTTCGTCTCCCTCACGACTACGCCAATGATGTGTTCGCTGCTGCTCCGCCCCAAGTCGGAGGAGCGGCACGGCCGAGTCTTCCAGGCCAGCGAGCGGGCCTTCCTCTGGATCATGGGCCACTACGAGACCTCCCTGGCCTGGGTGCTGCGCCACCAGCGCTTCACGCTGGCCGTGGCCATCGGCACCGCGGTGGCCACCGTGGCTCTCTACATCGTCATCCCCAAGGGCTTCTTCCCCCAGCAGGACTCGGGGCGCATCACCGGCTCGATTCAGGCGGCCCAGGACATCTCCTTCGGGGGCATGGAAAAGCTGATGACCGAATACGTGGCCATCGTCCAGGCCGATCCCGCCATCGAAAACGTCACAGCCTTCGTGGGCGGGGGCAACACGGGGCGCATGTTCGCCTCCCTGAAGCCCAACAACCAGCGCAAAGACACGGCGGACCAGATCATCGCCCGTCTGCGCGGCCGCACCGCCCACATCGCCGGGGGCACCCTCTTCATGCAGCCGATCCAGGATCTGCGCCTCGGTGGGCGACCGTCCAGTGCCCAGTACCAATACACCCTCCAAGGAGACGACGCCAGGGAGCTGTTCGAGTGGGCGCCGAAGGTGCTCCAGAAGCTCCGCACCGTCCCCCAGGTGACGGATGTGAACTCCGACCTGCAGAACAAGGGCCTGGAGGCCTCCCTGGTCATCGACCGCGCCACGGCCTCCCGCTTGGGCGTCACTCCCCAGGCTCTCGACAGCACCCTCTACGACGCCTTCGGCCAGCGCTTCGTCTCTACCATCTACACGGCCCTGAACCAGTACCACGTGGTCATGGAGGTGGATACCCCCTTCCTGCGCACGCCCGACGGCCTGCGCCACACCTACGTGCGCTCGACCTCGGGCAAGCTGGTGCCCCTCAGCGCCTTCACCCGGGTGGAAAGGCGCAACACCGCCCTGTCCGTGAACCACCAGGGCCAGCTGCCCTCCGTGACCCTCTCGTTCAACTTGCCCGTGGGCGTGGCCCTGGGCGACGCCGTCGCCGCCATTGACAAGGCCCAGGAGGAGATCCACCTGCCGGGGACCCTGCGGGGCAGCTACATGGGCACCGCCCAGGCGTTCAAGGCCTCCCTCGCCAACCAGCCCCTCCTGGTGGTGGCCGCGCTGCTGGTGGTCTACATCGTGCTGGGGATGCTCTACGAGAGCCTCATCCACCCGCTGACGATCCTGTCCACCCTGCCCTCCGCCGGCGTTGGCGCCCTGCTGGCGCTGCTGGCCGTTCGCACGGAGCTGAGCGTCATAGCCTTCATCGGCATCATCCTGCTCATCGGCATCGTGAAGAAGAACGCCATCCTCATGATCGATTTCGCCATTGAGGTCGAGCGCCGCGAAGGCCTCACTCCTGAGAAGGCCATCTTCCAGGCCTGCCTACTGCGCTTCCGCCCTATCACTATGACCACCCTGGCCGCCATGCTGGGCGGGCTGCCTCTGGCCATCGGCATGGGCACCGGCTCCGAGCTGAGGCAGCCCCTGGGCATCGCCATCGTGGGCGGGCTGCTGTTCAGCCAGCTGCTGACCCTCTACACCACGCCCGTCGTCTACCTCTACATGGACCGGGCCCAGCTGCGGTGGGCGCGGTTCCGGGCCTCCCGACGCGTCCTGGATCTCCTCTCCGAGGAGTGAGGCCACCATGGCACCGAGCGACTTGACCAGGGAGGTGCTCCGGCCGCCTCGCCGCCGGGGGTCGCTGCTCCTGAAGGTGGGGCTTGGAATCCTGGCCCTCCCCTTCGCGCTGCTGCTGTTCCTATCGGGCCAGTCGAAGGCGGTCGAGGCCCGGGCCTGGTCCGTGATCTGTAAGATCGCCCTGCGGCTACAGACCGACGAGGAGACTCGGCGGCTCTACCGGGCCAATCCCGCCCTGGCCGGGGCCTACCGCGACGAGGCGGCCTTCCTCGAACACGTGCAGGCCCACCGTGCCCAGTTCGCCAGCTTACCGGACCTGCCGCCAAGGGCCGACCGATACGAATGCGTCGCCGGGCCCAACGGATTCCGGGCTTCCCTGCAGGGTTCCGGCGGCACTTGGGCCACGTTCGAGGTGAGGCAGGACGTCCTTCTCGAGAAAGTGCCCGGGGAGGGCCTCCTCCGCCTGGAGTTCACCCCCACCAGGAGGGTCCGGAAACGGGACCCCGCTCGCCGGGGCCCCTGACGCCAGCCTCACCAGTCCCGCCGCTTGAGCCTGGGGGCCCTGGATGCGATCCTGGAAGGCTATGAAACTCGATCGGCTCGGCGACTTCCAACGCACCCACCGCAACGGCGACCTGCGCCTCGACCACGCGGGCCAGACCGTGCGCCTGCTCGGTTGGTGCCGCCGGGTGCGCAACCTCGGCTCGCTGGTGTTCCTGGATCTGCGGGATCGCTGGGGCCTGGTGCAGCTGGTGGCCAATGAGGAGACCGCCGATCCCGAGCTGCTGGCCAAGCTCAAGGCCGTGCGCAGTGAGTTCGTGCTGGCGGCCGAAGGCGTGGTGGCCGAGCGCGAGAGCAAGAACCCCAACATGGCCACGGGTGAGGTTGAGATCCGCCTCACGGGGCTGCGCATCCTCAACACCGCCGCGACCCTGCCCTTCCCCCTGGAGGACGAGGGCGTGGGCGAGGACCTGCGCCTCACCTACCGCTTCCTGGACCTGCGCCGGGAGCAGCTGCAGCGCAACATGATCCTCCGCAGCGAAACCTCCAACCTCATCCGCAACTATTTCCGGAAAAACGACTTCGTCGAGTTCGAGACGCCCATCCTCGGCAAGTCCACACCCGAAGGCGCCCGGGACTACCTGGTGCCCAGCCGTGTGCACGCGGGCGAGTTCTTCGCCCTGCCCCAGAGCCCCCAGCTCTACAAGCAGATGCTCCAGGTCTCGGGCTTCGAGCGCTACGTGCAGATCTGCCGCTGCTTCCGGGACGAGGACCTGCGCGCCGACCGCCAGCCCGAGTTCACCCAGGTGGACGTGGAGATGAGCTTCGTGCGGCAGGAGGACATCCAGGCGCTCATCGAGGGCCTGATGGTGGAGCTCTGCCCCCTGGTGGGCCAGCAGGCCGTGGCCCCCTTCCCGCGTCTGACCTACCGGGATGCCATGGAGTGGTACGGCTCCGACAAGCCCGACCTCCGCTGCAAGCTCAAGATCCAGGACCTGACGGGCCTCTTCGCCGGCAGCGAGTTCAACCTCTTCCGCGCCGCCGCCGACTCCCAGGGTCAGCGCCGGGTGCGCGGCCTGTTCCTGCCCGGCGAGGCCGCCGGGGCCACCAGCCGCAAACAGCTCGACGAACTGCAGGAGACCGCCAAGCAGCTCGGCGCCGGCGGCCTCCCTTACACTAAGTGGGGCAAGGACGGCCTGGCCTCCAGCTTCAAGAAGTTCATCAGTCCTGAGCTGGAAGCGTCGCTCAAGGCGGCCTTGGGCGTGAGTGGCGAGGGCCTGGCCATCTTCGCGGTGGGCACCGATGACCAGACCTCCCGGGTGCTGGGCGACCTTCGCCTGCGGTTGGCCAGGGCCCTCGGCCTCACGGATCAGTCCGCCTTCGAGTTCCTGTGGGTGGTGGACTTCCCCCTCCTCCAGTGGGACGAGGATGACCAGCGCTTCGTGGCCTGCCACCACCCCTTCACCAGCCCCCATCCGGACGACCTCGACCTGCTTCAGTCCAACCCCGGCGCCTGCCGGGCCGTGGCCTACGACCTGGTGCTCAATGGCTACGAGCTTGGCGGCGGCAGCATCCGCATCCACGACGCCGAGACCCAGAGCCTCATGTTCCGGACCATCGGCATCAGCGAAGCGGAGGCCCGGGCGAAGTTCGGCTACCTCCTGGATGCCCTGGCCTTCGGCGCGCCGCCCCACGGCGGCCTGGCCCTGGGCCTGGACCGCCTCGTGATGCTGCTGGCGGGCGAGGACAACATCCGCGAGGTCATCGCCTTCCCCAAGACCGCCCAGGCCCGCTGCCTCATGACCGATGCCCCCAGCCCCGTGGACGAGAGGCAGCTGCGCGACCTGCACCTGCTGCAGGACACGAAGCAGACCTACCGGGTGGGTGCCGTGTTCTTCGAGAGCGCCGAAGGCGGCAATGCCGAGCTGCGGGGACAGGCGCTGCAGCAGATCAGCCAGATGACCCCCCGCCAGACCCAGGGCCTCGTCACCCTCGACGGCCAGGGCCAGATCCTGGATGCCCAGACCCTGAGCGGACCCACCTTCGAGTTCTGATCCCCAATTGCCGCAAGGAACCCCATGACCACGCCCGGAAAGCCCCCCAAGAAGGTCAAAGAGAAGCGGCAGACGCCGGCGGAACGCCAGGAGGCCATGCGGTACAACCACATGATGTACGGCCCCACGGCCGGCGAGCTGCGACCCGCCGCCAAGAAGGTCAACTACGGCGGCGCCTACCTCAGCCACCCCAAGTTCCAGAGCCTGATGACCGCCCTCAAGAAAGGCACGGCCTTCACCTTCGACATCACGGACAAGGGCAAGGTCTGCGCCATCGCCACCGACGGCGCCCACATCTCCTTCGACGGCAAGGTGATCTTCTACTCCAGGGCTCTGAACAAGCATGAGGACAACCTGCTGCTGGACCGCGAGGTCACCGTCCAGCTCCAGACCATCGACGCCCTGGTCCACCTGGTCTTCGCCGTCGTCCGCGCCCTCCCCGAGCTGGGCCCAGTCCCCTTCTCCTACCAGGCCCGCCAGTTCTTCCTCGGCGCCGAGACCCTCGAAGCCGGCATCCCCGACCAGGGCCCGAACCTGCTATTGGGATCTTTCAAGCACAGCAAGGTCATCGATAAGGGCCGCAAGTAACCGGGACCATGACCCTCACCCTCCGCCACCGGGCACAGGCCATCCTCCGCGAGGCTGGCTGGAATTTGGCACCGCCGCCCGTCGTCTGGTCGCCGCGCATGGCGCGGTGCGCGGGACTCTTCGTGATCGAGAAGGATGCGCGGGGGAAGTGGCACCCGGAGATCCGCCTCAGTATCCCCCTGCTCCGCCGCCGGGACTGGCCCTGGCCGCAGCAGGTATGCGGGATGAACTGCCACGATCCAGAGGCCGTGCAGCGGCGCATCCTCGAGCACGAACTCATCCACTACAAGCTGTGGGCGGATGGGGAGAAGAACTGGGGGCACGGCGAGCAGTTCCGGCGGCTCGCCTTCGAAGTGTTCGGGCACCAGAGCATCACCCACGGCATCGGGACAGAAGCGGACTGAGCCTACAGAGGGATGCCACTCTGCTGGGCTGGCCGCATGGAATTGCGCTGTCCTTCTGCGCCACCGATGACTGCATGACTGAAAACAATAAGCAGTTGAACCACCGATGAACACCGAAAAAACCATGAGAAAGAATCAACTGCACCAAGTGGCCGTTTGGGCTCATGGGACCGTGATCGCATTGTTGTGAAGCGGCGCATCAGCGTCTTCCAGCATCAGACTCCGTCTGTCCTTATCAGCTTTAGATCGGTGTTCATCGGTGTCCATCGGTGGTTAAAAATGTATTTCATCCTTACCCCGGCCTAAATCTGTGGCCAGACCCGCCCCTCGACCCAGACCAGGCCCCGACTTGGCACCCGGGTGCTTGAGGCTGAAGTACACTCCTGCCATGACCGCCTGGGATTCCGCCTTTCTCGCCGCCCCGCCCTTGACGGAGGCCGAGGACCGCTTGCCGCCGGCGCACAAGCTGTATGCCCTACGCACGCTGCCCATGGGGGAGATCCGGGCCATCGGCTTCGACATGGACCACACCCTGGCCCGCTACCGCAGCCCGGAGATCGACGAGCTGGCCTTCAAGAAGTCCGCCCGCCTGCTGGTGCGGGACCGGGGCTATTCGCCCTGGCTGCTGGAGCGCGACTACGATCCGGACTTCGCGGTGCGCGGGCTGGTGCTAGATGGCCTGCGCGGGAACCTACTGAAGCTCAACCGGGAACGGCAGGTGGTGCGGGCCTGTCACGGCAGCCGGGCCCTGGCGCGCCCTGAGCTGGAGGCCATCTACGGGCGGCGCCGCCTATCCACTGCGGCCAAGGGCTTCCGCAACATCGACACCCTCTTCGAGATCCCCGAGAGCCACCTCTACGCGCGGATGGTGGACGGCCTCGATGGCGGCCACCTGAAGGCCGAGAACTACCTCCAGCTCTTCCAGGACGTGCGCTGGGCCATCGACACCGCCCACCGCAACGGCGAGATGAAAGCCGAGATCCTGGAGCACCGGGACTTCTTCATCCCCAGGGATCCTCAGTTGGCCCTGGCCCTGGACCGCCTCAAGCGCTCGGGCAAGAAGCTCTTCCTGCTCACCAACAGCGAGTGGAGCTTCACGGATGGCGTGCTGGGCCACCTGCTCGACAGCCTGGACGAGGCCCGCCCCCGCTGGGTGGACTACTTCGACCTGGTGGTAGTGAGCAGCCGCAAGCCCGCCTTCTTCCTGGAGACGCCGGAGCCGAAGCCACTGGCGGACCACCCCCACTGCTTCAGTGGCGGCCATGCCGCCTGGCTGGAGGCGAAGCTGGGCGCCCAGGGCGAGGAGGTCCTCTACGTGGGCGACCACATCTACGGGGATGTGCTGCGCTCCAAGAAGAACGCCTCCTGGCGCACCCTGCTGCTGGTGCCGGAACTGGAGCGGGAGCTGCGCCTGCTGGAGGCCAAGGCCGCGGACCTGCGGGAGCGGTACCGACTGGAGACCGCCAGGCGGCGCACCCTGCGGCGGGCCTCGGTGCTGCACGACCAGTGGCAGCGGAACCGGGCGCGCCGCCATGTCCTGGGTCAGCGCCTCAGTGCCGAGGCCATGCAGGCCCTGGATCATGAAGCCACTCAGCTGGCCGCCAGCACCGAGGTCCTGCAGCGCCGCGCGGAGGCACTACACCTCGAGCTGGAGGAGCTCACCCGCTCGGTGGAGGCCGCCTTCAACCCCATGTGGGGCCCCATGTTCCGGGACCGGGACGAGCTGACCCGCTTCGCCGACCAGATCCAGCAGTTCGCCTGCGCCTACATCGGCAAGGTCGGCAATCTCTACGCCTACGACCCCCTGGCCACGGTCTACGGGCCCCTCCCCACCCTACCCCATGAGCGGCGGATGTGAAGGAACCCCCTGGCGGCTACTTGAGGCGCGCGCCCAGCACACGGTCCAGAAGGACCTCCAGCTCAGCGCTGGTGAAAGGCTTCTTGAGGAAGTCCGCGAACCCCTGGGCGATGGCCTGGTCCCGGGACACGGGCAGGGCGTAGCCGCTGCAGAGGATCCCAGGCAGACCCGGGCGGATGGCCTGCATGGCGCGGAAGGCGTCCACCCCGCCCAGGCGGGGCATCGTGGCGTCCAGGATGACCAAGTCGAAGGCCTCGGGCCGCTGGGTGAACACCTCCAGGGCCTCCTGGCCGTCCGCGGCAGCGACCACCTCCAGGCCAAACCAGTCCTGCATCATCTCGGCCATGACCTCCCGCAGGTCCGCCTCGTCATCAGCCAGCAGGATCACGTTCCGGGATCGGAGCTCCTCCACGGGGGGCCGCGCGGTGGGGACCTGACCTTCGGGCGACGGGAAATGGACCCGGAAGACGCTGCCCACGCCTGGAATGCTCTCCACCTGGATGCCACCGCGGTGCCCGCGGACTATGCCCAGCGCAGCCGCGAGGCCCAGGCCCCGGCCCAGGTCCCGGGTGGAGAAGAAGGGGTCGAAGATCTTTGCCAAGGTCGGGCCATCGATGCCATGGCCCTGGTCGGAGACCTCCAGCACCGCGTAGATGCCGGGTTCGATGGGCTCCGGCCAGTGACCGGCGGTCAGCTCCGTGGCCGTGACTGCGCGGGCGTAGGTCCGGACGCGTACGGTTCCGAGGGAGGAGTTGGCCTCCAGGGCGTTCGTCACCAGCCCTTCCACCACCCGGCCCACCAACAGAGGATCCGCCAGGATCGCTGGGAGGTTCCCGGCCAGGTCGCGCTGCGCCGGCAGCCCCATCCGATCCAGCGCCTCGGCCACGACGGGGCTGAGGCTCATGGACTCCGGCCGGCGCAGGTCCCCGCCTGAGCTGTAGAGGATGTCGCGGCTGAGGCGTGTGGCCCGGTCCAGGCCAGCCTTCAGCCGGAGTAGGTAGCCCTGCGACTTCGACTCCTCCGGCACGGCGGCCTGGGCCATCTCCAGGTTCGCGGTCATGGACTGGAAGATGTTGTTGAAGTCGTGGGCGATCCCGCCGGAGAGCATGCCGAGGCTCTCCATCTTCTGCGCCTTCGAGAGGGCCGCTTCCGTGCGGCGGGTGTCCGTGATGTCCACGGCACAGCAGACGGCACCATGGATGCGGCCTTCCTCGTCCCGCAGGGGCGTCGCGTAGAACACCAGCCGATGGACCTCCCCGCCTGTAGAGACCAGGTCCAATGGCAGGTCATGGATCTGCTCGCCGGCCAAGGCCGCCCGCTGGAGGGGCAGCTCATCGAGGGGCAGTTCCCGACCATCCTGCTGCAAGGTGAAGCCTGTGGGCTGGCCGTCCGGACCCGAGACCTGGGCCGACCGGGTCCCCATGCGATGGAGCCTCGCGGCCGCCGGGTTCGCATGGACGAGTTGGCAGAGGGGATCCTCGGAGATCCAGACGGGAATGGGCGTCGCCGCCACAATGGAGGTCAGCTTGTCGGCCTCGGCCCTTGCCAGGAACCGGGCCTCTTCCAACCGGGACGCTTCAAGGGCCTTCGTGCGGAAGGTACCCTGGAGAAGAAGCATTCCGGCGAACAGCAGACCGGAGATCACCAGCCCCACCACCTCGTAGGCCAGAATGTGGCCCGGCAACCCCGTGTGTAGCAGTTCCTGGAGCGCCATCAGTCGCCGGAGCGCCATCAGGATGAGGGCGGTTGACAGCATCAGCCCGACCAGGCGTCGACCGGCGATCCGGTTGAGCCGTATGGCCAACCCGGCCGCCGCGATCTGCAGCAGCACCGACAGGAGGATGACCAGGAGGTTGATCAAACGGACCTCTCCTTGTGCGACCTATCGGCACCAGGGCCTGGCTGGTCAAATCCCGGTCAAAGCTGGATCTGGACCCTGGCTTTCGCCTGGGCGATCACCTGCTTGATCGCCGCCACGGTCTGATCCTGGTCGGCTTCGCTGAGCCCCGGCCAGAGGGGCAGGCTCAGGAGGCGCTCGCCGCTCCACTCGCTGTGGGGCAGGCCCTCCTTGGGCAGGTGCTGCGGGTTGGCCGCGTAGAAGTCCCGGTACCAGGGATGCACGTGGGCCGGGCGGTAGTGGATCCCCGTGCCGATGTTCTCCTCCTTGAGTGCGGCCACGAAGGCGTCCCGGTCCAGGCCCAGCTTCTCGGGGTGGATGCGAAGCACGAAGAGGTGGAAACAGTGGCCGTGGTCAGAATCCCCGGGCCAGGGCAGCATCACCTCCTCAAGGTCCTTCATCAGGCCGAGGTAGCGGTGGAAGAGCACGCCGCGCCGGGCGTTGAAGCCGTCCAGCTTGTCGATCTGGTGCAGGCCCATGGCGGCCTGCAGGTCCATGAAGTTGGCCTTGCGGGCGGGTTCGTAGACTTCGGTATGGGGGCTGCCCTCTTTGGCGAACCGCTTCCACGCGTCGCGGTCGATGCCGTGGAAGCGTAGGCGCTTGATCCGGCTTTCGTAGTCGCCGTTGAAGAAGGCGATGGCGCCGCCCTCGCCCGTGGTCATGTTCTTGTTAGGGTGGAAGCTGTAGACGCTCATGATCGAGCGCGGATTGCCGCCGATCTTGGTGCCCTTGTAGTGGGCGCCCATGGCCTGGGCCGCATCCTCGATGACCCAGAGACCGTGTTTCTCGGCGATGGCCCAGATCGCGTCCATGGGACAGGGCAGGCCCGTGAGGTGGACGGGGATGATGCCCTTGGTGCGGGGGGTGATGGCCGCTTCAAGCTTGGCGGGATCGAGGTTCAGCGTCACCGGGTCGATGTCCACGAGCACGGGCACGCCCCCCTGCAGCACCACCGTGCTCAGCGTGCTCACCCAGGTCAGCGAGGTGGTGATCACCTCGTCCCCGGGCTGCAGGTTCAGCACCTGCATGGTGATCTCCTGGGCCGTGGTGGCGCTGTTCATGGCCAGGCAGTGGGGCACGCCGTTGTAGACCTTCAGCTTCTCCTCGAAGGCCGCCGACTTGGGTCCGGTGGTGATCCAGCCGCTGTGGATCGAGTCGATGATTTCGGCGATCTCCTCCTCACCCACCATGGGGCGGGTGAAGGGAAGGAAGTCCTGGCGACGCTGGTAGGACATGGGAGCTCCGAACACGAACCATCATTTTCACATATCGCGGAGCGATGCTCCGTGATCGAGCACAGACCACCAGCCCCGGAACGACCTGTCAGGCGATGGGCATGGTGATGCGCAGGGTGCTGCCCTTGCCGAGGCCCTCGCTGCTCAGGCCGATGGTGCCGCCCATCATCTCCAGCAGGTGCTTGCAGATCACGAGGCCGAGCCCGGTGCCGCCAAACTCGCGGCTGTGACCACCCTCGGCCTGCGCGAACTTCTGGAAGAGCCTGGCCTGGGCCTCCGCGCTCACGCCGATGCCGGTATCCACCACCAACAGCGTGAGGTGCCCGGGATGGCGCTCCACCTGCACGGCGACGCTGCCCTCCTTGGTGAACTTGAGGGCATTCGAAAGCAGGTTGAGCAGCACCTGCTTCAGGCGGTTCGGATCCACCTGCACCTCGGGGAAATCCCCCAGGTCGGGCCAGAACAGCTCGACATTGGGGCGGCGGGGATAGGCCTCCGCGATAGGCTTCACCTCCTCCAGCAGGATGGCGAGGCTGAAGGGCTCGGGGTGGACTTCGAGCTTGCCGGATTCGATCTTGGCCAGGTCCAGGATGTCGTTCAGCAGGCCCAGCAGGTGCTGGCCGGAGGTGTAGCTGTCCTGGAGCATGGACCGCATCTCCTCGGCGTCGTCATAGAGGCCGTCCATTACCAGGCGGGTGAACCCGAGGATGCCGGTGAGTGGCGTGCGGAGCTCGTGGCTGGTGAGGGCCAGGAACTCGCTCTTCAGCAGATCGGCCTCCCTGAGGGCATCGTTCACGCGCTCGAGCTCCAAGGCCTGACGCTGCAGCGCATCCCGCTGCTCGGAGAGATCCCGGAATAGCCAGGCGTTGTAGAGGGAGATGGCCGCCTGGCGCTGGAGGATCGTGATGGAGTCGAGGTCCTCCTCCTCCCAGTGGCGGTCGGCCGGCAGGGCCAGAATGGCGAAGCCCAGGAGCAGGAGCTGGTGCTCGAAGGGGATGAAGAAGAGCTGGGCGCCATCGGTTCCCCGCAGGGCACCCAGGGAATCGGCGCCGCAGGTGGAATCCAGCCACTGGCTCTGGAAGAGCACCAGCGGTGTCCCGGGAAAGGGGTTGGGAGCCGGAAGCGACAGGGCCGACCAGTCCGGTCTCGCCAGGCCGTTACCGTCCTTGGGGACGTAGCCTACGCCGCCGTCCTCAAGCGTCCAGACCACGGCCCGCTGGCAGTGGAACTCCTGGGCCAGCACGTCGAGGACCACGCTGACCACCTGCCCGCCCTTGGAGGTCGCGGCCAGGATCTCAGACACCTGCTGGAGCACCTGCATCTGGTGGGACCGGCGGCCCAGCTTGGCCTTCAGCTCCCGCGTCTCCTGCATGGCCTGCGTGAGCTGCCGCTGGGCCTGCATGAGCTCCACCAGCATTTCGGCCCCCTGGGGCCGAGCGGGCTGGGCGCCGGCCACCGGCTTGGGGCCGGAGCTGGCTTTCGTGGCGGGGGGGATCGGCTTGGGGCCTGAAGACTGGTTCGAACTGGACATGGACCTCCAGGATGGCCCTCCCTGGCCGCGCTGCCAAGGGGCCTGTCGCCTGGCCCAAGCGGCACGGTTTGCCCCAAGATGGGGACATGGCGAACCGCGCCCCCACCTTCTCGCTCCAGCGGATCATCTTCCTGACCGTCTCGCTGGTGCTCTGCATCCAGGTGGGGTGGTGGATCAACGTGCAGATCCGGGAATCTGGACGCCTCCTGCAGGCCCGCGCCCAGGCGCTCAACGCCAGCCGGGCCGAAGCCTGGCAGATGGACAGCCTCAGCATCCTGGCCTTCATCCATGCGCGACCCGACCCGTCCTCCCGCACCGGGACCGTGGAGGGTCGCCTGCCCGCACTGCCCAGCCTGGAGCAGCGCCGGGAGGCCATCCAGCGGCACTTCCCCCACGTGGCGGTCGTGCCCTCACGGCTCTCGCCCGACGATCCCGCCCTGCTGGACGGCTCGGCCTTCCTGGCCCTGCGGCCCGAGCCCATGATCGAGCTGGAGAACCAGCGCTGGCACTCGGTCTTCCGGGCCGCCTCCGAGGGCGCCTTCATGGTGGTGGCCGTCCTCCTGGGCTTCGTGTTTCTCTACCGGAAGCTGGCCGAGGAGCTCGATCTCAAGCTGCGCCAGCGGAACTTCACCTCGGCGGTGACCCACGAGCTGAAGACCCCCATCGCCTCGCTTCGGGTGTGGACCGAGACCCTCTTCACCCGCACCCTGCCCGACGAACAGAAGCAGCGGATCCGGGGCCTCATGGAGAAGGACATCGAGCGGCTGAACGAGCTGGTGGGCAACCTCCTGGACGTGGCCCGAGCGGAGTCGGGCAGCCTCGTCCTGAACCTGGCCCCGCTGGAGCTGGCACCCTGGCTGCGCAACGTCTGCGAGGCCATGGACCTGCGCCTGGGGGCTGGCGCCCTGGGGCTCAAGCTCGAATTCGCCTCGGAGCCGCTCTGGGCCAACGCCGACCCCAAGGCCCTGGGGACCGTGATCGAGAACCTGCTGTCCAACGCCTACAAATACGCGGCTGAGCCCCGCCAGACGACGGTCACCCTGGATGGGGACGGGGACGATGCCCTGATCGTGGTCAGCGACCTCGGCCAGGGCATCGCGCCCAAGGACCTGCCCCGGGTCTTCCACCGCTTCTTCCGGGTGGGCGACGAACTGACTCGGCAGGTGGCCGGCACGGGCCTGGGGCTCTTCCTCGTCCAGGAGATCGTCACGCGCCACGGGGGCGATGTGCGCGCCTCCAGCCGCGGGCACGGCCTCGGCTCGGCCTTCACGCTCCGCCTGCCCCGCATTCCGAGGTCCCCGGATGTCTGAGCCCGATCCAGCCCGAGAGGTCCGCCCCGAGGCGGGCCTGGTCCAGGCCGCCGCCCAGGGGGATCCCCTGGCTTTCGAGCCCCTGGTGCGTCCCCACCTCGGCATGCTCTTCCGGGTGATCGACCGAATCCTGGGGAACGAGGCCGAGAGCCAGGACGCCCTTCAGGACGCCCTGCTTACCATCCACCGCGAGCTGCCGGGCTTCCAGGGAGCCAGCAAGTTCAGCACCTGGGCCTACCGGATCTGCGTCAACCAGGCGCTCATGGCCCGCCGGAAGCGCGTCCGCCGCCGCGAGGATGCCATCGAGGATCTGATGCCACGTTTCGGGGACGAGGGGCATCACATGAACATCGACACCATCCTGGACTGGAGCGAGGACGCGGAGGCGCTGATGAAGGTGGAGCAAGACGAGTTGAAGGCCAGGGTCCGGTCGGGCCTGGACCGCCTATCCGACGATCAGCGCGCGGTCTTCGTCCTCCGCGACCTCGAGGGTTGGAACACCGACGAGATTGCCCGGCATCTGGGCATCACCCGCGAGTTGGTCCGGCAGCGCGTCCACCGGGCCCGCCTGGCCCTGCGGGCCATGCTGCCCGAGTTCTCGCCCTCCCGGGAGGGCCGATGACCTTCCTCCTCCCCTCCTGCGAGCGGGTCACTAGCCTGCTCACCGCCTACGAGGAAGGCGCCCTGGGCCCTCTGGATTGGCTCGGTTTGAAGCTCCACCTAGCCCTTTGTCCCCCCTGCCAGACCTTCCTCGATTCCTTCGAGCGGACCCCACTCCTGCTCAGCCGGGCCTGGAGTGGCGACGCGGGAACCGCCGCGGAACTGGCCCTGTCCGGGGCGCTTGCCGCCCTCCGGGAAGGACGTGCTCCCCAGGGCCCTCAGCATCATCCCGAACCGGAAGCCTGGTCCGCCCTGGAGCCGGGGGGTGATCCGCTGTTGGCGATCCTGCTGCGGGTCCACCTCGGCCACTGTGCCGCCTGCCTTGCCGACCATCCCGGTGAAGGACTGGCCATTCCGCTTGCCCAGGATCCGGTGGAGGCCCTGCGTCCCCACCTGCCCCCGGACACCCAGTGGCGGTGGGTCCGCCACGGCCTGGGCGGTGCCCGGGTGGCGATCCTGCAGGAGGACCCGGCGACCGGCGCGAGCCTGAACCTGGCCTGCCTTCCCGGTGGCCGCACCACACCCTTCCATTCCCATACCGGCACCGAACGCGCCCTGGTGCTCTGTGGCGCCCTGCAGGATGGACCTGCCCACCTGCGGGCGGGGGACTGGATCACCCACGGTTCAGGCCATCTGCATGGCCCGACAGCAGACCCCGGCTGCGAGTGCTGGGCCCTGATCGCCCTCGAGCGGCCCGTGCAGTTCAAGGGCTGGCGAGGCGTGGCGGAGTGGTTCGCGAGCCGTTCATCGGTGCCCACCCCGCGCTGATGCCTCTCGCGGCTGGGGGTCTAGATCAGGATCCGGCGGCACTTAAGGCGCCATCGCGCCATGCTCCAATGGAACCATGAACCGAACCGCCGAGACGACCCGAGGCGTGGCCTTGGTGGCCCTGGCCGCCCTGCTATGGAGTTCCAGCGGCCTCTTCATCAAGGTGCTGCCCCTGGGCGCCCTGCAGATCGCCTTTGCCCGCAGCCTCGTGGCGGCCCTCACCATCGCCGCCGTGGTGCGCTTCAGGGGAGGCCAGCCCTTCCCCCGGCCGGACGCGCTGGCCTTCGGCTGTGCCCTGGCCTACGCCGGCCTCTTGATCCTCTTCGTGGCCGCCACCAAGCTCACCACGGCGGCCAACGCGATCTTCCTGCAGTTCTCTGCGCCCATCTACCTGGTGTTCCTGGAGCCTTGGGTGACCAGAAGGCCCCTGCAGAGGCGGGACTTGGTGGCGGTGCTGGTCTGCTTTTCCGCCATGGGGCTCTTCTTCGTGGGGCGGCTCGGCGCGGGAACGCTGGCCGGCAACCTCCTTGGCGTCGCTTCCGGCGTCTGCCTGGCCCTCTTCTCCCTCACCCTGAAGCTGCAGAAGAGCAGCCATCCAAAGGCTGACCCCGTAACAGCCATCATCCTCGGCAACCTCCTGGTGGCGCTGGTCTGCGCGCCCCTGGCGCTGCGGGACTTCCATCCTTCGCCGCCACAGCTGGGCATCCTGCTCTACCTGGGCGTCTTCCAGATCGGCCTTGCCTACCTCCTCTTCAGCGCCGGCATGAAGCGTCTCTCGGCCACCGTGGCCGTCGTGACGGGCACGCTGGAGGCAGTGCTCAATCCGGTGTGGGTGTTCCTCGGCATCGGCGAGCGGCCCTCCCCCTGGGCCCTGGTTGGCGGGCTGGTGATCCTCGGCACCATCGGCTGGTACACCCTCGGTCCGGACCGGAGGGTCGGCCGGTTGTGACCAAGGTCCACGTTCCTGGGGTGGAGTTTAAATTACCTTAGGGTTATCTTTCCCCTGCGGTGTTCCCGCGGAGGATCTTTTCATGCGCGGCCTGTCCGAAGCCTTCCCCTTGGATGAAGCTTCCATTCAGTCGGTCCTGGGCCGGCCCGTGGCAGACGACCCCGCCCGCGTCGCCGACATCCTTGCCAAGGCCCATGACATGAAGGGCCTGGAGGACGAGGACCTGCCCCAGCTCATGGCGATCCAGGACCCGGATCTGCTGCACGAGCTGTTCGACACAGCCCGCTGGGTTAAGGACCAGCTCTACGGCAACCGCATCGTGCTGTTCGCCCCGCTCTACGTGTCGAACCTCTGCGCCAACGAATGCCTCTACTGCGCCTTCCGCGCCTCGAACCGTGACCTGCCCCGGCGGGCGCTTGGCCGGGATGAGATTGCCGCCGAGGTGGGACATCTCCTGGGCCAGGGTCATAAGCGCGTGGTGTTGGTGGCAGGCGAGGCCTATCCGAAGGAAGGCCTGGACTACATCCTTGACGCGATCCGAACGGTGTATGGGGTGCGCCGGGGCGAGGAATGCATGCGCCGAGTGAATGTGAACATTGCACCGCTGGACGTGCCAGACTTCCGCCGCCTGAAGGAAGTGGAGATCGGCACCTACCAGCTCTTCCAGGAGACCTACCACCGGGCGACCTACGCTCGGATGCACCCCCGGGGCCTCAAGGCCGACTACGACTGGCGCCTCGGCTGCATGGACCGCGCCATGCTGGCGGGCATCGACGATGTGGGCATCGGCGCCCTCTTCGGTCTCTATGACTGGCGCTTCGAGTTGCTGGCCATCATGCAGCACGCCCGCCACCTGGAGGACCGATTCGGTTGCGGGCCCCACACCATCAGCGTGCCGCGCATCGAACCTGCCGAGGGCTCGGCCACCAGCGAGCACCCACCCCATGCCGTCACCGACCAGGATTTCCGCAAACTCATCGCCATCCTGCGGCTGGCCGTCCCCTACACGGGCCTCATCCTCAGCACCCGGGAACGTCCCGAGATCCGCAAGGAAGCCCTCCGGCTGGGCATCAGCCAGATCAGCGCGGGCAGCCGGACGAACCCTGGTGGCTATGAAGACGACGCCTTCGAAGGGGGTGCCCAGTTCTCCCTGGGTGACCACCGCACCCTGGACGAGGTGGTCTGCGACCTGGCCCAGACCGGTTTCATCCCGAGTTTCTGCACCAGCTGCTACCGCATGGGGCGCACGGGCTCCGATTTCATGGACATGGCCAAGCCCGGCGAGATCAAGGCCCACTGCCATCCCAATGCCCTCTCCACCTTGCAGGAATTCGTGGAGGATCACGCCAGCCCGGCAACCCGGCTGGCGGCGGAGCGCCTCCTGGCCGGGAGCCTGGAGGAGATGGAGCCCGGCGCCCGCGCCCGGGCGGAGCACATGGTGGCCCGCGTGAAGGAAGGAGAGCGCGATGTGTTCTGCTGAGATGCAGCCTGCACCGAGGAACATGCGCCTGCACATCGGCCTGTTCGGTCGGCGCAACGTGGGGAAGTCCTCCCTGTTGAACGCCCTGACACGGCAGCAGGTCTCCATCGTGTCGGCCCAGGCAGGCACCACCACGGATCCCGTGGAAAAGCCCATGGAGCTGCTGCCCCTGGGGCCAGTGCTCTTCGTGGACACAGCGGGTCTCGATGATGTAGGCGCCCTGGGCGAGGCCCGCACAGGTCGTTCCCGAGCCGTCATCGACCGCGTGGACCTCGCCATCCTCGTGGCAGAACGAGGCGCCTGGGAGCCTTTCGAAGCGGCGCTGCTCGCAGAGTTGAAGGGTAGGAATATCCCCACGGTGGTGGCCTTCAACAAACATGACCTTGCTCCTGAGCGTGACCTGCCGCAGCTGGATGGCACCGCCGTGGTGGCCCTGTCGGCCCTCGATGGTCACGGTCTCGAAGCCCTCCGCGAGGCGCTGTTCGCTGCCGCGCCCGCGCACCACTTCGAATCCCACCACCTGCTGTCCGACCTGGTGCCCCCGGGCGAGGTCGCCGTCCTGGTAATGCCCATCGATGCCTCCGCTCCGAAGGGACGCCTCATCCTTCCCCAGGTCATGGCCGTGCGGGATGTGCTGGATGGCGCCGGACTGGCCCTGGTGGTTCAAGCTCGGGAGTTGCCCCGGGCCCTGTCCTCGCTGAAGGGAAACCCCGCCCTGGTGGTGACCGATTCCCAGGCCTTCCAGTCCGTGGCCCGGGACGTTCCGGATGCCGTACCCATGACCTCCTTCAGCATTCTCATGAGCCGCTTCCAGGGGGATCTGGCCATGCAGGTGCGAGGCACCTACGCCATCGAGAACCTCCGCCCCGGGGACCGCGTGCTGGTGGCCGAAGGGTGCACCCACCATCCCACCGAGGAAGACATCGGCCGAGTGAAACTGCCCAAGTGGCTGAACCAAAAGGTGGACGGAGCCCTCGTCTTCGACACCATTCAGGGTCGGAGCTTTCCCATGGACGTCTCCCCCTACAAGCTGGTGGTCCACTGCGGCAACTGCATGGGCAACCGCCGCGAGATGCTGTCTCGCATCCACCGCTGCACGGCGGCGGGTGTGCCCATCACGAACTACGGATTGGCCATCGCCTACTCGTTCGGCATCTTCGATCGGGCCCTGCGCCCCTTCCCGGAAATCCAGGAGTGCCTCCATGCCGTCCGTGCCTGAGGCTCGGCCTGCCCTCTGCCTCGACCATGCCTGTGTGAGGGCCTGGCTGCGGGAGACGGATCCGACGGTCTTGGAGACGTTGTGGGCCGAGGCCGACCAGACTCGAAGCCTGCACATGGGCGACGAAGTCCATCTCCGCGGCCTCATCGAGGCCTCCAGCCACTGCATCCGGCACTGCCTCTACTGCGGCCTGCGGGCCCCCAGCGAAGGCCTTGAGCGGTATCGCATGGACGGTGCGGAGATCCTGACATGTGCCCAGGAAGCCGCGCGGCTCGGCTACGGCAGCGTGGTGATCCAGGCGGGTGAGGATCCAGGGCTAACCCGGGCGTTCATTGCCGAGGCAGTCCGTGCCATCAAGCGACATACCCCGCTGGCCGTCACCCTCTCCCTGGGGGAGCGCAGTGACGAGGACCTGCTGGCTTGGCGCGATGCCGGCGCTGATCGCTACCTCCTGCGCTTCGAGACCAGCGACCCGCTACTCTACCGGCGCATCCACCCCAACCTACCGGGCCTGGTCAGCGACCGCCTTGCCCAACTCGCCAGGATGCGGAGCATGGGCTATGAGATCGGCACGGGAGTCATGGTGGGCATCCCAGGTCAGACCTGGGACACCCTCGCGAAGGACCTCCTGCGCTTCCGGGATCTCGACATGGACATGATCGGTATTGGCCCCTTCCTTCCCAGCCCGCGCACACCCCTGGGTGGTCCCCAGGCGGCGACCTGGACTGCACCTCCCCAGGAACAGGTGCCCAACGACGAACTCACCACCTTGAAGGCCCTGGCATTGGCCCGCCTCCTCTGCCCCGACGCGAACATCCCCAGCACCACGGCCCTTGCCACCCTGGATCGAGCCCAGGGGCGGGAACTGGCGCTCATGAGGGGCGCCAACGTGGTCATGCCCAATGTGACGCCTCCGCATTACCGGGCGCGATACGAAATCTACCCAGGCAAGGCCTGCGTGAATGAGACCGCCGTCGCCTGCCAGGAATGTCTTGAGGGTCGAATCCAGAGGTTGGGAAGAAAGGTCGGGAAGGGACCTGGAGGACGAGTTCGAACAGAGTGTAAAGATTTGAATGTGTGTGATTTCGATCACTGACCTTATGGTCATCAATAAGCACAATCCTTGTGCGATCCATTGCCGGTGTGCGGCGACTCGAACCCACCGAGTCCGCCCTGCCGGTACCCATGACTCCACCCGGACACCGCCGGCTGGAAGGAGTTCCCATGTCCCAATCCGTGAGCGAATTCTACCGGTCCATGGCGGACCGCATCGGGGCAGACCTCGCCGGGCGTGACCTTGGGTCCAAGGTCATCATCCAGGTTGGCTCTGCCACCTGTGAACACGCCGCCGGGTCGCAGGCGGTGGCCGAGGAGTTCACCCGGCACATCCGCGCTTCCGGTCGCAAGGACATCGTCATCCACCGGACCGGCTGCACGGGTCGCTGCTCCCGGGAACCCATCGTGGGGATCCAGTTGCCCGGCCTCCTCCCCGTGAAATACGAGCGGGTGAACCGGGATCTGGTGCACCGAATCTTCACCGAGCACATCCAGAGCGCTTCCCCCGTTCTGAAGCACATCCTCGACCACAATGGCGAGCCGCTGGCCGACCGCGAGTTCCTGTTCTGCGAGGGCGGGCGGTGCCATCAGAGCAACCCCAGCCTGAAGGAGCGATTCCGCACCATGCTGCAGGAGCGCGATATCGACTCCGGCAAAGTGCACGTGGCAGCTGCCAGCTGCTTCGGCGCCTGTGGCATCTCCGGCTGCAGTCCTGCCAATTTCGTCCTGGCCCGCCCTGAGAAGGTTCTCTACAGCGTGAACAGCGACGAGGATCTGGCAGAACTCATCGAAGGACACATCCTCGCCGGCCGCGTGGTGGAGCGGCTGAAGGCCAAGGAAGAACCCATCGCCCTTGAATTCCTTGAGCGGTACGGTGATGTCTCCTTCTTCAATCGCCAGAATCGCATCGCCTTGCGGAACGCCGGCGTGGTGGACCCCGAGAGCCTTGAGGAATACGTCGGCTTCGGCGGCTTCAAGGCCCTGGCCGACGTGCTGCAGCGCCAGGATCCAGACTGGGTCATCTCCGAGCTGACCAAGGCCCGGCTCCGCGGCCGTGGCGGTGGTGGGTTCGCGACCGGCGTCAAGTGGGGGCTGGCCCGCCAACAGGCGGACACCACCCGCTTCATCATCTGCAACGGAGACGAAGGCGATCCGGGCGCGTTCATGGACCGCTCCATGCTGGAAAGCGATCCCTTCAACATCGTCGAGGGCATGATCATCGGCGGCCATTCCATCGGCGCGCAGAAGGGCTTCTTCTACATCCGTGCCGAGTACCCCCTCGCCATCAAGCGCATCCAGAATGCCATCGACATCTGCCGGACCCAGGGCCTTCTGGGGCAGGACATCATGGGCTCCGGCTTCCACTTCGACCTGGAGATTCGCCTGGGCGCCGGGGCCTTCGTCTGCGGAGAGGAAACCGCCCTCATCCGTTCCATCGAAGGTGAACGGGGCCAGCCGAAGGTGCGCCCCCCCTACCCCACGGACCGCGGGCTCTGGGGCCACCCCACCTGCATCAACAACGTGGAAACCTTCGCCAACATCCCGGCCATCCTTCGGTTCAGTGGGGACTGGTATGCCCGCATCGGCACCGAGAAGAGCGGGGGCACCAAGGTGTTCGCCCTGGCGGGCAAGGTCAAGCACACGGGCCTGGTCGAGGTTCCGCTTGGCACGACCCTCTCCAGGGTGGTGAATGACATCGGTGGTGGGGTTTCGGGCGGCAGGCAGCTGAAGGCCATCCAGACCGGCGGTCCTGCGGGTGGCTTCATCCCTGCCTCCATGCAGGACATGGAAGTGGATTTCGAGCCCCTGCAGAAGGCCGGATCCATCATGGGTTCGGGTGGCATGATCGTCCTCAGCGAAGACGACTGTATGGTCGACATCGCCAAGTTCTACATGACCTTCAGCCAAGAGGAGAGCTGCGGGAAGTGCACCCCCTGCCGGGAAGGTACGACCCGCATCCTGGAAATCCTCGAGCGCATCACCCAGGGCAAGGGCGAACTCTCCGACATGGACAAGCTCCACCGGTTGTCGCGCCTGTGCCAGCGCACCAGCCTGTGCGGCCTGGGTCGCGCCGCCCCGAACCCGGTTCTGTCAAGCATCAAGCACTTCCGCGAGGAGTACCTCGTCCACATCCAGGACAAGCACTGCCCCGCGAAGAAGTGTGTCGCCCTGATCCGCTATGAGATCAACCCCGATAAGTGCATCGGCTGCACCATCTGTTTCCGGAACTGCCCCGTGGAGTGCATCTCGGGCACCCGCAAGGAGGCCCACCTGATCGATCAGGCCGCCTGCATCAAGTGCGGCAACTGCTTCGATGTGTGCAAGTTCGCCGCCATCGACCGGGTTTAGGAGTTCGTCATGTCCCAGATGATCAATCTCAAGATCGACGGGGAGTCCATCCTGGTAACCGAAGGCACGACGGTGATGGATGCCGCGGAGCAGATCGGCATCCACATCCCCCGCCTCTGCTACCACCCCAACCTCAGCCTGGAGGGCAACTGCCGCGTCTGCGTGGTGGCCGTGGAAGGCTTCGACCACGGGCTCGCCTCCTGCGCCACCAAGGCCTGGGAAGGCATGGAGGTCCAGACCAACAGCCCCATGATCCGGCAGGCCAGGCGCGACATTGTCGAGCTGCTGCTGGACAACCACCCCAAGGACTGCCAGACCTGCGACCGCGACGGCCACTGCGAGCTGCAGAACCTCTCCTACCGCATGGGCGTGCGGGAACGGCTCTTCGAGGGGAAGCGCAAGCAGTTCCCCATCGATGACGCCGGGGCCTCCGTGGTGCGCAACGCCGAGAAGTGCATCCTCTGCGGCCGCTGCATCCGCGTCTGCGGCGAGGTCCAGGGCGTGTTCAACCTCAGCCAGCACGGCCGCGGGTTCCACACCGTGGTGGGGCCAGCCAACCTGGCCCCCATGGACGAGAGCGCCTGCATCCAGTGCGGCCAATGCGTGAGTGTCTGCCCCACGGCCGCCTTCATCGAGCAGGATCACACCGAACGCGTCTGGAAGGCCCTGGGCCACCGGCGTTCAGAGAAGCACGTGGTGGTCACCACCGCCCCCGCCATCCGCGCCGCCCTGGGCGAGGCCTTTGGCCTGCCCATCGGCACGCCGGTCACGGGCAAGATGGTCACGGCCCTGCGCCGCATGGGCTTCGATGCCGTCTTCGACGTAAACTTCAGCGCGGACCTCACCATCATGGAGGAGGCCCACGAGCTGCTGCGGCGCATGGAGGACGGCGGCCCCCTGCCCCTGCTCACCTCCTGCAGCCCCGGCTGGGTCAGCTTCCTGGAGAAGTTCTATCCGGAGATGATTCCGCACATGTCGAGCTGCAAGAGCCCCATGCAGATGCAGTCGACCCTCATCAAGACCTACTATGCCCAGCAGAAGGGCATCGACCCCAAGGACATCTACGTCGTCTCCGTCATGCCTTGTGTGGCCAAGAAATTCGAAGCGGGGCGGCCTGAGCATGTCATGGACGGCCACCCCACGACTGACGCCGTCATCACCACCCGGGAGTTGGCCGTCATGATCAAGTCCTACGGCATCGACTTCCACCGGCTTCCGGACTCTGATTTCGACCATCCTCTGGGCTCATCTTCCGGCGCGGGGGACATCTTCGGCGCCACCGGCGGTGTGATGGAAGCGGCGCTCCGCACGGCCGCCTTCAAGCTCACGGGGCAGAATCTCGGGAACCTGGATCTCACCATGGTCCGCAGTGCCGACGGCTCCATCCGGGAAGCCTCCATCAACCTCGCCGGAAAAACCATCAATGTGG
Source organism: Geothrix sp. (assembly GCF_049292215.1). Taxonomy (GTDB): domain Bacteria; phylum Acidobacteriota; class Holophagae; order Holophagales; family Holophagaceae; genus Geothrix. The sequence goes on along the minus strand of NZ_JBATQW010000071.1, from coordinate 91,387 downwards.
CCGTGGCCGACGGATTGCAGAACGCCAAGATCCTCCTGGACGCGGTCAAGCGGGGCGAGAAGATCTACCACCTCATCGAGATCATGGCCTGCCCCGGCGGGTGCATCGCCGGCGGTGGCCAACCCTATCCGCCCATGGGCACCTACACCCTTAATCGCGACTTGTCCAAGGCCCGCTCCAAGGCCCTCTACAACATCGACGCAGCCAAGACCATCCGCTGCAGCCACGACAACCCCGACGTCCAACGGCTCTACGCCGAATTTCTGCGCGAGCCGCTCAGCCACAAGGCCCACGAACTCCTGCACACGCACTACACCGCCCGCACGCCGAGGGGGATCCGATGAGCGCCTGCTGTTCCTGCACCGACAACTGGGCCGAACTCGAGCGAGGCTACCGGGCCATGCTCCCGGCGGATATCCTCGCCTTCATCGAGGAGAACCGGCACAGGGAGCACAGCGAGAGCATGCTCATCGCCACCCTCCACATGGTGCAGGCCCACTATGGACATCTCGGTCCCGGCCACCTGGAGGCCGTGGCCCAGCTCATGCAGATCCCCCTGGCCAAGGTCACTGGCGTCGCGACCTTCTACCACTACTTCCGCCTCCAGCCGCGGGGCCGGTACCTCATCAACGTCTGCATGGGGACGGCCTGCTACGTGAAAGGCGCGGAGAAGGTTGTCCAGAAACTCCAGGATGAACTGGGCATCCGCATCGGGGAGACCAGCAAGGACGGGATATTCAGCCTCGAGAGCACCCGTTGCGTGGGGACCTGCGGCCTCGCGCCAGTGGTGATGATCGGCGACGAGGTCCACGGTCCGCTCACACCCGGGCAGATCCCAACCCTGCTGGACAGTTACCTCGCCCGTGCCTCCGAGGATCTGGTCGGTCAGGCCGGCCCGGCAGGCAAGTAGCCGAGCCTAGGACGGATCTGGAAGCCCGGGCCAAGGATCCGGCGCGTCAGCCGTGCACTCATCTTGCTCATCACTGTCCCGCCTTGGCGCGGCGCCAAGCAGCCCTTCAGCACGAGTTCTCCACCCGCGCCCTGAGCACTCGGCAGGACATGGCCAGGAGGACACCGCAGAAGGCCGCCACCGGGACAAACCCCGCGGCCATGGTGGCCGGGTGCATCCAGGAGGTGGCCCGGGCGAGGCGGGATGGGCCTCGTCAGAGGTCCGCGGCCAGCCGGTACAGCTCGGATGCGGACACGCCCAGGTGCTTGGCCAGCGGCTTCACGGCCTCGCGCAGGGTCATGCCCCCTTCACGGGCGGCGCCAAGGTAGGTCTGAACCCAATCCGGCAGGGCGGCCCCGTCAAAGGCTGGCACCCCTTCCGTCACCAGCCGCTTGGCGCTGGCGCCCGCCAGTACCAACACCATCTCACCCCGATCTTCCCTGCCCAGCTGTGTTTTCACCTGGGTAGGGGTGCCCCGGTACCAGGTCTCATGCAGCTTGGTGAGCTCCCGGCCCAGGGCCATCTCCCGGCCCGGCAACAGCTCCTCCAGGTCCGACAACGTCTCGTGGATGCGGTGGGGCGTCTCGAAGACCACCACCGTCTCCTCCTCGGCACCCAGCTTCTTCAGCATGGTGCGCCTGGGTTCGCTGCGGTTGGGCAGGTAGCCCCAGAAGCTGAACGCATGGCAGGGCAGACCCGAGGCCACCACGGCCAGCAGCACGGCCGAGGCGCCGGGCAAGACCGTGACCTTGGCGCCCGCGGCGCGCGCCACCCGGGCGATCTCGAAGCCGGGATCGTTGATGCCGGGCATGCCCGCGTCGCTGCAATAGGCCACGGTGCGGCCTGAGCCCAGTTCCAGGCCTAGGCGCTCGAAAGCGGCTGCGCTCGCATGGTCATCGAAGCGCAGCAGGGGCTTCTCGATCTCCAGGTGCTTCAGCAGGCCGCCGGTACGCCGGGTATCTTCGCAAGCCACCAGGTCGGCCCCGGCCAAGGCCTCCTTCGCGCGATCCGTGAGGTCGCCTAGGTTGCCAATGGGGGTGGGAACGAGGATGAGATGTCCAGTCATGATCCATCCAGTCTGGCAGGACCGGCCCCGTCACACCTTCCGGAGGGTGGGAGGCTCCCACCGCTGGGGGACGGAGGACTTGGGCGCGGTCGCCTTCCTGGGGAGCGGCTTGTCCTTGAATCCCTCCGGGAGATGCCAGACCAGGGAGGGCTGGGCCATGGCGCTGCTCTCTGCCACAGCCGACTCCAGCCTTGGCTGACAGGAGTCAAGGCCCAGGCCCTCGGTACCGGGGACCCAGAGCGTGGCCCCCATGGGCGCGCCATTGAGCTGGGTCCGCAGGCGGAGGAGCATGATGTGCGCCACGCTCCGGGGCGTATGCCGGAAGATGATCATGAAGCGCCCAGGGGCCGCCCGCACCACCAGGTCCCCGGCCCTGACCCCCTCGGCGGCCTTGAGAATCCGGGCCACGTCCTTCTTGTTCTTCAGGGTGACGTGGCACTCGGCCACCACGAGGCTCTCCGGGCGGTGCTCAGAGTCCAGCAGGGCCTTCTGCCAGATCTCGAGGTAGCGCAGGTTGGGCAGGTCCGTTTCGGCATCCCGGATGGAGCTGTCCTCCATTACGGCCCTAGTGATGGCCAGGGCGTCCTCCAGGCGGTTCAGCGACTGCTTGAGATCCTCGATCTCGAGCACCCGGCCGATGAATCCCGCCACCGCCTCCAGCAGGGCGAAGTCGGCCCTGGAGAAGCCCCGGGGCTGGTCGAAGAAGGCGAACAGCAGCCCCCTGACCGCCTCCTTCTGCCGCAAGGCACAGCCGAGGGCGGCCCGGTAGGGGACAGCCCCAGGTTCGGGGAGGTTCCGGGCGTGGGGACCTTCCGCCATATCCCGCACGACGAGGGTGCGTTCCGGATGTTCCAGCAGCCATTCACAGAAGGAGGGGATCGCCTCCGGCGGCTCTTCGTCTTCCGCCTCCGGGTGCCACCAGCGGGTCTCGGCGGTGCCCCCCGACACCATCACCAGGGTGGTCTGAGTGGCCCCGAGGTGGCCCGAGAGCATCTCCAGGCTCTTGGAGAGGAAGAAGGGATCTCCGCCTCCCCCTCCGTGCAGGAGGGCATGGATGGCCTCCGCAAGGCCGTTGAGGGCGGTCACCTGCGGCATGAACCGTCTCGCGTAGCGCTTCAGCAGTCGATGATCCGGCAAGCGGTCCCCCGGGGCCCTGACAATGCTCTTTCGGCCTGGTTGGACCCCGGGATGAACTCCGGAGGCCTCTGGCTAAGTCACTCGTTCAAGTTGGCTTCGGCTTCCAATCAGCCGGCTGTAGAGCATCCCGGTGTGATACCAGTGCAGGAGGAAGCCCTCCAGGGCTGCCCTCCCCCACCAGCCGAGGGAGCCGCGCGTCGGCGGGGCTTCCGCCGCCGGGCAACACCACACCTTCAGCTGGAGCCCGTGGGCCGTGGCCTTGGCCCGGGCGAGGTGGAGTGGGTCGGAGACCACCACCAGGGTCTGCCAACCCTCTGCCTGCATGTGGCAGCGGACATTGAACAGGTTCTCCAGGGTGTGCTGGCTCCGCTCCTCCAGATGGACGGCCGCGTCTGGAAGCCCTCTGGCCAGCAACCACTCTCGGGCCGCTGCGGCCTCGCTGCGGGAGGCATTGCCCGTGGTCCCACCGGCCACAAGCACCCGGGGGGCGAGCCCTTCCCGCCACAGGGACTCGGCCTGGGACAGGCGGGCCTCGAAGACGGGGGTCAGGCGATCCTGCTCCAGCTGCCGCCCGAGCACCAGGATGGCGTCGGTTTCTCTGGGCTCGTCACCGGGAACGGCCAGGAGGACCTGCCGGAGCCGGAACAGCCAGGGCAGGCCCGCCAGCCCCAGGGTCGTCAGGATCGCGAGCCCCAGCGAAGCCACCCCACCCGGGCCAAGCTTCTGGAGGAAGCTGGCGCGGGGCGGGGCGTGGTAGGGCTGGGTCATGAGCCTGGAGGTCAAGCGTCCGCGCGCTTTTCCGATTTCTTCCGCTCGTTGGTGTCCAGCACCCGCTTGCGCATGCGGATGAAGTTCGGGGTGACCTCCACCAGCTCGTCGGGCTCGATGTATTCCAGGGCCTGCTCCAGGGTGTGCTCCCGGGGCGGGGTGATGCGGGTAGCCTCGTCGCTGCCGCTGGAGCGCATGTTCGAGAGCTTCTTGGCCTTGGCCACGTTCACCACGAGATCGTTCTCCCGGGCGTGCTCGCCCACGACCATGCCCTCATAGCACCGGGTGCCCGGCTGGATGAAGATGACGCCGCGCTCTTCCAAATTCATCAGGGCGAAGCCCACGGCCTCGCAGGTGTCCATGCTGATCAGCACACCGTTCTTGCGGCTGGTGAGCTCGCCCTTGTGGGGGCCGTAGTGGCTGAAGAGGCTGTGGATGATGCCCTCGCCCCGGGTGTCGGTCATGAACTCGTTGCGGAAGCCGATGAGGCCGCGGCTGGGGATCTTGAAGTGGAGGCGGAGCCGTCCGCCCTCGTTGCCCATGTCCTGCATCTCGGCCTTGCGGTTGCCCATGTGCTCCATGGTCACGCCCATGTAGGCCTCGGGGATGTCGATGGTGACATCCTCGTAGGGTTCGAGCTTCTCGCCGGTCACCGGGTCAGTGTGGAGGATGACCTCGGGACGGCTCACGCAGAGCTCGAAACCCTCGCGGCGCATGGTCTCGATGAGCACGGAGAGGTGCAGCTCGCCGCGGCCGCTGACCTTGAAGGAATCGGGGCTGTCCGTGTCCTCCACCCGCAGGGCCACGTTGTGCTGCAGCTCCTTCTGGAGGCGCTCGCGGATGCGGCGGCTCTGGATGTACTTGCCGTCCTGGCCAGCGAAGGGCCCCGCGTTCACCATGAACATCATGGAGATCGTGGGTTCGTCGATGTCCACGTATTCCAGCGCCCTTGGATCAGTGGCATCGGCGATGGTCTCGCCCACGCGGATGTCCTCGATGCCGGCGATGGCCACGATCTCCCCGGCGCTGCCTTCCTGGAGCTGGATGCGGGTGAGTCCTTCGAAGCCGTAGAGCTGGGTGATCTTCTGCTGCTGCACGGTGCCGTCACGCTTGATGAGGGCCACGCTGTCGCCCACATGGATGCGGCCGTTCACGATGCGGCCGATGCCGATCTGGCCGACGAAATCACTCCAGTCCATGAGGGTCACGAGCATCTGGAGGGGCGCATCGGGGCTGCCCGTGGGGTGGGGACAGTGCTTGACGATGGTGTCGAAGAGGGGGTCCAGGGTCTCGCTGGCGTCATTCATGTCCAGCATGGCGTAGCCCATCTTGGCGCTGGCGAAGACACAGGGGAAGTCCAGCTGCTCCTCGGTGGCGCCAAGCTCGATCAGCAGATCGAACACCTGATCCTGGGACCAGACAGGGCGGGCCCCGGGACGGTCCACCTTGTTGATGACCACGATGGGCCGCAGCCCCAGGGCCAGCGCCTTGCGGGTGACGAACTTGGTCTGGGGCATGGGGCCGTCGAAGGCATCCACCACCAGCAGCACCGAGTCCACCATGCTCAGGACGCGCTCCACCTCGCCGCCGAAGTCGGCGTGACCAGGGGTATCCACGATGTTGAACCGGTACCCGCCCCAGTGCAGGGACGTCGTCTTGGCCAGGATGGTGATGCCGCGTTCCCGCTCCTGGTCATTGCTGTCCATGGCCCGCTCCTGGACCCGCTGGTTGTCCCGGAACATGTGGGCCCCCTTGAAGAGGGCGTCCACGAGGGTGGTCTTGCCATGATCGACGTGCGCGATGATGGCAAGGTTGCGGATCTTTTCGAGAGGGGTCATCAGACTTCCTGGTTAGGGGGCGTTTTGAAATCACCAGTGCTTGCCTGGTGATTTCGTTACGGCCCCTCATGTCGTCCTCCAGGTTCAGGGGACGGGGGGTTTGGGAACAGCGACGGGGGCCAAGCAAAGGCCGGGCAGAACCCTCGATTTTACCAGAGCGGGCGACGATATCCGAGATCTATTCGCACCCTCTTCCATTGTCACAGGAGGGGTCTAAGATAAGCGGACCCCCCCGGGAGTTGACCATGCACATCAACGAACTGCTCACCGTGGTCTGCGAGCAGGGCGCCAGCGACCTTCACCTCAAGGTCGGCAATCATCCCATCGCCCGCATCCGGGGCAAGCTGACGCCCATGACCCAGTTCAAGCGGATGGTGCAGGAAGACACCATCGCCATGGCCTACGCGATCATGGCCAGCGACAAGCAGAAGGGGAAGTTCAAGGAGAACTTCGACATCGACATCGCCTATTCGGTGCCGAGCCTGGGGCGCTTCCGCTGCAACATCTTCAACCAGCGGGGGACCGTGGGCCTGGTGCTCCGCGTCATCCCCCGGAAGATCTACACCATCGATGACCTGATGCTCCCCAAGGTACTGAAGACCATCTGCCAGGAGCAGCGCGGCCTGGTGCTGGTGACCGGCACCACGGGCTCCGGCAAGTCCACCACCCTGGCGGCCATGATCGACCTCATCAACGCCACCCGGACCGAGCACATCCTCACCATCGAGGATCCCATCGAGTACCTGCATCGGGACAACCTCAGCATCGTGAACCAGCGCGAGGTGGAGGCCGACTGCAAGACCTTCTCCTCGGCCCTGCGCGCCGCGCTCCGCCAGGATCCTGACGTCATTCTGGTGGGCGAAATGCGCGACCTGGAGACCATCGAGACGGCCCTCCACGCCGCCGAGACCGGGCATCTGGTCTTCAGCACCCTCCATACCCTCGACGCCACTGAGACCATCAACCGCATCATCTCGGTCTTCCCGCCCCACCATCAGAAGCAGATCCGCCTCCAGCTGGCCGCCGTGCTCAAGGGCGTCATCTCCCAGCGCCTGGTGCCCCGGTCCGATGGCCAGGGCCGCGTCCCGGCCGTGGAGGTCATGGTGGCCACCGAGTCCGTCCGCACATGCATCGAGGACAAGGACAAGACCAAGATGCTGAAGGACGTCATCTCCTCCGGCACCGCCCAGTACGGCATGCAGACCTTCGACCAGAGCCTCTACTTCCTGCTCAAGCAGGGACTCATCACCGAAGAGGAGGCCCTCCTGCGCGCCACCAACGTGGGCGAGTTCAAGCTCCGCCTGGAAGGCGTCATGGCCACTTCCGACCTGGCCAAGGCCAACATGGAGCGCGGCATGTCCATCGCCCAGGGCGGGGGCCGGGAGTCCGGCGGCCCCTCTGCGCCAACTGTCCAATCCCAGGTTCCGGGTATGCCCATGGCCATGCCCCCGACCACGGACGTGAAAATCACCCTGGCACGCTGATCGTCCTTCCCCTATTCTGGCTCTCCCACCCCATGGCCCGAGGTTGCTGATGATCAAGATCGACATCGCCAATTCGTTGATGAAGGTTCACCCCTGCTCCCGCGCCACCGCCCTCCAGGTGGTGGATCTGCTGACCGAGCGGCTGAAGGATGCCCTCCTCAACGGGCATCGCATCGAAATCCGTGGCTTCGGCGTCTTCGAGCCCCGCCCCCGCAAGCGGGGCATGGGCCGGAACATCAAGACCGGCGCCAGCGTCCAGATCCCCAAGGGCAAGAGCATCCGCTTCAAGCCGGGGAAGGATCTCCGGGAGATCGAGGTCGGCTGATGCCTGCGCTCAACGCGATGCGTTGAGCGATTGAGGAAAGACGTGGACAATGACGGGATGGAAGAAGCCTGTCGTCGTCCTGAGATCACCTACCCCTGCCGCGTCCCCATGAAGATCATCGGGCGGCAGGAGGAGCTGCGCCCCGACATGGTCATGGACCTCATCATCGCCCACCTGGGACCCCAGGCCGATGGCGACGAGCAGCACTCAGCCAATTGCAAGGGCGCTTTCATCAGCTACACCTTCTGGGTGACCCTGCCCGACGACCAGGCCGAGACGCCGCTGCGGGAGGCCATCCAGAAGCTGCCGGGCGTGGTGATGCAGCTCTGAGGAACTAGGGCCTGAGGGTGCCCATCATTCGCGGGTAGGGAATGGTTTCCCGGACATGCGGCAGCCGGCAGATCCAGGCCACGGCGCGCTCCAGGCCCATGCCGAAGCCGGCGTGGGGGACACTGCCGTACTTGCGGACATCCAGATACCACTCGTAATCCGCCCGATTCAGTTCATGTACGACGATCTGCTCCAGGAGGTACTGCAGGCTGGAGGCGCGCTCACCGCCGCCGATGACCTCGCCATAGCCTTCCGGGGCCAGCAGGTCGGCGCCCAGGGCCAGACGGGCATCCAGGGGATCGGGTTCCATGTAGAAGGCTTTGAAGGCCTTGGGGAAGCGGTGCACCCACAGCGGCTTGTCGGTGGCGTTCATGAGGATGGTCTCGTCGTCGTTCCCGAAGTCCTCGCCCCAGTTGATGTCGCTGCCAAGTGTTTTCAGCTTGTCCACCGCCTCGGTGTAGGTCATGCGGTCAAAGGTGTTGTTCAGGGCGATCTCCAGCGGCGCCTGGTCACGCTCAAGGATCTTCAGCTCCTCCTGGCGGCCCTCCAGCACGCGCTGGATGAGGAACTTGGTCATGCGCTCGCCCAGGATCATCACGTCGTCGAGGTGGGCGAAGGCCACTTCGGGCTCCACCATCCAGAACTCCGTGAGGTGGCGCCGGGTCTTGCTCTTCTCGGCGCGGAACGTGGGGCCGAAGCAGTAGGTCTTGCCAAACGCCGCGATGCCGGGCTCCTGGTAGAGCTGTCCCGACTGGCTCAGGAAGGCCATGCCCTCGTGGAAGTACTCGGTCCCGAAGAGCGTGCTGGTGCCTTCGCAGGCGCTGGGCGTGAGGATGGGGGCGTCCAGCAGGGTGAAGCCATCGCTGTCGAAGAAGTCGCGGATGCCCTTCACCAGGGTGTGGCGGATGCGCAGGATGGCCCATTGGCGTTTGCTGCGCAGCCACAAGTGGCGGTTCTCCATGAGGAACTCGGTGCCGTGCTCCTTGGGAGTGATGGGGAAATCCGTGCTGCCACCGATGAGCTCCAGGGCCTTCACCAGCAACTCGGGCTGCCCGGTCTTGGGGTGCTGCTGCACCAGTCCGGTCACCGTGATGGCCGCCTCCTGGGTGAGCTTTCCCGCCAGTTCGTAGCTCTCCGGGTCGGCCTCAGCGGCACCCACCACGCACTGGACAAAGCCCGAGCCATCGCGCAGTTCGATGAACCGGGTCTTGCTGGTGCGGGCATTGCGCACCCAGCCCCGCAGCCGGACGGTCTCGCCGACCAGGCCGGCGAGGAATCGGACTTCGGTGAAGGGCTGGCTGCTCACGGGGACTCCAATGGCTAATCCTCCATTGTGCCCGGGGAAGGGGACAGGCTCCAGTCTCGGGGACGTGCCCCCCCACCCTACTTGGCTGCCCGGAACTTCCCTGAGATGGCCACCTGCATACCCTTGAGGTGGGACATTACCCGTTCCAGCTTCTGCCTGGCGATGTCCTGGAACTGCATCTGCTGAATCAGCGCGAAGACCATGTCCTGCATCTCCTGATTCAACCGTTCCAGTTCGGCGACATCCCGCTCATGACCCTTGAGCTTCCCCAGCCCGGCCTCCTGCTTGAGGTAGCCGAGCCCCTGGAAGACCCGGTCGGTGCTAGCCAGCATGGCTTCCACCCGCTCCAGGACCTTGGCCATCTCCTGCTCCGTATAGGAGATGGAGGATTCGATCTGGGGCATGACGCGGTGCTCGCCCTGTTCCTTGGGGGGCGCCATCTCAATGAGGCGCCGCAGGCCATCGTCGAGCCGCTCTTCAAGACTGAGGGTGGCCAGCACCTCCTTGCCCTGGGTCCGGCCTGCACCATGGTTGGCGATCAGCGCGGCGTCAAGCAGGGTCACCACCCGCTCTCCCTGGACGATGAAGCCCTCGACCCAGGCGCCATCCAGCCCCGCCAGCAGTGGGCTGGCCGGGACCAGATCCGAGTCCGGAATGCTCACCACCGCGTCCACCGCATCCACCAGCAGACCCGTGGCCGTGCCGGCTAGGTCCAAGACCAGGATGGTCCCCGTCCTCGATGGATCGAGCGGCGGCAGGGACATCCGCACCCGCAGGTTCACCACGGGCACCACCCGGCCCCGGAGGTCCAGAATGCCCTCAACGGACCGTGGCATGTGCGGCAGCTTGTTCAGTTCCCGGAAGGGCGTGATCTCAGCCACGTGTTCCAGGGGAAGCCCGTAGGCCCGGTCATTGAGGAAGAAGGTCATGAACCGGTGCTGGACAACCTCCCGGCCCTGGGCGCGGGCCTGGGGCGCGGGGGCAGAGCCGAGGTTCACACCGCCTCCTGGACGGCGAGTTGCAGCAACTCGGCAGGATCCAGGATCAGCACCACGCCGCCGTCACCCATGATGGAGGCGCCGCTGATGCCCGGCAGGCTGGCGAGGTAGGGGGCCAAGGGCTTGATGACCACTTCCTGACGGCGCACGAAGGTATCCACGATGATGCCCATGCGCCGGCCGGCGGCCGACACCACCACCACGGAGAGGCCGTCCGCCTCATCCGCGCTGTCGGGTGAGGCCGACTTGAGCAGGTGCTTCAGCCGGCAGACGCCGAGCACTTCACCGCGGAGGTTGATGGCCTGGCGGCTCGTGAGGTGGGACACGCTTTCCGGTGGGACGATGAGGGTCTCCTCCACGGCAGTGCCGGGGAGGGCGAAGACCTGGTTGCCGCTCTTCACCAGCAGAGCGTCGATGATGGCCAGGGTGAGGGGCAGCTTGATGGTGAAGATGGAGCCTTTGCCCACGGTGGAGCGCACCCCGACGCGGCCGTTGAGCTTCCGGACGTTGGAACGGACCACGTCCATGCCCACGCCCCGGCCAGAGATGTCAGTCACCGTGGCCGCGGTGCTGAACCCCGGGGCGAAGATGAGCTCGATCACCTCATCGTCGGGCATCGCATCTGCGCGCTCCTGGGACATGAGGCCCTTCTCCACGGCCTTGGCCCGGATGACCTTCGGGTCGATGCCCTTGCCGTCATCCTCGATCTCCACCACCACACTGTCGCCCTCGTGCCGGGCCCGTAGGATCACGGTGCCCACCTCGGACTTGCCGGACTTCACACGGGCTTCGGGGGTTTCGATGCCGTGGTCGGCGCTGTTGCGGATGAGGTGGATCATCGGATCGCCGAGTTCCTCGATGATGCTCTTGTCGATTTCCGTATCCTCGCCCACCACCTGGAGCTCGATCTTCTTGCCGCTGTTCTTGGCCAGGTCGCGGAGCATCCGGGGGAACTTCGAGAAGATGGTCTTCACGGGGACCATGCGGATGCCCAGCACCGAAGCCTGGATCTCCTTGCTGACGTGGTCGAGGTACACAGAGGCGTGGGCGAGTTCCTTGGCCACGGCCGAGGCGGGATGTCCGTTGACCATGGGCACCAGTCTTTCGACCAGGTGGCTGATCATGGTCTTGCTGATGATCAGCTCGGCCACGATGTTCATGAACTGCTCGAGCTTGGCCTGGCTCACCCGGATGGTGTCGGAGGTGCCCTTGTCGTCGGAGTTCCGTCGACCCGACTTGCGCCGGTCCTCGGCCGCGGGTACGCCCTCGGCAGCAGCGGACTCGACTTCCGGCCCGCCACTGAGACTCAGGGGATGGAAGGTGATCGCCGCGTTTGTCACGGCCCCGAACACCTTGCGGACCTCCTCGATGGGCTCCGTGGCCTCGATGAGCATCACGAGATCCAGGTGGAAAACCTTGGGATCGAAGGACTCCAGGTCCACCTGGGGCTCCCGGGGAATCATCTGCCGATGGAGCAGACGGCCCACCAGTTCCACCATCTGGAACATGGAGAAGGGATTGAAGGCGGTGCCAAAGATCGCCCCGGCCAGCTCAACGTGGATGCCCAGAACCACCTTCCCTTCGGCAAGGGCTTCGGTGGCCGCCGTGCGGCCTGCGGCATTCACGCCGGCCAGGCTTTTGGGAAGGTGTAGATCGCCCTTGGGGGCGGCGGACTTGGCGGCCACCTGAGGGGCGGCACCGGTCTTCAGGGATTCGAGCCGACGGATCAGGTCGCTGGGATCCGGGTCTTCGGCCTCACCCTGCTTCCTGACCTGGACCCGCACGTCATCGACCAGCACCTTGAGCATGTCCACGGTCTCGAACAGCAGCTCCATGACCAGGTCGCTGAGTTCCATCCTGGATTTGCGCAGGTCGTCCAGCACGTTCTCGCCAATGTGGGCGAGGGCCAGGACCTTCTGGAGCCCCAGGAAACCGGCGGCACCCTTGATCGTGTGGACGCTGCGGAAGATGGCGTTCAGCAGGTCCAGGTCGCCCGGCGCCTCCTCAAGGGCCAGGAAGTTGGTCTCGATCTGTTCGAAGTGCTCCTGCGCCTCGACAAGGAAGTCCTCGTAGAAGCTGGGATCGTCAAGGGCGAAATCACTCATGGCTCACCCGTCCTGTTGGTCGCACCCCGCCGGCCCTGCAGGCCCTGGAGCTGCTCGGTTTCGGCATCGGTCAGCAGCTGCTGGAGCTCAAGCAGGAAGATCATGCCGTTGTCCAGGCGGGCCACCTTCTCGATGTACCGGTTGGCGCCCACGGCCGTGACGGAGGGCGGAGGCCCGAACCGGTGCAGGTCCACGGGGCGGACTTCGTCCACCGCGTCCACCACCAAGCCGGTGAAGACGCCGCCGATGCTGGTGATGAGAATCCTGGAGATGGAGGTCGCCTCGACCCGGTCCAGGCCGAAGCGGGTGCGCAGGTCCACCACGGGCATCACCTCGCCGCGGAGGTTCAACACACCATCCACAAAGTGGGGGGCACGCGGGACCGGGGTGATCTGGCCCACCATGATGATCTCGCGGACCTCGTGGAGGCGGAGGCCATAGCTTTCCGGTCCAAGGCGGAAGACCACCAGCTCCAGGTTGGGTTCGGTCTCCTGCACTCGGGTGTCGGCCAGGCCGAGGCCTTGGCCCATGGCGGCAATCTTCTCCTGGTCGTCGCCCGTGATGATTTTCAGCACGTTGATGAGGCTCACCATGCGGCCGGGCAACAGGAGGATGCCTTCCAGGTGCTCCCGCTCGGCCTCGGAAAGGGTCTGCGGCGGTGGCAGGACCTGTTCATCCTGCACCCGGAGGATCTCCAGGATCTCATCGACCACGACACCGATCTTCGCGGTCCCGAAGGAGAGCAGCACCACCATGTCCCGCTTGCGCTCCAGGGCGCCCTGCTGGATGGAGAGGATCTCGGACAGGTCCACGAGGGGCATCACTTGGTCCCGGAGGCAGATCACCCCCAGCACGTAGTCAGGCGCGTCGGGCACCTTGGTGACGGGCGGCAGTTCGACGATCTCCTCGACCTCGTGGAGGGCGATGCCAAAGGACTCCGAACCCAGGCGGAAGGTGACGAAGGGACGGCCATCCTCCTCGATGGTCTCGCCGGCTTCGTCCCCGGCCCCCGAGAAGGTCCCGGCCATGCCGAGATCATCGAAGTCCGCCCGTCGGGTGAGCTCCGAGCTCTCCAGGAGCTTTTCGAGGTGGATCAGGGTGATCAGGCGTGTGCCCACGGTGACCATGCCGGCCAGGTACTCGGCGCGGATGCCCGCCACCAGGGGGGGGGTCTCGCGGATCGTGTGATCCTCCAGGCGCACCACCTCGGCCACGGAATCAACCTGGAGACCGGTCGGTCCACTGGCCAGGCGCAGCACGATGATGCGGGTCTTCGAGGTGGGTTCCTGGGGGGCCAGGTGGAACCGGATGCGGCTGTCGATGACGGGGATGATGAGGCCGCGGAGGTTGATGACGCCCAGGATGAAGCTGGGGCTTCCGGGTACCGGTGTCACGTCGCTGCGATGGGTGATCTCCTGGACCCGGTCGATGTCCAGTCCGAACTCCACGCCATCCAGGGTGAAGGTCACCAGCTGGCCCGACGGCACCAGCTCCGTGGCGAGGTGGGCCTGGGTGGACTGGGCGGCCATGGCTTACCCCTTCTTCTGAGACTTGAAGGCCTCGATCACCGCGTCTGCGTGGGCCTTGTTTTCATCGGGCGTGGTGCCGGTCTGGGCGATGGTGTGGCTGATCGAGGGCCGCTCCGAGTCGCTCTTAAGGCCGGTGCCGAGCAGGTCCACGATGTAGTCGTGGATCTGGCGCAGGTGGTGGACGATCCGCTCAAGCTTCTGCCGGGTGATGTCCTGGAACTGCATCAGGTCCATGGCCTCGAAGACCTTGTCCTGGATTTCCTTGCTGGCGCTCATGACCTCGTGGATGGCCTTCTGGACACCCGGGGACTGGGCTCCCTCGTGGCGCATCATGTCCGTGACGAGCTGCTGCTGGCGGGCCACGAGCCGGCTGATCTGGTCCAGCTGGTCCATGACCTTGTTGGACTCGCGCTCAGTGACCGAGGTGACCGTATCCAGCTCGGAGATCACATGGCCTGCGCCGTCCTTGTGGGGTTCGGCAGAGGCAGAGGAGGCTGGCGCCGGGACAGGCTCTGCGAGGGGGGTCGCTTTCGCGGCCACCTTCGGCTTCTTGGGGGCTTTTCCGCCTCCGGCGAGGAGGGCGTCGATTTCGGACTGGTCCATGGCCTGCTCCCTACCCGAGGAGGGACTCGATCTTTTCCTTGAGGGTCTCCGGGGTGAATGGCTTCACCACGTAGTTGTTCACGCCGGCCTGGAGGGCTTCCACAATGTCCTCCTTGGCAGCATTGGTCGTCACCATGAGGATCGGAATGGCCGAATTCTGGCCACGCACGGTCTTCACGAACTCGAGGCCATCCATCTCCGGCATGTTCCAGTCGGTGATGATCATTTCCACCCCGCCCTGGCCGAGCTTCTCGAGCCCGCTCTTGCCGTTCTCACCCTCGACCACATCGGTGTATCCGATGCGGGACAGGGTGTTGATGATGATGCGCCGCATCGTCGAGGAATCGTCCACGATGAGGATCTTCACGGGGGCCTCCTGGAATGGGTGGTGAGACTGGGGTCAGAGGGAGGGGGGAGGCACGGTGGCCTCCAGGAACTTCACGAGGGCTTCAAGGTCATCGGGGTAGACGTTCTGAAACTTGACGCCCAGTTCAAAGCCGCCGGCGTCCATCTGCTCGACGCGCACGACCATGCCGAGGGCGACCAGGGGGCGGACATCGGCGTCCTGGACCGGGCCGAAGTGATTCTGGTATCGGCCCCAGCCCGGAACGCGAAGCTCCAGCTTGAGCAGGGTGCCCAGGGGGTAGGCCCGGGGGGAATCCACCAGCAACCCGCCACCCGACACATCCTTATAGCTGCTCGTGGCCGGGATATCCCCTTTGTGGAAGCTCAGTTCCTGGAAGCTCAGGCTGGCTTCCAGGGGAATCCGTTGGTACTGTCGGCGTTCCTTGCTCATGGGCGTCCTCACATGGGGCATCGGAGGGGGGGGATTCCGACTTGAATCCTGCAAAACCTGCCCCGAGGGTGCGGTGTCCGTCAGGGCTGGGATAGACTTGAAACCGTGCGCGCGCCCCGAGGGGGCGCACCCCGGAGGTTCCATGCCCGCTGCCCCCTGTCCCATGGACCCCGGCCAGATGGAGGTCGCGCTCCAGCAGCTGGCGGCCGATTTGATGGCCCAGGTGGGTCCAGAGGAGGAGCTCGTCCTCCTGGGGATCCGATCCCGGGGGCTCCCCCTGGCCGAACGGCTCGCCAGCCTCCTGCGAGCCCATACGGGGTCGGCCGTCCCCGTGGGCTCCCTGGACATTACCCTCTACCGCGATGACCTGACCGAGATGGTGGGCAGCCCCATCGTCCGCCCCACGGAGATCCCCTTCACGCTCAAGGAGCGCACCGTCGTCCTGGTGGACGACGTCCTCTACACCGGGCGGACCGTCCGGGCCGCCCTGGATGCCCTCCTGGATCACGGTCGCCCCCGCCGGGTCATGCTGCTGGTCCTCGCCGATCGGGGTGGCCGGGAATTCCCCATCCAGGCCGACCTGGCCTGCCTGCGGGTCGAAGTGCCCCCGGGCCACCGGGTGGCGGTCCGGGTCAAGGAGATCGACGGCGAAGATGGCGTGACCGTGGAGGCCTGCTGATGACCTCCGAGCGCTACGTCTTCCCCCACAAGCACCTGCTCGGGATCGAGCCCCTCAGCCCCCGGGACATCACCGCCCTGCTTGACCAGGCCCAGGCCTTCGAGGAGGTCTGCGAGCGCCCCAGCATCAAGATCGTCCCGGCCTTGCGCAAGAAGCTGGTGGTGAACCTCTTCTTCGAGAACAGTACCCGCACCCGGAACAGTTTCGAGATCGCCGAGAAGCGGCTGTCCGCCGAGATCATCAATTTTGATGCGGACACCAGCAGCCTGAACAAGGGTGAGACCCTCATCGACACAGCCATGAACCTGGAGGCCATGCACCCGGACCTCATCGTCATGCGCCACAGCGCGCCCGGGGCGCACACGCTGCTCTCCAGGCACATGAAGGCCAGCATCGTGAACGCCGGGGACGGGGCCCACGAACACCCCACCCAGGCGCTGCTGGACGCCTACACCCTGCGAAAGCGCTTCGGGAGGCTGGAAGGCCTTAAGGTGGCCATCGTGGGCGACATCCGCAACAGCCGTGTGGTCCGCTCCAACCTCTGGCTGCTGACCCGCATGGGCGCCAGGGTCACCCTGGTGGGCCCGCCCACCCTGGTGCCCCAGGAGATGAAGGCCACCTGGCCCTCCATCGAGATCTGCCACGACTTCGATGCGGTCATCCCGGGTCAGGACGCCATCATGATGCTGCGAGCACAGTTCGAGCGGGGCACCGGCGCCTACATCCCAGGTCAGGGGGAGTACAGCCGCTTCTTCCAGCTGAACCCCGCCCGGATGAAGCGGGCCAAGAAGGACGTGGCGGTGCTGCACCCCGGCCCCATCAACCGGGGCCTGGAGATCACCAGCGACGTGGCCGACGGGCCGAACAACCTCATCCTCGACCAGGTCACCAATGGCGTGCCGGTCCGCATGGCCGTGCTCTACCTGCTGTCCCACCCTCACGGGGAACAGGTGCCGTGAGCGCTCCCGTCGAGGTTCTGTCCCGTCTGCTCTGGATCCGCGACACCGCCGCCCTGCCGGACCGGGTTCTGGCCGAACAGATCGGCCTGGACGCCAAGTCCCTCACGGCCCTGGTCCAGTCTCATCCACAGCGATTCCACGAGTCCCTGGTCTTCCCCCTCACAGCCAAGGAGCGAGAGAGGATCCCGGATGCCCCGGTCCTGGCTTTCACCGAAGCGGGCGCCGCCCTCCTGACGGGTCTGCTGCCGGAGAAGGAGCCCGCCCTCTTGGCCCTACTGCCCGCTTTCGCGGAAGCCCGGCACGTACTCACCTCCCAGGCCGAGCTGTCCGCCCGGGTCTCCGCCCTGGAGCAGAAACTCGACCTCGTCCTCAAGTCCATCCAAGGCGAGGGGGAGGAGGCCCAGGCCGAGCGCCCCATCGGGTTCGTGCCGGAGGATCTTCCCAAGGGGCTGAAAGCCAAACAGCGGACCGCGAGAAAGCGATGAGCCAGCCCATGATCCAAGGCCCCGTCACCCTGCTCATCCTCGACGGCTTCGGCGACGGCCCCCGCAACGCCTTCGATGCGACCTTCATGGCCGCCATGCCCCGATTCAACGCCCTGCGAAAGACCTACGCCACCACCCAGTTGCAGACCAGTGGCGAAGCCGTGGGCCTGCCCGAGGGCCAGTTCGGCAACTCCGAGGTGGGCCACATGAACCTTGGGGCCGGCCGCGTGGTCTGGCAGGAGCTCACCCGCATCGATGCCGCCATCCGGCGGGGCGGCTTCCGCGAGAATGCCCCCATCGGCAGCCTCCTGGCGGAGCTCAAGGCCACCGGCAAGCGTCTGCACCTGCTGGGGCTGGTGAGCGATGGCGGCGTCCACAGCCACCAGAACCACCTGGTGGCCCTGGCCCAATGGGCCCAGGCGGAAGGTATTCCCACCACCATCCACGCCATCACGGACGGCCGCGACACGGGCCAGAAGAGTGCTGACGGCTTCCTCCAGTGGCTCGGCTTCCAGCTCCGGGATACGCCGCTCGTGACCATCGGCTCGGTCTGTGGTCGCTACACCGCCATGGACCGCGACAAGCGCTGGGAGCGCACCGAGCAGGCCTGGAAGCTCTACGTGGACGGCGAGGCGGCCCACTCCGCCCAGGACGCCCTGGCGGCCATCACCGCCGCCTACGGCCGGGGCGAGACCGACGAGTTCATCGCCCCCACCCGCCTGGACGCCTTCCATCCCTTCGCCGATGGCGATGGCGTCCTCTTCTTCAACTTCCGGGCGGACCGGGCCCGGCAGCTGTGCCACGCCCTGGTGCATCCGGCCTTCTCCGGGTTCGCCCCGAAGCGCCGCCCCGCCGTGAAGCTGGTCACCTTCACGGCCTACGACGTGGAGCTGGATCCATTCGTCTCGGTGGCCTACCCGCCCCAGAGCCTCGACCTCATCCTCGGGGAACTGGTCAGCGCCCGGGGCTGGAAGCAGTTCCGCACGGCCGAGACCGAGAAATACGCCCACGTCACTTATTTCTTTAACGGCGGACGGGAGGAGCCCTTCGAGGGAGAGGAGCGGCGCCTGGTTCCCTCCCCCAAGGTGGCCACCTATGACCTGCAGCCCGAGATGAGCCTCGCCGAGGTCAGTCAGGGCCTGGAAGCGGCCATCCGATCCGGCGACTACCGCCTATTGGTCTGCAACCTGGCCAATCCCGACATGATCGGCCATACGGGCGATCTGGCGGCCGCCATCACCGCCTGCGAGGCCGTGGACACCGCCGTGGGACGAATCGCGGCGGCCACCCTGGCCATGGGGGGCGCCCTGTTCATCACGGCGGACCACGGCAACTGCGAGTGCATGCGGGCCGAGGACGGCAACCCCCATACGGCCCACACCCTGAACCCCGTTCCCGCGGTGCTGGTCGCCAAAGGGTTCGAGGCCGGTCAGCTCCGCAGCGGTGGAGCCCTCAGCGATGTGGCTCCCACGCTCCTGAAGCTGTTCGGGCTGGATCAGCCCAACGCCATGGACGGCACCAGCCTGCTCTGAGCCTCGGGACTCACCTCGTGGCCGACCTCAGTCGATGGGAACCCAGGACCCACCCCAACCGATGGAAGCCTGATGACTGACCACCCCCCCACAGGAGCCTCGCGCTTCCAACTGCGACCACTGCTCCTCGCGCTGCTGGTCTTCGACTTGCTGGTCATGGGTCTGGCCGGCTGGACCCTGGCCAACAGCCGGCGTCAATACGTAGTCCACGCGGGAGAGACCACGGACAACCTGGCCCAGGTTCTGGAACAGTATCTGCTGGCCTCCATCCGCCAGATCGACCTCGTGCTGATGTCCGTCAAGGATGAAGCGGAGCGGACCGACCTGCCTCCGAACGCAGCCGGAATCGAAGCCCACCTGAAATCCCAATTCTCCAGGATGGCCTTGCTGGATTCCCTGCGCACCACGGACGCCAGGGGCCGGCTGGTGCCACTCGACGGCAGCGACAACCACGCCCAGGTGGACCTCTCCCAGAGGTCCTTCTTCAAACATCTGGAGCAGACACCTCAGGCGAGCCTGTACATCTCCCATCCCTCCAGAGACGGAGCTGGCGGCGCCTGGGTTATCACCCTGGCCCGTCGGATGGAGCGCCCGGCCGGTGTCTTCCGGGGGGTCATCTTCGCCACGGTCACCCTTGAACAGCTGACTCGGGAGCTGGCCCAGGTGAACATTGGGAAGCATGGGTCCATCTCCCTTAGGGGCAAGGACCTGGAGCTATTGGCTAGGTATCCCACCACCAACGACCAGGACAAGCTCATTGGAGATACCCGGATTTCCGGTGACTATCTGGAAGCGGTCAAGTCGGCGAGGCAGGTCAGCCATTTCAGCACCAGCTCGGTGTTGGATCGGCAGATCCGAACCTACACCTTCCGAAGGATGTCGAATCCGCCTTTCTACATCCTGGTCGGGCTCGCCGAGTCGGAGTATCTCCAGACCTGGTATCGGGAGGCGCTACTCTCGGGTTCGGCGGCGCTGGGGCTGGTGTCCCTCTCCCTGGTCCTGGCCTGGATGGCCCGCTCCACCTGGCGGAAGCAGATGGACTCTCAAGCTGAGCGCGATCATCTGATCCAGGATCTGACCCAGGCCCTGACTGAGGTAAAGAACCTCAAGGGCCTGCTGCCCATTTGTGGCCACTGCAAGAAGATCCGAGATGACCAGGGCTACTGGAACCAGATGGAGACCTACATCTCCGAACATACCGAAGCCACGTTTACCCACGGTGTATGCCCGGATTGCGCCCAGGACCTTCGAAGGGAGATGCTGGCCCGACGCGCCGCGCCGGACCAGAGCTGATTGGCTTGCAAGGGTGACCAAGGGCACACCCGTCCTCAGGGTCATCCCCTGGATACTGGGTGGATGAAAGTCGCATTCATTGGCACCCACGGGGTCGGCAAGACCACCCTCTGCTACGAGCTGGCAGCAGCCCTCAAGCGGGAGGGCGTCCACGTGGACATCGTGAAGGAGGTGGCACGGCTGTCGCCCCTGCCCATCAACCAGAAGACCTCCCTGGAGGCGCAGACCTGGATCTTCCTCACCCAGATGGCCGAGGAGATCCGCTCGGGCAGCCAGCATGATGTCCTGGTCTGCGACCGCAGCGTCTTGGACAACTACGCCTACATGATGCTGGCCTCCGGCCGCCAGCTGCCCATCGAGCGGTTCATGCACCACTGGATGAAGAGCTACGACCTGCTCTTCAAGGTGCCCTTCAGCGGGCAACTCGCCGCGGATGGCGTGCGGGACACGGATGCGTTCTTCGCCCAGGCTGTGGACCAGTTGGTGGACAGGCTGCTGGAGGAGCGGTCCCTGCCCCACGAGCGCCTGGAACCGGGCGCCCGCTCCACCTGGATTGAGCGGGTCAAGCAGGTCGTTCTGAACCATCCCAAGGGCCAGAAGCGGCTTATCTGACGTGTTGGTCCTTCGTTTGTGATGCAGTTCTCGGCAATAGGGCTGGAGGGGTCCTGACTCCGGGTAGATCATGGTTGGATTGGAGGCTCCCATGGCTCAGGAAGAGACCCAGCTGGTACGCGGCGGCAGTTTCATGTTCCACCCCGCCGGCACCCTGCCCCAGGCCACGCCGGAGGAGAACAGCGAGGAGGCCCTGGCCATCGCCGAGGCCGCCCGCGATTTCGTGAACGGCGAGATCCTACCCCGGGACGAGGAGATCGACCACCTGGACCTGGAGCTCACGCGCGACCTGCTGGCCAAGGCTGGGGACCTGGGCTTTCTGGGGATGGAGATCCCCGAGGATTACGGTGGCCTGGACCTGGACAAGAAGACCGCCCTCCTGGTGCTGGAGCAGATGGCCAAGCAAGCCAGCTTCTCCACCAGCTACACCGCGCACACCAGCATCGGCACCATGCCCATCGTCTACTTCGGAAGCCCCGAGCAGAAAGCCAAGTACCTCCCCAAGCTGGCCACAGGCGAGTGGTGCGCGGCCTACGCGCTGACCGAGGCCGGCAGCGGCTCCGACGCCCTGGGGGCCAAGGCCACCGCCGTGCTGCAGGACGGTCACTGGGTGCTGAACGGCACCAAGGCCTGGATCACCAACGCCGGTTTCGCCGATATCTTCGTCATTTTTGCCAAGATCAACGGCAGCCACCTCAGCGCCTTCATCGTCGAGAAGACCGACCCCGGCATCAGCACCGGGGCCGAGGAAAAGAAGATGGGCATCAAGGGCAGCTCCACCCGTACCGTCATCCTGGAGAACTGCCGCATCCCCGAGGACCGGCTGCTGGGCGGCAAGGGCAAGGGCGCCCGCATCGCCCTGGGCATCCTGAACGTGGGCCGCTTCAAGCTGGGCGCCAGCTCCGTGGGCGCCGGCAAGCGGGTGCTGGAATACACCCTCAAGTACGCCGGCGAACGCACCCAGTTCGGCAAACCCCTCAACGCCTTCGGCCTCATCCAGCAGAAGCTGGCCAACATGGCCATGCGGATCTTCGTGGGCGAGAGCATGAGCTTCCGTACCATCGGCTACCTGGACGAGGCCCTGGCCCTCACGAGCTGGGAGAGCGAGACCGGCGGCGCCGACAAGATGAAGGCCATCGACGAGTACGCCATGGAAGCCTCCATGTCCAAGGTCTGGGGCAGCGAGGCCCTCTTCGCCACGGCGGACGACGCCGTGCAGTCCTTCGGCGGCGCGGGCTTCAGCGCCGAGTACCCCCCTGAGAAGATCTACCGGGACTGCCGGATCAACCGCATCTTCGAGGGCACCAACGAGATCAACCGTCTGCTCATCGCCCAGACCTTCCTCAAGCGCTGCAGCGGCCTTGATGGCCTGCCCCTGGCCACAGCCGCCTCGGGCCACCTCGACCTGCCCAAGGATGCTCTGCTCCGCACCGTGGCCCTGTCCAAGGCCCGGGCCCTGAAGGTCATCGCCCTGGCCCAGGGCCTGCATGGACCGAAGATCCTCGACAACCAGGAGGCTGCGGCCCGCATCGCCAACATGCTGCTGGAGATCTACGCCATGGAAGCCGCCGTGGTCCGCGCCCAGAAGATGGCCGCCATCGGCCACCGCTGGTCCAACCTGGCTCTGGATCTGGCCATGGCCTACGCCCAGGAGGCCTGGAACCGCGTCCAGGCCGAAGCGCGCATGCTGGCCGCGGAGCTGGCCTCGGACACAGTGCTCGACACGCTGGTGGCGGATCTCCTCGCCATGCAGGCCCCCGCCCCCGTGGCCCTGTCTGCGGTGCGTCAGCGCATCGCCCAGGCCATGGTGGACCAGGGCAGGTATCCGATCTCCGCGGTCTAGTCCGCCGGGATCCCCAAAACTCAGGGTCAGGGGGTTCACCGCCCGATAACGGGAGGGTGGAGATCCCCCAAATGAGCGCTAGGCCCCAACCCACTCAGCACGAGAAGGTCCTGGGCGAGGACGACTTCATCGTGTCCAAAACCGACCTGAAGGGCGTCATCACCTACGGGAACCGCATCTTCATCGAGATCTCGGGCTATTCCGAGCGGGAACTCCTGGGCGCCCCGCACAGCATCCTGCGGCATCCCGACATGCCCCGGGCCGTGTTCAAGCTCCTCTGGGACACCATCCAGTCGAAGCAGGAGATCTCAGCCTACGTGAAGAACCTCGCCAAGGACGGCAGCTTTTACTGGGTCTTCGCCAACGTGACGCCCTCCTTCGACACCCATGGCAACCTCATCGGCTACTACTCGGTGCGTCGGAAGCCGAGGTCCGAGGCCATCCAGGCCGTCGATGGCCTCTACCGCACCATGCTCGAGGCCGAGCGCAGGGCCGGAGACGGCCAGGCCGGCATGAAGGCCTCCACGGCCATCCTCCATCAGCTTCTCGAACAGAAGGGCGTGAGCTATGAAGAATTTGTCTTTGGGCTCTAGGCTCCACTACATCATCGCCCTCTCCCTGGGGCTGTTCCTGCTCTTCGGACACCTGGCCACCGGGGCCAGTCGGCTGACGCCTTGGGCATGGGCCGACTTCGTCGCCACGGCCCTCCTGCTCGCCCTTGCCCTCTATTCGATCCACCGCATCCAGAAGGCCATCGCCGGCCTGACCACACTCGTCAGAGAGGCCGCCCGGGGCAACCTCGACCCGCGGGTCACCGGCATCAAGCGGGGCGCGGCCACTGGCGAGTTGGCCTGGGCCGTGAATGATCTGCTGGACCAGCAGGAGGCCTACTTCCGGGAAGTCCTCTCGGCCTTCGATCACGCCACCCGCGGGCAGACCTACCGGCTGGCCATGGACCAGGGGTTGCACGGGTCCTTCAAGGACGCCATGGTCCGCGTGAACGTGTCCGTGGAAAGCCTTGGCCAGGTGCAGCAGATGGCCATCAAGGAGAAGCTGATCGCACGGATCACCGATCTGAACTCCGGGAACCTCATCTCGAACCTGAAGTCCATCCAGGAATACCTGATGGACATGACGCAGGAGCTCAGCATCGTGGGCCAGATCTCGAACGAGACGGCCCGGGACGCCGAAGGCAGCCGCGCCACCATCGAGGACCTGGTGGCGAACCTCAACCAGGTGGCCGAGATGATCTCCCGCACCAACGCCCAGACCACCCTGCTCCACGAGAAGGGCGAGGAGATCAACCAGATCGTCCAGGTGATCACCGATGTAGCCGATCGCACCAACCTGCTGGCCTTGAATGCGGCCATCGAGGCCGCCCACGCCGGCGAGATCGGCAAGGGCTTCGCCGTCGTCGCCGAGGAGGTGCGCACCCTCTCGGAGAACACCAAGGATGCCGCCGCTTCCATCGCTGCCACGATCGAATCCTTCAGCGAAGCCACCAGCCGGATGATCAAGGATTCCGAACAGGTGAAGGACATCGCCGAGGGCAGTCGGAACGCGGTCACGGAGTTCCGGTCCCAGGTGCTCAAGTTCGCCGACTCCGCAAAGACCTCCCTCGTGCAGATCAACAAGGCGCAGGACTTCAGCTTCGCGTCCCTGGTCAAGGTGGACCACTTCCTCTTCAAGCAGAACGGCTACCGGGTGATCCATCAGGGCGCCCACTCCGCCGAATCCCGTGCCATCCAGACCGATCACCGGGGATGCCGCCTGGGAACCTGGTACTACGAGGGCCAGGGCGCCGAGATGTTCTCCCATGTCCCCTCCTACAACCGGCTCGAAGCCCCCCACGCCCGCGTCCACCAGCATGTCCAGGAGGCCGTCGGCCTGCTGGCCACCGGGTGGGAGACCGATCCCGAGGTCCAGAACCGCATCTACGGGCACTACGAGGCGGCCGAGCGGGCCAGCGAGGAAGTGGTCCAGGTCCTCGACCGCATGGTCGACGAGCGGCACCGCGCCATCTGACTATTTCACCCCGGTATGCAGGGCCACGATGCCCCCCGTGAGGTTCGTCCAACGGACCTCGCGGAAGCCCGCGACCTCCAGCTCCGCAGCCAAGGCCAGCTGATCGGGAAAGGTCCGGATGCTCTCCGGCAGGTAGCTGTAGGCCGAGGCGTCCCCGCTGATCCACCCCCCGATGCGCGGCAGGATGCGCAGGCTGTACCAGTCATAGAGGGCCTTGAGGCCGGGCAGGACCGGGGCGCTGAACTCCAGGATCGTCAGCTGCCCGCCGGGGCGCAGCACCCGCAGGAACTCGGCGTAGGCCAAGCTGCGGTTCTCTACATTCCGGATGCCATAGCAGATGGTCACGCCATCGAAGGTGGCCTCCCGGAAGGGAAGGCGCTGGGCATCGGCATCGCTGGAGGCCCAGATCAGCTTGGCGAAACCCTTCTGCGCAAACTTGGCCGGCCCCAGGCGCAGCATGGCATGGGTGAAGTCCGTGCTGACCACTTCCGCCCCGCGCCGGGCGAGCGCCAGGCTCGAGTCCCCTGTGCCCGCCGCCACGTCCAGGAACCGTTTCCCAGGGGCAGCGCCGCTGGCCCGGGCCATGCGCCACCACCACCAGAAATCCGCCCCGCCTGACAGGACGTGATTCAGGAGGTCGTACCTCCCGGCGATGGCCGAGAACATCTGCTGCACTTGCCTGCCTTCCGGCATCCAACCTCCATGGTCTCTCCATTGAAGCAGAGACCGCTCCTACCCGAAGTATCCACGCCGTTGACCGAAGGTAGAGGCTAGGCAAGCGGCCTCCGGCCTTCCATCTTGAACCCAACCCAATCCGGAGGACCGAGATGAGCCACGCTGCTGCAGAGCAGGTCAAGGGAGGCAGCTTCCTGCTGACCCCCATCGGGGCGATGCCCCAGTTCACGCCCGAGGAATTCGGCGAAGACGCCAAGGAATTCGCCCGGGCCGCCCGGGACTTCATGCAGGGCGAAGTCCTGCCCCAGGACGAGGCCATCGACAAGCTGGACCTGCCGCTGACCGTCGCCCTCATGAAGAAGGCGGGTGAGCTGGGTCTGCTCGGCCTGGAGATCCCCGAGGCCTATGACGGCATGGACGTGGACAAGCGCACCGCCATGCTCGTGCTGGAGGAGATGAGCAAGCAGGGTAGCTTTGCCGTAACCTACAGCGCCAACACCGGCATCGGCACCCTGCCCATCGTGTACTTCGGCACCGAGGCCCAGAAGCGGGCCTACCTGCCCAAGCTGGGCACCGGCGAGTGGCTCGCAGCCTATGCCCTCACCGAGGCCGGCAGCGGCTCCGACGCCCTGAGCGCCAAGGCCACCGCGGTGCTCGACGGCGACCACTGGGTGCTGAACGGCACCAAGATGTGGATCACCAACGCCGGGTTCGCCGATGTCTTCATCATCTTCGCCAAGGTGGACGGCCAGCACTTCAGCGCCTTCATCGTCGAGAAGAGCGATCCCGGCATCAGCACCGGCGCCGAGGAGAAGAAGCTCGGCATCAAGGGCAGCTCCACCCGCACCGTGATTCTCGAGAACTGCCGCATCCCCAAGGACCGGCTCCTGGGCGAGATCGGCAAGGGCCACAAGATCGCCTTCGGGATCCTCAACATCGGCCGCTTCAAGCTGGGCCTGGGCAGCCAGGGCGGCATGAAGCGGATCCTCGAGTACGCCATCCGGTACACCACGGAGCGCCAGCAGTTCGGCAAGTCCATCAACTCGTTCGGCATGATCCAGCAGAAGCTGGCGGACATGGCCACCAAGATCTTCGTCCTCGAGGCCCTGAACTTCCGCACCATCGGCTACATCGATGAGGCCCTGCACGCCACCAGCTGGGACAGCCCCACCGCCGGCGCCGACAAGATGGCCGCCATCGACGAATACGCCATCGAGTGCAGCATCTCCAAGGTCTGGGGCAGCGAGGCCCTCTTCTTCGTGGCGGACGAGGCCGTTCAGGCCTACGGCGGATATGGATTCAGCGCCGAGTACCCGCCCGAGAAGGCCCTCCGCGACTGCCGCATCAACCGCATCTTCGAAGGCACCAACGAGATCAACCGCCTGCTCATCGCGGGCACCCTCCTCAAGCGCGCCATGAAGGGCGAGCTCCCCCTCATGCAGTTCGGCCAGCAGGTGGCCAAGGAGATCGCCAACCCGATCAAGGCTGATGCCTTCACGGGCCCCTTGGCCCGTCTCAAGCACGGAGTCGAACTGAGCAAGCGCCAGTGCATGCTGGCTGCCGGCCTCGCCGTGCAGGTCCTGGGTCAGAAGCTGGTGGACAACCAGGAGGTCATGGCCCGCATGAGCAACATGCTCATGGAGATCTACGCCATGGAGAGCGCTGTGGTGCGGGCCGAGCGGATGCTTGAGGGCGGCCATCGCTGGGCCCAGATCGCCCGCGACATGACCGAGCTCTACGTGAACGAGAGCTGGCACAAGGTGCATGGCGACGCCCGCATGCTCTGCGCGGACGTGGTCGAAGGCGAAGCCCTCCGTCATGCCCTGGCCGGAGTGAAGGCCTTCACCGAGTTCCACCCCACCAGCAGCGCCCGCCTGCGAGGACGCATCGCCAGCGAGCTTATCCAGAAAGGGATCTACCCGATCGAGGTGGCCTGATCGTAGGCGCCTCGCGCCGACGCAAGAAGAAGGGCCCCGTTCGGGGCCCTTCTTCTTGCTCTAGGTTCATTCAGCGACGGAACTCGCGCGGTCCCTCGCTCTTGCGCTCCTCGCGGGGCTTTTCCGGCTTGGGGGCGGGTCGGCTTTCGCGCTCGGCGGCCTTGGGGGGGTCCGGGCGACGCTCCTCACGGGGGCGGGGCTCCGGGCTGCGTTCACGTGGGGCCGGCTCCGATCGCCGTTCTTCTATGATGCGAGGCCGGTCCTCACGATCAAACCGGGGGCGCTGTTCGGATGGGCGCTCCCGCGGTGCGGGTTCCACCGATTTTTCGGGGAGGGGCCTGGGCTCCGGACGGCGTTCCTCGGGGCGGGGCCGCGGCTCGAACGAACGCTCCTTCGGCGCGGACTCGGGGCGCCGCTCGTCCACCCGCGGCCTGGGTTCCACGGGACGCTCCCGGGGCCCTTCGGCCTGGGGGCGAGGTTCCATGGGCCGCTCGCGGGGCACCTGGCCGGGGCGCTTCTCCTCGGTGCGGGGCCTCGGCTCCACCGGGCGTTCCCGGGGCAGCGTGCGTTCGCCTGAACCGGCCCGGCTGCGATCCTCGAAGGGTGTGCGGGCTGGAGGGGTGGACGGGGTGCCGGGGCGGGCATCGACCGGGCCTGCGGGCCGGAGGTCGCGGCGGATGACCACGCGCCCCGTGGTTTCCCGCGCCTGCCGTTCGTAGGTCACCATCCGTTCCCGGTGCACCTCCCGCTGGAAGGCGACCTGGATCTGGCCGGGATTCCGGAACTCGGCATGCGAAACGATGAGGGGCGCGCGCCGCCAGGGGGGGCGCAGGTCGCGGCCGCCGCCCGTCCAAGCGGTTCCTCCGCTGCCGCCGTTGAAGTTGCGAAGCACGGTGACATCGTTGTGGAGGTGACGGTGGACATGGCCCACGTTGATGTTGACCACGGCCACCACGTTCCAGGCGTATCCCCCGCGCCAGGCGCCGTAGCCCCAGTGGCAAGGCGTGTTGTAGTAGCCGAGGGGGGCCCATCCGTAGTAGCCGGGGGTGTGGTTCCAGGCCACCCAGGCGGGGCTGTAGTGGATGCCGGGGATCCAGCACCAGCCAAGGCCCGCGCCCCAGTGCCAGCGCCCGTGGTGGTAGGCCACGTAGGCCCAGGGTTCATCGGACACCCAGGTCATGCCGCCGGCATAGGGGGCCCAGCGGCCCTGGTAATAGGGCCGCCAGTCCTCGGCGACGCCATTGGGCTGCCAGACCCAGCCGAACTCCTCGGACTGCACCCAGCGGCCATGGTTGTCGAGCTCATCGGCGTAGTAGCGGATCTCCGAGGGGACCCGGTCCCAGCTCTCGCCGCGCTGGACGATGACCGCCCGGTCGCTCCAGCGGTCGAACTCGTCGCCGTCGTAGGTGTTGAAACCACGGACGCGGTCCAAGCCATCCTGAGGGCTGTATACGGTCAGCCGCTCCCCGGCGGTGACGCGGGTCTCATCCCTCTCGTTGGTGAAGGTGACGCGGCCACTGTGGACCTTCAGGCGCACCACCTTGTCGCGCTCAGCCTCGAGCGTGAAGCCGCCCTTGTCGAAGCAGGTGGCCGTACCCGAGGGCGTGTCCACCCGGAAGCGCAGGTCGGACTGGCCGCCCAGGAGGATGCGGACCCGGCCGTAGTCCAGGCGGAGCAGCACCTGCTTCTCGCCCTTGCGGTCGGTGAAGAGGGCGGCCACGGTGAACCGGGTCGCGCCACCGAAGGCCACGCGGGTGCCGTCGCCCAGTTGCAGAACGCCACGACCGCGGCTTTCCACTACATCGCCCTCAGCAACGGGGGTGCCCCGGGTCAGAGTCTCGTCCAGGTCACCCTTGCGGATGCGGACCTCGCCTTCCAGGGCCCGCACCATGGCGTAGCGCTCAGGGGCTTCGCCTTGGTAGGTCTCATCTTCGTCGGGCATGGGTGCCTGCGGCCCGGCCACGAGAATCGCGGCGGGCAGAAGCAGGGCGGCAAGTCGGGAGTAGGAGAAGGTCGAGTGCATGGTCCCTCCGCGGGTTGGATGCCGGCTCCCAAAGGATCGGTTCCCAGGATGGAGACTGCCAGGGTCGTGCCAACTGGCAAACGGCCCTGGGATCAGTCCTTCGGGAAGGGGGCCAAGGCCGAACCGGTCTTGGCGGGACCCGGCCGCGGGCCCAAGCCCGCCAGGCGGGGAAGGAGTCCCATCCAAGGGATGGACCAGCGCCGCGGGGCCCCCTTGTCCACCTCCCCGGCGCTCACCTCCAGCCGATCCGGAAGAAAGCCCAGGTGGAGGTCCCGCCCAGGCGGCAGGGGTAGGTGGATGACCTGGGCCGTGGCCGGGTTCACCACCGTGAGGAAGGCCTCCCCGTCCTCGATGACCCACAGCAGACCCCGCAGGAAGGGGCGGAAGTCCGCCGCTCCCCAGAGCAGCCCGCCCAGTCCCTGGCTCAGGGGCGAGTCCGTGGGGAAGGGCCAGGCGCCGGTGGGTGCCGGCAGGGGAATGCCCCCATCTCGCCAGGCCTTGAGTGGGCGCCCCGGAAGGCCGGTCTGCAACAGGATGATGCCCCGGGCGTTCTTGATGCTGAGGGTCCCGTCCACCGTGAGCCGGGCTTCCACGGGGCCGGACGAGGGCGTCGAATCGTAGGGCACCCTGGACGCAGTGCCACCACTCGACTGCCAGTCCACGGGCTGGAGCCCTTCCCATGGAAGGGGCTGCCGACCCTGGGCCCCCAGGGTCGGTGCGGCCAGGGCCGCGAGGGTCAGGAGGCGGGCGCCCAGCCGCACAGGGCCTCCAGATTCCGGGTGGTCAGCTCGGCGAGTTTCACGGTGGAGATGCCCCGCAGCTCGGCCACGGCCTCGGCCGTGTACCGGACGAAGCCCGGCTCGTTGGGCTTCCCGCGGTAGGGCACGGGGGCCAGGAAGGGCGCGTCGGTCTCCACCAGGATGCGATCGGCTGGGGCCCAGGTGGCCACATCGCGCACCGCCTCGGCCTTCTTGAAGGTGGTGATCCCTGAGAAGCTCAGGTAGAAACCCAGGTCCAGGGCCCGCTGGGCAAAGGCCCGGTCCTCGCTGAAGCAGTGGATGATGCCCCGCACGGCGTCGGCACCCTCCTCCTCGAGGATGCGCAGGGTGGCCTCGGGGGCCGAGCGGGTGTGGATCATCAGCGGCTTGCGAAGGGCCTTCGCCAGGCGGATCTGGGCGCGGAAGGCGGCTTCCTGCTCATCCCTCGGGCTCAGGTCGTAGTGCCAGTCGAGCCCGGTCTCTCCGACAAAGCGCACGGCGGAGTCCTGCAGCAGCTCGCCCAGACCTGTCTCCACCTCCGGACACCAGCTCTTCGCTTCGTGCGGGTGGACGCCGAGGCTGGCCTGGACGCCGGGAGTGCGGGTGGCGAGCGCCAGCACCACCCTGGAATCCTCAAGGTCCGTGCCCACGGCGATGAAGCCGGTCACCCCATGGGATCTGGCCCGCGACAGGGTGGCCTCCACCTGGTCTTCGGCCAGGTAGGAACCAGTCAGATGGCAGTGCGCGTCCACGAGCATGGCCCCATGGTCCCACGAACGCGGGTGGGCGCAGAGCGGGGCCAGGTTCCCAGCACCCTGCTGGCTGTGACCTTGGGCACGATCACGGGCCGGAGCGCGGCGATGCCTGCATCCTGATGGGTGCCAGGAGCCGATGTGTCCCCCCTCTTTGCCACCCCGCCCGAGAACCACCTGCCGCGCATGCTCCGCGTGAAGGATGGCCTGAAGGACGGCCTGGGCCGTGACATCACCTACCTGCGGGTGTCCGTCACCGAGCAGTGCAACCTCGCCTGCGTCTATTGCAAGCCGCGGACCGGAGTGGCCGAGCGCCGGCAGCCTCCGGCCATGAGCCGCAACGAGGTGGTCCAGCTGGTGAAGGTGTTCACCAGCCTGGGTATCCGGAAGGTCCGCCTCACCGGCGGGGAGCCCCTCCTGCGGCGCGACCTGGAGACGATCATCGCGGGCATCAGTCCCGAGGTGGAAGGGCGCGTGCACCTCACCACCAACGGCCTCCACCTAGCCCGGAAGGCCCGGGCCCTGCGCGACGCGGGCCTCGCCGGGGTCAATGTCAGCCTCGATGCGGCGGACCCGGCCTCCTTCGCCCGGCTCACCGGGAAGAACGCGTTGGGCAGGGTCCTCGCGGGACTGGAAGCCGCGCGGTCCGTGGGGCTGAAGACCAAGCTGAATGCCGTGGTGCTCCGCGGATGGAACGAGGATCAGATCCTGCCGCTCACCCGCCTCGCCCAGGCGGGGGGCTTCCAGGTGCGCTTCATCGAGTTCATGCCCTACCAGGGTAACGGCTGGGGACAGGAGCAGTTCATGCCCGCGGCGGAGATCCTCCGCACCATCCAGGAGGGCCTTGGCGCCGAGCTGGAGGAAGAGCCCGTGCTCGGCCTTGAGGAGGGCCCCGCCCGACTGTTCCGGATCCCCGGCAGCACCGGGAAGGTCGGCGTCATCTCCACCCTCAGCGCGGATTTCTGCGATCGCTGCAACCGGGTCCGCCTGACCAGCCAGGGCGCCCTGAAGGCCTGCCTGTTCGGCAACCAGCCCGTGGATCTGCTCGAACCGCTCCGCCACCACGCCACGCACGACGACCTCGTCCGCCTCATCCGGCAGGCCCTGACCGAGAAGCTGGACTGCCACCCCATGCGCCGGGGCGATCAACCCAGGTTCGCCCAGGGCATGTGGCAGGTCGGCGGATGAAAGCCGGGCTGCTGCTCCTGAGCGGCGGCAGCGGGACCCGCATGGGTGCCCCGAAGCACGCCCTGGCCCATCCCGGGGGTGGCTCCTGGGGGGGGCACCTGGTGCGGGTCTTCGCCACAGTGTTTCCCAATGGGCCGGTGCAGGTGCTCGGCGACCCCCTGCCGGACCATCCGGACCTGCCGTGTCTCGAAGATCCCCGCGAAGGCCCCGCCGTGGCCCTTCGCACCTGGGCGGGGCTTGAGAGCCCCGCCCAGGTGGACCACTGGTGGATCGTCGCCTGCGATCAGGTGCGCTGGACCCCGCAGCGGCTCAGGGCCTGGGCGAGGGTCGGCGAAGCCTCAGACCCCAGGAGCTCCTTCTGGGTCATGGCCCTGCACGGCGGCCACCTCCAGCCGCTGGGTGGCTGGCTGCCGGACGGTTTCCGCCCCCAACTTGCCGCCAGCACCGAACGATCCCTGCACGCCCTGGCCTCTCGCCTGCCCCACCTAGCCATACAGAGTGACGGCGCCGAGTGGCTGGACGTGGATACGCCGGGGGAGCGGCAGGTCTGGGAACGCGAGCTGTCTTAACCCAGCCGCTTCCGCACCAGCCGCTCCACAGGCACGCCGCCCTTCAGGTGGCTCTCGATGATCTCGGGCACGTCCGCCGGAGTCACATGGGCGTACCAGATGCCGTCAGGGTAGACCAGCACGGCGGGTCCGATGGCGCAGAAGCCCACGGATCCGCACTGGATGCACTGGATCTCGCCCTCCCGGTTGTGCTTGTAGAAGAGCAGCTGTTCCTCGATGAGCTGGGCCTTGAAGGCCTCCAGCACAGCCTCGGAGCCATTCGCCGAACAGCTCTTGGACGTGCACACCAGGACCTGTCGCCGCAGCGAGGGGCCCATCACCGGTGTGACGGCGGCATCCTGCTCAGGCGTGGGGAGGGAGGCATCGGGGGTCATGGCGGCATCCTTGGGACCCCACCATAACAGCCGCCTGCTCACCCCGCGGAAAGGCCTCCAGTTCCGTGCCAACCAGCGGTTGCGGAATCAAATTACTTTGTGGTTATTTAATTAATAGTGATCATAGTCACGAACGACTTGACCATGCTATCCACCTCTTCATCATCAATGTCGAGCCCCACCCGCGTGGACTTCTCGCAAGCCCTCCGCGGATTGAACGAACCCAGCGCCTCCCCGGCCCGGGATGGCGTTGCCCTGCCTCCCATTTTCCCCAGAAAGGATGTGCTCCATGCGGAACACCCTCAGGCTCCTCGCCCTCCTCGCCCTCCTCGCCGCCCTCGTGGCGCCCCTGGCCGCCGAAGGCGGCAGCGACACCAAAGGCAAGTTCTTCTTCAAGAAGACCTGCAAGTCCTGCCACGCCCCCAATGGCACAGCCAAGGAGGTCACCCCCCTCTCCAAGACCCAGGCCCAGTGGAAGGCCTACTTCGCTGCCGGCAAGCACAAGAAGGGTACCGAGAAGCTCGACACCGTCCTGAAGCCCGAGCAGGTCAAGGACGTGCAGACCTTCCTGGTGAATCACGCCTCCGATTCCCCGCAGCCCGAAACCTGCGGCGGCTGATCGTTCTAGAGACACCTCCCCCTTCCCTGAATCCCAC
The DNA here is from genome assembly GCF_049292215.1 of Geothrix sp. GTDB lineage: Bacteria > Acidobacteriota > Holophagae > Holophagales > Holophagaceae > Geothrix. The sequence goes on along the minus strand of NZ_JBATQW010000071.1, from coordinate 57,793 downwards.
CCCCGGAGAACACCCCATGAACTCCCGAGTCATGCTCGCCCTGGTTGCCCTCATGGCCCCCGTGGCGCTGAGCGCCCAGTCCAATGCAGACCTCCAGAAGCAGATCGAACAGCTGAAAGTGCAGCTGAAGGCCGTCGAGGAGAAGGCCGCCGCCGCCCAGGAGATCGACACCCGCCTCGTCAAGGTCGAGACCAAGGTCGCCGGCGACAACATCCAGTGGGGCGGCGACCTCCGCACCCGCTTTGAAAGCAGCAAGTGGACCTTCAAGCCCTACCAGGCCTTCATGGGCTTCGCCCAGAGCGCAGGCGCCCCATCCGGGATGCTGCCTCCCGGTTATCCGTACCCCTTCATGGCCCTGACCCAGCAGGTCCCCGGCCAGGACTACACGAACTCCGTGCAGTGGTCCACCCGCCTGCGCCTCAAGATGGGCATCACCATCAACGAGCACGCCAAGGTCATGGGCCGCTTGACGATGTACAAGGTCCACGGTGGCGCCGACGTGCCGGTGTTCAACGGCTCACCCAACACCGTGTCCAACTCGTTCAACGATGCCAAGGTCCCCGGGACCGACGTGCTGCGCGTCGAACGCGCCAGCCTGGTCTACGACTTCCCCATGGGCATCCTCTCCATCGGCCGCCAGAACACCTCCGACGGCCCGCCGTTCGAGGTGCGTGAGGGCGGCGAGCGCCAGGCCACTCCACAGGCCCTAGCCGTGAATGCCCTCGTGGACGGCGTCGGTTTCAAGTTCCAGCTCGACAAGCTCGGCCTGCCCGAAGGCACCCTGCTGGGCCTCTGCTACGGCGTGGGTTACGAGGCCGGCTTCGGCGGCGGCGGCAACGTCAAGGCCAATGCCGCCCCCGTGGGCTTCAACTTCACCAACGTGAACTGGACCGCCCAGGGACCTGATGCCACCAAGGCCACCATGCAGGTGAACAGCATCGGCCCCCTCAAGGACAGCACGGTGCTGGGCGTCATGTACGACATGCCCCTGCTCTTCCAGCTCGGCGAGAGCATCCAGAGCGCCAACTTCTACCTGGGCTTCAACCGCTTCGGGAACATGACGGACATCCCCTACGGCAGCACCAACAACTTCCCTGTGCCCGCCATGCCCGGCATGGGCGGCATGCCCAGCACCCAGTACGTCACCGCCACCAACAACCTGGGCGACATGGACCAGTGGACCGCCACCTGGAAGCACAAGATCGGTGACACCTTCACCTACTTCGCCAGCTACGGGCACATCAAGAGCAACCCCAACGGCAAGATGAGCCAGTACGGTGCCTACTGGACCTTCCCCGCCAACATGGGCGGCACCCAGCAGCTCGCCGGCTTCGGCGGCTTGCTCGGCGATGCCACGAAGAGCCAGACCGCCAGCGCCTACTACGTGGGCATGCGCTGGGATCCCATCCAGACCCTCGGGTTCGGGGTCGAGTTCAACCACGGCTCGCCCCGCTGGTTCACCTACAGCCCCGCCACCGGCGAGGCCACGGAGAAGCTCGGCACCCGTGGCGATGTCTGGGAGGGCTACATCCACTGGCAGTTCGCCAAGAACGCCGCCTTCCGCCTGGGCTATCTGGACTACAAGTACAGCCACGCCTTCAGCGGCTGGCACATCTCCCCTGGCCCCGCCATGCCTGGCCAGAGCTGGGAGGACGCCTACGACCTGAGCAAGAACCCGATGCTGCAGTACGGCTTCCCCGCGGCGGTGAAGACCATGTATGCCTCGATCGAAGTGAAGTTCTAAAAAAGCAGGTAGCCAGGGTCGGGGACCGCCATCCCTGACCCTGGCTGTGTGTTTCAGCTCGGAGGAAAATCATGGATCGGCGTGTCTTTCTGCAGGTAGCGGGCGCAAGCGGCGTGGCCATCTCGGGCCTCGGTTGCTCCTGGCTGTTCAAGAAGCCGGAGGCCAAGCCGGTCTTCTCCACGGGCATCCCCACCACATGCGAGCTCTGCCCCAACAAGTGCTCGGTGCTGGCGATGGTCGAGGGGGGCCGAATCCGCAAACTGAACCCGAACCCCGAGAACCCCAAGTCGCGGGACATGCTCTGCGCCCGCGGGAACGCGGCCATCCAGCAGGTCTACGATCCGGACCGGCTGAAGCAGCCTCTGATCCGGGCCGGGGCCAGGGGGGAGGGCAAGTGGCGGCCGGTCTCCTGGGAAGAGGCCTGGGACTACACCGCCAAGAAGCTGAACGAAGTGAAGGAGAAGCACGGTCCCCAGGGCACCCTGTGGGCCAGCACGGAGGGCTTCCAGGAGGTCTTCTTCAAGAACCTGGGCTCTGCCTTCGGCAGCCCGAACATCATCCGGCATCCCAGCCTCTGCCTGGCCTCCATGAACCTGGCCTACTCCATGACCTTCGGCACCGTCCCCAGCTTCGACCTGCTGAACGCGGACTACGTGATCATGGCCGGGGCGAACCGCTTTGAGAGCATCATCACGCCCGACACCATGGACCTCATCGGCGGGGTCATGGAGCGCAAGGCCAAGCTCATCTACCTGGATCCGCGCTTCACCGTCACGGCCTCCAAGGCCGACGAGTGGTACCCGATCGCCCCCGGCACCGACCTGGCCTTCATCCTGGCCCTGATCCACGTGATCATCCGGGAGGAGCGCTTCGACCGGGCCTTCGTGGACGGCTTCACCCTCGGTTTCGAGCAGGTGGTGGAGCATGTCAAACCCTACACCCCTGAGTGGGCCGAGCAGGAGACGGGCATCCGCGCGACGGACATCATCCGCATCGCTCGCAACTTCGCCGCGGCGGCGCCCCGGGCCGTGTTCTACGCTGGACGGCGCTCCAGCTGGTACCAAAACGATTTCCAGATGCGCCGCGCCCAGGCCATCCTCAACGCCATCGTCGGCAACTGGGACCGCCAGGGCGGCATGGTGCCCAACCAGAAAGTGCCCAAGGGCGAGTTTCTCTTCATGCCCTGGGATGAGCCCAAGGCCCCCCGTGTGGACGAGATCGAGAAGAACTTCCCTCTCGCTGCCAAGGGGGACGGAGTCTACCTGCCGCTGCGCGAGAACGTGCTGAGCGGGAAGCCCTATCCCGTCAAGGCCTGGATGATCTACAAGCAGGATCCCCTCCACGCTGTGCCCGACCAGGGCAAGACCTTGAAGATGATCGAGCAGATGGACTTCGTGGCCGTCATCGACATCGCCATGAGCGACACGGCCTGGTATGCCGATGTCGTGTTCCCTGAGAGCCACTACCTGGAGCGCACCGACCCCATCGAGGTGATGCCGGGCATCTGGCCTGCCGCGGTCCTGCGCCAGCAGGTGGTGAAGCCCCTCCACGACACCAAGCCCTGCCTGGAGATCGTCCAGGGCCTGGCCAAGCGCCTCGGGCTGAGCGACTACTTCGACTACACCATCGATCAGTGGATCGAGGCCGAGGCCAAGGACCTCCCCGTTCCCAACGGCCTGGAGCACATGAAGAAGCACGGTGTGGTGGCCTTCAGCGAGCCGAAATACGGGGCCACCCGGAAAGCCGACCACCGCTTCGTCACCAAGAGCGGCAAAATCGAACTCTTCTCGGAACGCCTTCAGGAAGCGGGACAGGACCCCCTTCCCAAGTATTCCCCCCCCGCCAAGGTGCCCACCGGCAAGTTCCGGCTCGTCCTGGGCCGCAAGGCCACCATCACCCACGCGGCCCTGACCCAGCTGCCCTGGCTGCACGAGCACAACCCGGAGAACAGCCTCTGGCTCCATCCGGAATCCGCTGATCGCCTGGGCATCCAGACGGGGGACCTCCTGGAGGTCGCCAGCTCCGTGGGGCGCGTGAACATCAAGGCCCTTGTCACGCAGGAGATCCGACCGGATTGCGTGTTCATGCTCCACGGCTTCGGCAAAAAGTCCCCCTGGCTCCGGGCCGTGCACAACGTGGGCGCCGCGGATGCCGTCCTGCTCGAGACAGCCTGGGACAAGGTCAGTGGCAACGCCGCCATGCACGAGACTTTTGTCAAAGTCGCGAAGGTCTAGGGAGAAACCATGGCCAAGAAACTGAAGCGCTACGCCCTGGTGCTCGACTCCAAGAAGTGCATCGACTGCAAGGCCTGTGTCGTGGCCTGCAAAGCCGAGAACGAGGTTCCGGTTGGCGTCTACCGCAATCGGATCAACGTCGAGAGGAGCGGCGAGTATCCCAAGCTGCGGACCAGCTTCGATCCAGAGCAGTGCCACCACTGCGACAACCCGAGCTGCGTGCGCGTCTGTCCCACGGGAGCCAGCTGGCAGCGAGAGGATGGCATCGTCCTCGTGAACTACGACGACTGCGTTGGCTGCAAGTACTGCATCATCGCCTGCCCCTACGATGCCCGGTTCCACCACCCCGAAACGCACACGGTGGACAAGTGCACCTTCTGCGTCCAGCGGGTGGATCGCGGCGAGCTACCCGCCTGCGTCGAGACCTGCCCCAGCAAGGTGCGGGTCTTCGGCGACCTCAACGACTCCCGGAGCCCCATCCACCTGCTGCTGGCCACGCGACGCTACCGCGTCATGAAGCCGCAGACCGGCAATGGTCCTCAACTCTATTACCTCCTCTAGGAGCCGGCGATGCATGAACCTGTTTGGGAATTCCTCATCGTCAACTACCTGTTCCTGGGTGGCCTCTCCGCAGGCCTCTGCTTCGTGTCCGGCCTGGCCTCCTGGTTCCAGGAGGACGGGCAGTCCGCGTTCCCGCGGATCGCCCGCTGGGGGGCCCTGCTGGCACCCTGGCCTGTGAGCCTGGGCTCGGCCCTTCTGATCTTCGACCTCGGCAAGCCGCTGCGCTTCTGGAAGCTCTTCTTCCACTTCCGGTGGCAGAGCCCCATGTCCATCGGCAGCTGGCTGCTGGTCCTGTTCACCCTGGTGAGCCTGGTGAACCTCTGGGCATGGCTCGAGCAGAGCGAGCGCCAGGGCCTGCTGGCGCGGATTCCCGAACGCCTCCGGAGCCGCATACCGGCGCAGGTTCGCGGCTACCTCGACCGGGATGCCTCCGCCTGGCGGCGCACCCTCGCCATGGCCGGTTTCCCCCTGGCAGTCGGGGTGGGCATCTACACCGGCGTCCTGCTGGGAGCTGTCCAAGCCCGCCCGTTCTGGAACACCAACCTGGTGGCGCAGATGTTCCTCTTCAGCGCCCTCTCCAGCGGAGCGGCCACGATCCTGCTGGTGCGCCTCCTGGACAAGGAAGCCATGGATCTGAAGGAGGTCCGGTTCCTCTACACCCTGGACATCGTGCTCATCTCTCTCGAGTTCTTCATCGTGCTGCCCTACCTCATCCACGGTGAGCTCTCGGTGCTGGCCGTCCGGGAGGCCCTAGCCCTGATCCTCGGTGGCCCCTACACCCTCGTCTTCTGGGGCCTGTTCCTGGGCGCCGGCCTGCTGATCCCCCTCGCCATCGAGGTGTACGAATTCAAGCCCCTGCTGACCGGCAAGGGCACCTTCCACCTCAACCCCCGCCTGGCCATGGCCGCCGCCAGCCTCGTCATCCTGGGCGGCTATACGCTGCGTTACGTGTTCGTCTTCGCCGGCCAGGCGAGCGGCTTCCGATGAGCCGGGACCAGGTGGGAGCGCTGCTGCAGGAACTCGGGGCCATCCTTCTGGTCCCGGGCCTCGGGTATGAAACCGGGGTCCGTCCTCTGCTGGCATCACCCGGACACCAGGTGGCTCTGGATACGGCCCTCCAGAACCTGATCGAGACTCCCGCCGAGCAGCTTGACATCGCCTACGCGGGGTTGTTCCTGCACGGCTACGACCACCCCACCCTGCACCTGGAGGAGTCGGTGCTGCGCTGTGGCGAGCTTCGGTGTGCGGCGGTATTGAACGACTTGCACGGGATCTATCTCACCGCCGATCTTGAAATTCAGTCGCCCTTCGAGCCCGATCACCTTGGCGCCATGGCTTCCCTCCTGGGGCACTTCCTGAACCGGATGGAGGAGGGCCAGGGGGCAGTCCACCAGAGCCTCCAGATGGCCGCCTCACGCCTGCTCACAGATCATCTCAGGCCCCTCCAGGCTCACGTATCGGAGCGGTTGGAGCAGATGCATGCCCACCCCTACTACCGTCGCGTGCTTGACCTGCTCGGGGTCGCCCTCCTCATCGCCGAAGGGCTCCTCCCAACCTCAGAACTCCAGCCTCTGGGTGCAGAACCAACCTGAGGCCAGTTAGCCCCCCACCCCCCGTTCCCACCAACCGTTCCATCCCTTCAAGGAGGTCTCCATGCACCATCGAGCCTTGCGAACCATCCTCTGGGCAGCTGCCCTGGCGAGCACCGCCTTCGCGGCTGATCCCGTGGCCCCCCGGCCCGTGACGGCCAAGATCTGTCTCAACTGCCACACCACCACGCCCGGAAACCTCCGCGGCAACTTCGAGGTCCTCGCCCCCAAGAGCTCCTCCTTCCAGATGAAGGTGGACGAGAACACCGAGATCCTCCGCTACGACAAGGCCAGCCTGAAGGTGGTCTCCGAAGAGAAGGCCGCCACTCTCGAGGACACCCTGAAGGCCATCAAGAAGGGCCATGAAGTCAGGGTCGAATACACCGAAAAGGAGGGAGTTAAAACCGCCAGCCTGGTGGCCGTCAAGCCCGCCGTGAAACTCGCCGCCCACGAGACCATCCTGCTGGATGAGGTCCAGAAGCTGGTGGCCATGGGTCCCGAGAAGGGGAAGTATTTCCTCTTCGACTCCCGGCCGGCGCCACGGTTCCAGGAAGGCAACATCCCCACCGCCGTGAACATGCCCTTCCCTGCCTTCGACAAGATGGTCGACAAGCTGCCGGCCGACAAGAATGCCCTGGTGATCTTCTACTGCAGCGGCAAGACCTGCAACATGAGCCCCGGCTCCCTGGCCAAGGCCAAGAAGCTCGGCTACACCAACGCCAAGGTGTTCATCGAAGGCATGCCCGCCTGGTACTCGAAGAACTACGGCGTGATCGCCCCCAAGTCCTTCAAGGAGGCCTTCCTGGACAAGGACATCCCCGCCATCGTCCTGGACCTTCGTACCGATGCGGATAAGGGCACCCTCAAAGGTGCAGTGGCGCTGGCCCCGGGCAAGACGGCCGAGCTGCTGAAGCTGTTCCCGATCGCCAAGCTGAAGCCCCCGGTGCTGGTGGTGGATGCCAACGGTGGAGAGAGCGCCCGCACCGTGGCCCAGGAGATCGTCAAGGCCGGCTACGCGGGCGTGAATGTCCTCCAGGGCGGGTTCCAGGCCTGGCAGACCGCTGCCCTTCCCCTGGTCCCAGGCAAGCTGGCCACGACCGTGACCTATGTGCCCAAGCCGCGACCCGGCTCGATCTCGACTGCCGAGTTCACCCGCCTTGCCAACCTGGCCCCTGAACAGCGCAAGGATGTGCTCATCCTCGATGTCCGCAACCCGGATGAAACGAAAAACGGCACCATTAAGGGCGCCCTGGTGATCCCAGAAACGGCCCTGCTCTCGCGCCTGGCGGAAGTGCCCAAGGACGCCAAGGTTCTGGTGGTGACCCACTGCTCGACAGGCATCCGGGCTGAGCTCGCCTACCACCTGCTCAAGGAGAAGGGCTACAACGCCCGCTTCCTGAATTCGGAGATCACCATTATCGACACCGGTGAATTCACCATCGACTGAGGCTCTCAAGCTTCCCCGTGAGATAGGCGCCTCCGGGCGCCTATCTGGCGTCAGGGCGGGAAGGCATTGTGGATAATCCAGCCAACCACCTGCTAGACAAAGGCTTGTCCCGCGTCCAGCATGGATCCATGCGTGCCCCCACAACCATCCTCCTGGTGGATGACGAGCCGGGTATCCGGCGCTCCCTGGGCGAAGCCCTGAAGGACGAGGGCTACCACGTGGTGAAGGCCGAGCGGGGCGAGCAGGCCATCGACCTGCTGCACAACCCCGATGGCGAGACCCTCCAGCTCATGCTGCTTGACGTCTGGCTGCCCGGCCAGGACGGCCTGGAAACCCTGAAGCAGGCCAAGCAGATCCGACCGGACCTTCCGGTGGTCATGATCTCGGGCCACGCCAGCATCGACACGGCCATGCAGGCCACCAAGTTCGGCGCCTTCGACTTCCTGGAGAAGCCCATCGACCTGGACCGCCTGCTCCTGGTGGTGGGCAATGCCCTGCGCCAGTCGAAGCTGGAACAGGAGAACCAGCGCCTGCTCGCCGAAGTCGAGGGCGGCCGCTTCTTCCTGGCGGACAGCCCCGCCATGAAGCGCCTCATGGCCGACGTGGCCCTGGTGGCTCCCACGGAAGGCCGCGTCCTGCTCACGGGCGAGAATGGCAGCGGCAAGGAGGAAGTGGCCCGCCTCATCCACCTGCAGAGCCCCCGCAAGGATGCCCCGTTCATCGAGGTTAACTGCGCGGCCATCCCCGAGGAACTCATCGAGAGCGAGCTCTTCGGCCACCAGAAGGGCGCCTTCACGGGCGCCGTGCGCGACCAGAAGGGCAAGTTCCGCGAGGCGGACGGCGGCACCCTGTTCCTCGATGAAGTGGGCGACATGTCCCTGAAGACCCAGGCCAAGGTGCTGCGCGCGCTCCAGGAGGGCCGCGTGGAGCCCGTGGGCGGGGGCGGCGCCGTGGGCGTGGACGTGCGCGTCGTCGCCGCCACCAACAAGGACCTGGCCGGGGAAATCACCCGCGGGCGCTTCCGCGAGGACCTCTACTTCCGCCTGGCAGTGGTACCCCTGCGCATCCCCGCCCTGCGGGAGCGCCCCGAGGACATCCTGCCCCTGGCCGAGGCCTTCATCAGCCGCATCGGCCGCCAGTACGGCCGCCCGCCCCGGCACCTGGGACCCGAGGCCAAGGACACACTGCTGCGCCATGACTGGCCGGGCAACGTGCGCGAGCTGAAGAACCTCATGGAGCGCGCCGTCATCCTCGGCCGCGGCAGCGAGATCGGCCCCCGCGACCTGGGCCCCCTGGCCACGCGCCACCTCGCCGAGCAGGACCCCTTCTCCTTCCCCGAGTTCGCCAGCCTCAAAGAGGCCAAGGACTGGTTCGAGACCCAATACCTCCAGCGGGAGCTGCGCTTCCAGAACGGCAACATGACCCGCGTGGCCGAGCGCGTGGGCATGGACCGGTCCAACCTCTACAAGCGCCTCAAGGCCCTGGGCATCGAGCCCAGGGAGAGCTAGGCGGTGCGGTGATGAGCGACAAGAAGTGGTTCAAGATTGGGGAAGCGGCGGCCCTCGTCGGCGTCGGCCCCAAGGACCTACGCTACTGGGAAGACGTGATCCCGGACATCAAGCCCCGGCGCAGCAAGGGCAACCTCCGCTACTACCACCTGGACGAGCTGCCCCGCCTGAAGCGCATCAAGGGCTGGCTGAGCGAGGGCCTCACGGTGGCCGACTGCGCCGAACTGCTGGCCCACGGCCACCTCGTCCAGCGCCTTGACCTGGGCCTGGAGGCGGATGAACTGCCCGCCGCCCCGGTTCAGAAGCCCAAGGCCGCGTTCCCACGGCTGCTGCGCACCAGCACCGACCTGCAGCCCGTCCTGAAATCCGTGAAGGCGCTCTACGAACGCCTGTGTTCCGCACCCAAACCTTGACCCCAGGGCCCACCCGTTCTACAGTCAAAGGTTCACGGCGCGTGGCGCAGCCTGGTAGCGCACTACCTTGGGGTGGTAGGGGTCGGAGGTTCGAATCCTCTCGCGCCGACCAAAAACACCTAGAAGGGCCAAGACTTAACGGTCTTGGCCCTTTGCCTTTTGGGGCCATACGGAAAATGTGCGAATTGTGCATGCAGGAACTGGCCTACTCAGTCGTGAACAGCCCTGAATAATTCTCCAGTGTGGAAGGCGTGGGGAATCTAGCACTCATCAGGGCTGCAGTATTCTCATCACCACGGCAGCAGTCTAAGTGTCAGCTGAAGATTGGCGGGGCCTAATTGTTCTCAACCTAATCTTCCGAATCTATGCCAAATCTATTGAGAAGGGAGACCGCTTCCGGTCTCCCTTTTCCGGTCAGGCGAAATTACAGCAAGTTAGTGATCCCGGCGGTCGTCGCCTCGTCCGTGATCCTTGTCCTTGCCGCCACGCCCTTCGGAGCCGCGACCGTGGTCCCGGCGCCAGCGGGTGTAGTCATCCCCCTCCGACATTTTCTGGTGGGACCAGTGGCCCGGCTCGTAGCGATAGGCTCCGCCCTCGCGGCGATAGCGCGCCGCGATCCAACTTGAACCGCGCCGCGAGGGCCGTTCCCAGCGCCCCGGGGCCCAGGCCCAGCGGTCATCCTGGCGATCCCAGTACCCGGCGATCCACCGATGGTTGCGGCTGGGGCGGCGCATCCGGACTTCCACCTGGGGGGGTGGCGGGGCGTCCGGCGCGATGCGGATGTGGATCGATGGGAGATCCACACCGATCCGGATCTGGGCGCTGGCAGGCGCGGGACCCAACGCCGCCAACAATGCAGGTAGAAATAATCTAGCCAATGTCTTGTTCATGCAGTCCTCCTCGACCGGGATGGTTTGTATGGATGCCGTGCTTCGGTCATGTCGGCACCCAGTTCAGACATTCATTGCTGCGGCTCTCCGCGGTCAGTCACCGCGTTCGGCACCCTTACCCGGGCCTAGCCGACCAGGACTGTGATGGCGATTCGATCCATCGGATGTCTCCGATTGAGCATGTAGTAACCGCCACCCCAGTACTCGATGTATAGGTCGTCGTCTCCGTACCAGTTCTCGGACCAGTACTCGGGCCAGGGGTCCATGACGCTGAACCACAGGCCGTTAAACTGGAACCTGGGGAACCCGCCGATGACAATCAGGGGGAAATGCAACATCCGGAACCCGTGGCTGGGCCCAAAGAAGCCGTGGTAGCGGGTGTCGGGAATGCGGTAGCCACGATAGCCACCCCGGGCCTGCCAGGTCCGATGTTCCGTCTGCCAATTCTGCGCACGACGGGCAGGCCAGGCCGATTGATGCTGTCTTTCATGCGGTGGCTGGGCGCGCGGCGTGGGCCGGGACGCCTGGACCGGAGCGGCCCGGCGGGCGGGCGCTGCCGGTCGATCGAGCTTGACCTCGGGCCGCTGCTGCGGCGATTCCCGGCGGGTGGGCCGCTCCTGCTGGGACGGTCGCTCCGGTTTCACCGCAGGCCGTGGCTGGGGTTTCTCCTGGCGATCGGGCCGTTCCGGTCGTGGCTGTCCCTGGGGCTTGGCCTCGTGCTGCGGCTGCGGCTTCTCCGGCCGCTCTGGTCGGGCTGGCTGGGGCCGTTTCCCCCTGCCCTCCGGCTCCTGCTGCTGCCTGCGTGCGTCCTGCTCGCGCTGATCGTGTTGCGCGTAGGCGGGCGTCATGGCCTCGAGAAGCAGGGGCAGAATGCCCAGGTTGATGAGTCCGATGGAGATCATGTCGTCGCTCCCGGTGGGTGCCCGCGGTGAGCTGCTGACCCTCCACGAGGGACGGTCGCCAGCAGGACCTGTCAATCAGCGGATTCCGTGCCAGCCTGGAAGATGCTTGAGCCCATCGACTTGTCTTGAAGTACACGGGCGGTGGCCCGGGTCGGCCCATCAAGCCGAAGGGCCCCTCCCTTCAATTCGATGGATTCTGGCCCCGGTCGCACCTCGCCGCCTTCTCGCAGAGCAGGAGCTGGTTTCCACCCATGGATCCAGTCAATCCCGGCGCCGGCAGCAGGCTGAAGCCAGCCTCGGCCAGGTCGATCCGAAGGTCGGCCAGGGGCCGCCAATGCACGCTGGGCGCCAGGTTCCACCGGAAGCCGATGGCCAGCCACTCGGCGAGGCGGGTCAGGATCGCCATCCCTCCGACCTGGGCATCCATCACCCGGAGCAGGAGCCTGCCCCCCTCCGGGAGATGCGCGCCGATCCTGGCCAGCAAGGCGCGCTGGCGCTCGGCGGGCAGGTAGTGGAGCACGTCCAGCAGCGTCACCATCGAGCAGGGGGGCCAGGGCACCTGGAACAAGTCCCCGCAGACGACCCGCGTCGCCGCCCTGCCCTCGACCAGCCGCTGGCCGAACCGGGCCTTGGCCACATCCCACTCGATGCCGAGCGTGTCGTTGTGGAGCCCCCTCGCTTCCAGCAGCAGCCCCAGCAGGCCGATCCCGCATCCCAGGTCGAGGACGTTCGCTCCGGGCGGGATCCATGGCAGGGCCCTGCGGTAGAGCTGATCCATCCGCACCTTGCCCTTGGCGTAGCCCCGGAGCCAGTGCGCCCCCGCTCCAGAGGCCGCCTCGAGGCAGGCGACGACCCGGTCGATGGGATCCGATGCCTTGAAGGCACGGGGAGGGGTGGGTGCCAATGCTTGAGATCGGGGCATGCTTGCGCTCCTCAGGTCTGGTCAGCTGGTGCGGGGGTCCGCTGGTGTCTCTGCAACGCCTTGTACCCCTCAAACCAGAGGATGCTGGCGAACCCTGCCGAACACGCCATCACCAGGTCCAGCCCGCGGATCGGGGCGAAGTGGAAGAGGCGCTGGGCGACCGGCCAGGACAGGACCAGGGCCAGGAAGGCCGTGGTTCCGCCCAGCACCCACCAGAGCGCGGTGTTGGGCTGCCTCAGGCTGCTCAGCATGCTGTGGGCCCAGGACCGGTTGGCGAGGATCACCGCCACGAAGGACACGACCAGGGCCGCGAAGGTCAGCGCCCGGGCCGCAGCATCACCCCGGATCGGCCTGGCCACGAGGTACACCGCCACACAGGCAGCCAGGGCCGTGAGGCCCTGGACCAGCGCCAGCCCCACGGATTTCAGGGTGAACAGCCGCTCCTCCGAGGCCCTGGGCGGCCGCCGCATGACGTCCGGTTCCGCTTCCTCGGCTTCGAAGATGAGTGAGCAGGAGGGATCGATCACGAGCTCCAGGAACACGATGTGGATCGGCAGCAGGAGCAGCGGCCAGCCCGGGATGAAGATGGGCAGCAGCGACAGGCCCGCGATGGGCACGTGCACGGCGAACGTGAAGCTCACGGCCTTGCGGATGTTGTCGTAGATGCGTCGGCCCAGCCGGATGGCCGCCACGATCGAGGCGAACTCGTCATCCAGGAGCACCAGGGAAGACGCCTCCCGGGCCACGTCGGTCCCCCGGCCGCCCATGGCCACGCCGATGTGGGCCGCCTTCAGGGCCGGGGCGTCATTCACGCCGTCCCCCGTCATGGCCACCACCTCGCCATTGGCCTTCAGGGCCGTCACCAGGCGGAGCTTCTGCTGGGGGACGATGCGGGCGAAGACGCTCACCTCCCGGATCCGCTCGGCCAGCACCTCGTCGCTCATGGCCTGGAGCTCGGGCCCGGTGATGACCTGCTCGGGGTCGGCGATCCCGGCCTGCCGCGCGATGCTCTGCGCGGTCGCCGGATAGTCCCCCGTGATCATGATGACGCGGATGCCGGCGGTGCGGCATTCGGCCACCGCGGCGGGGACGCTGGAGCGGACGGGATCCTCCAGGCCAAGCAGGCCGATGAAGTCCAGATCCAGGTCGTGCTGGGCCCCCGGGAGCTCCGCCGGGAGGCGGCGCCCGCGGGCCACACCCAGGACGCGCAACCCGCGGGAGGCCATGCGCAGCACCCGCTCCCGGATCTCGGCCCGCTGGTCCTCGGCCAGGTGGCAGAGGTCGGCCACGGCCTCGGGCGCCCCCTTGGTCGCCAACAGGATCTGCCCGGACCCATCGTCCCAGGCCTGGGAGACGGCCAACAGCTCGGGCGCGAGCGGGTATTCCTTCGCCAGCGTCCAGTCCGGGTGCAGGCGCCCGGTGTCCGTCAGCCAGCGCTTGCCCGCCGCCGCCAGGGCCCGCTCCATGGGATCGAAGGGATCCCGCCGACCCGCCAGGATGGCGTATTCCAGCAGCTCGTGGACCAGCTCCGGCGGGGCTGGCCCATCCTGGGAGAACTCCGGGGTCTGCCCATCCACATCCAGGCCTTTCAGGGTCATCTGGTTGAGGGTCAGGGTCCCGGTCTTGTCCACGCAGAGCACGGTCGCCGAGCCGAGGCTTTCGATGGCCGGCAGGCGCCGGGTGAGCACCCGGTTCTGGGAGATGCGCCAGGCCCCCAGGGCCAGGAAGACCGTGAGGATGACAGGCAGTTCCTCCGGGAGGATCGCCATGGCCAGCGTGATGCCGGCCAGCAGCCCCACCTTCCAGGCCCTGGCGTCGCTCCCCCGGGTGAGGGCGTACAGGAAGACCACGACGGTGCAGGCCCCGAGGCCCGTGACCGCCAGGATCCGGACCAGGCGGGCCGTCTCCCGCTGCAGGAAGGTGCGCTCCGGCACCACCAGCGCGAGCGCCGTGCCGATCTTTCCGAGTTCCGTCTGGAGTCCGGTACCCACCACTTCCAACAGGCCGCGGCCCGCCGTCACCAGCGTTCCGGAGAACAGGGACGGCAGGTCATCACCGCCCGGAACGTCCAGTGCCTTCGCCTCGGTGGAGGCGCTCTTCCGAACGGGCACGGACTCCCCCGTGAGCAGGGATTCATCGACCGCCAGGCTGGTGCCGGACCGGTAGATGGCATCGGCGGGAACGCGATCACCTTCTGTCACGATCAGGATGTCGCCGCTGACGACCTCCCGGCCTGGGATGCGACGCTGCTGTCCCGCCCGCACCACCAGGGCCCGCGGACTGGAGAGGTCCCGGAGGGCCTCGAGGGCATGCTCGGTCCGCCGCTCCTGCACGATGGTGATGCCCATGACCACGAACACGAAGCCGAGGAGCAGCAGGGCGTCCTGGAGCTCTCCCATCAGCAGGTAGAGCGAACCCGCACCCACCAGCAGGAGGAACATGGGTTCCCGGACCACCTCCCAGGCGATGCCCAGGAGGCCCCGGCTCTCCTTGGAGGGCAGCTCGTTGGGGCCATCCCGCAGCAGGCGCTGCCTGGCTTCGTCCTCCGTCAGCCCTGCGAACCCATCGAGGTCGGAGTCTGCAGGTCGGGTTGAGGCGGAATCCGCTGACATGGGCGTTCCTTCAGGGTGAGGGATCGAAAAAGGGAGCCAACGAATCGGCCTAGGTATAGATGTGATCGCGCGCCCTGGCCGCGATCTCCCGCTCCGTCGCCCATCCACGGGGACTCTCCTCTGGGCCGGGGCGGCGACCCGGAACCAGGGCGTACGCAGCCTGGGTGGCATCGAGGGGCCTGGGGCCATCCACCAGTCCCTGCGGTCCCTCAGCGGCCGAGGGA
This sequence comes from Geothrix sp., assembly GCF_049292215.1. Taxonomy (GTDB): domain Bacteria; phylum Acidobacteriota; class Holophagae; order Holophagales; family Holophagaceae; genus Geothrix. The sequence continues at coordinate 42,747 of NZ_JBATQW010000071.1, read as the reverse complement.
GTCACGGGTGCCCGGGGCGCTGCCGCAGCGGCCCCAGCCTGATCGGTCCACCCCTGGTGGATCAGTGTCTCTTCAAGGCTGTACATGACCATCTCCTGGTGTGGATTGGCGGGGCGGCTCGGATCGGCCCATGGTTCCGTCCGTGTCCGAGGCTGTTCACAGCCAGTAGGACGTGAGGCGCGCACACCACTCCTTGAACCGCTGCAGGTAGGGGCGCCGCTTCCAGGTCTCTCGAGTGATCTCCTTGGAGCCCTTCAAGTCAGCCTGGAAGGCGTCCTCCATCTCCAGGCCAAACGCGTCCCCCAGGACGACCACGTTCACCTCCTTGTTGTGGAGGAAGCTGCGCGTGTCCAGGTTGGTAGAGCCCACCGTGGACCAGACGCCGTCGATGACGGCGGTCTTGGCGTGCAGGACGGAGGTCTTCAGCTCGTAGATCCTCACCCCTGCGTCCAGCATGGCCTGGTAGAAGGAGTGCGAGCCCTGGGAGGTCAGCCAGTTGTCGGAGACGCTGGGCAGGATGAGCTTCACGTCCACGCCACGCCGCGCCGCCTGCTGCAGGGCCTTCGAGATCTGGGCATCCGGCACGAAGTAGGCCGAGGCGATGTGGATCGAGGTGCGGGCGCCCTGGATGGCCACGAAATAGGCCTTGAAGATCTCGTGGTGGCTCCCTGGCTGGCTGCCGAGCACTCGCACCACCTTGTCGCCCGCCGGGGCCAGGGTGGGGAAGTAGTCGCGCGCCGGCAGGGCGCCCGCCTGCTGGCTGGTCCAGTTGTCCAGGAACATCCACTGGAGGGCGGCCACGGCGGGGCCTTCGATCTGCAGGTGGGTGTCCCGCCACCCCACGACCCCGGCCTTCGCCTTGCGGGTGGAGCGGAACAGCGAGCTGCGCGAATAGCTCGCGGTGATGTTCACCCCGCCCGTGAAGGCCACCCTGCCATCCACGACCAGGATCTTCCGGTGGTCGCGGTTGTTGATGCGCCAGCCCAGGAGCTTGTGGTGGGGACTCACGGGCTGGAAGGGCAGAAGGCGGATGCCGGCCTCCTGCATGCGGTCGAAGAACGCCTGCGGCGTGCCCAGTGTCCCCACACAGTCGTAGATGATGCTGACCTGGACCCCCTCCTTCTGCTTGGCGATCAGCAGATCGGCGAACTGCATGCCCAGGGGATCCTGATCGAAGAGGTAGGTCTCCAGGTTGATGGAATCCCGGGCCTGGGACACGGCCACCATCATGGCGGCGATGGTCATGGGCCCGTCGAAGAGGAGCGTCACCTGGTTGCCGGCGATGAGGGGGCGGCCCGTGGCGGCCTCTTCCAGGCCCGCAAGGTACCCGGCATCGACCTTGGCATGGCCGAGCCGACGGGCCAGCAGGGCGGACGCGGCCTTCTCGCTCAGCACGCCCTGACCATCCACCACCCGCGGAATGGTGGGGGCATGGAGCGGCTCCTTCAGATACTTCAGGTCCGGCAGGCGCGCGCACCCCGAGCAGAGCAGACAGCTGACCAGGACCCAGGACGGTGAGAGCCGGTGCGGGCTGGCCTGGTGGGCCGGGCGGCCGGGTGCGCAACTCACGGGGCGAGGTCCCGCTTCGGGAGCAAGGTGGCCAGGAGCTCCAGCTGCTCCTTCTGGATCGCCAGCAGCTCCTCCCACTGCTTCTCACGCAGCAGGTCCAGCTTCTCGTGCAGCAGCATGATGTCGAGCTCGGCCTTGAGGTTGACCTCGTAGTCATGCTGGGCATTGAGCCGGTCCCGCTCCGAGTGGCGGTTCTGGGACATGAGGATGACCGGCGCCTGGATGGCCGCCAGCATGGACAGGAAGAGGTTCAAAAGGATGTAGGGGTAGGGGTCGAAGGTCCTCCCGCGGCTCGCCAGCAAGAAGGCATTGAGGCCGACCCAGACGACCATGACGCTGGCAAAGAGCCCCACGAAGGTCCAGGAGCCGCCGAAGCTCGCGACGACGTCCGCGGCGCGCTGGCCTAAGGTCGTGCCCTCGTCGTAGTCGTCCGTGACGTTCCGGGCGATGTGGCGGCCCTCCGCCACGTGCTCCGCCACCCGCTGGGCCTGCTCGTCCAGGGTCTCGAACGGCACGCCCAGAAGCTTCGAGGCCACCTCGCCGGGCTGCTGGGTGTGGAAGCCCTTCCGCCGTCCCGGCCGCCCCAGGTGGGCAGCACCCGCGAGTGTGAGCGTACGGTATCTACTCATTGGTCAAGATCACCTTCAGGGCCCGCTCCTCCTTGGCCTGGCTGAAGGTGTCATAGGCCTTCAGGACCTGGGCCAGGGGAAATCGGTGCGTGATCAACTGCGTCGGCTGCAGCTTCCCGGCGACCACCGACTTCAGGAGCATGCGGGTGGAGACGGTGTCAACCAGCCGGGTGGTGAGCGTGATGTTGTGCGACCAGAGCTTGTCCAGGTTCAGCTGGACCGGCTTGCCGTGGACGCCGATGTTGGCGATGTGCCCGCCCGCAGTGACGATGGCCTGGCAGATGTCGAAGGTCGCGGCCTGCCCGATGGCCTCGATGGCCACGTCCACGCCTCGGTTCCCGGTCAGCGCCATCACGCGTTCCACGGCCTGGCCATCGCTGTTGTTCACGATCCAGGTGGCGCCGAACCGCTTCGCCGCCTCGAGGCGGTTGTCATCCACATCGACCACGATGATCTCCGCCGGCGAGTAGAAGCGGGCCGTGAGGAGCGCGGCCAGGCCGATGGGGCCGCCCCCGACGATGGCCACGGAATCCCCGGGCTTGATGGCGCCGCTGAGGACGCCACACTCGAAGCCCGTCGGGAGGATGTCGCTCAGCATGACGAGCACCTCCTCATCCACGCCGGCGGGAATGGGGTACAGGCTGTGGTCGGCGAAGGGGATCCGGACCCGCTCGGCCTGGGTGCCGTCGATGAGGTTGCCGAGGATCCAGCCGCCGCCGCTCTCGCAGTGGGAGTACATGCCCGTCCTGCAGTTGGCGCACCGCCCGCAGGAGGAGATGCACGAGATCAGGACGTGGTCCCCGACCGCGAAGTTCGTGACACTCCCCCCCACTTGCTCGACGATGCCGACCCCCTCGTGCCCGAGGATCCGGCCCTCCGCCACCGTGGGGACATCGCCCTTCAGGATGTGAAGGTCGGTGCCACAGATGGTGGTCCTGGTGATCCGGACGATGGCATCGCTGGCGTCCACGAGGACGGGGTCCGGCCGTTCCTCGAAGGCCTTCTTGCCGGGGCCATGGTAGACAAGGGCTCGCATGGTGGTTCCTCTCTTCAAGTCCGGCCTGGATCACGCAAGGAGCGGCCGGGCGGTGGCTCAGGTGACGCTGACGAGTTCGCGGCAGCATTCCGCGTGTACGCCGGTATGCGCAGCCCCGGCCAGCATGAGGATGTCCTTGGCCCTGTCGGCTTCCTCGGCGGTGCCGTGGGTGATCACCAGGAAGCGGTTGGAACGGACGGCGGTCTCGTATTGGAGGCAGCTGTCCTTGGGGATGCCGAGGCTGTAGAGCGCCGCGGCCACCACGCCCAGCCCCCAGCCGTGAGGGCCCCTTCCAGGGCGCCCACCATCCAGCCCACCAGGGGTCCGAAGACCACCAGGGAACCCAGACCGGGCACCACAAAGAGGGCGGACCCGAACAGCAAGCCCCAGAAACCGCCCCAGAAGGCGCCGAGCTTGCCCCAGACCTTCATGCGATCCCCGGCGTTGTAGTAGCCGATGACGTGCTCCTCCGTGTGGAAGTCCTTGCCCACGATGGAGAGCTTCTTCATGTTGAACCCTGCCAGCTGGAGTTCCTTGATGCTGCCTTCGGCCTCCAGGTGGGTGAGGAACACGCCGACCACTGCGTTGCGCTCGTTCATGATGGGTCTCCTTGGGAGGGGGTGTGAGGTGGCGTGACCAGGCGGGCCGGAGGTTGCCCCGGCTCGTGGTCCGGAAGGGCTTCCAGCCAGGCCTTCAGCGCTTCGTTGAAGGCGAAGGGCTGCTCGTAGGCCACCAGGTGGCCGGCCTCGGGGATCATGACCAGCTCGGCCCCGGGAATACCCCGGGCCAGCTCCGCGGCTTCGCCGGGTGGCACGAGCATGTCGTCGGCCCCGGTCACCACCAGGGTCGGCATTCGGAGTTCGTCGAGATGGCCCCGCTGATCCGGCCGGTCCGCCATGCCCAGCAGGGCGGCAACCACGCCATGGGGGCTGGACGTCCACATGATGTTGCGCACGGCTTGGTCCAGGCCTGGGTTCGAGGGCCGGGCCGAGAGCATCTTCGGCATCAGGCCCTTCACGAGCGCCCCGAAGCCGCCGCCCTGGACCTTCTTTGCCGTCTCGCGCCGCGTCGCGGCCACGTCGGGTGCGTCGGCTGCGGCCTTCGTGCTGACCAGTACCAGGCCCCGGAGGAAGAGGGGATAGGCCCTGGCGAAGGCCAGGGCGATGTAGCCCCCCATGGAATGGCCCACCATGACCACGGGGCCGGTCTCCAGGTGCTGGCACAGGGTGAAGAGATCCTCGGCGTACCGGGCCATGGTGGCGGGGCCAACCAGGGGCCCGCTGGCGCCGAACCCGGGCAGGTCAGGCGTGAGCACGCGGTTCGTGGCCTTGAAGGCGTCCAGCTGCTTGGACCAGCAGTCCCCGTTCAAGGGAAAGCCGTGGACGAAGAGCAGGGGTGGTCCCTCCCCCTCATCCGTGTAGGCCAGCCGTTCCCCATGGACCAGGGCCATCATCGTGATTCCCTTCTCGTGTTTTCGGGTTCCTTGGCGCATGGGCGGATTCGGGTCCGGCTCAGCCGGGCAGGTCGTTCACAGAGATCGGGTGGTCGCCCTTGGCGCCCGGAATGTGCCAGACATAGGTCCGGCGGGATCGGGGCCCCTGGCCGCGCAGACCTTCGGCGGCCCGATGGGCGCGATCCCTGCTGCGGCGAAACAGGTTCTTCAGGTCCCTGCGGAGCCGGGGGCCCGACTTGGGCGTGGTGAGGGCCACCACGATGGCACCGAGGGCGGCGCCGGCGAGAAAGGTGAGCAGCGCGGGCATCACGGAAGGTGGGTTCGACTGGCTCATGGCGGGACTCCGTTCCTGGTTTGGGCTGACGGTTCGGGCGGGGGCTCTGGCACCGACTGGTGGCTCGGCGGGGGTCCCGGTGGTGTGGACCAGGGTTCCGCCGTGCCTCGGGCATGGTGCTATTCCCAGTAGGGGGCCCGTCCGTAGAAGCTGTAGACGTCGCGATTCCACTTTTCGTCGGACATGGAAGGCCAGTGTTCCGAGTCGAAGCCAGGGGCCTGCTCGAGGCGCTCCTTGGGGACGTGGAGAACGTATTCGTTGTTGGTCAAGTTGTAGTCGAAGGCCGTGAAGGGGATGGCGAACAGCTTCTCCCCCATGGTGAGGAATCCGCCGAACGCGACGACGACGTAGGCCACCCGGCCTGTCTTCGGATCGATGACGATTTCCCGGATCTCGCCCAGGCTCTCGGCCTTGGCGTTGACCACGCGGGTGCCGATGATCGACGAGGCTTTCACGGGTGAGTTGGAGAACATGACGAGCTGGCTCATTGATTGGCTCCTGGCAGGTGAGGCATGGACATGGGATGGGGCGCCGGGATCTCCCCGGCGCCCCTGGGTTTGCCTCAGAGGCCGGCGGCCTTGGGAGCCGAAAGGCCCTCGCCCGAGACCACCAGCTCGACCCGCCGGTTCTCCTGGCGCCCGGCTGATGTCTCATTGGTGGCGATGGGATTGCTCTCGCCGAAGCCCTTGAAGCTGATGGCGTCCGTGGCGACGCCCTGCTGCACGAGGTAGTCCCTGGTGTTCTGTGCCCGTTTTTCGGACAGGACCTGGTTGGAGGCATCGCTGCCGTTGCTGTCCGTGAAGCCCTCGGCCTCGATCTTCAGCCCCTTGTGGGTGGAGAGGATCCCGGCGATCTTGGCGAGCTTCTCCCGGGCGGCGGGTACTAGCTCCGCCTTGCCATTCTCAAACAGGACGCCGGACATGTTCACGATGAGGCCCCGGGCCGTCGCACGAGTCTGGAGCACGGCATTGAGCTCCACCATCAACCGGTTCCGCAGCCCCTCGTTGCGGGCCTGCAGGTTCTCATTGCGGACCTCCAGCCCCTGGTTCCGGGTCTGCAGCCCCTCGTTCGCGGTGCGCAGGCCCTGGTTCTCCGCAGCGGCCTGCCGCGACAGGCGGAGCGCGGCATCCTGGGCGGCGGCAGCCTTGGCGGTTTCCCGGTTGGCCTCGTTCACCTTGTCCTGGTTCAGCTTCCGTTCCAGGGCCACCTGCTCCACCTGCTGCCGCTGGACGGCGATGAGACGCGCGTCCTCGGCCCGCTGGACGGCCTCCCGGGCCGCGATGGCCCGGACCTTGGCACCCTCCTTGGGGGTCTCGGCCTGGGCCAGGTACTGCTGGGCCTTGCCGAAGGCATCCGGAGCGTAGGCTGAGGCGCCTGCCGCCCGGGCGATGCGCACCGCATTGCGGGCCTGGTAGACCCCGAGCGAGGTCTTGGCATCCATGACCAGCGGCTCCAGGGGGTTCAGGTTCAAGGTGTACTGGCCGCGCTTGAGCAGCTCATACTTGGCGTCGATGAACTCGAACTGCTCCTTGGAGCCCTTCCGCACCGCGTTCTCCAGCACGACCACGTCGCTGGGCTGGGTCACCGCGAAATAGGGCTCTGCGGTCACCACGAGGCCGAAGGTCTGCAGCTTCTCGCTGACCTTGACGCTGCCCTTGCCATGCTTGAGGAGGACCTCACCCAGATTCGAGGCCCGGCCCTCTGGCGAGATGCCCCACAGCACATAGGTCAGGAATTCCCCTCCGAAGGTCGAGGCTGGAGGCAGGTTTTTGAACTTGGCCGAGATCTGGATCGCCCCGTCCATGCTCTTGACCCGCGCCTCGCCCGAGGCGTGGGGCACTAGCACGGTGCCGAGCAGATCGATCTCGGTCGAATACTTCAGGTTCCGGTAGTTGATGGCCTTGGCCGAGCCCTGCACCACCGTCACCCGGTAAAGGGGTACGTCGGAGGACTGGGCTACCGGTGCGGGGGCTAGGTTGGGATTCGGAGTGGGTGTGATGAAGGCCACCCCCGCCTGGGCGACCAGGAGGGCGCTGGCGAAGGGAAGTGTTTTCCAGAGGTTCATGGGGTGCCTTTCAGTGGGTCCATGGGTGGGCCGACCGAGCTCCGTACGTGGGCGTCGATGGCCAAGGAAGAGCTGGTTGGGAACGGTCGGGTTCCGGACGGGTGGAAGGGTCGGCGAAACCCCTGGGGATGGTCAGCCCCGCAGGTCGTTGGCGGCGTCGGCCATGCCGCGCTTGAGATCTGCCGCCGCGAGGGCGGTGCGGCCCTTCAGGTCCTCCCAGGTGTCGCTCGCGTCATCGGCGAACTCCCCAGCCTTGCGCTTCGCGCGGAGGGAGAGGTCTTTCAGGTCGCCGCGGAGCTCGGGGCCGGTCTTGGGGGTGGTGAGGGCCACCACCACCGCGCCGACGGCGGCGCCCGCGAGAAAGGTGAGAAGGGTGGTGCCGTAGGAAGAGGTCTTGGGTTCGCTCATGGTCAGGGTCCTATTCGGGATCTTGCTGGGTGGACTTGCTCTTGAAGAAGGCCAGCACGGCGCTGATCCCTCCGATGACACCTCCGAAATTGCGGGAGGCGGAGTCAATGGTGTTTCGAAAGCGGGTGTGCCACTCCGACACGGTGGTGCCCACTTCCCCGACCGACTTGGCGAAGACCGACAGCTCGGCCAGGGAGCCCGCGAGGGAGCCCGCCAGGTGGTCCATGCGGAGCCTGGAAGCATGGACATCCTCGGCGATCTGCGTCAGGTCCCTCCGGGTGGAGAGCAGGAAGAGGTCGAGGCTCTGGGCCGTCCGACGGAGTTGGTGGAGCAGGGGCACCAGGCCGACGGCCAAGGCGACCAGGACCAGGATTAGGGTGATCTCGAGGGCGATGGGCATGGCATGCTCCAGGAGGAGGAACTCAGGCTTCCTGGCTGGCTGTCAGCATCCACAGGGCCTTGTCCATGGCGCGGCTCACCGAGGTGTAGAGGTCTGCCGTGTCCTGGTCACCGAGCTTCTCGGCCTTCCGGATGGCATGGCGGACCCGGCTGGTGTAGTCGCTATAGCGGTCCACGAGGGCGTTCACGTGATCCATGCTCTGCTTCGCCTCCAGGGGGTATTCCTCCAGATGGGAGGCGTTCCCGGCAGCGCGGATGGTGCCCAGGGCCTGACCGCCCAGGGCCACGGCGCGCTCGGCCAGATCGTCCACGGTGGTGCCCAGCTGGATGTAGAGCTGGTCGAAGAGGAGGTGGAGGCCGTAGAAGTTCGGCCCCTTCACGTTCCAGTGGGCCTGCTTGGTCTGGTAGGCCAGGTCGAGGGTGTCCGCGAGCGACTGGTTCAGCAGGGCCACCAGCTCGATGCTGGTCTTCTCGTTGAACAGCTCGTGCTCGAGGACCGCGGGATGCTTGCTCATGTCTGGCTCCATAGGGAGGGAATGGGTGATCGGGATCCGGGCGGGGCCTTGGGGCCTGGGGGTCCGGGGTCAGCGTGTGTTTTTGGTGGGGTGGAACAGATCGCGGAACTCCGCCCAGGCCTTTTCCGTTCCGGCCTTGACGCTGTCCCAGGTGTCGTCACCGGCCTCCTGCAGGCTGCGCAGGCGCTTGCCGGCCTCGGCGTGGGTGCGCTCAAGGCTGTCGAGGGTCTTGTCGTACTGCACCTTGGCGCCCACTTCGGCTCGCTTGGCCTTGGCCTGGAGCACGTCGATGTCGGCCTTCCACATGGCCAGCTGGGCCTCGAGGTTGCTTTCGTACGCCTTGCGTTTCTTGAGCATGGGGGCGCTCCTTAGAGGACTCTCCGGCCCTGGATGAGCCGGATGAGGACGACGACGACAGCCACGACCAGCAGGATGTGGATGAAGCCGCCCATGGTGTAGGCGCTGACGAGGCCCACGGCCCACAGGACGAGCAGGATGATGGCGATGGTCCAGAGCATGGAGGCTCCTTTCTAAGGACGGTGAAGCCCCGGCCCCGAACCTTCCGGGGACCGGGCAAGGGAAGGACCTAACGCACCGTCATACGGTTGTGGACGGATTGCACGCCGTGGATGTCCTCGACGAGCTTGGTGACCAGATCCCGCTCAGCGGCATTCTTCGCCTCGCCGTGCAGGCTGACCACCCCGTTCAGGGTGGAGACCTTGGTGGCGAGCATGCTGGTGGACTTGTGGAACAGCAGGGTGGACTTCACCTGGGCGGTGATGGAGGTGTCGTCCACCTTGTCGCCCAGGGTGCGGCGGCCGGACTTGGCGATCACCAGGTCGTTGCGGACTTCGGTGACGCCCTCCACATCCTTGGCATATTCGCCGGTCAGCTGCTTCTGGCTGAGGTTGTCGGCCTTGCCGGTGAGGGTGACCACGCCGTTCTGGGTGTTTACTTCGGTGCCCGAGGCGCTGACGTTCTTGTGGAAGGCCAGCACGGTCTTCACCTTCATGGTGATCCAACCATCGGAGTGCTCGGCGGGCTGCTCACCCACGACCCCCAGCTTGTTGTCCACACTCTTCACGCCCGGCAGGCCGGCCACGGTCTCCTGGGCCAGGAACTTGTGGTAGTCGCGGGCCACGGTCCCCGTCAGGGTGACCACGCCATCCTTGGCATCCACCTTGATGTGGTCGTCCTTGAGGTGAGTCTTGAAGTTGTAGCTGGTCTTGGCGGCGTGCTCGATCTTGTGGTCGGCATCCGATGCCAGAACAGGTACGCCAGTCAGCATCACCATGGACGCATAGGCCATGATGGCGGTCGAGGGAGCAATCTTGAAATTACGCATGGTGGGTTCTCGTTTCTGCCCGATGGGCGATTGGGGTTTCGAAGTCCTCCCAGCGGGGCCGCCTGTATTCGGCCAGTGGCCAAGGCGGGTCCAGGTGGAAGTTGGGTTCATCGGATTCCACTCGGCTCGGGAACTCGATGGCAGTCGCTGCGTTGAAGGCACCGGGCCGACCCTGAGGTCGGGTCGGTCCGCTGAGGTGGCTATTTCTTGGGGGCACCGGGGGCTGGATCACAGCAGCCGGGCTTAGGGGCTTCCGTCACCTTCTCCCGCGGGTTGTGCTTGGGGTCCTGCTTGGGGTCGAGGCTGTGCTTGGAATCGTGCCGGGAGAGGTCGTCCACCTTCTTCGAGGCGGTCACCTCGCGGGGGTTGGGGGTATCCCCGATCTGCCGCTCCTGGCCGGGATTCTGGGGCCGAGGATCGTTGGTGGGATTGGTGGGGATCTGAGGCACTTCGAAGGTCGTCATGGCTGTCCTCTACTTCTTCATAGAGCTGGGGTAGTTGATGATGATGTTGACCCGACGGTTCTCCTGCTGTAGTTCGGGCGTGTCGCTGTAGGCAAACCGGCGCGTCTTGCCAAAGCCCTCGGCGGTGAGGCGTGAGCGCTCCACCCCAAAGTTGTCCACCAGGTAGGTGACAACGTTCTCGGCGCGGCGCTTTGAAATCGCCATGGCCGAAGCATCGGTGGTCTTGGTCTTGCCGGAGTGGCCTTCCACCGTCGCGGTGACGGCGGGATTGGCCTTCAGGAAGTTAGCCGCCTTGCGGAGTCCGTCACGGTACTCGGGCTTCACTTCGTCCTTCAGAAGATCGAATTCCACTTCCAGGGCGATGGTGATCCGGGCAGGCTTGACCGTCAGGCCTTCGAGATCCGTTGCGCAGGAAACGACTGCGTTGATGCGACGGTTCTCGCGCTTGCCTTCGTCGGTTGCATTGTCCGCGATGGGGCGCGTCCAGCCGTAACCCACGGCCGACAGGCGGCTGCGGTCCACATGGACGGTGTCCACCAGATAGGTGACCACGTTTTCAGCCCGTTCCTTGGACAGCTTCAGGTTGTGCTCTTCCGTGCCGACGTTGTCAGTGTGACCTTCGATCACCGCGGTGGTGCCGGGATACTTGGTCATGAACGTCCCAACCACGGCCAGCTTTTCCATGTCATCGCGCTGGATGACGCCCTTATCAATCTCGAAGGTGAGTTCCAGGATGGTGCAGTACTGCTGGATCTTGGGCTCCACCGGAGCAACCACTACCACCGGGACAGGTGCCACGTAGGGGGGCGGCTGCTCGACCACAGGCTCGGGGGCCGGGGTGTAGGCCACCGGAGCGGGAGCCTTGCGGCCAAAGCGGAAGAGCATGCCCAGGGAGAGCATGTCGATGTCCCCCTTGTTGCCCACCGCGTCATTGATTCGGTAGCGCTCAATCTCGGCGCGCATCCCGAAGGACCTGGTGAAGTCGTACTGGAGGCCGGCGCCGAACTTGACGTTGGTGGCCCGCTCGCTGGGATCAGGATTGAGCACGACCACGGCACCGGTTCCCGTGAAGGAATCCTTGGCTTCGGCGTTGGTAAGCCCGACCCGCCCGAAGGCGGAGAATTTCTCCGTGAAGTGGAGATTGAGGACTGCGTCGAAGTTGAAGCCCTTGACCTTGATCTGACCGTTCAGCGCGCCCAGGGGCAGGGTAGCGGCCTCGTAGCCCAGCTTGCCCAGGTCGAAGTAGCCGCCCTCGAAGGCGAAGTACTTGTTGAACTGATAGCCGCCGAACACCTTGAAGCCGGTGCCATCGTCATGATCCTGGATCGAGGTGACGGTAAAACCCGCTCCCACGATGCCGCTGGTAATCTTCTCGTCATCGATCTTCGCCTTGGTCTTGCCGACATTGAATCCGGCATACCAACCTGAATCCTGGGCCTGGATCGGGGTGCTGGCGATGAGGGCGAGGGCCACCAGACCGAGCATTCCTGAAATCTTGAACAGCTTCATGTGTTCTCCTTGAGAGGGTGGGGGGGGATTTTGAGAGTCCCGTTAGGGGGCGGGGACGTTGACGGTGTTGGTGTCGAGGGCGATGGTTCCGGCAAGGGTCGCCCCGGCCAGGATTCGACCGTTGATCACGGCCCCGGTCTTGGCGGTGGCATCCCGGCCTGTCACGACCGTTCCGTAGAAGGTCGAGCCGACACCGATGGTCGCGTCCAGGGTGGGCACCCAGTAGATGTTCTTGGCCTGAGCACCGTTCACAAGGCTGATGTTGGCGGTGGTGGTCAGCGATGAGCCGATCTGGAACACCCATACTGCGTTGGCGTTCCCACCAGCATCCATGATCAGGGGCGTCGACACGAGGATGGTGCTGCCAGAAGTGTAGGTTCCGGGGGGAATGCCCAAGGGATACACGGCCGCCAAGTCCGCACCCGCAGTCACGGTGGTGCCAGGGGGCAGGTTCTTAGCAAAGGTGTAGGCCACCAGCAGGTCGATGGCGGCCTGATGGGAGACGGTGTCGTTGATGTGGACCTGGCCGTTCACCTGCACAGGCAGCAGGCCATTGGACGTTCCGGGCTCCAGGCACACGTTGCCGTTGATCATGGTTGCCGCGCCAGTGTTGGTGATGGCGGAGGTGGCCATGATGCCGTTGACCGCGGCCGCACCCAGGGCGATGGACATGGGCAGGTGTGCCGTCCCAGTGGTGAAGGTCCATGGGTTGGGAGCGATGCCCGCGGCCAGGAGGTTGCCGGCGAGGTCCTGGGCACCCATGACCGTCGCGGCATAGGTCGTGCTAGGTGCAAGCTCGCTCGAAGGAAGCAGGGTGGCGATCCGGGACAGGGGGTCATAGCTGACCGTGCCGGCCAGGATGGGCCCCGTGGGCATCCCCATGGTCTGCGCGGTGAAGGTTGCGGTGGTGAAGGTGAGGGGATCCATCGCCTTGCTGAAAGTGGCGTTGATGGCGGCATTGGTGGCCACTTCGGTGGCGAGCTGGGTTGGGCTGGTCAGGATGATCGTGGGTGCCGAGACATCGGCGGCTGTGGCGGTAAAGGACCAGATGTAGGTGCTGAACGCGGGCAGCAGTGCCTGATTCCCGGCCAATTGATTGCCGGCTAGGTCTGTGACTGAAGCAAGGATGGTGGCGGTATAGACAGTGCCGACTGTCAGCGGTGCGTCGGGTGTGAAGATGGCTGTCCGGCTGGCGGTTGAGTAGGTCACGAGTCCCACGGGCGACGTGCCGGGGTCAGGGGTTGTGACCGTGAAGCTGCTGGCGGTGACCGTGGCGGGGGCGAGGGGTTCCGTGAAGGTCGCCGTGATGGACGCATTGGCCGGTGCCAATGGGGAAGGTCCCGGGCTCGTCGTCACGGGCGTAGTTACGGTCACCCTGGGCCGGATGATGTCCAAGGGCGAGCCGCTGGTGAAGTGCCAGACGAAGGGACTTGCCATGGGCAAGCCCGTGGCGAGGCTCCTCGCCCCGGTGATAGTGGCGGTGAAATAGGTGAAGGGCGCCAGGGTGGTGGTCGGGGTGAGGGTGAAGGTGGTGACCAGGCCGGAAGGATCCAGGGTGACGGTACCGGTGGGATTGGTACCCACGACCGCGCCGGTCACGGTGAAGGAGGCGCCCCCGGTGAGCGGTGCCACCGGCTCGCTGAATCCAGCGGTGATGGTGGTTGTGATGGACACGGTACTGGCGTTGTCAGTGGGGCTGACCAGCGTCACGGTAGGGGCCAGGGTGGCGCTTCCACCACCACCGAGGATAGGCTTCTGCCCGTTGCAACCTGTGACCAGAAGTAGCAGGCCCAGCGGGACCGTCAGCCAGGCAAACAGTCGTTTCGTGCAGTGCATGTGGAACTCCAGTTAGACGTGGATTAGGACGTGCGGGGCAAAGCCAAGCGGACGCCGGTAGCGCACACCGTTGGGGAAAATCGATACGGGCGTTCACTCAGCCGTTGGAAGCCGCCTTCTGGGTGACGGAGACGGGTCTGGATGGAGTAATCCTTTCCGCCACCATAGGTTTCGCTGGCGGTGCAACCCTTCGACTGGCGTGAGGAAACCCCGGGGCCGCCAGGGTCGTTTGAGGTTGATCACAGGCGAACTGGGAACCCACCAGAGCCACGCCCGTCAGCACGGCGGCCCAGAAGCCGGTCCGTCGAATCACTGTGTCAGGGATACTCAAGGTGGAACTCCTCTACGACTGGAGTTCTAAAGAGCAGGATCCGAGCCATTTATTAAATATTAATTAAATCAACATTTATATTTATTTCATTTGATGGCATCGGTGCTATGGTCAATCAAGATGAACGACCCACTCCTTCAGTCCGAAGGATGAAGGCCACCGATGCGTGCCGAGGATCTGGATCACAAGGAACTTCTGGAGCTGGATCCAGAAGGAGGGGTCATCCGCTTCGCCGGTCAGCGGGCCATCATCCTCGATGCGGTGGCCATGGGGTTGCTGCGCAAGTACCTGGTCGAGAACTTCGGCTTCACCGCCGCCCGCACGGTGCTCACCCAGTTTGGCTTCGCCCACGGTTGGCGCATGGCCGAGGCCCTGCATGCGGAGTACAAGTGGCGGAACGACGAGGAGTGGCGCCGCGCCGGCAGCCACCTACCCAGCCTTGGGGGCCTGTTCGGAATAGAAGCGGGAAGCCGGGATCCCCTGTCCAAGGAAGGCATGATGCTGGTGGCCTCGTATGAGGCGGAGCAGCATCTGCTCCATTTCGGCCGGGCGGACGCGCCCATGTGCTGGACCATAAGCGGACTCATCAGCGGCTACCTCAGCCGCACGGTGGGCCAGGAGATATTCGTCCTGGAGGACCGCTGCCTGGGCAAGGGCGATGCGGGCTGCCACCTCTTCGGCCGCACCCGGGAAGAGTGGGGCGATGCGCGGGCGGGGGAGCTGCGCTTCTTCGACAAGACCCGCCTGGCCGACTGCCTGGACGTCTCCATCCACCGGGTGACCGAGACCCTGAAGGCCGCCGAGCGGAAGCTCAAGGAGCACAAGCGGGCCCTCGTCCTCGTGCTGCCCGAAGGGGAGGCGCCCGCACTCGGGATCATTGCCAAGAGCCCGGGCATGAAGCGCCTCGTGGATCTGGCCTGCCGGGTGGCCAAGGTGGACTCCACGGTGCTCATCACCGGCGAGAGCGGCTCGGGCAAGGAGCGCATCGCCCGGCTGGTGCATGAGGAATCCACCCGGGCCGCCGGCCCCTTCATCGCCGTCAACTGCGGGGCCATCACCGAGACCCTGCTGGAGAGCGAGCTCTTCGGCCACGCCCGGGGCGCCTTCACGGGCGCCACCCATGACCGTCCAGGCCTGTTCGAATCGGCCAACGGCGGGACCCTGCTGCTGGACGAGATCGGCGAGGTGTCCCCGGGCATGCAGGTGAAGCTTCTGCGGGCCATCCAGGAGCGGGAGATCCGGCGCGTCGGCGAGAACAAGAGCCGCAAGGTGGATGTCCGCATCCTCGCCGCCACCAACCGCAACCTGGCTGCAGACGTCACCGCCGGCACCTTCCGGCAGGATCTCTACTACCGGCTCAAGGTCGTCGAGCTGCCCGTGCCGGCCCTCCGGGAGCGGCGGGAGGACATCCTGCCCCTGGCCCGGGTCCTCCTCGCCGCCTCGGCCCTGCAGATGAAGCGCAAGATCACCGGGCTGACCCCGGGCACCACCGACCAGCTCATCCGCTACAGCTGGCCCGGGAATGTGCGCGAGCTGGAGAACGCCATGGAGCGGGCCGTGGCCCTGGCACCGGGAACCCGGGTGGAGCTGGAGGACCTGCCCGAAGAAGTCCGGCAGGCCCGCCCCCTCCCAGCCGTCTCCGACGGCACCGTCCGGCCCCTCGATGCGGTGGAGAAGGACTACATCCTGCAAGCCCTGGCCCTCAACAGCGGCAACCAGACCCGCACCGCCGAGCAGCTCCAGATCGGCTCCGCCACGCTGTATCGCAAGCTCAAGAGCTACGGGCTGATCGGCGCGGGCAAGACGAATTCCTAGCCCTGCTTGGGACTGGCAGGGCCCTGGGCAAGCGCGTTCAGGTGTGCCCTGAGCTCGTTCAGGCTGAAGGGCTTGGGGAGCAGGGTGACGTTCGGGTGCGCCTCGACGAGGTTGAGCGCCGCCTGATCGACCCTGCCCGTGGTGAGCAGGACGGGCAGGCTGGTCTGGAGGCTGCGGAGGCGCGCCAGGGTTTTGGCCCCACCCAGGCCCGGCATGTTGATGTCCAGGATCACCGCATCCGGCAGATGGCCCGCCTCCATCCAGGCCAGGGCCGCTTCGCCACTGGTCACCCCGGTGACGGTGTGTCCCAGGCATTCCAGGATGGCCCGCGAGGAGCTCTGCATCAGCGGGTCATCATCCACGAGCAGCACCGCCAGCGTCACGAGGGCAGGCTCCGAGGGCGGCTCGGCCTCCGCAGGCTGCACCTGGGGCCCCGGCTCGCAGGTGGGGAACCGCATGGTCACCGTGGTGCCCCGGCCAGGCTCGCTCTGGATGTCCAGCTGGCCCCCATGGGCCTTGACCGCGCTGTAGACCAGCGAGAGACCGAGCCCTGTGCCCTTCCCCTCCGCCTTTGTGGTGAAGAAGGGGTTCAGCGCCTTTGCCAGCACCTCGCGGGTCATCCCGCTCCCGGTGTCCTCGACCTCCACTTCGATCCAGTCACCCTCGAGGTTCCGGGTCCGGAGCGTCAGGGTTCCCTGGTCGGACATGGCCTCCACCGCGTTCACGCAGAGGTTCATGAGGGCGTGGGTCAGGGCGCTGGCATCGCCCCGCACGGGGCGCAGGTCGAGGGCCAGCGCCAGCCTGAGATTGACCTTTGAGAGCGTGGTGCGCTCCAGGAGCCGCACCTCCTCCCGCAGGATGGTGTTGAGGTCCAGCTCGTGCTCCTCGGCCGGACTCTGCCTGGCGAAGTTCAGGAGGCTCTTCGCCATTTTCCCGCCGCGGACCGCCGCCTTGGCAATCGTCATGAAGGCCGGGTAGGCGCTGCTCTCCGGGGGCTGGAGCTCGAGGTGCGTGGTGGCCAGCCCGAGGATGGCGCCCAGTACGTTGTTCATGTCGTGGGCAATGCCACCGGCCAGGGTGCCCAGGCTCTCCAGCTTCTGGGACTGCAGCAGCTGAGCGAGGAGCTCCAACCGGACCTTGTTGGAGGTCACCAGCTGGGCGGCCCGCTGCTCCAGCTCCAGGTTCTGCGCGGCCAGCCGGCCATTGGCGATGGCCAGGGCGGCGGCCCGCTCCCCGCATTCCGTCTCCAGCGCCAGCCGCTTCAGCACCTGGACCAGCTCGGCGGCACGCTTCCCCTTCTCCCCCGTCTGGAAGAGCAGCTCCTGGTTGGCGACGACCAGCTCGGCGGCCCGCTTCCCCTTTTCACTCGTCTGGAAGAGCAGCTCCTGGTTGGCGACGGCCAGCTCGTCGGCCCGCTTCTGCTTCTCGCCCTGTTGGAACTGGAGCTCCTCGTTGGCCACGACCAGCTCCGCCGCCCGCTCCTCCTTTTCGTCCTGCCTGGACTGGCGCTCCAGGTCGGAAGCGGCGGATTCCGTCACGCGCCCCTTCTCGACCTCGGCGTGGTCGGCGATCTGCCGATGGGCCAGGACCAGCTCGGTCGTGAGGGCCTCGTTCCGGAGGACGAGGGCCCGGTTGGCGGCGACCAGATCGGCGGTCAGGGTCTCGCTCTCTGCGGTCAGGGCCTTGTTCGTGGCAATCAGCTCGGCAGCCAGGACCTCATTTGCACCCAGCAGATCGGACAGCTTGTCTCCAGGCTCAATGGCAATCTCTTCGGCGTCCATGTCCCCATCCTCTCGCTTGATCCGGCGCCCCTGGCCCGGCTACAGGTCGCAGACGACCTTCCGCTGGTGGACGATGCTGGAGACCTCGGCGCCGACATCCATGCCGATGCGCAGATTCAGCTTGTAGCGGCTGTGCTCGTTGAAGCGGTCCACCGCCTCGATGATGTCCAGGGCCTTGCGGGAGGCCTGGATGGTGCGCTCGGCCATCTCGTCGGTCAGGCCGATGGCAGCCAGGTAGGCATTGCCGATGGTCCGGGTCCGGTCCATGGAGGGATGGTGAATGCCCTCCACGAACCGGTGGGAGATCTCGTCCAGGACGCCAATCAGGACTTCGGCGCTGGCCCCCTCCGTGAACTTGGTGAAGGCCAGGATGTCGGCGAACAGCACCGATACTTCCGCGTAGCTTTCGGTCACGAGCTCCGTGAAGGTGCCGGCCTTCGCGTCGGGCCGCGCCTGCAGCCGCTCAGCCAGGGCGCCCGGCAGCACGTTGAGCAGGAGCCGCTCGGACACCTTCTGTTCGGCCAGGATGCGCTCGTAGAGCTTCTTGGTCTCCTGATGGAGAAGGCGGACTTCGAGCATGTTGTGGACCCGGAGCAGCACCTCGGGCAGGTCGAAGGGCTTGCTGACGAAATCCTTGGCCCCGGCCTGCAGCGCCCGCAGCTTGTGACTCGGTTGGGCGGTGACCACGAGGACGGGGAGGTAGCCCCCCGTTTCAATCTCCTTGAGGTTCTCCATGACCTGGAAGCCGTCCATGCCCGGCATCTGCAGGTCCAGCAGAATCAGGTCGTAGTGGTTGGTGAGGTGGAGCTCGCAGACCTGGCTGGGGTCCATGGTCGTGCTGATGGAGGTGTAGTGGGCCTCGCGCAGCATCTGCTCGAGCAGGAGCACGTTGGCCTCCTGATCATCGACGATCAGGATCCTGCCCTGGAGGATGTCCCTTGCAGTGATCATGTGGACCGCAGCTCCTTACTTGGCCTTGGGTGAGATGGTCTTCCCCAGGTCGATGGCGTAGTCGATGGCGTCCAGCAGCTCGTGGACAATGATCGGCTTGGTGAGGTAGCGCAGGAAGCCGGCGGTCAGGCCCTTGGAGATGTCCCCCACCATGGCGTTGGCGCTGATGGCGATCACGGGGATGTGGGCGGTCTCCGGGTCTTCCCCGAGAATCTTCAGGGCCTCGATGCCGTTCATGCCGGGCAGGTTGATGTCCATGAGGATGACCGCGGGTTGTTGCCGCTTCGCCAAGCGGATGCCCTCCAGGGCAGTGACGGCACTCAGCAGGTGCAGGTGCGGCCGACGGGCGATGATCTGCTGGACCAGGTCCAGATTGGCTGGGTTGTCCTCGACATAGAGCAGGGTCAGCTTCGGGGCATCGCTCGCCACGGGTGGCCGGGAGATGCTCATGGCGCCGAAGGCGGGCCCTTCGAGGCTGGGTGCGCTGGAGGAATCCAGGTCGTACCAGAAGGTGCTGCCGACACCGGCCTGGCTCTCCACGCCGATCTCGCCGCCCATCAGCTCCACCAGGAGCTTGCTCATGACCAGCCCGATCCCCGTGCCTTCCTCGCCGCTGTGTTCCTGGCCAAGCCGGTTGAAGGGCTGGAAGAGCTGTCGCTGCTGCTCGGGGGACAGCCCGAGCCCCGTGTCCTGGACGCTCATGCGGATGCGACCCGGGGCGCCCGGGCCGCATTCCACCACCACTGAACCGCCCGCGCGGTTGTACTTGATGGCGTTGGAAAGCAGGTTGATGAGGACCTGCTTCAGCCGGACCCGGTCCGCCTGCACGAACAGGGGGACGGCGAAGGTGGGGAAAGTCAGGGTGACGGCGCGCTTCTGGGCCTGGGGCTCGATCATGGACTTGCAGTCGGTCAGCACATCGCCCAGGGACACCGGCTCTGCGGACAGGGACAGCCTCCCGGATTCGATCACGGCGAGATCCAGGATCTCGTTGATCAGCTCCAGCAGGTACCAGCCGGCATGGAGGATCCGGTCGATGCTCGCCTTCTGGGACGGGGTTGCAGGAGGGGTCGAGGAATCCATCAGCTGCGCGAAGCCCAGGATCGCGTTGAGCGGGGAGCGCAGCTCATGGCTCATGCTGGACAGGAACTCCGACTTGGCGAGGTTGGCCTTGTCGGCCACGAGGATGGCGGTCTCCAGCTCGGCGTTCTTGTCCTTCAGGGCCTGGTCCAGGAGCTCCCGGTCAGCTTCGACCTGCTTGCGGGCCGAGTTGTCGGTGCCGATCAGCAGGTAGCCGATGACGGCTCCCTTCCCGTCGCGCAGGGCGGTCACCGAGATCACCGCCGGGAAGCGGACCCCGTTCTTGTGGATGAGGGTCAGCTCGTAGATGTCCTCGATGCCCCGCGAAGCCTTGAAGGCCAGCGCCTCGAAACCCGGGGCGATGCGGGTTCCCAGCTCCTCGCTCAGGGCCAGGGACCGGGCCACCACCTCGTCGGGATCCGAGAAGTCGGCCGGGGTGATCTTGTTCAGCACCTCGTCGGCGGGATAGCCCAGCATGCGCTCGGCGCCCACGTTGAAGATCTGGATGACCCCCTTGGCGTCGGTGGCGATACTCGAGAAGTTGGCGCTGTCGAAGATGGCCGTCTGCAGGGCGTTGGACTTGATCAGGGCCTCCTCGGTCTGCTTGCGGAGGGTGATGTCGCGCAGGAGACAGGTGAAGTGGCGCTCGCCGCCCAGGTCCATGTCGCTGACGGCCAGCTCCAGGGTGAAGGCCAGGCCTTCCTTGGTCCGGCCTACGATTTCCCGGCCATGGTCATGGGCCTTGTCCTTGTCGCTGGACCGGAAGGGCTCGATGGAGCCGTAGAGCTGCTCTTCCCCCAGTGCCGGAATCAGCAGGGAGAAGGGCCGCCCGATGACCTCGGCGGCCGGGTAGCCGAACATCCGCTGGGCCGCGGGGTTGATGGTTTCCACCAGCCCGTCCTGGGCGCGCAGGGTGATGATGCCATCCACGACGGTGTCCAGGATGGTCCGGACCAGTACGGAGCTGTCACGCATTGCCTTCTGGACGGCATATTCCTCGGTGACATCGTGGAAGACGAGCACGGCTCCGATAACCCCGCCGTCACGCCCCCGGATCGGGGCGCAGCTGTCGGCGATGGCGCGCTCGGTGCCGTCCTGGGCAATCAGCAGTGTGTGGTTGGCCAGGCCCTGGATGGTGCCCTGCAGCAGGGTCTCCCCGACGGGGGTGATTGCCGTGCGGCGCGTTTCCTGGTTGATGATCCGGAAAATCTCATCGACGGGAAGGCCCTCGGCCTGGGCCAGGGTGAAGCCCGTGAGCTGCTCGGCCACGGGATTCATGAGGCGCACCCTGGCCTTGGCATCCGTCGCGATGACGGCATCGCCGATGGAGTTGAGCGTCACGGCGAGCTTCTCCTGGTTCTCCAGCAGGGCGAGGTTGGTCTGCTGGAGCTGCCCGTTCAGGCGTTCCTGGGTGCCGAGCAGGTCCCGTGTCTCGAGGTGGACCAGGGCCCTCAGCCGATCCTGTTGCCGGCGTCGGCTCGAATAGATATAGACCATGGCCACCAGGAAGGCCAGCACGCCAAGGACCACCATGACGGTGGACATCCGGTCCATCCGCGCCTGGAAGACCGTCTCGTTTTGGCTCAGCTGCTCCTCCTCCAGCCGCATGAAGGCCTCGAGCCCGGCGCGAATGGCATCCATGATCCGCTTCCCCTTGCCGCTGCTCACGACTGCGGCGGCGACCAGGGCACCCTGCGACCGGCGCGCATCGATGACCCGGGCCAGTTCCTCGATGCGGTTCTCGAGCAGGGGGGCCAAGGCATCCAGCTGCACCTGGGAGGGCCCGAGCATCGTCAGCTGTCGCAGTTCCACCAGCTGGCTGCGGAGCTGACCTCGGACGGCCAAATACGGCTCGAGGAAGGCATCCTCGCCGGTGAGGGCGAAGCCGCGTGCGCCGGTTTCGGCCTCACTGAGGTCGGCCTGGAGGGACGTAGCCTGGAAGATGAGATGGAAGGTCTGCTGTCGTACCCGGGCAGCCTCTCGCATCTGGGCAAAGACCCAGAAGGAGGGCGCCACGACCAGCGCGACCAGAAGGAGGGCTCCGATGGCTGTGGCGAGGCTTCGGCTGGTCGGCTTCAGGACCATCACGCCCTCCCCGCGTAGCCTGGCGACGCCTGGGGGAAGGAGGCCATGCGCCGTGCGCGCCGACTCGCGGCGATGGCCGCAGTGGAACGAGGGGGGGTGGTACTGATGCTGTTGGACACGGCCGACCTCTGGAATACCGCGAAGGGACTTGCGGATCGCGAGGCCGTGGGTGCAGGAACCACCTCAGCTGGTTATACGCTCATCCGGACCGGAAAACCGTCAGGGTCGACGATTTCGGATGAATGCGTCTCCAGCGGGTGGGCAAGAACCCGTGACCTCGCTGAACGCGAGGCGGAGCTGTTGGAACTTGCTCGTCATGACCCTTCAAGTCCCTCCTGCGGGGGCCTGCCGCTGAATGGCAGGGGGGGGGTCGAGGGGAAGGCGACCCACGCAGGGCGGGATGCCATGGAGCCATTGAGCAGGATTCGTTCCATCGCGCATCCTCCTTGGGGCCAAGCCTTGGGCCGATTGCGCCGCAGCCGCATCCTGTTTCCTTCCATCGAAATGAAAGCCAGGTGAATCAATCTGAGCCCGTGGCGCGGCACGCCTCGCATCACCAACCCCCCTCCGGGAGGCCCTCAGAACTTCATGGCGTTGCCGATGGTGAACTGGTAGCGGGCCTGGTAGGGCTCGCGGTTCAGGGGCATGGCGACGCTCAGGAGGATGACCCGGCCCATGGAGCTCTTGAGGTTGCCGAGGCGAAGCCCCACGCCCACGTCCGAGTAAGTCCGCGTCCAGCCCAGGCCATCCAGGCGCCGGACGGACCCCATGTCCACGAAGACGCTGTAGCCCAGCCGCACGAGCCCCCACCAGCGCTGGTCCGTCAGCAGCCGGTAGTTGAAGGAGGCCGTCCACCGGGCATCGCCGGGGTGGAGCTGGTTGGGGAAGCCCCTCAGGCCCTGGTCGCCCCCTACGTAGTACCAGGTCTCGGGATCTGGGCGCTGGGCCCGATCCACGGTCACCATGCCCGCGAGGATCTGGTGGGTGGTCAGCTTGTGGTACTGCACCAGGGACAGGGCCAGGTGGGTGTTCTCCAGCCCGGTGGCGGGCCTGCGGCCATCCCAGGAAGCCATGAAGAGCGTGAGGTCCTCGCTAGCTTCGGACCAGCCCTTGGCCACCTGCACCCGGAAGAAGGGGGCCGCCATGGAGGAGCCCCAGGCGCGGGTGTAGGCGCCCACCTCCAGGTCGCCCGTCCAGGCCAGGTTGTAGTCCTCGGGCGTGTCCATGCCCTGCAGGTCCACGAAAGTGTCGAAGGCATCCTCCTGGGTGGAGAGGGTCAGCGCCGGACCACGCAGGCGCCGATCCTGGAGGAGTGGCGGCGGCAGCAGGCCGGGCACACCGGTCGTGGTGATGAGGCCGTAGCTGGTGTCCTGGCGCCGCAGCGCCAACCCACCCCGCCAGACCCGGTCCGCCGAGGTGGACAGGAGCTTGGCCCCGAAGACCCGCACCTCGTTCTGGATGAAGGGGGCCTGGAAGACCTGCTTTCCCTCGTCGTAGAGGTAGAGGCTGGTATGGCTGTGGGACAGGGCGAGCCCCGTGGACCAGGGGGTGTCCAGGGCGAAGAAGGGGCGTTCCAGCTGGAGGCTCCGGCTGAACCCATCGGTGAGGTATTGGGTATGCGCGGCCAGGGTCCAGCGGCTGCCGAAGAGCTGAGGATCGCCGTAGGCCAACCCCCAGGTGCTGCGCTCGTGGTCCTTGGAGAGGTCGTAGGCGACGCTTTTGCCCGCCCCCAGGAAGTTCTTCTCGTCGATGCCCAGGCCCATGGACTTCTGGCCACCGACGCTGGAGAAGGAGACGTTCACCTGGGTGGTCCAGGCGTCCTTGACCATGACATGGGCCACCACGGTGCCGTCGGGTTCGACCACCGGGGTGATGCGCGCATCCTTCAGGAACGGCAGGGCCCGGAGCAGGCGTTCCGTCTCATAGATGCGGCGCTCCCGCACCGGCTCGCCCTCGGCGAAGAGAAGCACCCTCCGGATGACCGCCTCCCGCGTCGAGATGTGGAGGTGGTTGGCCATCCGACCCAGCCAGGTGTTTTCCTCGGGCTTGGCGACATCGAACACATCGATGATCTCGATCTCGATCTTCCCGATGGAGGCCTTGCGGGCTTCCAGCGCATTCCAGGGCCGCGCCGGCCGGGCGGCCTGGAGGGGCGCGGCCAGGCTCACCAGGGGGATGGCGAGCCAGGCTCCGAGCCTCCGAATGCTGCCCATGGTGACTCCCGCGACGACCCAGGATCTAGATCCGACCCAGCAGCAGGAGGATGACCAGCACGAGCAGCACCAGTCCCAGTCCGCCGCTGGGGTAGTAGCCCCAGTCCCGGCTGTGGGGCCAGCGCGGCATGGCGCCGACCAGCATCAGGATCACGAGGACGATCAGGATGGTTCCGAGCATGGGGTCCCGCCTTTCAGGTGGAGCTTCGTTTCATGGAGCCGGCGTGGGTGGCCGGACGGCCTCGCGGTGCGCCGGATCCCGGGCCAGGGGCATCCATTCTGCCTCACCGGCTGCGGTTCCCGATCGTCAGGAGCACCACGCCCCCGACGATGGCGAGGATCCCGAACACGGGCGGCAGCGGGATGGACCGGGTCTTGTCGGCCATCACATGGATGGTGCCGACATCGACCACCTTCTCCCGGGTCGTGTACGTCACGCCCTGGTAGATGAGGGCGGCGATGCCGACGGTGATCAGCAGGACTGCCAAAAGCGTATTGGGTTTCATGAAGCCCTCCTGGTGGGACAAGCGGTGCGAACGGGCCACGGCCCGTGCGCTCCTGGACCATCGGGTTCTCAACATGCGCGACCTCGAGCAGGGTTGCCCCTCAGGGGGCAACCAGAATCCGCGCCTCTACCGGGAACGGTCGTGATCGCGGCGGCGGGTCTCCTTCGGCCAGTGCGACCGGGGCAGCTCGCTCCGCCGGCCACTCCGTGACGACGAGTAGTACCAGCGATCATCGGTATAGAAGTAGTGGTAGCCGCCGTGCTCATAGTGGTTGTCGTAATCGACCTCGACGAGCGTGGGCAGGATCGGGATGACCTGCAGACCCCCGCCGGGGGCGGGTGCCACCACGCAACCTGCCAGCAGGAGCAGGGAGAAGACTGGGACGATGACCTTGCCATTCATGGGGCTCTCCTTGGTGGGTGTTGCGGATTCTTCCCCCCCCTGCAGCGCAGGCGGCGAAGGCCTTGAGCGGCGCTGGGCGCCTCCCGGGGCGCCACGGCCCCGGTGGGCGAGCTCCCTGCGGTCGAAAGGGGCACGTTTCGAGCCAGCGGCCAAGCGGCTTTGTTTGTAGGTTATAGAAATTGAGCGAGCACTCGGCTCGAGTCTCGATGCCATCAAGTTGATGGCGGGCAGCCCTCAATTCGAAGGATCCAGCCGGGTCCCCCGCCCGGGCCAGGATCACCCTGATGGGGAGCCCTCGCTCGGATTGAGCGGTCCGCTGCTCCATTTTGATGGAACCAGGGGGGTGCCGGCCGGTCGCCTGGCGCCCAAAGCCTTGGCAGGTGGCTTGCCTTGCAGCGATTAGGCCGACTTCGCCATTCGGAATGGAATCTGCCTTCCCACTCACAGCCCCGTGGACAAGCGGCGGAGACACACCCGTCGCCGCCTCCCCGGGTCCCTGTCCCAGGAGCCACCATGGCCGTCATGGAGCCGCCCTTCACCCTCGAGACCGCAACCGATGAATACGACATCAGGAAATACGGTCCCCTGCTCGTGGCCGAGTCCAGGGTGGAAGCCGGCTTCGATGAAGCCGGGACCAGAGGGTTCAAGCTCCTGGCCAGATACATCTCGGGCGACAACCAATCCAGGACCAAGGTGGCTGGGCCGTCCTTCGAGTCCCAGCATGCGCCGTCAGAGACGATCGCCATGACCGCGCCCGTGTGTCAGGAGCAGTCGCCCTGGGGCTTCATGATCCAGTTCGCCATGCCGGCCAGCTTCACCCTGGCCACGCTGCCGAAACCCGATGATGCCCGCGTCCAGCTGCGCGAGATCCCGCCGCGCCGGATGGCCGTGCACCGGTATTCCGGCGGCTGGTCCGAGGGCCTATATCAAAAGCACCGCAAAGCGTTCGTCGCGGCCCTGAAGAAGGATGGCGTTCCCACCACCGGTGGCCCCGTCTTCGCCCGGTTCGACTCCCCCTTCGTCCCCTGGTTCCTGCGGCGCAATGAGATCTGGATGGAAGTGGCCACGCCGTGAGCCAGCCCGAAGCCCTCCCGACTGCCCCGCCGGGCCACGATCGGCGCCGGACCGCCCCCGAGCCGCGCACGGTCCAGTTCGGCGTGTCGGCGGCCACGCTCTTCCGGCTGGCCCTCATCCTCATTGCGACCTGGCTGGTGATCCGGCTCTGGCCGGTCATCCTCGTCTTCATCGTGGCCCTGCTGGTCATGGAGACGCTCAACCCCGCGGTGGCCTGGCTGGAAGCCCGCAAGGTGCGGCGGGGGCTGGGGATCGCCATCCTCTTCTCGGGCGTCTTCCTCGGCGCGGTCCTGATCCTCACCCTGACGGTCCCTTCGGTGGTCGCGCAGGCAGCAGCCCTGTTCGAGCGGGAACCGGTGATCCGGGCCGGCCTGGCCGACCGCCTGTCGCACTACCACCTGAGCGCGCCCTTCGCCGACTGGCTGCGCAACCTGCGCTACGGCGCCCCCGGCAACACCATGGGGGCCACGGCCTTCGCCTACTCCCTGCGCCTGTTCGAGATCGCCGCCTACGGCCTGAGTGCCATCTTCCTGGCGCTCTACATGATGATCGACCGCGATCGGCTGCGGGGCGGTCTCTATGCGCTCGTCCCCCGCAGCCACCACATCCGCCTCTCGCGCATCATGCTGAACCTCGAGACCATCATCGGGGCCTACATCCGCGGGCAGCTGGTCACCTGCCTGCTGATCGGCGCCTTCACCTTCATCCTGCTGACGGCCTGCGGCGTGGAGAACGCCATGGCGCTGGCCGTATTCGCCGCCGTCGCGGATGTCCTGCCCTACATCGGCGCCATCCTCTCCATCGTCCCGGCCGTCATCGCCGCCCTCGGCCACGGCCCCACGACGGCCGTGATCGTCCTGCTGGCGATGCTGGCCTACGAAGAGTTCGAGAGCCGGGTCCTCATTCCGAACATCTACGGCAAGGCCCTGCGCCTGCCCTCGTCCGTGGTCTTCTTCTCCCTCATGGTGGGCGGCACCCTGATGGGGATCCTCGGGGCCCTCCTCGCGCTGCCCGTCGCGGCGACGATCATGATGCTCATCGAGGAGCTGCGGGTGGATCTGCCCGGCGAGCAGGAGCTCGTGGCCGACACGGCCCTGCGCGCCCGGGATGACCTCGAGGAGGAGGAATACGAGCGGCGCACCGAGGGCGTGGGCGCCCGACAGGCGGCGGCCATCGCCGTCGAGATCTCCGTGGACCGCAGGTATGAGGACCAGCATCCCGACCCGCCCGCCTAGGTGCTGGCGGCGCGCTCCTTCATGGGGTGTGGGAATCGCCTTCTCTTCGCAACGACACCCCCCGCCACAGCAGCAACCCCCAGGCGATCCTGCCTCCGGCGGGGCGCCCCTCACCTCCGTCTCACTTCAATCCGACCAGGAACACCGCTCCGATGCACCCAGATGCCGCGGAGAGACCGGGCCAATCAGGGGAGAACGTGAGGCGGTGCCGCCATCTGGGAGCAGTCATACCAAGGCTTCGCAGGTGGCCGCGCCATGGGTCCCCCGTTCATGACACCAGGGGGACCTGATAAAAAATTAACGGAATCTTCCAGCGTGGACTTCTGATCGGCGGGACCTTTTCTCTTATCATCACGGGTCCATCTCCATCACGCCTGATCCCCTGCGAGGTCCCCGTGGCTCCTTCTCACCGTGCCTGCACCCTCCTCATCGCTCTGCTCGCGGCCGCGCCAGCCACGCCCCAGGTTCCACCGCAGGTGATCCAGGCCCTCAAGCCCGTGGCCACCCAGCTGGTGGACAAGCTCCTCAAGCCGAAGATGCAGGTGGAGAGCTTCACCCTGGGTGGGTTCAAGGCCATCCGGGTCGAACCCGATGGCGATGCCACCCCCGAGAAGTTCAGCGGCAGCGCCTACTTCGAGCTGCCCATGCCCGTGGGGCCCCGGAAGCTGGAGTTCAAGAACCTGGTGCTGAAGGGCGCCGTGGCCGAAGGCACCCTGGACGAGGCCCTGAAGGAAGTCACCAACGAGCACCAGGGGTGGACCTACCACCTGTCGAAGGTCGTGCTGTCCGACAAGGGCAGCCGCGTGGAGGGCACCGCGACCCTGGCGGGCCTGAAGCTGAACGTGGCCCCCCTCACCCTCACCCAGCAGGGCCTGGCGGGAACCCTCAGCCCCGGCGACATCCCCCTGGCGGAAGGCCCCTTCACCGCCACCCTCATCGCCGGCGAGGCGGTCTTCGCACCGGCCGGCGTGCAGCTGAAGGGTCAGCTGGAGGTGGTCATCGAGCCGCCGGTGCGCAACGGCGCCACGGGGGAGGAGCCCAAGTTCGAAGGCGGCCCGGTGGCCTTCGACAGCACCATCCTGTCCGGCTCCGGTCCCATCGCCCCGACGCTCGCCACGAACATCTCCCTGCTCCACAAAGGCCAGACCTGGCAAGTGCAGCAGCTGGCCTTCACCTTCGAGCGGGGCACGCCCCTGCTCAGCGGGCCCGTGCGCCTGCAGTTCCCCCTCAACGTGTTCTGCCAGGTGGGGGCCACTGACAAGCCCTATCTGACCGGGTCCATCACCGGCTCCATCCGCGGCCGGTCGCCCGCGCCCGCCCCGCCGCCTCCGGCACGGACCCGGGCCATCGCCCTGAGGAAGACCTCCCCCAGCGCCCAGTTCGTCCAGCTCGACCTCGGCTGGGAGGGCTTCAGCGGCACCTTCCCCCTGCCCGCCGCCACCCTCCACCCCTCGGGCCTCACCAGCTACCGTCTCACCATTGACCAAGGTTCCCTCCAGGTGGCGAAGGGCCTGCAGAGCCATACGGGCACCACCCTCTCCGGGAATGTGGCCTGGGGTCCGGGCTTCTCCTCGATCACCCAATTCGGCAAGATGCCCGCCTCACTGGTGGATGGTCTGTACGTGACCGGCGGTTCCATCCCCGGGCTCGTGCCCGTGGGCTCCTTCAAGGTTTCTGGGGCATACAGCGGCACGATCTGCGATTTCTCACCGTCCCACTCGCCCGCTGATTTGCCCGCAGGCTGGATGGGCGTCCTCACGCCCAACTACATGCTGTATCTGCCAGCCGAGCTCTTCCACTACACCGCGGCGTGGGAGCGTCAGCCCGTGCTGGTGCCAGGCCAGAACGGTCGCTTCGAAGGGAACGGCACCTTCAGCGGCTCGGTGAACGTCAATCTTCCCGACCTGGTGAACCTGCACATCGCCCCCATCCGCATGGAGCCCTTCGACCTGCACTTCATGGAGGGGTCCCTGATCGATGGCCCCGTGGTGAAGGCCCAGCTGGAGATGACCGCCCAGCCGCTGCTGGTGAACTTCAAGGCCCCCCTCACCTTCCACATGACCCAGGCCGGGGCCACCCAGATCGAGATCAACACCCAGACTCCTGGCGGCCCCATGGCCGTCAAGACGCGGCTGGTGGGCATCGACATGGTGCTCGACTCCGCCCGCCTGAACGCCACCAACCTGGACTTCACCGGCCGCTTCGACTTCGCCATCGCCGGGGCGCCCATCCCCTCGGTGGACTTCGACCACCTTGTGCTGGAGGCCAGCGGCGCCGGCATCGATGGCAGCCATGATCCCCTCAGCCTCGACTTCAAGGGCTCCCGCTGGTCCAACCTGGCTGATCGGCCGCATCTGAACATCTGGGGCTTCCCCCTTGGGCTCGGAGAAACCGGCTACGGCGTGCTGGGCGACGGTCGCTTCTACGTGGGCCTGGGCGGCGACATGGAGATCAACCCCATCCTGCCCTCCTTCTACAACCGCCTGCTCTTTACCACCGAGCCGAGCGACGAGAGCAAGGGCACCGTGGAGCTGGAGCATCCCTACCATGTGGCCCAGAGCGTGGCCAGCATGGGCTCCTTCGATGCGAGCCTGGGCTTCCAGGTGAAGAGCGCCAACGACGTGGTGAGCGATGCCTACTTCCTGGGCAACGGCGACCTGAAGGTGGCCATGGGCGACAGCTCCTTTGACTTGAAGGCGGGTCTGCGCTTCGGCCGAAGCTACAAGGGCTCTTCCTCCTTCCCGTACTTCTACGCACTGGGCCACCTGGAGATGCCGGACGCGGGCATTCCCGTCGCCCCCAATCTCGAGGTCTACGGCCTGGTTGGCGGCCTCGCCCAGAACTTCATGCCGGACGAGATCCGCAACACCACCGAGATCAAGGGCAACCCCGACAATTCCCTCGGCATGGCGGTCATCGCGGGCGTGGACGCCGGCACCAGCGACAAGTCCACGTTCCATGGCGGCCTGGATCTCTACGTCAGTCAGAACCTGACCACGATCCTCCAGGGCAAGGGCTGGCTCTACTGTGGGCGGGACAAGGAACCGGAGGACAACGTGGTGACCGCGGACATCCGCTTCACTCGGAAGCCCGACACCTTCGATGCCACGCTCACCGCGAACCTGAACCTCTTCGGCGGCATGCTCAAGCCCCAGGGCGAGATCCAGCTGCACTTCGCACCGGACAAGCAGTTCGTGCACATCGGGACACGGGAGACCCCCATCACCGCCCGGATCCTGAACGCCTACGACGGGTCAGGCTACATGACCGCCGACTTCGCCAACGGCGGGGCTGCCTTCGGCGCCGGGGTCGCCCTCAGCTACAGCAAGGAGGGCGACTTCGGCATCATCTGGGGCAACGCCTGGCTGAATGTCCGGGGGGATCTCATCATCGAGATCGACGCCGACAAGAACCCGCACCTGCTGGGCACCATCGCGGCGGACGGCGGTGCCTCCTTCGGCATGAAGTTCGAGACCTTCTGGCACACCTACAGAATCACGATCTTCAGCGGCAGCATCGCCACGAACATGGCCTTCCAGATGCCCGGGAGCCCGACCCTGTCCGGCTCCGTGTCCATCCACTACAGCGTGCTGGGAGGCGCCTTCAGCGGCTCCGTCTCCGCCCACCTGGACCTGTGAGGGAGCCCGCCATGGCAAATCCCACTCTGACCACCCTCTCCTTCCTGCTGCTGGCCACCACGGCCCAGCCCCTGGTGCCGCAGGCAAAGACCGTCACCACCACCTCCGCATCGTCTGCCGCCACCATGGCAGGCCCCGGTACGGGCACGCGGTCCCTGCTCCAGCCCCGGCTGGCCCTGAAGGCGAACCTGCTGCCCGGGGGCAAGACCCAGGGCACCTTCCACCTCACGGGACTGGTCCGCAAGGACCGCACCGTGGTGCTCCGCTGGGCCAACGACCAGGGCGAGATGCCCACAGAAGGCGTCCGCGTCTTCCGGCAGAAGGTCGGCGAGACGGCCTGGAAGGACCTCACCGGCTCCAAGCCCCTGGGCTTCCTCCAGGGCAAGGCCGCCGAGAAGCGCCTGAACGCCATGCCCATAGAGGAGCGCGAGCGCATCCTGGCCTACCCCTTCGGCAACGTGCAGCATGACCCCGTGACGAAACTGCGATCCCTGGACGTGCCCCGGGCCGCCGTCGGCGCCCCCAGGGGAACCCTCCCCGAGCGCGCCAAGGACCTCTCCATCGACAAGTCCCTCCAGAAGTTCCGGGAGCTGCGGGCCACGGGCAAGCTGAACCGCACCGACCTGCAGCTCATGCATGTCCGCGCGGACATGGACTCGGGCCTGGCCGAGGTGCTCGGCCTCACATACACCGACGACCCCGGCAAGGGCCAGTTCCGCTACAAGATCACCGTGAACCTGGCCGAGGGCGGCACGGTGGAGGTGGTCTCCCCCAAGGTGTTCAACACCCTGGAGCCCACACCTGTCCCCCAGCCCATCAACCTCTCCGCCACCAGCGGCAATGGCGAGGTGCTGCTGAACTGGGATGAGACGCCCTCCGACGCCGTGACCGGCTACAACGTCTACCGCGCCGATAGCCCCAGTGGCCCCTGGCGGCGCCTCAATGCCGACCCGGTGAAGAAGGTGGAACTGGAGCTTGAGGATCCGGAGCAGACCCTGCGACGCTCCCTGGGCATCCAGAGCTCCATGGAGCGCATGCTCAAGCCGCTGCCCGAGGTGGCCCGCACACCGCAGAAGATCCAGGACGCCCACCGCCAGGCCATCGAGGGCCTGGACAAGCCCGGTGGCCTGCCCGCCCTGAGCGCCGCGACCTCGAAGGCCGTGAAGGACTCCGTCGCGGCGGGCCGCCTGCGGCCCGGGGGCCGCCAGGCCCCCAAGTCGCTCTACACCGACAGCCGACGCACCGAGGGCAATCCCCTCCAGGACGAGAAGACCTACGTCTACAAGGTCACGGCCGTGGACCTCGGCGGCCAGGAGCAGTCCCTGGACACCGCCCCCTCCGTGCCGGGCATCCCCAAGGATCTGGAGCCCCCGCAGGTTCCCGGGCGCCCCATGCTGAAGACGGAGGCCCTGGCCCGCACGGACCTCCGCGTGGCGCAGAATGCCCGTCTCAAGGACTCCCGCCTGATGGCCCTGGACCAGAGCCTGGCCGCCCGGCGTCCCGTCGCGGCAGCCCCCATGACGCCCTTCCTGCTGGCGGCGCCGCAGGCCAGCACCGCCTCCCCCCTGGCCACCTCACCTGCAGGCACTGCCTCGGCGAATGCCGGCAACCTCTCCGTGGGGGAGACCAAGCGCATGAAGCTCTCCCGCACCGCGGCCACCATGCCCGTGTCCGCCCTGCAGCGGCTGGGGGAATCCGCCGTGCTGCGCTCCAACTCCGATGGCACTGTGCCGCCCGCCAACCTCGTGTGGCAGGCCTCGCCGGATCCCGACCTCAAGGGGTACGAGGTGCACCGGGCCACGGGCAGTGGCACATTCAACAAGGTGGCCGATACCTCCACTCCGGAGTGGACCGACACCACCCTGGAAGCAGGTGTGGCCTACCGCTATGCCATCTGCTCCGTGGACAAGCTGGGCAACGTGAGCGCGCGCTCCGCCGAAGGACTCATCGAGGTGAGCGACAGCAGCCTGCCCGGCCGCCTGGCCGTCTCGCAGTTCACCGGCCAGGTCACCAAGGAGGCCCACCCCACCCTGCCCGTGCGCCGATTCTTCCGTCCCTCCACCCAGGTGCTGGCCTCCGGCAGCCTCAAGGCGGCCCGGGGCGCCATCCAGGTGCCCCAGGCCTCCGAGGCCAAGGCGGCTCAGTTCCACGCCCCCAAGACCACCCTGGCCCCCAAGGTCCGACCGCAGGTTGGTCTGACGCCGGCCTCGAAGGTGGCCCTGGCCAAGGACGTGACCGCTGCACCGAAGGTGGATGCCAGCGCCCTCAAGATCACGGCGGTCGTGAAGCCCGTGTTCACCTCGGTCGCCCGTAGCCTCAACGTCATGCTGCTGCCCCCGGCCACCCCGAAGGAGATCCAGGTTCTCCTGGAGTGGGCCAAGCCCCTCCAAGGCATGGCGCTGGAATATGTCATCCAGCAGGCGCCCCAGAAGATCGACGTCATCTCCCTGCCCCGTCCCTCTGTCTCCTTCCAGGCCGGCATCAAGGGCCTGGATGTGCTCAAGCCCGGCGTCGGCGCCAGCGCCCTGCACCCCATGACCGCACCGGCGGCACCTGCTCCCAAGCCCGGCGGGGTGAGTCCGGTAACGACCGCCGCGGCCCTGCCAGCCGGCATGCTGGTGTCCAATCCCGCCCTGCACACGCTGGCGGTCAAGGGCGTCGTGGCCATGCATGGCGAAGGCCTGCAGCTTTCCACGGTCCGCAAGGACCACCGGACCACCCTGGAAGTGAAGAGTGGCCCTGGCGCCTTCACTCAGGTGAACGAGGCCCCGGTCACCACCGAGCGTTACCTGGTGACCTTCCCGGCGGAGGCGGCCCAGTATGGCGGCGCCACCTTCTACTTCCGAATCCAGTGCGTCACCAAGGAGTTCGGTCGCCGCGTGGAGGGGCCCCTCAGCGCCCCCATCGAGGTGCGGCTGCCGGACATCCTGCCTCCGCCGAGCCCCGTGGCTGGGGCGATCAAGCTGAAGGAGGGCGCCGGTGCCACGCTGGATGCCACCCTCAGCTGGTCCCAACCGGCGGCCCGGGATCTGGCCGGCGTGTTCGTGGACCGGCAGCAGATGACCTACACGCTGGTGGACGGCCTGCCCAAGGCCACCGGCAGCGCGGGACCGGCCGAGCGGGTCACCGCCTCGGCGGTCACCACGGGGGGCTGGGTGGACGTGAAGGCCCCCGCGGGCCTGCAGCGCTACACCCTGCGGTCCATCGACGCCACGGGGAACCTCAGCGATCCCGTGGGCTGGCTGGAGGTGCTGGTACCCGGTGAGCCGGTGCCAGACGCCCCCACCCAGCTGGCCCTGGCCGGGAATCGCCTCACCTGGAAGGCCGCCCAGGACGCCGCGGACTACACGGTGTGGCGCTCCTTCTCCGGCGAGGAGGATGACTTCGTCTGCATCAGCGGGATCCTACCCGCCACGGAGACGGGCTTCACCCTGCCCGAGGGGGCCTTCAGCCTCCGCGTGGTGGCCCGGAGCTCCAGCGGCATGAACACCACACCCAGCCAGCCCCTGGTGCGCAAGCCATGACGTGATCAGGGGAGGGACAGGAGGACCCCAGCTTCGAAGGAACCAGGAGGAACGTGCTGGACCCGCGGTTACCATCGGGATTCTTCCCTTGCTGAATGGAATGCCATGCGCCTGGATCGTTCGTGCATCCAGATCTCCTTGCCACCAGGCCAACGGTAGGCGGCCGAGTGAGGATTCTCCCGACCTTCATGGCAGCCCTCGCCCTGCTGGCGCCCTCCGCACTAAGCGGGCAGCGGCTTCCCATCAAGACCTTTCTGGCATCAGACGGTCTCCCGGGAGGCGGCATCGGGCGCATCGTCCGGGACTCGCACGGGTTCCTCTGGTTCTGCAGCGCCGAGGGCACCGCCCGCTTTGACGGATACGCCTTCGTCCGCTTTGGCATCGAGGCAGGGCTGCCGTCCCAGGTCATCCACGACCTGATCCAGACTCGGGATGGCTGCTTCTGGTTTGCGACAGGCAAAGGCCTGTGTCGACTCGATCCCACTGCCCCACATGGGCAGGCCGATCGACCCCGGATCAAGGTCCTTCCCTCGCCGCCCGGCTCCCTGGCACCCACGCATCTCCTGGAGGACAAGAGGGGCGTGCTCTGGTGCGGGACGACCGGCGGTCTGTTCCGGTTGGACCCCGCCGGAACGACACTCCAACCCGTGGACCTGGGCCTTCCCCACAAGCTCTACGACGATCCAGTCGTGACCGCACTCGCCGAGAAGGAGGGTGGTGGCCTCTGGGTCGGAACCGGGAGCGGGCTCTACGGCTTGGACCTGGACGGCCGCGTGACCCGACTCACGGAGGCGGAAGGTCTGCCCACCCGCCAAGTCCGCGCCCTCACCTGCGAGAAGGACGGAACGCTCTGGGTGGCCACCTCCAAAGGCATCGCCAAGTTCCGGATGCCCTCGGGCGCCCAGCGACCGGAAGGGTTGCAGCGGTTTTCCAAAACCAACGGCATGGACAGTCCTGACGTCCAAGTGCTGCTCTGCTCGGGGTCGGGGACCATCCTCGCGGGAACGGCAGTGGGCTTGACGGTTTTCGATCACGGCGTCATCCGGAATCTTGGACCAGCCCAGGGCATCAAGGCACCCGTCTTCGTCCTCCAGGAGAACGCGAACGGCGACCTGTGGCTGGGCAACGACAGCGGCGTCCAGCGCTGGAGCCACGATGGGCTGACCACCTTCACGCAGAACGAAGGGCTCTCGGATTCCCGGGTGGATGCCCTTTTTGAAGACCAGCAGGGCACCCTGGTTGCGGGGCGGGCTCGAGGCGCGACCTATTGGCTGGACAGCCAGAAGGCCCGGGGGTTCGTCCCCACCCGCCTCCCCGTCGGTCCCCATACTCCCGGCTGGAGTTGGAACCAGGCTCTGCTGCAGGACCATCTTGGCGCCTGGTGGCTCGCCTCGACGCACGGGCTTGCCCGTTTTGAACAGGTAACAGGCGCGGAGGGCCTGGCCACCCGGAAACAGCCCCGGATCTACAAGCTCTCGGAGGCCACAGGCGTGGACGAGGCCTTCGCCCTGTTCGAGGACAGCCGGGGTGATATCTGGTTTTCGGTCGCATCGCCCATCACGAATGGCCTGGGACGCTGGCGGAGGTCGCAGGATCGGGTCGAGGGTTTCAGGGACAAGGACGGCCTGCCCCGCCTGTTCGATTCCCTGCCCACCGCCTTTGTGGAGGACCGGGCGGGCCACGTCTGGGTCGCCTTCAATGGCGCGGGCGTGGTGCGCTTCAGGAACGGGCAGTTCGATGTCTTCAGCCATGCCCAGGGGCTCCCGCAGGGGTGGATCCGATCGATGATGAGAGATTCGATGGGGCGCCTCTGGTTGGCCAGTTCGCTCGGAGGCGCAGGCATCATCGAGAACCCTGAGGCCGACCGGCCCAGCTTCCGGAGCCTCACCACCGAGCAGGGACTGGCCAGCAACTCGATCTGGACCACAGTGGAAGACCGCTGGGGCCGGATCTACGTAGGTTCTGGTGCCGGCATCGATCGCGTGGACCTCCAGCATGAGCGCGTCTTGCACCTGTCCGAGGCCCAGGGACTGGCGACCGGAATCCCCAGAGTGGCCTACCGGGATCGCGAAGGGGCGCTCTGGTTTGGTCTCAGCGGCGGGCTATCCAGGTACCTGCCACTGCCACCCAATCCCGACCCACCTCCCCCCGTCTACCTGACGGGGCTCCGGATCGCCGGAATACCCAGGACGCTCCCCGAATCCGGTGTCACCGAGTGGGAACTTCCGGCCCTTCCCCATCACCAGAATCGCGTCCAGGTGGACTTCACCAGCCCCGATGGTCTGGCGGGCTGGGCCCTCTCCTACCAGTACCGGCTGGTGGGCGTGTCGGATGACTGGACGCTGGCGAGCAGCCTGCGACACGTCGACCTGGCCAACCTGGCTCCGGGCCACTACCGCTTCCAGGTCCGGGCCGTGGGGGCCGAGGGGCAGGCCAGCAACCTTCCCGCAGAACTCCGCTTCGCCATCCTCCCGCCCGTCTGGATGCGGGGCTGGTTCGTCGTTCTGGTGACTGGGGGCCTGGGTGCCCTGGCCTGGCTGGGCTACCGTGCAAGGATCCATCAGTTGCTGGAGATGGAGCGCATCCGC
The DNA here is from genome assembly GCF_049292215.1 of Geothrix sp. Taxonomy (GTDB): domain Bacteria; phylum Acidobacteriota; class Holophagae; order Holophagales; family Holophagaceae; genus Geothrix. The sequence continues at coordinate 5,962 of NZ_JBATQW010000071.1, read as the reverse complement.
ACGCGCATCGCCGCCGATCTCCACGACGACATTGGCGCCAGCCTCTCCCGCATCGCCATCCTCAGCGAAGTGGTGAAGCGACGCACGCCCGGAGACCAGTCGGAGACGGCCCGTTTCCTCTCGGAGATCGCCGAGTCCTCGCGCGACCTAGTGGATTCCATGGCAGATATCGTCTGGTCCATCAATCCGAAGCGGGACGACCTCCAGCACCTCCTGGCGCGCATCGGCCAATTCGCGTCTGCCACCCTCCAGGCCAAGGACATCCGCTGGACGATGTCCCTGCCAACGGACCCGGCCAAGGTGAAGCTCTCGCCCGAGCAGCGCCGGGGCATGTACCTCATCCTGAAAGAGGCCATCAACAATGCCCTGAAGCACTCCGGGTGCCGCTCCGTGAACCTGCAGGTGTCTCTGGGGCATGGTCTGCTGAGTGCCCAGATCCGCGACGATGGCTCCGGACTGCCACCCGAGCCGCCCGGATCGGAATCCACGGGCTCCCGGCGGGGACGGGGCCTGATCAACATGCAGGTCAGGGCCAAGGACATCGGTGGCCGCCTGGGCATCACGTCGGGCCCCGAGGGCACCACCATCCACCTCGACCTGCCCTTCCGGGGGGGAGCATGATCATGCCATCCCCCCAAGTTCCTCCGTCCCCTACCATAGAACCTCACCACCCCCAGGCCCAGGATGAATGAACGCACGGCGATCAAGGTGGCCCTGGTCGAGGACGACACCTCCACTCGGGAAGGGTTGCGCCTGCTGATCCACGGCAGTCCTGGATTCGTCTGCACCGGTGCCTACGAGTCGGTGGAAGAGGCCTTGCCTGCCCTGGCTCGCGACCGGCCGGATGTCCTGCTCATGGACATCAACCTGCCCGGCATGTCAGGTCGCGAAGGCGTCCGGATCATCAAGGACCAATGGCCCACCATCGAGGTCCTGATGCTCTCCGTCTACGGAGAACAGGAAAGCGTGTTCGAGTCGATCTGCAACGGTGCCGCGGGCTACCTCCTGAAGAAGACGCCGCCGGCGCGGCTGCTGGAATCGATCCAGGAGGCCCGGGATGGCGGCTCGCCCATGTCACCGGAGATCGCCCGGAAGGTGGTGGTGCTGTTCCGCAAGACCCCTCGACCTGAACCTCAAGAGCGGCAACTCACCCCGAGGGAACTCCAGCTCCTGGCGCTCCTGGCGGAAGGGCATGGCTATGGCGAAGCCGCGGACCTGCTGGGGGTCAGCGAGAACACCGTACGCAACTACATCCGCAGCATCTACGAGAAGCTGCATGTGCACTCCAAGTCCGAAGCGGTGAGCAAGGCCCTGCGCCAGGGCCTCATCTCCTGAAGAAGCCCGGACATTGATCACGAACCAGAAAAAAACGCATGTTCATGCTCTGCCCGTGGGTCCAGGCCAGTCGCAATCTTGGCCCATCAGCGGTCCGTGGTGCCGAGGTCCGGTACCCTTGCGACCCTGGGTGGAGGTCCATCATGCCCGTCTCGGTCAGCACTCCTTCCTCCCTGCCCGCCGCGCCAGCCCTGCCCTCGTGGAAGACCCTCCTGGCCTTCTGCACGGGACTCGCAGATCGGACGCGGACCTCCTTCTCCCGGATCGATTCCGGAACCACACTCACCCAGGATCCATTCTCTGCTGAGCATTCCAGAGACTGACGAGCCGATCCTCCGTTCACCGAACGCGCCACGGGGCCCGAACGGCCTGCGTCCCAGGGGAGATGACCATGCCCAGCACCGTGGACCTGGTGAGTTGGCTGTTCGTGATCACCAACACTTTCCGTCTGTTTGCGTACCTGCCCCAGATCATGGCCGCCCTGAAGTGCCCCCATGGCGCCGGCGCCATCTCGCGAGTCACCTGGAGCTATTTCGCCTTGGCGCACCTCACCGGGCACTTCTACAGCCGCCTGGTGCTGCACGACCCGAAGATGTCCGCGGTGCTGCTGGGCAACTTCCTGGCCTGCTCCTCCCTCGTGGCCATTGTCACCTGGAAGAAGATCCGACACCGGGTGGCCACCGGAGGCGTGATGAGGCCGGCGCCCCTTGGGGCGGAATGATTTCACTCATCGCCCCCGGACGACTGCATCAGCCGGAGGCCTGATCCAGGTCACGTCCCTCTCAGCATCGGTACGAACCTCACCGGCAGCACGGCCCGCTTCTCCAGGCCCGCGGGCGTCTTCCGCAGGAGCACCAGCTCCTGGTTCCCCCACTGGGAGCCCACGGGGATGATCATCCGGCCACCGGGCTTCAGCTGGTCCACCAAGGCCCGGGGCACCTCCTCCGGGGCGCAGGTCACGATGATCGCATCGAAGGGCGCCGCCTCGGGCCAGCCGAGGTGGCCGTCGCCGCAGCGGACCTTCACGTGGGTGAAGCCCAGCCGCTGGAGGGCGGTCTCGGCGCGCCGGGCCAGGGGCTCGACAAGCTCGATGCTCCACACCTCGGCCACCAGCCCGGCGAGCACCGCCGCCTGGTAGCCGGAGCCCGTGCCGACCTCCAGCACGCGGTCCGTTGGTTTTGGATCGAGCGCCTCGGTCATGAAGGCCACGATGTACGGCTGGGAGATGGTCTGGCCGTGGCCGATGGGCAGGGGTCCATCCTCGTAGGCCCGGGATCGCAGTTCGGCGGGCACGAACTCGTGGCGGGGCACGCGGCCCATGGCTTTCAACACCCGGAGGTTCGTGATGCCCCGGGCCACGATCTGCTCGCGCAGCATGCGGGCTCGGGCGGTCGCGTATGCGGCATCTTCCGGCGTAACCGGCGAAGGTGTTTCAAAGCCCCCGAGGCTCAGCATCAAGGCCACTCCTGGATGCAATCGCATGGTTACGAAGGTACGCCCATCCCGCCTGGACGCCAGCGCGCCTTCCCCGGAGGAAAGGCGCGTGGTGAAGCCGTGGCGGATGGAAGCTCAGCCCAGGGTGACCTCCAGGCTGCCGGCCAGGCCGCCGGTCCAGCTCCGCAGGCGCCAGAGGACGATCAGAGCCTTTGCCTTCGCGGCACCCGGGAAGGACTGGCTGAACCGGACCGACACGACCTGGCCGGAGCCATCCACCTTCAGCTCGAGGGTGCTGCCCGTAGGCATCCCCGCCAGCGTTGCGGCCAGCGCGGGCTCCAGCAGGCGGGCCTCCACCTCGCGGCACAGGGCGGCGGGATCCGAGGTGCCGGTGATGCCGGAGAAGGATCGGATGCGGAGAACAGAGGCCTCCTTCGCCTTCTCCTGTCGGGCAACCCGATCCTGGGCCACCACCTCCACGACGGTGGAACCCGCGGCGCGCTTCGCCATGGGAGCGGGCGCATAGGCCAAGGGGCTGGCGGCCACGCCGCCGACCATCCCACCGCGCGCGTAGCCCACGGCCGCGTCGGACACGCCCTCGGGCAGGGGCAGGGGCTGGGTGACGGTGGTGCTGTGCCCGCCGGTGTTGCGCACGAGGGTGTCCACCGCCACGAAGGAGGTGTGGGCTGTGAGCAGGTGGTAGGCGAGGCCGAGCCGCGTGACCTCGGCCTTTCGGGCCTCGTCCTGGCCGAACTGGTCATAGTCCGAGAGCATCTGGATGCGCTGGCGGGCCCAGAGCTGGCGCAGGGCGCCGTGGCTGCGGCCCTTCACCTGGCCCACCTCGAAGGTCTGGCTCCAGGGGCCGGCGCCGCTGATGCCCGAGAGGGTGACGGTACCCCTGGCCTCGCCATTCCACTTGCCGAGGCAGATCACGGGTCGGTCCGCCAGCACGTCCGGCAGCTGGATGGGCTCCAGGTCCTGGATCTGGAAGCCGCTGGTGGTGAGTTTGAGGTTGGTGAGCACCGGCGAGCTGACATAGGCCCGGAAGTGCTCGGCTTCAAGGGCAGCCTGCTCGGGCTTGGTGATGACGAAGGCCTCGCCCTGCCCCGCGTGGGCCATGCCCTCGATGAGGTGGCGGTTCACGGAACTGCCGATGCCGAAGGTGAAGAGGTTCGCCGAGCCCAGGTTCTTCCGGATGATGTCGAAGACCTGGCCGTCGGCGCTGATGTAGCCGTCCGTGGACACCACGAAGGTACGCGAGATGCCGGGCACCCGGGGTAGGCCCAGGGCCTTCCGCATGGCGCTGCCCAGCTCGGTGCCACCGCCGCCGGTCTGCGAGCGCACGAAGGCCAGGGCCTGGGCCGTGGCTTCCGGCGAGGCATGCTGCGAGGTGGGCGACCAGAGGGCCGAGCTGCCCTCGAACACCATCACGTTGAAGAGATCCTGGGGCCGCAGGCCCTGGATCATCTCCTTCATGAGCACCTTCGACACCTCGATGGGGAAGCCCATCTGGCTGCCCGAGATGTCCATGATGAAGACGAACTCGCGGGGCGGCAGATCCTTGGGGGTCACGCGCTTGGGCGGCTGGGCCATGAGCAGGAAGGTGTTCTCCTCCCGGCCCTGATCCAGCAGGAGGCCCGACTGCACGGCGCCGCCCGCCAGCTGGTACTTCACGATGACGTCGCGGTTGCCGCCCTGGGCTTCGCTGGGATCCAGCTTCAGGGTGGCCTCGGCCCTGCCGTCGTAGGCGATGGAGGTCTTGTGGGTGGCGCAGGCCATGTGCTGGATGGGCAGGCCCGCCGACAGCTTCACCTCCAGGTCGAAGGTGGTGGCGGGCTTCTCGCCGGCATGGGTGTAGGGATTGGCCACCCAGGGCTCGCCGGTGCTGGACTCCGTGCCCACCCGGCCTGCGTAGCGTGGGCCCACCACCGTGGGATACACGAAGGCGTAGGTGCCCTCCGTGGGTACCAGCAACTCGGTGTAGGACAGCTCCACGCGGATCTCGTCGCCCGGCATGATGTTGGCCACGTTCATCTGGAACACGTTGGGGCGGTGCTGCTCCAGCAGCGAGGCGCTGCGGCCCTGTGATTTGGCCTGCTCGTAGTCGGCCCGGGCCTGGCCTCGCTCCTTGATCTGCGCCTTCAGCACCCGCTCGCCGATGGTCATGGTCATGCCGTAGACCGCGGAACGCGTGGAGCCCGGGAACACGTAGATGGCCTCCAGGGGCTTCGTGCCAGTGTTCTTGTAGACCTGGGTCACCTTCACGTCGGCGATGACGCCCGCGATGGCCACCTTGGCCGAGGTGGCCTTCAGGGGCAGCTGATCCAGCGAGGCGTCATCGCTCTTCACGAAGAAGTAGGGCGACAGCGTGGCGTCAGGGTTCTCGCCCTTCGGCCCGCGGTCCATCCCGGCGGGCGTGGGGCGGATGCGGGCCTGGGCGTCGCCCTGGGTGGTCATGGCGAGCCCCGCGCAGGTGAGCAGGGCGGTGGTGGAGCGGCGCAGCGACATGGGTTCCTCCCGGATGGGCCGCGCCGGCATGGCGCGGTTCAGGAGGGAATGCCGCAGGAATCAGAACCCTTTCACGGCGCCGGATCTTTTTTCGAGGATGGGTGGATGCGCGCCCTGAAGCCATCCACGGGCCCGCTTTCCGGCAGCCTCGTGGGCTCGGCCGCGCGGGCGTTCAGCAGGTAGAGGTCCAGCGCATCGCCCGACGCCAGCCGCGTTTCGGCGGACCAGGTCGCCATCTCCCCGCCGGGGTCGAGCACCCGGAGGACCAGCAACTCCACGCCGGCGGCGTTGCGCTTCAAGAGCACCGAGGAAGCCCCCGCGGGCCCCTTCACCGTGATCCGGGTCAGGCCGTTTGGCCTGGAGTCGAGGCTCCAGCTGGGCTTGAACTCCGCCGCTGCCTTCCACTCCACCCGCCGCGGGGGAGTGGACGCCACGCCGCTCACGACCCCGCCAACCGCTCCGGGTGAATAGGCTGCAACACCCTGGGCCGGCTGGTCCCGCTTGGATGTCTTGGCGGCAGGAGCCGGAGCCACCGAGGCCACCACCTCCACCACCGCGGCGGCAGGCTTCGGCGCCTCGGCCTTCTTCGCCAGGTTGTCCTGGGCATCCGCCCGGCGGAACTCGGCGGCCTTTTCGCGGGAGGCGTCCGCGGCCACGGCCATAGGCGCCCCGCCCGCCGAGGTCG
>NZ_JBATQW010000070.1:0-101714 GCF_049292215.1 Geothrix sp. | reverse complement strand
CCCCCCGATTCTGCGTGATGAAGGATGGTTGGACGAGGGAATCATGGCTGTGATTGAGAAACCCCGCTGTGGCTGGTGTGGCAGCGATCCGCTCTACATCGCCTACCACGATGACGAGTGGGGCATTCCCCAGCACGATGACCGACGGCTTTTCGAGAAGCTGATCCTCGAGGGGGCCCAGGCGGGCCTGAGCTGGATCACGGTCCTGCGCAAGCGGGAGGCCTATCGGAAGGCCTTCCACTGCTTTGATCCGGTGAAGGTCGCGGCGATGACCGATGCCGAACTCGAGACAGTCCTCCTGGATCCGGGCATCGTGCGGAACCGGCTGAAGGTCTTCTCGGCCCGCAAGAACGCCCTGGCCTTCCTGGCCGTGCAGCGCGAGTTCGGCAGCTTCGACGCCTTCCTTTGGTCCTTCGTCGGGGGGAAGACGAGGGTGAACCACCCCAGGACCCTTGCGGAAGTGCCGGCAGTGACTCACGAAGCCGAGGGCCTGAGCAAGGCCCTCAAGAAACGCGGCTTCACGTTTGTGGGGCCCACGATCATGTACGCCTACATGCAGTCGATGGGGCTGGTGGACGACCATGTCACCAGTTGCTGGCGCAAGCGAGCCTAGCTCTTTTCGCGACCGCGACAGGAGCCAGGAAACGCTAGACTGGAGGATCCGGAGCCCCTGTGTCCAAGCCCTTCTACGTCACCACGCCCATCTACTACGTGAACGACCGGCCCCACATCGGCCACACCTACACCACGGTGCTGGCGGACGTGATCGCCCGGTTCCACCGCATGCGTGGCGAGCAGGTCTATTTCCTCACGGGCACCGATGAGCACGGCCAGAAGGTGGAGAAGGCCGCCGCGGCCCGGAGTATCACTCCGAAACAGCTGGCCGACGAGGTCGTGGCCAACTACACGGAGCTCTGGAAGCAGATGGGCATGACCCACTTCCGCTTCATCCGCACCACCGACGAGGACCACAAGGCCCAGGTGCAGCGCCTCTTCAAGCGGCTGCTGGACAAGGGCGACATCTACAAGGCCACCTACAAGGGCCTCTATTCGGTGAGCGACGAGGCCTACGTCACTGAGACCCAGGCCAAGGAGCTGCAGGCCCAGGGACTGGCACACCAGCTCATCGAGCTGGAGGAAGAGACCTACTTCTTCCGCCTCAGCGCCTACCAGGACCGCCTGCTGAAGCTCTACGAGGAGCACCCCGAGTTCGTGCAGCCCGACTTTCGCTTCAACGAGGTGAAGCGCTTCGTGGAGGGTGGCCTGCAGGATCTCTCCATCAGCCGCACCAGCATCAGCTGGGGCATCCCCGTGCCCGGCGACGAGAAGCACGTCATCTACGTGTGGTTCGACGCCCTGCTGAACTACCTGACGGGTTGCCCCGCCAACAGCTGGCCGCCGGATCTGCAGATCGTCGGCAAGGACATCCTACGCTTCCACGCCGTCTACTGGCCCGCCTTCCTCATGGCCGCGGGTATGTTCCTGCCCACCACCATCCTGGCCCACGGCTGGTGGCTCATGGGCGACGACAAGATGTCCAAGAGCAAGGGCAACGTGGTCCGCCCCGACACGCTGCTCCGCTTCGGCAACGATGCCCTGCGCTTCTACTTCATGCGTGACATGCAGGTGGGCCACGACCGCGGCTTCAGCTACGAGGGCTTCATGGACCGGCTCAATGCCGACCTGGCCAACGGCCTGGGCAACCTGGCCTCCCGAACCCTGAGCATGATCCAGCGCTACCGGGGCGGCGTGGTGCCGATGCCCACCGTCATGGATGAGTTGGACCAGGAGATGGCCACCCAGCTGCTGGCGGTATTCCCGGAGTACCTGGAGCAGGCCCGGGCCAGCAACTTCCACGGCGCCCTGGATGTCCTGTGGACCTACCTGCGCACCCTCGACGGCTACATCGTGAAGGCCGAACCCTGGAAGCTGGCCAAGGATCCTGCCAACGATCCCAAGCTCGACGCAGTGCTGGCCAACCTCTACCGGGCTCTGCGCGCCACGGCGTTGCTGGTGGCACCCGTGATGCCCGAGCTGGCCCAGACCCTCTGGGAAGGTCTCGGCCACACCACGAAGGTGGCTGAGACCACCTTCCACGGCTTCGCTCTGGATGGCCCGGCCATCGGCCCCATCGGTGAATCGAAGCCCCTGTTCCAGCGCATCGACAAGGAGAAGGAAATGAGTGATCTCATGGCTGATCCGGCCCCTGCCGTGGCCAAACCCAGCCTCGACGTGCCGGAGATTCGCGAAACCGTGGACGCTGACACCTTCTTCAAGGTGGACCTGCGCGTCGGCAAGATCCTCGAAGCGGAGCGTGTTCCCAAGAGCGACAAGCTCATCAGGATGAAGGTGGACATCGGCCTGGAGCAGCGCACCATCGTGGGCGGTATCGGCAAGGCCTACGAGCCTGCCGACCTGCTGAACCGGCTGGTGGTGGTGGTGGCCAACCTCGCGCCCCGGAAGCTCATGGGCATCGAAAGCCACGGCATGTTGCTGGCGGCCAGCGACAACGCCAGCAAGCCCTACCTCATCGCCCCCCCCGCCGATGCCATGCCCGGGTTCCTGGTGAAGTGAGGCAGCCCGTCTTCAGCTTTGAGGCTGAACTCCTCACGGATGCGCCTTTCGAGCACATCACAGGGCGACTCCAGGGCCTGGACCCGCTAGGCGGCTTCCGATGCCTGAAGCAGCTCCGAAGCTGGCTACCCATGGAGCAGGGCCCGGAGGAGATTCATCTCCGCTGGGAACGGCACCTGGTGGGTGCCTTGGAGCAGGGAACCCTTTGCATCCGGAAGGATGCGAAAGGGGCACACCTCCACCTGTCGGGCCGCATGAAGGGTTGGTCCAGCTTCATCTTCTTCGGCCTGGTGCGCTGGCGGACGGATCGATTGCTGGATCGCTTCGTGGAGGAACTGTGAAGTCCGTGCTCTGGATGAAATCGAGCTGCACCACCTGCCGCAATGCCAAGGCGAAGCTGGCGGAATTGGGGATCGAGGTGGAGATCCGGGACTACTTCAAGACGCCGCTGGGGACCGCCGAGTTGGAGCGCCTTCTGCCCGCGGATCCCGGCCCCATGCTGGGGACCAAGAGTCCCAAATACAAGGAACTCGGCCTGAAGGACCGCAGGTTGACCAGGGCCGAGGCTATCGCGCTGATGGTGTCGGACAACAACCTGCTCAAGCGGCCCATCCTGGTGCACGCCAAAGGCTTGATCATTGGCTTCGATGTCGATGCCTATGAGAAGCTGGTGCCCTGAGGGGGTCTCATGCGCTTGTACAGCTGGAACGTGAACGGTTTCCGCTCGGTCCTGAAGAAAGGCTTCATGGACTGGCTGGAAGAGGCGGAACCAGACATGCTCTCGCTGCAGGAGATCCGTTCTGATTGGGAGGAAGTGGATCTCGGCGTCCGCCGGCAGTTGGAGAGCGGCTACGACATCTGCTGGTTCCCCGCCACAAGCAAGAAGGGCTACGCGGGCTCGGCCACCCTCGCCAAAAAGGACCTGGGCTTCAAGCACACCAAGGGCCTGGGCATCGAGGGCTACGATGCCGAAGGGCGCATGATCGTGTCCCGGAAGGACAAGCTGGTCTTCATCGCGGGCTACTTCCCGAACGCCTCCCAGGGCCTGGTGCGGCTGCCCTTCAAGCGCCAGTTCGCCAGGGACCTGGCCGCGCTCGTGGCGAAGCACCACAACGCCGGGGACCAGGTGATCCTGACCGGCGACATGAACGTGGCCCCAGAGGAGATCGACCTCGCCCGCCCCAAGGACAACACCAAGAACCCGGGGTTCACACCGGAGGAACGCGAGGACTTCAAGCTCTACCTGGGCGCCGGATTGGCTGACGTGCTGCGGGAGCGGAACCCTGAGGTGCCGGGCCTCTACACCTGGTGGACGGCCCGGGGTGGTGCGCGGGAACGGAACGTGGGGTGGCGGATCGACCTGTTCCTGGCCAGCCGCGACCTGCTGAATCAGGTGAAGGATGCCCGCATTCATGCCGACGTGCTTGGCTCGGATCACTGTCCCATCAGCCTCGAACTGGCATGAGAAAGGGCCCCGATCGGGGCCCTTTCTCATGGCGCGCAGAGCGACCTACTTGATGTTCTTCAAAGAAGGGTCCTTCAGCATTTCCTTGGCGGTGGCAGCGTTTTTCCCCGCGGGAGCCAGCTCCAGGTACTTCTGCAGGTTGTGCTTGGTGCCCTTCAGGTTGTTCTCGCCGAACTCGACCATGGCCAGAAGGTAGTGGGCCTCGGCGTATTTGGGATCGACCTCGAGAGCCTTGGTCAGGTGGGCCTTGGCCTCCTTGGTCTTGCCGGCGTTGAAGGCCTCCACGCCCTTGTTGTAGATCAGGTCGGGGTTCGGTCCCTGGAGGGTCTCGAGCATCGCGACGTACTTCTGTTCAGCGGCCTTGTCGCCCTTGGCCTTGCTGGTCTCGATCAGGCCGACGACCGCGCGTTCGTCCTTGGGGTTCCGCTCCAGGGCCTTCAGGAGGTAGGGCTCGGCCTCCTCCTTCTTGGAGCCGGCCTGGGCGATGCAGATCCCCAGCACACGCTCGATCTTGAGCAACTCCGGGATCAAGTCGGCCTTGGCCTGTTCATCCTTCAGCGTCTTGCTGGCTTCGGTGAGGGTCTTATAGGCCTTGTCCACGAGGGGGAGGGCTTCATCGTATTTGCCGTCGTTGTAGAGAGGAATGGCAGAGTTGAAGGCATCGCGGCCAGCGATGTCCAGGGCGGCGCCTGGATCTTCCGGGATGGCCTGAGCGCCTCCTGTGGGAGCCTGGGTCCTGGCTTCCGCAGGCGTCAGGAGGGTGATGTTCTTCACGATGACGTCGGCAAGGGGGATTTTCACCGGTGATTCCGTGTACGTCACGTAGCCTTCGGCGGTGACGGTCATGGTGAATTCCTTGGGCTCAAGCCCGACCTGGAGGAAGTTGCCATTCTTGTCAGGAATCAGATCCTTGCTCCAGTTGCGATCAATGCGCTTGAGGTTGACCTTGGCGCCGGGGATGGGCTTGCCCTCCTTGTTGAGGACCTTTCCGGAAATCCGGCCCGTCTGTTCCGCGTGGAGCGAAACGCAGATGGCGGGGAGCATAAGCGCGAGAGCGAGGCGTCGCATGGGTCTTCCTCCAAACCTCATCATCGTTCCACAGGGCTGTCCTGATACCGAGTGCTTTTCGTCAAGAATCTGCCTCACCATCGGCTCCAGATTCCTGGAGGGGCGCGAATCCGTGCCGGATGCAGGAAAATTCGGGCTGTGGTAGGCTTCCCCGCAGACAAGTCCTGAAAGTGTTCGAGGTAGCCCATGACTCCAGCGGTGCCGGAAGCCTCCTTGACGGCCCTGATGCAATTCCTGGCCGAAATGGCGCTCCTCTGCATGGGTGGTCAGAATCCAATGACGAAGGAACCGCTCCCGGCAAACCCTGCCATGGCAAGGTTCTACGTGGATCTCCTCAGTGTCCTGAAGGCGAAGACGGAAGGTTCGAGAACGGAAACCGAGACCGCCCAGCTGGACGAAATTCTGTACCAGCTGCGTATGCGCGTGATGGATCTCAAACCCGCGGCGGAATCGCCAGCGGTCCCGAAGTCATGAGCGCCAGGAGGATCAGCATGGGACTCTTGCAGGCCATCCGGACCTCTTTCCTGCTGGCGGTCCTGGGGGCCACCCTCGTCGCGGCGCCACCCGCCCCGGCGGCCCCTTCCGCGACACCTCCAGTCAGTGGGCCACTGTCCGCGATCGCGCTCAGCCACAGGGCTGAGCACTTGATGGCGGCCCTCTCCAAGCGGGACGCGGAGGCCGTCCGTGCTGCTCAGCTGGAGGTGGAGGCACTTCGCCGCACCTACTCCACCCTCGACGTGGCTCCCCTGGTGGAGGCCATGTCCCTCTGGGCCCGCAAACAGGGCATGGACGGGAAGGTGGCCCTGGGCCTGGAGGGACTGCAGGCCGTCGAGCGCTGGGCCCCGGAACACCCGACCCTCCTGGGCACCCGCATCACCCTCATGCGGCAGCAGGGGGTCCAGGGCTGGCTCTGGAGCTTTCCCGACCTGTTGAGGCTGACCAGGCATCGCATGGAACACCCAGCCCACCGTTGGCTCTGGATGATCCAGCACCTGGGCATGCTCCGCCTTGCTGCGACCCTGCTGCTGTGGGGCTGGGCGCTGACCATGGGGCTCCGCTACCGGAATGTCCTACGACACCTCTGGGAGGAGCCCCTCAAGCACAAGGGTGTTTCTCCACTCCTGGCCGCCATTCTGGGCGGGCTGATCCTGACTGCGCCCGTCATCCTGGGTCTAGACCCGATGGTGGCGGCCGTCCTCTGGCTCTTCCTGCTCGCCCCCTTCCTGCTTGCCCCCGAAGTGAAGGTGACGGTCTTCATCCTCGTCCTGCAGCTGGTCCACCCGGCCCTGGCGGCCCTCGAGCCCTGGGCGGCCAGGGAACCCCAGCCCAGCCTCATGACGCTGCAACTGCAACCCCAGGTCCAGCCGATCGCTCCATCGGTCCTCCGGTTCCTTCCGCCTTCCGATCAGGCCTTCCTGGCTGGTTGGGGCCAGCTCCAGAATCAGGACTGGAAGGCCGCTGAGGCCACGTTCCAGGGCCTCGTTGGGCGGCACCCCGATCAGACCGCCGTGCTCAACAACCTCGGCGTGGCCAAGTGCCAGTCGGGTGATGGACCCGGTGCCGACAAGGCCTTCGAGATGGCCCTCCTGGCCGGACCCAAGATGGAGGTCCTGCTCAACCAGAGCATCCTTGCCTTCAACCGGCTGGACACGGCTCTGGGGGCCTCCAAGCGGGATGAGGCCCAGGCCGCAGGGCCCGAGGCGTATGCGCTCCTGATCGCGCTGAACGATGCCCAGAAGGATGTCCGGACCTATCCGATTCCCCTTCCGGACACGCCCGATCGGGTGCAGGCCCTGGCGGATGCCGCCGGAGGAACCGAGGGGACCGGGACGTTCCATCTGATGGAGCGGGCCTTCCTCTTCGCCCTCCTGCTGCCCATCCTCGGGCTCATCATCTTCCTCGCGAGGGTCAGGGCCAGTGTCCGCATGGCCCATCCCACCCAGTGCGTACGGTGCGGTGAGCCCTTCCACACCACGGACAGCCCGGATACCGAGGTCTGCCAGAAATGCCACCACCTCTTCGTCCTGCGGGATGGGCTCCACGCGGAGAACCGCCGGAAGAAGCTCGACGAGGTGGCGGAGCACCAACAGGCCACCCGCTGGATGCACAAGTCGCTCATCGTGCTGCTGCCAGGCTGCGACCTTGCGTTCCTGGGAGAGACCCGAGAAGGTCTGGTTGAGTTCCTGCCCTTCTGCCTGGCGGTGGGGATGGTCCTGGCCACCGGGCGCTCCGTGCGCTATCCCGGGGAGATCCTGGCGGATCCCACCTCCACCTGGCTGGCCGTGGGCGCAGCGCTCGTGGCCCTCTACTATGTCCGTTCCTGGCTGAAGCTCGTCCTGAGGAGGGCCTGATATGGCACTGGAAGGATCCCTTCGGGACTTCGACCTCTTCTCCCTGTTCAACATGATCAAGATCCAGGGGAAGAACGGCACCCTGGTGCTCTCCCAGGGCCAGGAGTTCGTCAAAGTCTTCTTCGAGAATGGCGAGATCGTCGGCTGCGATTCAAACCAAGTCCGCATGGAGGACCGGCTGGGCACGATGCTCGTTCGGCTGGGGCGGCTGACCGGGGAGGAACTCCTGGGCATGGTTCAGGTCCAGCGCCAGACCCTTAAGCGCATGGGAACCCTGCTCCTGGAGAGCGGCAAGGTCACGGCTTCCGATCTGCAGGATGCCCTCTTCAACCAGGCCACTTCGATCCTGCACCGCACCTTCCGCTGGGTGGAGGGCGACTACCGCTTCGACTCCATGCTGCCCCCGGACCTCGATCGCGACCACTTCGTGCCGATTCCGGTGGACACGGTGCTGATGGAGGCTGCGCGGATCCAGGACGAATGGCCCGAAGTGGAGCGCCGCCTGCCTGGCCTGGACGTGCCACTGGGCAAGTCCCCGCGCGCCCAGTCCCTCCACCTCGACATCGACCGGGACGTGTCCTCCGTCCTGGACGGCAAGGGGCAGATGCAGCACGGCACTTCGGGGCTCACCCATGAGCAGGAGATGGTGCTCTCCTATTTCGACCACGCCCAGGCCATCAAGGACGTCATCCAGGTCAGTCGCTACGAGGAATTGGACACCTGCAAGGCCATCGCTGATCTCCTCGAAGCCGGCCTGCTCGAACCCATCACTGGCGACGCCCCGAAGGTGGTGCGGCCGTGGGTGGTCGATGGCCATCCCGACTTGGCGCCCAGGGAATGGGAGGCCAGCCGTTTCCTCTGGCCCATGGTGGCGCTGGCGTTCGCGGTGCCCCTCGCCATCTACGTTCCCCACCACCGTGGCTCCATGAACATGGGCCTCGCCAGCCTTCAGCCGGTGGATCTGCGCGTGGTGCCGGAAGGCCCCACGCGGCTCCGGCAGGCCTGGGCCCTGCGGCTGGCCTCGCCCAAGGACGGTGGTGTCATGCTCGCCAAGGCCCTGGGACGACCCCTGGATGGCAAGAACCCAGTTCCGGATCTCTCGACGTTCCCGGACCCCATGGCCCAGCCGGTCGCCCCACCTCCGGAATCCGCCCCGACCCCCAAGAAGTAAGGACCCCCAATGTTCGTGCACCAGCGCCAGGGTTCCCTGGAGGTGATCTGCGGCCCCATGTTCTCCGGCAAGTCCGAGGAACTCATCCGCCGCATCAAGCGGGCCCTCATCGGCAAGCAGAAGGTCCAGGTGTTCAAGCCGGCCCTGGACGACCGCTACGATGCCTCCGCCATTGCGAGCCACAGCCAGCGCAAGCACGAGGCCATTCCGGTGAAGGACACGGTGGAACTGGCCCGCCTCCTAGACCCCGAGGCCCAGGTCGTGGCCCTGGACGAAGTGCAGTTCATGGACGATGGCCTCATCCCGATCATCGAGGATCTGGCCAACCGCGGCGTGCGCGTCATTGCCGGGGGCCTTGACCAGGACTCTAACGGTGAACCCTTTGGCATCATGCCGCTGCTGCTGGCAAAGGCGGAGTACGTCACCAAGCTTCAGGCCATCTGCATGGTCTGTGGGGCCCTGGCTGGTCGCACCCAGCGCATGGTGCACACGGGAGGGCAGGTGCTGGTCGGAGCAGCCGAGGCCTACGAGGCCCGCTGCCGCCACTGCCACGAGGTGCCCCACGCCACGGGGGACCGGCTGCTGGAGGACCTTACCTCCGGGTCGTGATTTTCCAGATCGTCAAGCTGATGGGCGACATGACAGGCATCCTCCCGGTGGAGCGGGATGCGCCCCTGGCCCGGTTTTGACGCAGCGGTAGACTGGCCCCGGCGCGCTGCTGCAGCGCTGATTCTGTCAACCAACGCCCGAGGCTTCAGGGCATCCAGGAGGTCCCCATGGCTGGCGCCTACGCCACCTTCACCCACATCACCGACTACATGGGCTTCGAGGGCCTGCTCACGGACGAAGAGAGGATGATCCGCGAGTCGGCGCGCAAGTTCATCAATGCGGAAGTCCTTCCCATCATCGAGCAGCACGCCCAGGCCCAGACCTTCCCCAAGCACCTCATCCCCATGATGGGCGAGCTGGGCTTCTACGGCCCTTCGCTGCCCGAGGAATACGGCTGCATGGGCGTGTCCAACGTGGCCTATGGCCTCCTGATGTACGAGCTGGAGCGCGGCGATTCGGGCCTGCGATCCTTCGCCTCCGTGCAGGGCAGCTTGGTCATGTGGCCCATCTACGCCTACGGCAGCGAGGAGCAGCGGAAGCACTGGCTGCCCAGGCTGGCCACCGGCGAGAAGATCGGCTGCTTCGGCCTCACCGAGCCCGATTTCGGCTCCAACCCGGGGGGCATGCTCACCAAGGCCGTGCGCGAACCCGGTGGCAAGTGGCGCATCAACGGCACCAAGATGTGGATCACCAACGGCACCGTGGCCGATGTGGCCGTGGTGTGGGCCCAGACCGAGGACGGCATCCGCGGCTTCCTGGTGGAGAAGGGCACCCCCGGCTTCAGCGCCCCCGAGATGAAGGGCAAGTGGAGCCTGCGCGCCAGCACCACCTCCGAGCTGGTGCTGGAGGACGTGATCGTGGACGAAGCCACGTCCCTGCTGCCCAACGTGAAGGGCCTGAAGGGGCCGCTGGGCTGCTTGACCCAGGCCCGCTATGGCATCGCCTGGGGTGCCCTCGGCGCCGCGGACGCCTGCTACCAGTGCGCACTGGACTACGCCAAGAGCCGCATCCAGTTCGACAAGCCCATCGCCAGCTACCAGCTTCAGCAGGAGAAGCTGGCCTGGATGGTCACCGAGCTCACCAAGGGGCAGCTGCTGGTGCATCAGCTGGGCCGCCTCAAGGACGCCAAGACCTACACCACCGCGCAGGTCTCCATGGCCAAGATGAACAACGTGAACGTGTCCCTCGAGATCTGCCGCAAGGCCCGCACCATCCTGGGCGCCAACGGCATCCTCGACGAGTACCCGGTCATGCGCCACATGGCCAACCTCGAGAGCGTCTACACCTACGAAGGCACGCATGACATGCACACCCTCATCATCGGCCAGGAAGTGACCGGGATTCCGGCCTACCGCTAAAGGTTGGTGCTGGCGCAGAAAAGCAGGCCATCCGGCCCGCTTTTCTGCGCATGGGTGAAGACAGCCCCAGTTATTTTGCCTTCTCCGTGCACACCACCAGCACGTCGCAGGGCGACAGGCGCACCACTCGTGCAGCGGTGCTGCCGAAGAGCAGGCGCTCCAGGGTGGAGTGGCCCACCTGGGCCACCACCAGCAGGGTCTGGGGATCGGCCTCGGAGACCAGCTCCTCCGCCGGGCCGCCCCACTTCACGATGGCGGAGGCCCCGGCATAGGGCCTGATCCAGGCTTCCAGCTGCTCCCGGGCGTGGTCCTCCATGGTGTGCAGCCAGGCGGGGTCGGGCAGGGCGATCTGGGCTTCCGGCAGCATGGGGGCGGGTGGCTGCAGCACGTGCATGGCCACCAGAGGCACCCCGCACTGGGTCGCCCAGCTGCCGGCCCGTTCCAGGGCCTGTTTCGAGGCTTCGGAAAAATCCACCCCCACCAGCACCCGCGTGATCATGGCGACCTCCGATCGGACACCTCAAAGATAAGTCATGGGTCTTCAATGAACCGGGATTTTTCTGGTGGGGGCTTGTAATACGAGTTGTAACACCTAAAATGGACACGGGAGGCAGCATGATCACCCTTCGTCCTTCTGATTCCAGGGGCCACTTCGATTTCGGATGGCTGGACACCCATCACACCTTCTCCTTCGGCGACTACTTTGAACCGGAGCATGAGCAGTTCCGGGCCCTGCGGGTCCTGAACGAGGACCGGGTCCAGCCCGGCAAGGGCTTCGGCACCCACGGTCACCGCGACATGGAAATCCTGACCTGGGTGCTGTCCGGGGCCCTGGAGCACCGGGACAGCCTGGGCACCCATGGCGTCATCCGGCCCGGAGAAGCCCAGGTCATGAGCGCGGGCACGGGCATCCGGCACAGCGAGCTCAATGCCTCGGCCACGGAGCCGGTCCACTTCCTCCAGATCTGGATCCTGCCGAACCGGCAGGGCCTCCCGCCCCGCTACGACCAGGTGGCCTTCCAGGAGGCGGATCTGCGCAACCATCTGCGGCTGATCGCCAGTTCGGATGGTGCCGACGGCTCCGTCCGGCTGTTCCAGGATGTGAAGGTCTTCGCCGCCCGCCTGGACGCTGGGTGCGGGGTGGAGGTGGCCATCCCGGCAGGTCGGGCGGGCTTCCTTCAAGTGGCCGCGGGGTCCGTCACGCTTCAGGAGCGGCCCCTGAACGCTGGGGACGGCGCGCGCATCGAAGGAGAACCGTCCTTCCAAGTGGAGGCTGGAACGCCGGCCGAGATCCTGTTCTTCGACCTTGCCTGAGGAGCTTCCCATGAGCCCCAAACCCGTCGCTTCCCTCGTGACCGGCCTTCCCACCCAGGACGGCAACCGTGTGCCCCTCGTCCGGCTGGTTCCGGGCCGGGGGCAGCATGGCAGCGAGGCCTTCCGCGCCATGGACCCCTTCCTGCTCATGGACCACTTCGGCCCCATGGTGCTGCCGCCGGGCACGGATGCGGGCTTCCCGCCGCATCCGCACCGGGGCTTCCAGACCCTCACCTACCTCATCCAGGGCGCCTTTCGGCATCGGGACAGCACGGGCGGGGCCGGACTGCTGCGGCCCGGCGGCGCCCAGCTAATGAACGCGGGCGCGGGCATCGTCCACGAGGAGATGCCTGTGCCTGAGCAGCTGGAGACGGGCGGGCCCATCGAAGGGGTCCAGCTCTGGATCAACCTACCGAAGGCGGACAAGGGGAGCCAGCCCGGCTACACGGACCTGCAGCCCGAGAGTCTGCCCTGGACGACCCTTCCGGGCGGTCGCATTCGCGTGCTGGCGGGCACCTTGGCCGGCGTCACTGGCCCGGCCCACACTCCCGCCCGGATCGCCTACGCCCACCTGGAACTGGAGGCGGGCGCGTGCTTCCAGCAGAGCGTCCCGGAGGGCTGGACTGCGGCCGTGGTGCCCCTGCATGGCTCCGTGCGCCTCGAAGGCACCGAAGTGCCCGCGGATACGGTAGCCCTGCTAGGGGTGGGCGACTCGCTGGCGCTGGAGGCCACCATGCCGGTGAGCCTCATGCTGCTGGCGGGCGAGCCCCTCCGCGAGCCCATCGCCCACTACGGACCCTTCGTGATGAACACCCGGGAGGCACTCGAGCAGGCGGTCCTGGACTATCAGCAGGGGCGCATGGGCCACCTGGACTGAACTGGAGTCCTGGGGCAGCCTGCCGATAGAACGGCAACCATGAAAGGTCAGGCATGTCCGAGTTCGCCCAGAGACCCGCTTTGGATGGCACCAGGCCAGGCGCTGCGGACCAGCTCGGTCGGGATCTCGCCGGTCTGGAGAAGGTGATCAATCATTCCGCCGCCGGAGCCGCGAGGACCTCCGTGCGGGTGCAGACCCTGGCGCGGGAGATCGATCAGATCCTCGCAGGCACCCGCTCCATGCAGGAGACCCTGGACGACCTGGGGGGGAACATCTCGCTGTCGGCCATCGCCACGGAGGAGGCGGCCGAGTCCACTCGTCGCATGGCAGACCAGACGAATCAGGGCCGCCAGGAAAGCGATCAGGCCGTGGCCACGGTACGACATCTCCAGCAGCAGACGACCGTGACGGCCGAGCGCCTGGAGTCGCTGCTGGGGCACATTGTGAAAGTCAACGAGGTGTCCCAGGTCATCGGCGAGATCGCCGACCGCACCGGAATGCTGAGCCTCAACGCCGCCATCGAGGCGGCCCATGCCGGGGCTGCGGGCCGCGGGTTCGCCGTGGTGGCCGAGGAGGTCCGGAAGCTGGCGGATCGGACGTCGCTCCAGACCCAGGAAATCGCCACCCTCCTCGAAGCCATCAGGAAGGACCTGGATCCGGCGCGGGAGGCCATGGAGCAAAGTCTGGGGCTGGCCGCCACCACCCGCACCCAGGTCGAAGCTGTCGAGAAACGCCTCTCGGAGATTGCCGACCTGGCAGAATCCACCGCCGGGAATGTGTCCAGCCTTGCCAGGACCGCCACTGAAGAGCAGGAGGCGGCCCAGACCCTGGTGGAGGCCTCGGGGAGGCTGCTGGAGTCCACAGGCACCTTGAAGTCCGCGGCCGAGGCCGTGGCCCAGGATGCCTTCGCGGTCACCTCGCTCACGGAGGAAGGCCACCGCCACCTGGCCGCCTACGACACAGGCTCCCTCTTCCATCGTGCCCTGGGCCTGGCCCGGGACCTCGCCACCACCAGCGCCACCATCCTCGAAGGTCCTGTCCAGGATGGGCGCATCAGCGCCGAGCAGCTGCTGGCCCTCGACTACACCGAGATCCGAGGTTCCGAGATCCAGAGCCTGTCCCGGTTCTTCAACGTCCTGCGGGTGCCCCCGGAGGGGTTCACTCCGCCCAAGTTCCGCACGGCCTATGACGGCCTGGTGGACCGGACCCTGCAGGAGGCCTTCGACCGCGTCCTGGAGCAGGAGCCGCGGCTGACCTTCGCCCTGATCATCGATTTGAACTCCTACGGCCCCTCGCACAACAAGGCCTTCGCAAAGGACTGGACCGGTCAGCCGGACAAAGACCTGGCCGGCAACCGCGTGAAGCGCTTCTTCACGGACAACCGGGTGCTGGTCCGCGGTGCGCGGCACGGGCTGGGCGAAGCGGCCGAGGCTCTGCCGGATCGGGTGGATCGGGCCACCTTCCAGCGGGTGGCCGATCTCAGTGAGAAGGCCGCCAGCCGCCAGGAGTTCCTGGTGCAGACCTATGCCCGGGACACTGGCGCCATCATCACCGTCCTCACTGTGCCGCTCTTCGTCCGGGGCCAGCGCTACGGCGTCAGCCTCCTGGGCTGGAGCAGCGACGGCTGAGGTTCAGACGATGGGTCTCGCCTCGAGTCTCCGCTGCAGCGTGAAGCGCCCCGAAGCCAGCTTGCCCAAGGCCCGGGCTAGGGCCTCTCGGCTGCAGGCCAGTTCCCCGCTCCAGGCTTCCAGCGGGAGCTCACCCCCCTCCGGATGGGCGTCCACCCAGGCCTGCCAGAGGGTGGTCAGGGCCCTGATCTCGGGTTCCTGGCGATCCCGCCAGCTGCGCTCCTGGGGCCGCTTCGGCTCGTAGAAGGCGGTGCCGCGCAGCTTGTCGGGCAGGAAGGCCTGCACGCGGTCGTAGTCGTCGTGGGAGTAGTGATAGCCCGCGCCACGCCCCGCCTTGCGGGCCGTGGCCGTGTGGGCGTCGCGGATGGCCTCGGGAATGGGCGCGTCGTCGGCCGCCATCGCCGCGTCCACGGCCAGGATGGTGGCGTTGCTCTTGGGGGCGTTGGCCACATAGATGATGGCCTGGGCCAGGGGGATGCGGGCCTCGGGCCAGCCGATCTGCTCCACGGCACGGCTGGCGGCCTCGCAGAGGAGGAAGGCTTGTGGGTCCGCGTTGCCCACGTCTTCGGCGGCGCAGACCATGAGGCGCCGGGCGATGAAGCGGGGATCCTCGCCGCCGCGGATCATCCGGCTGAGGTAGTAGAGGGCGGCGTCGGCGTCCGAGCCGCGCAGGCTCTTCTGGAAGGCGCTGGCCAGGTCGTAGTGGCCGTCGGCGCGGTCGAACATCATGCGGCCGCCCAGGGCGCCCTGGAGGGACTCCAGGTCCGGTTCGGGCATCTCCAGCCAGGTCTCCAGGCCTGACAGGGCCGAGCGGAGGTCGCCGCCGGCCCAGTTCGAGAGCCATTCGAAGACCTGCGCCGGTTCGGGCTCGGCGCCGCGCTCCCTGGCCCAGGCCCGCTTCAGCACGATCAGAATGTGGGCTGGCTCCAGGGCCTTCAGGGCGATGAGCTGGCAGCGGCTGCGCAGCGCCGGATTCAGGTAGAAGGCCGGGTTCTCCGTGGTGGCGCCGACGAGGATGGCCTCCCCACGTTCGAGGTAGGGCAGCAGGATGTCCTGCTGGGCGCGGTTGAAGCGGTGTATCTCGTCGAGGAACACCACGGGCGGCACACTGCGGAACAGCGGCATCTCCCGGCTTTCCGCCAGGAACTTCTTCAGTTCCGCGGCGCTGCCGCTGACGCCCGAGAACTCGATGAAGCCGTGGCCCGTGGCCTCGGCCAGGATGCGGGCCAGGGTGGTCTTGCCGGTGCCGGGCGGGCCCCACATCACCATGGAAGGCAACCGCCCGCCCGCCGTGAGCCGCGTCAGAGCGCCCTTGGGACCGAGCAGGTGCGCCTGGCCCACCACCTCGTCGAGGGTGGTGGGGCGGAGGCGTTCGGGGAGGGGGATGTGGGACATGGCGATCCTTCCAGCCTATCGCGTACGATGAGCTCTGTCCCTCCAGCGAGCCCCGATGCACCGCATACATGCCAACCTCATGATGCTTCCCCTGTTGCTCTGGGTGTCCGAACCCGCAGCGCTCGCGCAGGAGGGGCCGGCCAACCCGCCAAAGGAGCCTGGCTCGGTGAGGGCATCCGGCATCCGCCTCTTCCTCGATGCCCAGCAGGTATTCGTGGATGTGAACTTCCTCCGCACGGAGATCACCTGGGTGGATTGGGTTCGGGATGCGAAGGATGCCAATGTGCACCTGATCCTGACCTCGCGCCCCACGGGCAGTGGGGGCACATCCTTCTCCCTCCGCTTCATTGGCCTCCAGGGATACCAGGGGTTGGATGATGCCTTCGTGAGCGCCACCCCGGGCGTCACCACGGCGGACGAAGTTCGCCGCAGCCTGGCCAGCCAGATCGCGCTGGGCCTGGCGCGGTATCTGGTTCGGGAGCCGGGTTCCCAGCACTACGGAGTGGTGGCCCACCGGGCCGAGGCGATGCCGCCGCAACCCACGGTGGATCCCTGGGACAGTTGGGTCTACCGGATGGGGGTCAGTGGATTTGCCAATGGGGAGTCCCAGTACTCCTCCATGTCGACCTCTGCAAACCTCGGCGCCAGCCGGATCACGAAGGAGGACATCTTCCGGGTCGGCCTCTCCGGAAATTGGAACCGGAACCGCTATGTCCTCTCCGACGGGACGCTCGACACGCGGATGGAGAGCTACAACGCGAGTGGTCTGCTCGCGCAAGGCCTCACGGACCACTGGACCAGTGGTTTGATGTTGGATGCGGACCGCTCAACCATGACCAACCTGAAGGGTTCGATCCGGCTGGCAGGTGGTGCGGAGTACAACGTGTGGAAATACTCCGAGGCCAGCCAGCGCCAGTGGACTTTCCGCTACGAATTGGGCGTGAAGCGGGTCCGCTACCTGGAAGAGACTTTGTTCGGGAAAACCAGCGAGACCCTCCTCGACCACGCCCTGATCACGACCCTCACGCTCAACCAACCCTGGGGCTCGGTCAATGTCTCGATGAGGGGCTCCACTTATCTGAACGATTGGAGCAAGTCCAGCCTTGGCCTCTTCAACTCGCTCTCGTTGAAGTTGGGGCAAGGGTTTTCCATGAACCTGTCCGGCAGCTATGCCCGGGTGCGTGACCAGCTCTCCCTGCCCAAGCAGGGTGCGACGCAGGACGAGGTCCTGCTTCGCCTGCGTCAACTGCAGACGAACTACAGCTACTTCGTGAGCCTTGGCTTGAACTACACCTTCGGGTCCATCTTCAACAACGCCGTGAATACGCGCTTCGGGGGAGCCGGCGGCGGGGGGACCACCATCATCATTTCGCAGTGACCGGGCTGGAGCTTCCAAACCTTGGCGCGGGCTATGATCAATCGGGTGATTCCATGACGTCGCTTCCTGCCTATGAACGAGATGCCAGGGCTGTGGTCCTGGAGACCCTCATCCTGCGCTGTGCCGAGGAGGAGGGACGACCCTTCGCCATCCTTGAAGATACCGTCTTCTATCCGGAGGGCGGCGGTCAGCCCTGCGACTTGGGCACCCTGAATGGCCTCGCCGTGGTGGATGTCCAGAAGCGCGAAGGCGAGATCCGGCACTACCTGGCAGCGACCGTGCCCGAAGGCCCCGCGTCGCTTCGGCTGGACTGGCCCCGCCGCTTCGACCACATGCAGCAGCACACGGGCCAGCACCTGCTCACGGCCGTGGCCCAGGACCAGTTCCACTGGGAGACCACGGCCTTCCACCTCGGGGCGTCGGTTTGTGACATCGAACTGAGTGCGCCCTCGATCTCCCCTGCGGAGATGGCCCGCCTGGAAGAAGCGGTGGCCGAGGAGATCCGCGCGCGCCGGGAGGTGACGGCCCGCTGGGTGAGCGCCGAGGCCTATGGTCAGGAGGCCGTGCGCTCTAGGGGCCTGCCGGTGGGCCACATGGGCGACATCCGTCTGGTGCAGATCGCAGGCCTGGACCTGAACACCTGCGGTGGCACACACCTGCGCCACACGGGCGAGATCGAGGCCCTCAAGCTGCTGGGCACGGAGAGCATCCGTGGGGGGACGCGCCTCTTCTATGTGGCTGGCAGGCGCGCAAGGCTCCGCCTGGAGGTACATGAACAGCGCAACACGGTGCTTCGCACCCTGCTGGGGGCGCCCGACGAGGACCTCGTCGCCGCCCTCCAGATCAAGCTGGACCAGCTGCTGGCCCTGGAGCGCCGCGGCCGGAAGCTGGAGGATGAACTCGCCGAATTCCAGGCGGCCGCCCTGGCGGCGCAGCCCGGAGCCCTGGCGGAAGCCCACTTCGAAGGCCGGGACATGGCCTTCCTGCAGAAGCTGGCCCGGGGCACCCTCGCCCTGGACGCCGCCAAGGCCGTATTCCTCACGGCCGATCTCGGCGGGCAGGGAATCTTCCTGTTGAGCGCCGGCCAGGGCTCGAGGCTGGACGTCCCGGTCGCCGGCAAGGCCGTGGCGGCCATCCTGGGCGCCAAGGGGGGCGGCGCTGGCAAGAGCTTCCAGGGGAAGGTTCCGAACTTCAAGGCGCGGGAACAGGCCTTGGCTGCCCTGCGTGAGATGGAACGATAGCCCAGCCATGGACCTGATCTACCTCGACCACAACGCCACCACGCCCCTGGATCCCGAGGCCTTCGAGGCCATGCGCCCCTGGTTCACGGAGCGCTTCGGCAATGCCAGCTCGGCCTACGCCCTGGGCCACCTCTCGGATGGCGCGGTGGTCGCGGCGCGGGAGCAGGTGGCGGCCCTGGTAGGCTGCACGCCGGCGGAGATCGTCTTCACCAGCGGGGGCACCGAGAGCCTGAACCATGCGGTGAAGGGCGTCTGGGAGGCCTTTCCAACCAAGCGCCACCTGGTCACCACCACCGTGGAGCATCCTGCGCTGCGGGCCCTCGTGGCGTGGTGGAAGGGGCAGGGTGGCACGGTCACGGAGGTGGGCGTCGATGCCGAGGGCCAACTCGATCTGGCAGCCCTGGAGGCCGCAATGCGGCCGGACACCGCCCTGGTGGCCGTCATGGCCGCCAACAATGAGTCCGGCGTGCTGTTTCCCGTGGCCGAAGCGGCCCGCCTCGCCAAGGCCCGGGGCGCGCTCTTCCTGGTGGATGCCACGCAGGCCGCCGGGAAGGTCCCTGTGGACGCCGCGGCCTGGGGTGCGGACCTGCTCTGTCTCAGCGGCCACAAGCTACACGGACCCAAGGGCACGGGCCTGCTCATGATCCGCCGGGGTGTGCGTCTGAAGCCGCTGATGCTCGGTGGTTCCCAGGAACGCGGGCGGCGGGGTGGCACCGAGAACGTGCCGGGCATCGTGGGGCTTGGCAAGGCGGCCGAGCTCGCGGTACTCAGGCTTCCCGCGATGGAGGGCGTGCGCAGGCTGCGGGATGACCTGGAACTGCGCCTGCTCTCCGAGATTCCGGAGACCCGCATCCACGGTCATGCCGCCCCGCGCCTGCCCAACACTGCCCTGGTGGGATTCGCGGGCCTCGAAGGCGAGGCGCTCCAGCTCAGGCTCGGGGAGCACGGCATCTGCGTCTCCACAGGCAGCGCGTGCAGCACCGGCATGCGCGAGCCCAGCCACGTGCTTCGCGCCATGCAGGTGCCGGAGACCTACGCCACCGGCACGGTGCGTTTCAGCCTGGGGCGTGCCACCACCCCGGCCGAACTGGGCCGGGTCATGGACCTGCTGCCGGGCCTAGTCGCCGGACTGCGAGAAAATCCCACTTTCAAGCGCCAGGCGCGGTAATTGCCCAGTATCATCCTCGAATTGATTGCCTTTGAGATCTCCCAGGGCATTGCCAGTCGGGCACCCTCCCTGGGGATGCATTCGAGAGAAGTTGGCGGAAGGGACATGTCATGGCCATGGAAAGCCTGAGGCGCCTCGCGCAAAGCCTCCGCCCGGGCAAGGCCAAGGCGCTGACGCCCTGGCGCACGCCCGTGACCCTGGATCGAGGGGCCCTCGGAGGAGCCTGCCTGGCCCTGGACGGGCATGGCCACGGGGCGGCCCTGTGGGAGAGCGGCGGCCGGCTCTGGACCATGCCCATCGGGCCCCACTCGGCCCCGGGCATCGTCCGCCTGCCCCTTGGCGAAGGGACGGAGCCCCGCATGCTCCTGAATCCGGAGGGACGTGGGCTAGCTCTCTGGCAGACAGTGGCCGGGGAGGAACGGCAGGTCCTGGGCAGGATCCTGGGCGGCGCGGAGGGTGCATCCCAGACCCTCTACCGGACCCAGGGCTTGATCCATCACCTCCAGGCGGCCGTGGACCGGCGCGGCAACACCCTGGTGGTGTGGCTCCTGGAGGCGGACGGGCGCTTCGAGGTGATGGCCCAGTCGTTCGATACCCGCGGCCAGGTCTGGGAGCAGGCCCCCACCACCTTGGGCTTCCCCACCGCCGGGATGGTGGAGCCGCGCCTCGCCGCCAATCACCGCGAACACGCCATGGTGCTCTGGGAGGCCGAAGGCGACGGCCAGGAGGGGCTCGTGGCCAGCCACTACTGGCCATCAGATCGCATCTGGTCCGACCGGCCTGTGCCCGTGGTGTCCCATGCCACGCGCCACCACCAGGTGGCCATGGACGACCTGGGGAATGCACTGGCGCTGTGGGTCCATGCGCCGCGGGGCCAGCGGAGCCACCTCGAAGCCAGCTACTACGATGGCCAGCGTTGTGAATGGGGTGCGCCGGAAGCGCTCAGCTCGGCCCAGACCTTCTCGCATCCGCGGCTGGTGATGAGGGGCGATGGCATGGCGGTGGCCGCCTGGTGCCAGGCGGAGGGCCACGGTGCCTCGCGGCTGATCACCAAGGACTTCGCGAGGGGGCGGTGGGAAGAGGGCGTGGAGTGCCTGGAGCTGGGCCAGGCGCCCGTCCGGGAATTCGGACTCGACCTCGGCCCGGAAGGGAAGGCCGCCCTGATCGCCGTGCAGCATGGCGCCGAGGGGGACTGGGTGACCGCCCGCCTCCGGCAGGGCTCCTGGGGCGAGGCCTTCACCCTGGCTCCCGCCTCGTCCCAGCCGTGTGCGCTTCCCCAGGTCCGCCTCTGTCCTCAGGGGGCCTCCGCCATCTGGGTGCAGGGAACAGGCCGGGACGGGAAGCTGATGCTGGTCGAGACTTGGTGACCCTCTATCTCCCTGGCCTTGCTAGTCCAGCAGCTGCCGTGCGTAGTGTCCGATCGCATAGGGGAGCCACCGATGCCCCGGGAGATCCCGGCTGAGGTAGCCCATGTGGCCCCCGTGGGCCTCGAGATGGAGATGCACGCTGCTGGAGGGATGGGATTCGACGGCGTGCCGCCAGGGGATGAAAGGATCGTCCTTGGCCATGAGCATCACGGTGGGAACGGTGATCTTCGCCAGGTGATGCCGGGCCGAACATCTGGTGTAGTAGTCGTCGGCATTCTGGAAGCCACCGGCCCTGGTGGTGTAGGCGTCGTCGAACTCGCGCAGGCTCATGAGGGGCCAGGTCCGGTAGCCATCCTGGATGAGGCCATCCTCCACCCGCTGGCGGATCGCCGCGCGGCAGCGCCGGATGAAGCGGAGCTCGTACAGGCGGCTCAGGCCGCTGTGGATGGACTCGGCGCAGGCGCCCAGGTCCACGGGCGGGTTGACGGCGATGGCGGCGTCAGGTCGCGCAGCCGGATGGGAAAGGCCGCCGCCCAGGTTCAGCAGCAGGGCGTTGGCGGAGAGGGAGTAGCCGATCGCCAGCTGGCGCAGGCCCGGGTGCCGTTCGCGGGCCGCGGCGAAGACGGCCCCCAGGTCATCGCCGGACCCGCTGTGGTAGGGCTTCCGGGCCAGACCCCGCCCCTCGCCGCAGCCCCGGTGGTTGACGGTCCAGACATGGTGGCCCAGGGCGCGGGCCAGGGCCACCGTCCGCAGGACGTAGTGGGCCTGGTCGTCTCCACCCAGGCCATGGAAGACCAGCGTCAGGATCGGCTGCTCACCGGGGTAGTGGCGCGCCGCGAGCTGATCACCGTCCGGCAGCGCGATGCGCAGGGGCACGGAGGGATGGCCGGGCGGTTCCCCGGGGAGGTAGTTGCCCAGGATCGTCTGCAGGTGGCCTGAAGGCGCCCACCACGGAGGGCGGCAGGGCAGGGGCGGCGGGGCGAGCTGGCGCATCGTTCCAGTGTGGTCCACCCGCCCGTCACTCCTTGCGCTTGAAGACGAGCTTGTAAGAGAAGGGATTGTCCAGTTTCGGGTGGGTGTAGGTGACCTGCAGGGCCAGGGAACTGCCGTCCTTCCGCATGGAATAGACCTGCTTCAGCACATAGCTCTCGGCCGTGAGGGTCTGCACGAGGGTCGGTCCCTGACCGCTGAGCGAGACCTTGAAGGTCTCGCCATCGCTGCGCTTCCAGGCTTCCTCCGTGCCGTCGAAGGGCGTGTCGATGGAACGCTCCTTGTCGGGAGTCACGGAGAAGGTGCCGCCGGCCAGGATGTCGAGCTGGCCGTACGATCGGCAGGCCGACTGGAGCTTCTTCTTCCAGACCAGCCTGAGCCCGAAGTTCAGGTCCTTGAGGTGGGACTCGATCTGCTCGTCGATCTTGTCACTTTGTGAAGCGTGCAAGGTCCATTCGCCGTCCCAGGCGACCTTGGCCTCCTTGGCAGGTTCGACCTTGGCGGGGGCCGGTTTGGCTTTCTGGGCGCAAACGGGAAGGGCCAGGAAACAAGGCAGCAGCAAGGCATGGACGCGCATGGGGACCTCCAGATGGAGCCTACGCCCGCCCATGGACTTCTGGAAGTTTTGAAAACAGTCCATGTGATCGGTGCAACAAAGGAGGGGATTGATGACCTTCCAGGAAAGATCGCGTGTGACGAGGTGTAAGCTGGGGGCATTCAGCCCACAGACAGGGCACTCATAATCCAAGGAGTGTGGCCATGAAGAAACAGGAAGCCCTCGATTACCATTCGATGGGACGGAAGGGGAAGATCGAGGTCATCGCCACGAAGCCCTGTTCCACCGCCCGCGATCTGTCCCTCGCCTACTCCCCCGGCGTTGCCGAGCCCTGCCTGGCCATCGAGAAGGACCCGGAGCTGGCCTATGAATACACCGCCAAGGGCAACCTGGTGGCTGTGATCTCCAACGGCACGGCGGTGCTGGGCCTCGGCAACATCGGCGCCCTGGCCGGCAAGCCCGTGATGGAGGGCAAGGGCGTGCTCTTCAAGCGCTTCGCCGACATCGACGTGTTCGACATCGAAGTGAACGAGCTCGACATCGACAAGTTCTGCCAGGTGGTCAAGGCGCTCGAACCCACCTTTGGTGGCGTGAACCTGGAGGACATCAAGGCGCCCGAGTGCTTCGAGATCGAGACCCGCCTCAAGAAGGAAATGAACATCCCCGTCTTCCATGACGACCAGCACGGCACCGCCATCATCAGCACGGCGGCCCTGATGAACGCCTCCGGGATCGTGGGCAAGAAGCTCGAGGACATGAAGGTGGTGTTCAGCGGCGCTGGTGCCTCCGCCATCGCCTGCGCGGACATGATGATCGCCGCCGGCGTGAAGCTTGAGAACCTCTGGCTGTGTGACACCAAGGGGCTGGTCTACACCGGCCGCACCGAGGGCAACAACAAGTACAAGGACAAGTTCGCCAAGCCGAGCGAGTGGCGCACCCTGGCCGACACCATCAAGGATGCCGACGTGTTCGTGGGCTGCTCCAGCAAGGGCGCGCTGTCGCCCGAGATGCTGCTGAGCATGGCGAAGAACCCCATCGTGTTCGCCCTGGCGAACCCCGATCCCGAAATCGACTACCCCACCGCCAAGGCCACCCGCGACGACATCATCCTGGCCACGGGCCGCAGCGACTACCCCAACCAGGTGAACAACGTCCTGGGCTTCCCCTTCATCTTCCGTGGCGCCCTGGACGTGCGCGCCTCCGAGATCAACGAGCCCATGAAGCTGGCGGCCGCCCAGGCGCTCGCTGCCCTGGCCAAGGAGGAAGTGCCGGATTCCGTGGTGAAGGCCTACTCCGGCCAGAAGTTCACCTTCGGCCCCGACTACATCATCCCCAAGCCCTTCGACCCCCGTGTGCTCCTCTGGGTGGCTCCGGCCGTCGCCAAGGCCGCCATGGATACCGGCGTGGCCCGCAAGCCCATCGCCGACATGAAGGCCTATGTCGAGCGCCTCGAGGGTCTCCAGGGCCGCAGCAAGGACGTGATCCGGAGCGTGGTGCATCGCGCCAAGGAGAACCCCAAGCGCGTGGTCTTCCCCGAAGGCGACCATCCCCTGATCCTCCAGGCCGTCTCCCAGATGGTGGACGAGGGTATCTGCATCCCGATCCTGCTGGGCGATCCTGCAAAGATCAAGGCCGTGGCCGCCGATCACGGCATCGGCCTCGAGGGCATCGAGATTCTCGATCCCGGCACTGTGGCCTGGCGGAAGGAAGCGGAAGACGCCTTCTATGACCTGCGCAAGCGCCGCGGCGTCACCCGCTTCGAGGCCAGGCGCCAGATCCACCGCCGCATCTACTTCGGCGCCATGATGTGCCGCCTGGGCAAGGCCGACGGCCTCATCGCCGGTCTGACGATGTACTACCCCGAGACCATCCGACCCTGTCTGGAAGTCATCGGCACCCGCAAGGGCGTGAAGAAGGTCTGCGGCGTCTACACCATGGTCCTGAAGAACCGCGTGCTGTTCTTCTCCGACACGACCATGAACATCGAGCCCACGGGCGAGGAGCTGGCAGAGATCGCCATGCTCACCTCGGATCTCGTGAAGGACACCTTCAACATGGAACCCAAGGTGGCCATGCTCTCCTTCTCCAGCTTCGGCAGCGTCGAGCACCCGCTGGTCCGCAAGGTCCAGAAGGCGGTGGAGATCATCAAGGCCACGCGCCCCGAGCTCAAGTGCGACGGGGAAATGCAGGCCGACACGGCCCTGGGCGAAGGCATCCTGGCCGAGAACTACCCCTGGGTGGACCTGCCGGGTGGCCCGAACGTCCTGATCTTCCCCGACCTGACCAGCGGCAACATCGCCTACAAGCTGGTCCAGCGGCTGGCCGGAGCCGAAGTCATCGGCCCCATCACCTGCGGCATGGCGGCCCCTGTCCACGTCCTGCAGCGGCACAGTGACCTGCATGACATCATCCACCTCACGGCGCTCACCGTCGTCGAGGCGCAGCAGAAGTAGGCCGTTCTCATTGGAGCAGCGGGGGCCCATGGCCCCCGCTGCCTGTTTTAGGGCTGAGCCGGGAGTGGTCGCATCAGCTGCTGCACGGCTTGTTCGATGCTGAGGGGGTGCCCATCGGGACCCTTCTCCCGGTGGTCGAGATTCGCCTCGCCCTGCCAGACGGGACGGCCGGAGCGGCGGTCCTGCAGCTGCACGATGACGGTGAAGGTGCCCCTTGCGCTCCCCTCCCGCTCCGCGGCGGCATCGCCACCGGCCTCCGGGCCGCCGCGGCCGCCACCGCGAGGGCCTTCGCCACCCCCGCGGTGGGAGCTCTTGCCAGGGTGGTTCCCGCCGCCCTCCGGTCGGCCCCCGGTCAGGACGTAGACGGCCACCCACAGATCAGCCTCTGCCGTCGGGACCAGCCGGTACTTCCGCGCTACCAGCTCCGCCTGCACGGCCTGGAGGTGCAGGTCAGGGTTCAGCGGCCGCATCCCCTCCCGGATGAGGATGCGGTCCCTCCGTGGATCGGGGGCCACCGTTGCGTAGTGGCCGGACTGGTAGGCCGGGTCCACATCATAGACGAACCTGGGATGGGCGCACCCGGCGGCGGCTAGCAGGGTCAGAGGATGCAGCCAGGACCATGGGGGTGTGGATCGCATGACGGAAGGATGCCCCCAGCCGGGCTGGCGTTCCTCAGGATTGTTCGATCTGGGCCAACCAGGCCTGGATCTCGGGATCGGGGTCCGGGCTCAAGCGCAGGGCCTCCCGCAGGTCCAGCAGGGCCGGTCCGGGCTCGTCGCGCTGGAGGTGGATGAAGGCGCGCTCCTTGTGGACCCTTGGGTTGCCGGGCTCGAGCAGGATGAGGTGGGTTCCGGTCCAGAGGGCTTCTTCCCAGTCCTCGGCGTGCATGAACCGCAAGTGGAGGTTCCTCACCAGACGGATGAGGGTCTCCCGGTTGGTGGCGGGCTTCAGCATGTCGCGCTGGAAGGCCACCCGCCCCGCAGTGGCGGACTTCACCAGCGCCGCCCCGAGTTCTTCGCCCACGGCCCGGCCTTTGTGGAATGGATCGAAGCAGAGGAGGCCGAAGTCCGTACGCAGCGCGGCGATGTAGTGTCCGGGGAGGCCCACGCCCACGGCATCGAAGCCCATGCGGCGGGCCAGGTCCACCCACAGGATGGAGAGGGAGATGGGCAGGCCCTTCCGGCGGGCGATGACGGCCGGCAGCAGGGCGTTGAGGGGGTCGTCGTAGGTGTCGCGGTCGCCCTCGAAGCCCAGCTCCTCGAAGAGCAGGTGGTTCAGGGCGTCGATGGCCTTGTGGGTGTTCCAGGGCAGGGGCATGCGCCCGGCAAGGGTGAACGCCCACTCGTTCAACTGCATGGACACCTGGTCGGGATCCGGGTCGTCCAGGGCCGGAGCCACGGCGTGTACCGCCCCTTCCGCCAGGTTCACGCAGGCAGGATCCTCGCGGAGGTAGTCGAGCAGGGACATCAGGCGCGCCGTCGGATCACCGAGCGGCCCACCAGCGCCAGGGCCACCAGGCCGACGGCCACCCAGACCCAGGTCAGCCAGGAGCTGGTCGCAGCCTGGACCTTCCTGGCCTCCTCGGCCTTGCGCGAGTTCTCCTCGAGCGACAGCTTGGACTGCGCTTCCCGGGCGTCCTTCACGGCCTTGTCCGCGGAATCGCGGGTGGCCTTGAGCTCCTTGGCCACGGATTCCTGCTCCTCCTCGGCGCCCAGAACGGCCACCTGCCGGGGGGGAGTGGCCGGCGGACCGAAGCTTGCCGGAACGGCCTCGCCTTCCTCCTGGAAGGCGGCGGGGGACTGGCTGCCTTCGATGGATTCCGTGAGCGCCTGGATGTCCTCCCGGAGGCCCACCAGCACCTGGTTCTGCCGGTGGAGCTGGGCACCCTGGATCCAGAGCAGGCCCAGCTGGAGGGCCAGGAAGGTCGGAATGAGCCATCGAAAGGGTGAGCGTCGCACTAGGCCTCCCTTCCCAGGATAAACAGGGTCCGGTCATCGCGGTTCTGGGTATCGAAGGCGGCGACGTCGTGGAAGACCGCCTCACAGGCGGCGCGGGGGCTGCCCGTCCCCCAGAGGCGGCCCAGCTGGGCGCTGAGCCGCTCCAGACCGTAGAGCTCGCCGTCCCGGTTCATGGCCTCAGAGAGGCCATCACTGTAGAGCACCATCCACCCCTTGGGTGGGAGCACCCCTTCGATGACCTGCCAGTCGCCTGGGCCCGCGGGCCGCAGGCCCAGGCCGCGACCATGGGGGACCACCTCGCGGTGGCCGTCCCCACCGGGGGCCTCGAACACCAGCGCTCCGGGATGGC
Organism: Geothrix sp.; assembly: GCF_049292215.1. Classification (GTDB taxonomy): domain Bacteria; phylum Acidobacteriota; class Holophagae; order Holophagales; family Holophagaceae; genus Geothrix. The sequence goes on along the minus strand of NZ_JBATQW010000070.1, from coordinate 74,444 downwards.
CAGCTCGCGCCAGCCGGTAGTTCCCGGCGTCGTCCCACTCCAGCAGGATCAGCGTGAGGAAGCCCCGGTGGCCCAGCAGCTGCCTCAGGGTGAGGTCCAGCGAGCAGAGGATCTCTTCCAGCCGCTGGTGCTCCGTCTGGGCGGCCTGTTCGAGCAGGGCCGTGGCCTGGGCCATGTAGAGGGCGGCGGCGAGGCCCTTGCCGCAGACGTCGCCCACGGCCGCCAGCCACTTGCCGCTGGGGCGACGCTTCACGAAGAGAAGGTCGCCCCCGGTCTCCAGGGCCGGCTCCAGGCGCAGAGCCACATGGAAGCCGGGGATGGGCGGCACGTGGGAAGTGACCAGCCCTTCCTGGATGCGCCGGGCCGTTTCCAGCTCCTGGCTCAGACGCTCCTGGGCCACCAGCCGTTGGTGCATCACGGCCGTCTCGATCACCTGGCCCGCAGCGAGGGCCACCTCCCGCAGCAGCTCACGGTCCTCGCGACCGTAGTTCAGCTCGGCGTACTTTCCACCCAGGAGCACCACGCTGTGCGGGCTGTCACCGGCGAGGATGAGCAGCAGCAGCTGAGCTTCCAGGGCATCCACGTGGGCCCGCAGGGTGCCACCCTGCTCCCGGATCCAGTCCGCCTCCTCGCTGCCGAGCCCCAGCACCAGCTCGCGGTTCTCCCGGGCCAGGCGGAGGAGGCCCGGGGGGATCCGGAGCGGCTGGGGCGGGAAGTACATCCGGCGGTCCTCCCGGTCCGAGGCCTCGGCTGCGGGCAGCAAAATCTGGCGGTCCTCGATGGGCAGGATCTCGAGCAGCTGGGGCTGGAAGGCTTCGCCCAGGGCGCGGCGGAGAGACTTGACCAGGGACTCCTCACTGAAGCGCTTCCTGGGCTCGCGCACGGCGCTGAGGGCGATGTCGCGGGTGCTGGAGAAGTCCCGCCGGAACCGGCGCCGGATGCCCTTCAGCAGGCGCCGCAGGGCCCAGCCGAGCGGCAGGGCGAGGACGCCGATGAGGGCCCCGGCCCAGCCGGGGGGAATCGCCGAGAGGTGGGAGAAGGCCCAGGCCAGGCCCCCCAGGTAGGCCGCCACCGTGAGCGCCAGGATGGCCATGTAGCTCACCCAGCGCAGCAGCACCTTCTGCACGTCGAAGAGCCCATGGCGGAAGATGGCGTAGGCGAAGCTGATGGGGATGAGCGGCGCCGGCAGCATGAAGATGAAGATCTGGCGACGGAACAGGAGGCTGTTCCCGTACTTGGCCGACAGGATCGTCCAGGCCAGCAGGTCGAGGCAGATGGCCGCCGTCACGATCAGGGAGGGCAGGAGGGCCTTCCGGAGGCGTTCGGGCGCTTTGAACGTCCCGGCGATGAAGAACCCGAGGCCGGTGAGCGCGGCCGCGATGTAGAGCGGAATGGCCACGAACCCGAAGGCGTTGAGCACGAGCTTCAGCAGGCCCTCGGGAGGCTTGCCGGCGAGGGTCCTCAGGACGCCGTCTCCCGCGATGGCCCAGAAGCGGACCAGCACCTGCACCAGGGCCAGCAGGGCGAAGGTCCCATAGACGGACTGGAGGAGGCGCCGATGCTTCCGCCATTCGGAAGGGTGCGGAAAACGCAGGAAGAAGTGGATCCAGAGCGGGGGCAGGAGGGCCGAGGCGACCCCGGCCATGAGCGTCACCAGCACCAGCATGACCACGGGCGGGTTGCCGGAGATGGCCGCCCCCGACATCAGCAGGACCGTGGCCGCCAGATAGAAGAAGTGGCGGGAGGATTTCCGCTCGGGGGCCGAGAGCACCACCAGCAGGCCCACGGCCCAGGCGAGGATGCCGTTCGCCAGCAGCGCCAGCTGCACCCAGTCGAGGGGCTTCACCAGGCGGATGGGCAGGAGGATCTGGCGTCCCTGACGCTTGACCGTGTAGATGAGGATGGCGCCTTCAGGCTTGCTGTTGATGAAGCGCTGGGCCCTCTGCGTGCCCTCCAGGGTGGCCTCGTAGGCCCGGCCCTGGATCTTCACCAGTTCGTCGCCCTCGAGCAGCCCGGCCTCTTCGGCCACGCCATCCGGCAGGATCTCCCGGATGACGATCTTTCCGTTCTCCACCACCCAGGAGCACTGGTCATCCGAGCCCGCGTAGACCCACTGGTTGAGGGCGAAGGAACCCAGGGCCAAGGTCAGGCACGCGAAGCTGATCCACAGCAGGCGCCACCGGATGCGTTTCAGGTAGGGATTCATGGAGCCTTTGTGAAAGAATGCCCAGATGGAGCGGAATTCCGGGAATGACAGGGCCTGCTGGGTTCTGGTCGGGGGAAGGCGACGGCTGGGCCGGGCCTTGGCGGAGGATCTGGCCCAGGATCACGATCTGGTGTTGACCAGCTCCGAGCCCTGGACCGGGGAAACCTGGGTGGATGGCTTGTCGAAGACGGGGAGGATCCGGACGCTTCAGTGGAATGCCGAGAGCCCGGACCTGGTTTCCCGCATGATGGCAGATCTGGACACGTTGGAGACGCAGGGCTGGGTTATTTCCGGGGCCGTGATTGTGGCTGGCTCTTTTCCGGAGGAACCCTTCGGAACCTGGACAGCAGCGTCACTGGAGGCCACCTGGCGCCTGAACCTGGGCTTCCCTTTCCTCTGCGCCCAGGCCCTCGCCCCACGGCTGTCCGAGGGTTCCTGTCTCCAGCTCCTGCTGGACACCTCGATCCATCGCCCCTGGCTGCAGCGGCTGCCCTACAGCGCCGCCAAGGCAGGCCTGGCCAGTCTGGTGCCGGGGCTGGCCCAGCTGCTGGCGCCGGAGGTGCGGGTGGTGGGCCATGCCCTGGGGGTCCTCCTGCCCCAGGAGGGCAGTGATGCCACCTGGCTGGGCAGCCGCACCCTGCTCAACCGCATCGGCGATCCCGCCGACCTCTGCCGGGCCGTGCGCTTCGCCGCCAACAGCCCCTTCCTCACCGGGGAGATCCTGACCCAGGACGGCGGACGGCGTTGGATCGATCGATGAAGTTCAAGGTCAACGAAGTTTTCCATTCGGTCCAGGGGGAGGGCGCCCGGATCGGCCGCCCCTGCCTCTTCATCCGCCTCACCGGCTGCCCCTTGCGGTGCGTCTACTGCGACACCGAATACGCCTTCTACGATGGGGCCATGCGGGAACTGGACGACCTGCTGGACGAGGTGCGGCAGCGGCTTGGTCCCCCGGGCCCTGGCCCCAACGCCCCCTTCGTGGAGCTCACGGGCGGCGAGCCCCTGGCCCACCCCCAGGCCCCGGAGCTGCTGCGGGCCCTGCTGGACCTCGGTTATGAGGTTGCCCTGGAGACTGCCGGCAGCCACGACCTGGCCCCGGTGCCCCGCGCGGTGGTCAAGATCGTGGACCGCAAGACCCCGGGGAGCGGTGAGGTCCACCGCTGGCTCGAAGCCAACCTCGACCACATGGTGCCCGGCCAGGATGAGCTGAAGTTTGTGCTGTGCGACGAGGCCGACTACGCCTGGGCCAAGGCCTGGTGCGCCGAAAGGGCCATCTGGGACCGGCTGGAAGTCCTCTTCAGCCCCGTCTGGGGCCGCCTCGACCCGGCCTGGCTCGCCGAGAAGGTCGTCACGGATGGCCTGCCCGTGCGGGTCCAGGTGCAACTGCACAAGATCCTCTGGGGCGCGGAGCGGAAGGGCGTCTGATCCTTGTTCGATGGCTGGGTGAACCAGGCAGACGATTCGGAGTTCCCGTCTGCACCATGCTCTGAAAACAGGAATGTTTGGTCCGTTTTAACAAGCCATGAGGCTGGACTCCTGCTCACCCTCGATTTTCAAGATGTACTGACATGGAACCGATCCATCTGGGCAGGAAGATAGGGAGATTCGCCATGCGCTTGTCATATCTGGATCGCATCTCCGTTCGAAAAAAGCTCTGGCTGCTCTCGGGCAGCCTGATGCTGGCGGCGCTGGTCCTGGCCTGGGCAGGTTTCTATGTGGCCCATCGGCTGACGGACCAGGCCACGGAGCTGAGTGAGACCATGGCCAAAGTGGCGAAGGCCGGGGACATGGCCCGGGAAGCCCAGAACGACTTCAAGACCCAGGTGCAGGAGTGGAAGAACATCCTGGTCCGCGGCCACGACCCGGCGCAGATGACCAAGTACAAGGCCGCCTTCGACAAGACCGAGAAGGAGGTGCAGGAGGACTTCGCCAAGCTGAAGGCTCAGCTGAAGGTCCTTGAGTTGCCTACGGATGGCGTGGACAAGGCCGTGGGGGAGCACCAGAAGCTTGGCGCGAAGTACCGGGAGGCGCTGGCCACCTGGAAGGACAAGGATCCCCTAGCCTACCGGACCGTGGACGGCCTGCTGAAGGGCGTGGATCGGCCCATGAACGAAGCCATCGGCGGCCTGGCCGAGAGCATCTTCAAGGAGTCGAAGCAAATCGAAGCGCGTGAGCAGGCCGAGATGGCCGCGGTCGTCCGCTTCGGCGCCCTCCTCAAATCCACCATCCTGCTGGTGAGCCTGGCGTTGGGAGTTCTCATCGCCCGGGCGGTCATGAGCCGCCTCCAGAACGCGATCAAGGAGGTTTCAGAAGGCATGGAGCGCATGGTGGCCGGTGACTTCTCACGCGGTGTCGAGGTCCGATCAGACGACGAACTGGGTCGCATGGCCAAGGACTTCAATGCCATGGTGGCCCGCTTTCAGGAGCTGTTCGGCCAGTTGCGGGATGCCAGCAGCCGCGTCGCCTCTGGCTCCACGGAGCTCAGCGCCACGGCCAGCGAGGTGGCCCGGGCCACGGGCGAGATCGCCCAGTTCTCAGAAAACCAGCGCCTGGCCTCCGAGCTCACAGCGACGGCCATGACGCAGTTCGCGGCCTCCATCCAGATGGTGGGCGAGAACGTGCGGCGCAGCCATCAGCGGACCGAGACCATGGTCACAGCCGCCGAGGAGGGTGCCCACCAGGGCGAGGCCACGGTGGCCGCCATGCAGGCCATCCGCCAGGCCACGCAGGAGATGGTGAAGGCCGTGAAGGTGATCCAGGACCTGGCGCGCCAGACCAACCTCCTGGCCCTCAACGCCGCCATCGAGTCCGCCAAGGCAGGCGTCCACGGCAAGGGCTTCGCGGTGGTGGCCGAGGAGGTCCGCAAGCTGGCCGAGCACAGCGCCGGTGCCGCCAAGCAGATCGGCGACCTCATCAACCAGACCGAAGAGGCCATGCAGGAGGGCATCCGCACCGTGGAGGCCACCGATGCCACCATCCGGGTCATCCAGGAGAACATCACGGCCGTGGTGAGCGCCTCTCAGGAGATCGGCGCCGCCACTGAACAGCAGGGCCGCACCTCGGACGAGGTGGCCCGGCAGGTGGAGGAGTCCGCCCAGTCCACGGAGCGCAGCGCAGCTGCCTCCACTGAGCTGGCCCACACCGTGGAGGAGGTGAACCGCACCGCGGAGTACCTCTCGACCATCGCCGAGGAGCTGTCCACCTCGCTGGCACGGTTCAAGACACACTGAACCCTTCAGGCACCGACCATCGCCCCCCCCTCTCCGGCAATCCCCAGGAGCAGCCCGTGCCATATTCCGGAGAACCCATCCATGACGGTACTGGCTTCCTCTGGATCGGGCAGGGATTGGTGACAGGCCAGGAACTGATTGATGGCGGCGCGGGTGCTGTGGTTCGCTTGCAGGCCCACGAGAACATCACCCACATGATCGCGGACTTCACACTCGCCACCTCCTTCCAGGTCAGTGTCGAGGAGGTGATGAAGGTGGGTGAGATCGACAGAAGGAATGCTGAATTCCTCCCGAACCAGCACATCGCCCTCGTGGTGCCCACGGGCCTTGGGCAATACCTGGCCAGTATCTACGGGCAACTGAAGGCGCCGCAGGGCTGGACCATCCGCATCTTCCACACCAGGACGGAAGCCGACGCCTGGCTGGCCACGGTGGTCCCCATCAAGGGCTGACCCGGGCAGGATCCTCGCGCTGTGGAAGGTCCCGGGACCAGTTGGGCAGACCATCCCCGCAGCGGGAAAAGTTACGCCCCCGTCACTGGCCAGATCCCCTCAGTTCAAGGGTGGGGCCGATAAAGGTGGTCGGAGCCTTCCATGCTGCGACTCGCCAGTCCCCACGCCCGTGCTGTCTACCGCTACCTGGGGGTGGCGATGGTCCTCGTCTCTGCGGTCGTGCCCCTTCTGGCCGAGGGCGTCCCGGTGGAGGAGGCGGCGAAATTTCTCCTGATCTTGGCCAACAGCGCCGGTTCCGAAGGCCGGGTGGCCTGCAAGGAACTCGACATGGTCATGCAGATGAAGAAATCCGAGATCTCAGTGGATGCGAAGGCCAATGTTGCGTGGGCCTTCACGCCGGACCAGACCCGGTTCTATGCCGGGCAGGGCAAGCTGGTGGTCTGTAGCAGCCGGAAGCTGTTCGCTGACGGCGGGGCCATCGCCTTCGAGCGGATCGGCGGCCGGCTGACCATCTTCGTGCACCAGGCGAACCTGGGCCGGAGTGGCGTCACATTGCCAGAGTCCTTCCTTCGGATCGCGGTGAAGCAGTAGGCAAAGGGCGCCAGACGCCTACTTCTGCCCCTTCCAGACCGCCAGCTCCTTCTCCAGGTTGTCGGTGTATTCCTTCGGCGCTCCGCCGGGCTTGGAGAGGTCGATGGCCTTCTGGAGGTGGGTGAGGGCCTCGGGCATGCGCTTGGCGTCCTTGTAGATCCGGGCGGCGGTCTCGTGATTCCAGAAGCTGTCGCCGGCCTTCAGGCTCTTCTCGATCCAGGCCAGGGCCTTCTGGGGCTCGATGCCCTGGTCCTGGCAATACTTGGCGGCCTGGTACCAGGGCACCCAGTCGGTCTCCGGGGCCTGCGTCAACTTGGCCTCCAGGTGGGCCCAGTAGAGGGCCTTGGTGTCGAAGGCCACGGGGAAGCTCACGCGCAGCTTCTCCCAGGCAAGCTCGACCACCGCGCCATCCAGACCGGTTGGCAGCACCCGGTAGTCCAGGTACTCCTGGCTCGGCCCTGCCTGGGGTGTGGCCTCCCAGCGCAGCACATCCTCCTCCTTCTTGTAGTCGTAGGCGCCCCACTGCTTGGCCTTCTTGTTCAGGATCAGCGTCCAGGACTTCTCGCCGGGGATCACGAAGAAGCCGTAGCTCCCGGAAGGCACATCCTTGCCGGCGACCTTGGCGGCATGGCTGAGGGTGAGCACCGTGGCGCTGTTGGCGCCGGCGCGCCAGACCTGGCCGAAGGGCACCACCTCGCCCCAGATCTTCCGCCCCTTCACGGCTGGACGGGCGAAGGCGAGCTCGATCTTGCTGATGCCGATCTCCTGGGACAGCGTGCTGGCGGGGCTCACGCGCAGGGGGGTCAGCCGCACGGGGGCCGGCTTGTCCTGGGCGACCAGGGAGCAGGCGATGAGGGCGGGGAGCAGAAGGTTACGCATGGGGGTCTCCTGGGTGGGGGAAGTCGAGATTAGCACTGGTGGCCGGGGGCAGGAGGAACCGCCCGGGCTGGCGGTTGAAGGCCCGGAGGATGTTCCACCAGAGGTGACGGCTGGCGCGGCCGCTGAGCCCCCGGGCGCGCAGGGCGGTCCAGAGGGCCAGGGCGAAGGACACAGCGAAGTTTAGGGCGCCGATGAGGGCGACGCCCAGGAGGCCCCAGAGCACCTCCCCCCAGGGCAAGGTCCCCTGGGCCCAGAGGCTCGCAGAGGCCAGGGCCAGGGCCGCGGACTGGAGGGTCACATGGCGCACTTCCAGGTGGATTCCGGCGAAGGCGAAGGCCATGGGCACGAAGACCAGCAGGCCACCGAGGACGGCATAGCCGACGAAGCCGGAGATGTGGCGGTGGACGAAGCGGCCCAGGGCGGTGGCGCGGTCGGTGCCAAGGAGGGCCCGGATCCGGTGGCTCTGGGCCAGGGCCTCCGGTAGCCGGCGGTAGGCGCTCCAGTTGGCGGCCCAGCCGGAGGCCAGGCTGGACAGCCAGAGCAGCACGCCCGTGGCCGCGGCGAAGACCAGCGTCCAGCCATGGAAGGGGTGGTTGCCATGGAGGCTGTGCAGGGCGGTGTCCGGGCCGAGGGGGCCGTGTCCACTGATTCCGATCCACAGGGCGGCGATGCCCAGGGCGGCCGGGATGGCGGCGAAGACATTGCCCAGGGTGGCGATGACCTGGGTGCGCGTGATGGCCGCGACGAGTTCGATCTCGCGCGTCTGGTCGGCGTCGGATTCCAGCGCCCTGGCGAGGGCCGCGGCCGTCATGGCGGGCTGCTTGGAGGCTAGGCTGAAGCCCAGCAGCTGCATCAGGAAGAAGCTCCCCGCGTAGTTGAAGGCGAGGGAGAGGCCCAGCAGCAGGGGCGCCAGGGGTAGGGCCGAGAGGCCGTACTTGAACAGGGCCGTGCCGGCCGTGAGGACGCCACCCCCGGCGGCGGACCAGCCCATGGCCCGCCACTCGCGGCGGTCCCGGGCAATGTAGTGCTCGCCCGTCTCTCCGGTGTGTTCGACCACTTTCCGGGTGAGGCGCTTGACGGTGGTGCGGAGCAGGGTCATGAAGCCGTGCTGGGAGGCACTGCCGCGCACCAGCTCCGCGGTGAAGGCGGTCCCGTCGCCATCACCCGACACGAAGGCCAGCAGCTGGGCGATGCGCTCGAGCTGCGCCTCCAGCAGTTCGAGGCGGAAGACGAGGTCGGTGGAGACCCCCTTCTCCTCGATCCGGTCGTGGGCCTGGTCCAGGGCCCGGGCGCACTCGGCGCGGCAGTGCTCCCAGGCCAGCCGGGCTTCGGGATCCTGGGGCCGCTCGCCCCGCTCCCTCACGGCACGGGACAGGTTGAAGAAGGGGGAATCCGCATCACTGCCGGCCGGATCCAGGCTGAGCAGGTCCCGGGAGAGCCCCACGGCGGCGGCCCGGTGGGCGAGCAGCCGCGCCGCATGCACCCAGATCTCCTGGGGCGGGTTCAGCAGGGCCCCCCAGGCGGTCCGCAGGTCCCCGGGCAGACCTTCGATCCAGGCCGCATCGGCCTCATCCAGATCCAGCCGGTCCAGCAGGGCGTAGAGGTCGCCTTCGGCATCGAGCCGGGGAATGAGCCGATCCACCAGCCGGAGGAAGCCTTCGCCCACCAGGGAGGTCCGGTCTGGCAGGCCCGTCTCGGCCAGGAGCCGGATGGCCGAGGCATGGTTCCACTCCTCGGCCAGGGCGGCGGCCAGTCCCCGCTCGGCCAAGGCCTCCTGCAGCCGCCTCAGGCGACTGGTGCGTCGGGCCTCCCCATCCACGGACGCCACCGGAGAAGCCCCCAGCACCCAGCGGAGCAGCGGCTCCAGCTTGGGCCCGTTGCCGCTGAGCAGGCTGTCCAACCTGGGGTCTGACAAGGCCATGGGCGCTCCGGAGGTCCTCCAGAGTGCCACAGGCCCTAGGATGCCGCCCCGAAGCGCCGGCTTCCGATGCGCGAGCGTTCCAGGAAGCGCTGGACGGCCGTGGGATCCACCGTGGCCGGCGTGCCCGACCAGGCCTGGGACGGTCTCAGCATGCCCAGCATGTCCTCGGGGCAGCCCACCTGTTCGTAGAGCCGCTCGACCCGCGCGGCCAGCTGGGCCGCGGTGCTCTCGGTGGCCAGGGCTTCCCGCAGGAGGGCCTCGCGCCAACGATCCTGGGCCTGGGACCAGCGGGAGCTGCCGGGCCTGGGAGTCTTCCCCACAGCCTCGACGCAGGCGGCCCAGAGGTTGGCCTCGAAGGTCTTGAGGCCCTCACCGGCCAGCTCGCGCAGCCGGAGGCTGGCAGGACCCCCCTCGGGCACCCAGGCCTGGATCTCGGCCTGGTCCAGGAACCCGAAATCGTGGCCGGTGACCATGTCGTCCCAGGTGGGCTCGCCGTGGGTCTTGCGGAAGGCGTTCAGGCTGGTCATGGCAACCTCAGGCAAGCAGGTGGAGGGCGAGGTGGACGGCGACCCGGGCGCTGGCCTCGGCGCCGTCCAGGGTGGGAGCGAGTTCCATGAGGTCGGCACCCACCCAGGGTTCGGGCCACTGCCGGGCGGCGTGGATGAGGCGCAGGGTCTCGGCCAGGCTCAGGCCCCCCGGCACGGGCTCGGCCACGGCGGGAACGAGGATGGGGTCGAGGGCGTCCAGGTCCAGGCTAAGGTAGGCGGGTCCCTGGCCCACGGTGGCCAGGTCCTCCCTCAGGCGGAGCGACAGCAGGGGGTCGCGCAGGTCCGCCGGCGTCCACATGCGCACGCCGAGGCCCTGCAGGAAGGACAGTTCCTCGTCGTCGAAGCGGGGCGCCCGGAGGCCCGCCTGCATCACGCGTTCGGGATCCAGCAGGTCCTCTTCGATGGCCTGCCGCAGCCAGGTGCCGTGGTGGATGTCCGTGCCCCAGGCCGCGCCGTCCGCCGCGTCGGGGTGGGCGTCCACGTGGAGGAGACCCAGGGGGCCATGCTGGCGGGCTAGGGCGCGCAGGGCGCCGAGGGTGAGGGAGTGGTCGCCGCCGAGCAGCAGGGTGCGGCAGCCGGTCATGGCCCAGGCACCCACGGTGGCCTGCACCGTCTCGAGGGCTTCCCGCAGAGAGAAGGGCAGGGTGGGGATGTTGCCGCCGTCGAGCCAGCCGGCAGCGGCCGCAGGGCCGAGCTCGGGGCACCCTTCCCGGAGCCGCTCGGGCATGGGATGGGAGCCCATCCCCATGGAGGCGGCCCGCATGGCCCAGGGGCCGAGCCGCGCGCCGGGTCGGTTGATGACGCCTGCATCGCAGGGCACGCCCAGCACCACGCCTGCGGCTGGACGGGGGTCGATGCACAGCGGCAGCCCGAGGAAGGGCGTCAGCCCCGTGCGGAGGCCTTGCATGAGGACTTCAGCGGACATCGGTGCTCCGGGGGACGAGGGCAGCTCTGAATGCGGCGATCCAGGAAGCGGGATCGCAGAAGTCGGCCGGGTAGAGCGTCTCCTCGGCGGTGACCGTGACGTGCGTGTGATTACCGAAAAGGGTCCGCAGATGGGGCAGGAGCGTTTCGTTGCCGGTCCAGGGATAGTGCGGCGCGGGACTGGAGATCCGCAGCGGTTGGGCCGGAAGGCCCAGGTCGAAGGCTGCGCGCAGGCCGCCCTCGTAGAAGCCGGCCAGGCGATCGCCGCGGGTGGTGGTGCCTTCCGGGAACAGCAGCATGTCCCGCCCACCGTGGAGCGAGGCGGTGAAGCTGGCGAGGGCGGCGGCGCGACTGGTGGCGTCCGCCCGGTCCACGAAGTGGATGCCGGACTTCTGCGCCCAGCGACCGATGAGGGGATAACAGGCGACCTCCCCCTTGGCGATGGTGCCCATGGGGCGCAGGCTCATGAGGAGCACCGGATCCACCCAGCTGAGGTGGTTCGATACCCAGAGCTGGATGTCAGGCCTCGGGTGGCCGATGACTTCCAGCTCGACCCCGAGGGCTGGCACCAAGCGCCGGGCCCAGCGGTGCATGCCGGACTGGGGTTCCGCGCCAGCCGCGAGGCGTGGCAGGAGGGCGAAGGTGGGCCAGAGGACGCCGGTCCAGCTCATCCGGGGCTCCTAGCTGACCAGCTTTAGACGGGTGTAACGGGCTCGCACCCGCTCGAGGTCCTTCCGGGTGATGGCGGACCAGAGGCGCGTGTCGCCGGGGCCATAGAAGTCCTTGACCTCCTCCACCACGCGGGCCCCGAGGGCGTTGTGCACGCTGCGGGCGTCGTCGTTCCCGGGCTCGACCAGGAAGCGGCATTCCTCGACGTTCTCGTTGAGGAGCTTGGAGACCGTGGCGCGGATGAGCAGGTAGTTGACCCGGCCCTTCTGGTACTCGGGATGCACGGCCAGGGTGGCGCAGTAGACCGTGGTGCCGGCCACGAAGTTCAGCACGTAGCCCACGGGGCGCTCGCCGTCAAAGGCCAGGAAGCACCAGTCCCGGTACAACTCCGTGCAGAGTCGCAGGTAGTGGGGGCAGAGCTCGCCGGCGCCATCGCCGGACCAGATCTCGGTCTCCAGGCGGCGGAGGTGGACATAGTCCGAGCTGCCCAGCGAGCGGACGCTGTAGCGCGCACCTTCCGGATGAGGGGTGAGGGTCTCGATCGTCATGGTCGTGCCTCCCTGGGTTCTGAACCAGGGTCGGCCTTGGCGGTGACGGCTGCATGGCGGCGGCGCCAACATCGCGGAAATACGGTGAAACCAAGCGGTGACGGGCATCCGCAGAGTAGGGAAGGCAAGTGTCGGGCTGAGGTGTTGCGAGAAATTGTCCAGCCCGTCACTTCTCGGGAACATCTAATCAGAAGAAGGGCGCCACCAGCTTGAGGAACCCGGCGGCCAGGAGCGCGCTAATGGGAATGGTCAGAACCCAGGCCACCACGATGTTGCCAGCCACGCCCCAGCGCACGGCGCTGGCGTTCATGGTCGCGCCGACGCCCATGATGGCGCCCGTGATGCTGTGCGTGGTGCTGACCGGGATGCCGAAGTGCGCGGTGGTGAAGAGCACCGCGGCGGCGGCGGTCTCGGCCGCGAACCCGTGGATCGGGCGGAGCTTCACGATCTTCGAGCCCATGGTCTTGATGATCTTCCAGCCACCGGAAGCCGTGCCCAGGGCCATGAAGGTGGCGCTGCCGATCTTCACCCAGAGTGGGACGATCACTTTCAGCTTCTCATCCAGGGGCAGATGGAACTTGTAGGCGATCAGGGCCAGGCAGATGATCCCCATGGCCTTCTGGGCATCGTTCTGGCCGTGGGTGAAGGACATGGCCGCGGCGCTGACCAGCTGCGCCTTCCGGAAGACGATGTTGACCTTGTGGCCGGACCTCCGTCGCACGACCCACAGGATGATCAGGATGAGGAGCATGCCCACCAGGAAGCCCATGGCCGGGGAGATGATGATGAAGGCTCCGATCTCTTTGAGCTTCTTCATGTGCAGCGCATCGAAGCCGGCGTGCGCCACCACGGCGCCGGCCAGACCACCCAGCAGGGTGTGGCTGGTGCTGGAGGGGATGCCGAACCACCAGGTGAGGAGGTCCCAGGTGATGGCCGCCATCAGGGCGGCCGCGATGACCGCTGGGACCACCTGGTTGCTGTCGGCGATGCCCTTGGCGATGGTGGTGGCGACGGAGGTCCCGGCCAAGGCGCCGGCGAAGTTCAAGGTTGCGGACATGACCAGCGCGTACTTGGCCGGCAGCACGCCCGTGCTCACGACCGTGGCGATGGAGTTGGCTGTGTCGTGGAACCCGTTGATGTAGTCGATGCCCCAGGACAGCAGCACCAGCACCGCCAGGGAGGGGATGAGAAAGGCTTCGATCATCAGGGGCTCAGGCGTTCTTCATGACCGTGGAGCCCACCACCTTGGCGACGAGCTCGATCCTGTCGGTCGCCTCCTCGATGCGGTTGAGGAGCTCCTTCCACTTGATGAGTTCGATGGCATCCGTGGGGTTCTCGAAGACCTGCGCCAGGGCTGCGTGATAGATGGAGTCGGCCTTGTTCTCCAGGGTGTGGACCCGCCGGATGCGATCCCGGATCTCCTTCTGGTTGGACATGTTCCGCAGAGACCGGATGAGGTGCAGGATTTCGCCGGAGCCCTCGACGATGATGGAGCTGATCTCCGTGACGGCCGGCATGATGTGGGTGATGCGGTAGAGGATGAGGCGTTCGCAGACCGCATGGAGCGAATCGACCACATCGTCGAGGGCATGGGCCAGGGCCATGATGTCCTCCCGCTCGATGGGGGTGACGAAGGTCTGGTTCAGCCGGTCCATGATCTCGCGGGTGAGGTCGTCGCCGATGTGTTCCAGGTCCTTCATCTGCCGTCGCAACTCGGCAAAGCGGACTGGGTCCCCCGTGCGGATCTCCAGGTCGAACAGCTGAGAGGCCTGGTAGGCATTGGCGGCAGCGGATTCGAGGAGGTCGAAGAAGACCATCTCCCGGGGTTTGAGCCAGCGCATCAGGGCGTTCAAGGACATGGGGATCTCCAACAGTCAACCTTCAACTGTAGTGGGTCCCAGGGTGTAACCGCAGGGTAAATTTGACCACCCCCGCTGGGCGCGGAACCTGCCCCGGTGTATGGTCGGAAGGCATGGATGAGCCTGAATCTGAGCGTGGTGACAGATCCGGAATACCGGTCTTCTTCGGCCGTGCGCTGATCTGCATGGTTTCCATGACCTTCCTGGGTTTTGGCCTGGGCTTGAGCGTTCACAAGGGGGCGTCCTTTCTATGGACGGCGGGGTTCCTCATCATCCTGGCGCTGGTCCTGGTGCTCATGGCGCGCTGGCAGGTCTGGCCCCTGGCTGAACCCCTGGGACAGATCCTCGGCGGTAGCCGCCCCCAGGCCATCGAGGATCTCCCCGGGGCCTGGTTCGCGCTGGAGCGCGAAAACGACGACCTCAAGGAACGAGCCGCGAGGGAGGATCGGCTGCTACCGGGCATCATGGCGCGGCTGGAGGAGGGGGTCCTTCTGTTCGGGCCAGCCGGGGCCCTGGAACAATTCAACCCTGCTGCCCAGCGGCACCTGGGCCTGGGGGCACCCCTGGCCAAGGGCATGCGCCAGGGGGAGGTCTTCCGCGACCAGGAGGGCGCCGACGCCATCCAGAAGGCCTTTCGCGGGATCTCCTGTGAGTGGCGCATTGTCCGGGTCGGGCGGACCCTCCGTGTCCGGGCCATCCCCTTCGCACCGCTTGGGCCTGTGAGCGGCGTGCTCCTCACCCTGGACGACGTCACCAGCCAGGAGGCCCTGGAGACCACCCGCCAGAAGTTCATCTCCAACGTCAGCCATGAGCTGAAAACACCGGTCACCGCCATCCGGATCGCGGCGGAGAACCTCCAGGAGGAACCGCTCCCGGACTCAGCCAGGGCCAGCGCCCAGTCCATCATGCGCTCGGTGGATCGGCTCACGCTGCTGCTGGGGGATCTGTCCGAGCTGAGCAGGATCGAGAGCGGCGCCCTTCATCTCGCCCCGGTGACGTTGGATCTGGGGGCATTCCTGGAGACCCTGCTGCGGGACTTCCAGCCACGGGCGGCGGCCTGTGATGTGGGGTTGGTGGTGAAGGTCGAGGCACCAGAAGAGGCGATGATCCAGGCCGATCCCCTTCGGCTCCATCAGGTGCTGGAGAACCTCCTCTCGAATGCCCTGAAGTTCAGTCCAGCCCGGGCGCAGGTCGAGCTGAGCGTCAGGGTCACCAGTCAGGGGCAGATCTGGGAGGTGTGTGATCAGGGCCCCGGCATCCCCGAGGCGGAGCAGGGCCGGATCTTCGAGCGGTTCTACCGCGCCCAGGCAGCCAAGGCCAAGCCGGGTACCGGCCTGGGCTTGGCCATCGTGAAGCACCTCTGCCGGCTCATGGGGGGGGAAGTGGCGGTGGAGAGCCGCCCTGGAGAAGGCGCCACGTTCCGGGTGATCCTCCCGCCCCAGGTGGAAGCTCAGGAATCTCCTCAGGAAGACCCACGTTCAGGGCGATAGAAGGATCCTCATCATCATGGAGCATCTGGCGAGCCCAGGACGGATCGCTCGAATCGCTCTGAGTGCTAAAGAATCTCTAACCACCGATTAACGCCGATGAACACCGATAAATGAATGAGGAAGAGGAAGGGCAGCCTTCGATCGTCCCTGTCTTTATCCGTTTTTTATCGGTGTTCATCGGTGGCAAAAATGGTTCTTTTCAAGAGCCCGCGGGCCCACCCAGCCGGTAGCCGACGCCCACCACGGTCTCTATGAACTCGGCGGCCGCTTCGCCGATCTTGGCCCGGACCCGCCGGACGTGGGCGTCGATGGTGCGGCTCTCGCCCAGGTATTCGAGCCCCCAGACCTGCTGCAAGATCTTCTCGCGGGTGAGCACCCGGCGCGGGTTGGCCAGGAAGTAGGCCAGCAGCTCGAACTCCCGGCGAGTCAGCTCCACCAACTGGCCGTCCACCCGGGCGGTGTGCATGTCCAGGTCCACGGCGATGGGACCGAAGGACAGCTGGGGGGCGCGTTCGGTGCCTTCGAAGGGCGAGGACCTGCGGAGGATCGCCCGGAGCCGGGCCGCCAGCTCTCGGGCGGAGAAGGGCTTGGAGATGTAGTCGTCCGCTCCCAGTTCGAGGCCGAGCACCCGGTCGATCTCCTCGCTTCGGGCCGTCACCAGGAGGACGGGCAGGGCCCGGAGGGTCGGGTGGGTCCGGATGGCCCGGAGGACATCGAGGCCATCCATGTCGGGCAGGCTCAGGTCGAGCAGCGCCGCGTCCAGCTTGGGTCCGCTGGCGTTGAGGGCCAGCAGGGCATCGCGGCCCGTGCCGACGGGGATGAGGCTGAAGCCCTCCCGGCGGAGATGCTGCTCAAGGCCCAGGCGGATTTCGGTGTCGTCTTCGAGGAGGAGGATGCGCGGCATGGTGTTCCTATTCTGAGGTATCGCCCTGGAGGTAGGTGTGTTTGGCGCTCCGGCCTTCCAGGATGAAAAGCACCTCTTCGGCGATGTTGGTGGCCTGGTCGGCGATGCGCTCCCAGTTCTTGATCACCAGGATGAGGTGGCTGGCCCGCTCGATGCAGAGGGGATCCGACATCATCAGGCGCAGCAGCTCCCGGTAGATCGAGCCGTAGAGCTCGTCCACGGAGTCGTCAGCCCGGATCACGGTGCGGGCCAGGCCCGCGTCGCTGCCGATGAAGGCGTCCACGGCCATCCGGACCATGCCCCGAGTCTCCTGGCCCAGGCGCTCGAGGGAGCCACCGGAGAGGATCGGCGGGTGCACATAGGTGGCCCGGCGGGCGATGTTGCAGCAGTGGTCACCGATGCGCTCCAGCTCGGGGACGATCTTGAGGCTGGAGGCGATGAGTCGCAGGTCGCCTGCCGCGGGGGCCCGCAGGGCGAGCAGGTCCACGCAGAGGCGGTCCAGCTTGAGCTCCCATTCATCCAGACCGCGGTCCATGGTCATCACCTGGTCGGCCTTGGCCTTGGAGCGCTCGGTGAGGGCCTGGATGGTGAGGTCGATCATCTCCTCCGCGAGGCCGGCCATGGCGAGGATGCCTTCCCGCAGATCCCTCAGTTCCTGGTCGAATTGACGCATCAGCCGAACCTCCCTGTGATGTAATCCTCGGTCATGCGGTGTCCCGGATTGGTGAACATCTTCTCGGTGAGCCCGGTCTCGATGAGCTTACCCATCCAGAAGAAGGCCGTGTGGTCGCTGACCCGGGCCGCCTGCTGCATGTTGTGGGTGACGATGACGATGGTGAACTCCCGCTTCAGCTCGAGGATCAACTCCTCGACGCGGGCGGTGGCGATGGGGTCCAGGGCGGAGCAGGGCTCATCCATGAGGATCACCTCCGGGCGCACGGCCAGGGCCCGGGCGATGCAGAGCCGCTGCTGCTGGCCGCCGGAGAGCCCCTGGGCGGAGTCCTTCAGGCGGTCCTTGACCTCGTCCCAGAGGCCGGCGCCCTTCAAGCTGCGCTCCACGGCCTCCTCGAGGACCTTGAAGTCACTCTCGCCCTGGATCCGAAGGCCGTAGGCGACATTCTCGAAGATGGATTTCGGGAAGGGGTTGGATTTCTGGAAGACCATCCCGGCGCGTTTCCGGAGCGCGATCACGTCGGTGCCCGGCGCGTACAGGTCCGTGTCGCCCAGCAGCACCCGCCCCTCGATCCGGACGTCGTCGATGAGGTCGTTCATCCGGTTCAGGCAACGCAATAGGGTGCTCTTGCCGCATCCGGAAGGGCCGATGAAGGACATGACGGAATTGCGGGCCACCTTCAGGTCGACATCGAACAGGGCCTGCTTGCTGCCGTAGTACAAGTTGAGCCGCTCCACCTGGAGCATGGTGGGCGAAGTGAGCACGGCCGGATCGGTCAGGGGCAGGCCGGGCGTCACGAAGCTGGTCGGACGCATGCCGGTTTCGGGCGGCGGCACCTGCCGCTGCGCAGGCTCCGGCACGGGGCGGGGGTCGTCGATTTCCATGTCGATGGCTCCAGGTTTCATGATCAGAAGGTACTCCCCCCCAGACGCTCCCGCAGCTTGCGCCGGAGGTTCAGGGCGAACAGATTGAGGATGACCACCACCACCAGCAGCAGGAACGCGGTCATGAAGACCATGGGCTTGGCGGCCTCGGAGTTGGGGCTCTGGAAGCCCACATCGTAGATGTGGAAGCCCAGGTGCATGAACTTCCGGTCGAGGTGGAAGAAGGGGAAGGTGCCATCCAGCGGCATGGCCGGGGCGAGCTTGACCACGCCGGTCAGCATCAGCGGGGCCACCTCGCCGGCCCCGCGCGCGATGGCGAGGATGAGGCCGGTCAGGATGCCCGGGGTGGCGCTGGGGATCACCACGTTCCAGAGGGTCTGCCACTTGGTGGCGCCCATGGCCAGGCTGGCCTCCCGCTGGGACCGTGGGACGGCCCCCAGGGCCTCTTCCGTGGCCACCACGACGACCGGCACCGTGAGCAGGGCGAGGGTAAGGGAGGCCCAGAGGATGCCGCCGGTGCCGTAGGTCGGGGTCGGGAGGCTCTCGGCGAAGAACAGCTTGTCGATGCTGCCGCCCAGGCCGTAGACGAAGAACCCCAGGCCGAACACGCCAAACACGATGGAGGGCACGCCGGCCAGGTTGTTCACGGCCACTCGGACGGCGCGGACGAGCCAGCCCTGCTTGGCATACTCCCGCAGGTAGAGGGCGGTGATCACGCCGAGCGGGACCACCAGCACCGACATCACCAGCACCATCATCACGGTGCCGAAGATGGCCGGGAAGATGCCCCCCTCCGTGTTGGACTCCCGGGGGTCGTCCGCCACGAACTCCCAGAGCCGGGAGAGGTAGACGCCCAGCTTGTCCAGCGTGCCCATGGCATTGGCCGGCACGACCCGCACGACGCTGCCCAGGGGCAGCTCCTTCTGCTTGCCATCCACCGTCTCGAGGTTCAGGGACCAGGCCTTGGCCTCCGCCCGGATCTTCTCCAGGCTGGCCTGCAGCTGGTCATAGGCAACCTGCAGCCCGGCGGCCTCGGCGTCAAGCGCCTTGAGGGCCGCTTCATTCCCCTTGGCTTCCAGCCGCCGGCGGTTGGTCCGGACCTTTTCGATGCGGCGGTTCAGGTCGCCCACCTGGCCCTTTTCGATGGACTGGATCTGGTGGCGGATCCGATTGGCCTCAGGCAGTCGCTTGAGTGCCTCGGCGAGCGCCGGAGCGCCCGAGGCCACCTGCCGCCCCTCATGGCTCAGGGCGGCGATGCGACCTATGAATGGACCGTACTCGAGCCGCTCGATGAGGAGGGCATCCTTCGGGTATTCGGGGGTGCCCATTCCAGCCCCGGGGATCCAGCGGAAGTCCTGACCGTAGATGTCACGGTTGGCAGTGCGAAACTGGACCTTCTCGGTCTCCTCGCCATGGGCGGGTTCGTGGCCGGTGATCTCTCCGAGGACGAGCCCCTCCTGGGTCTGCACCTGCACCAGGGAGCGGGGCCAGAAGTAGCCCATGCCCTTGGCCACGATGAAGCCCACCAGGCTGAGGATCATGGCCAGGCAGAAGGCGAGCAGGGCTCCGGAGAACCACACGAAGATCCCACCTTGACGGAAGCGTTCAGCCAGGCGGCTCATCAGATGGACTCGTAGCGGCGGCGCAGGCGCTGGCGAACCAGTTCGGCGACGGTGTTGAGGATGAAGGTGAGGACGAACAGCAGGAAGGCCGCCAGGAACAGCACGCGGTAGAGGGAGCCATGCAGCGGCGCCTCGGGGATCTCCACGGCGATGTTGGCGCTGAGGGTGCGCATCCCGTTGAAGGGGCTCCAGTCCAAGATGGGCGTGTTCCCTGTGGCCATCAGGACGATCATGGTCTCGCCGATGGCCCGGCCCAGGCCCACCATGGTGGCCGAGAAGATGCCGGGGCTGGCGGTGGGCAGCACGATGCGCCAAGCCGTCTGCCAGGGGCTGGCACCGCAGGCGAGGCTGGCGGAGGTGAGGGACTTGGGCACGCTGGAGAGGGCGTCTTCGCTGATGGTGAAGATGATCGGGATGACCGCGAAGCCCATGGCGAAGCCGACCACCAGGCTGTTCCGCTGGTCGTAGGTGACGCCCATGGCCGACTGCAGCCAGGCACGGTAGCTGCCGCCCATGGCGACGCGCTCGACCCAGGGACCGGCCAGACTGGTGAGCCAGACGGCCACCAGGAGCACCGGCACCATCCAGAGCACCTCCCGGCCGTTCCCGAAGGCGTTCCGGAAGGGCATCGAGAGCCGGCCCCAGAAGGGGGCGAGGAACAGGGCGAGCAGGAGGGCCACGAAGGGGAAGACCATGACCTCGACGGCCATCCGCTCCAGGAGGGGGGCCATGACCAGGCCGGCCAGGAAGCCCAGCACCACGGAGGGCAGGGCGGCCATGATCTCGATGGTGGGCTTGATGGCGTTCTTGAGGCGCGGGGTGGCGAACTGGGAGGTGTAGAGGGCCCCCAGGACCGCCAGCGGGAAGGCGAAGAGCATGGCGTAGAGCGTCCCCTTCAGCGTTCCGAAGACCAGGGGGACGAGGCTGAACTTGGGTTCGAAGTCGTCTGTGCCACCGGTGCTCTGCCAGACGTATTCGGGCTTCTCATAGCCTTCGTAGTGGGTCTTGCCCCAGAGCAGGCCGAAGCTGATCTCGGGGTGGGGGGCGTCGAGGGACCAGAGGCGCATGGCGCCGGTGGCCTGGCTGGCATGGAGGATCAGGTCACCCCTGGGGGCCAGCGCGCCGACGCCCGGGCCCTCCAGGCGCGTGGAGAACATGCGGCGTTCGGTGGTCAGGTGGTCCACGACCATGTCCGTGGCCGTCCAGGCCAGGAAGCGCTTGTCCCGGAGGCTCGACTGGAAACCCAGCACGGCCCCGCCGAGCCTGGGGAAGGCATGGAAGGGCTGAAGCTGGAACTTCTCGTTCACCCGCACCCGCTGGTAGGCAGCCAGCTTGCCCTGGGCGCCGCCGACCAGCAGGCTCGACTGGCCGAGGGCAAAGCCGAGGGACTGGACGGGCTCGGCGAAATCCGAGGAAGAAAGGATGGCTCCGCTCTCGGGATCGAGGTCGAGGAGACGACCCTCGCGGGTGCCCACGAAGAGGTTCTGGCCATCCGAACTCCACGCAGCGGCGGTGGCGTGGAGGGAGGGATCACGGAGGATGGGCTTCCAGGGCAGTGGGGCGGGCGAGGCATCCAGGGCCGTCTCCGCCCAGACCAGGCCTTCCGGGCTGGTGGCCACGATCCGCAGGGAGGAACCACCGCCGAGACCGCCGCTTTCCATCAACCGGAAATGCAGGATCTGATCGGGCACCTGCTCCAGGACCGGGCCGCCCTGCCAGTGCGGATCCAGGGTCCACTGGGCCGGGTCGTTCTCGCCGGCCGGCTTGGACCAGGCCAGGCGGGTCAGGAACAGGCGGGCATCGGCTCCGATGACCAGGGCCTCGCCGCGCGGGTTGAGCGGCGTAAGGGTGCGCCAGGGCAGCGCGGGGCCGTCACCGGGCACGGGCAGGGCCGTGCCCTCGGGGTGCCGGAGGGCCTTCAGGCCCGCCGTCCGTGAAGCCAGGACGATGGTCTTGCCGGATTCGTCGGCCCAGGCACCGCCGGCGGGGTCCGCCGCCAGGGTCCCGAGGGCCTTGGACTGGGGCGGGATGAAGAGGGGAACCGACTCCTTCATGATGAACAGGAGCATGGCCAACACCGCGCCGATGATCGTCAGTCCGCCGGTGGAAATGGCAGCGGCCATGAACCGGTCGAAGCGTTTGGCTCGGGCCTGATGGGAGGGTTTGCTGGGCATGTCGGCTCTTGAGGCGAAGGAACAGGGCCTGATCCACAAACTGGCGTGCCGGAGGATTCCCCCGGCACGCCCGAGTCGAAGGTCTCTACTTCAGCTTGGCGAGCTCGTCGCCTTCCATCTTGCCGGTGAGGGGCAGGAAGCCATCTTTCACCACGGTCTCCTGGCCTTCCTTGCTGAGGATGTACTTCAGGAACTCGCGGGTGAGGGGGTCCAGCGGCTTCTTGGGATCCTTGTTGATGTAGACATAGAGGAAGCGTGCCAGCGGGTACTTGCCGCTCAGGGCGTTCTCATAGGTGGCCGCGAAGGCGGCGCCGCCGTTCTTCTTCGCATCGGAGAGAGGCACCGCGCGGACGCCCGAGGTGAGGTAGCCGATTCCGCTGTAGCCGATGGCGTACTTGTCGGAGCCCACGCTCTGGACCACGGAAGAAGAACCGGGCTGCTCCTTGACGGTGTCCTTGTAGTCACCCTTGAAGAGGGCGTGCTCCTTGAAGTAGCCGTAGGTCCCGCTGGCGCTGTTCCGGCCGTAGAGGCTAATGGGTTGAGTGGCGGCCCCACCGGTCAGGCCAAGGTCGCCCCAGGTCTTTGCGTCCTTCTCGAGGCCGCCCTTGCGGCTCTTCGAGAAGATGGCGTCCACCTGCTGCAGGCTCAGGGACTTGATCGGGTTGCCCTTGTTCACGAACACCGCCAGGGCGTCGATGGCCACGGCCACCTTGGTGGGCTTGTAGCCGAACTTCTTCTCGAACTTGTCGATCTCCTCGTTCTTCATCTCGCGGCTCATGGGGCCCAACTGGCTGGTGCTCTCGATGAGGGCCGGGGGGGCGGTGGTCGAGCCCTTGCCTTCCACCTGGATCTTCACGTTGGGATAGTTCTTGTTGAAGCCCTCGACCCAGTAGGCCATGAGGTTGTTCAGCGTGTCGGAACCAATGGAATTGATGTTCCCACTGATGCCGGAGACCTTCTTGTAGGTGGTGACCTTGGGGTCCACCTTGACGGTCTGGGCGGTCGCGGTCAGTCCCACCAGGGCGGCCAGAACGGTCTGGGCCAGGAATCGGATCCTCATGGATGCCTCCTAAGTAGTCTTGATCCTGGGTTCCGGGGGTGAATCCCTTTGTTACGGCACGTGACATCCCTGTAACTTCATCCCCGAACCAGCTTGCCCTTCCGCAAATAAGTGGGTTTAATGCTTGAAGATCCTGCGTGCTGATCGAGGCACCGCCCGCGCACGGGGATCGTGACCATCCTGTTTTTTCCTACGGGTGGCTGAAGTCAGGGCAGGGCCCCCTTCGGTTTCCCAATCCACCATCCCAATCCATCACCACACCCAAGGCCGCTGAGCCTGCCGGGCGTAAGCCGCAGCCAGGACCCTGGGCCCCCAGAGGAGCCTCCTTGAGCCCCAAGAAAACCATGATGATCAACGCCACGGACCCGGAAGAGATCCGTGTGGCCACCCTGATCGACGGCGTGCTGTTCGACTACGATGTCGAGTTCCTGCACAACGAGAAGATCAAGGGCAACCTCTACAAGGCCCGGGTGGTCCGGGTAGATACCAGCCTCCAGGCGGCTTTCGTCCACTTCGGGGGCCAGAAGAACGGCTTCCTGCCCCTGGGCGAGTTGCCCCGGGAGCTGAGCGGGGATGGCCGTCGCGCCCGCATCCAGGATGTGCTGCAGCGGGATCAGGAGATCCTCGTCCAGGCCGTCCGTGAAGAGCTGGGTAGCAAGGGCGCCATGATGACCGGCCAGGTGAGCCTGGCGGGCCGCTACCTGGTGATCACCCCCGGCAACCCCGTGAACGGCATCAGCCGGAAGATCGAAGCCACCGAAGAGCGCCGCCACTTCAAGCAGCTCATCGACACCCTGGAGATCCCCGAGGACATCGGCGTCATCGTCCGCACCGCCAGCCTGGGGGTGACCAAGGAGGACTTCCAGCGCGATCTGGAATACCTCCTGGACACATACAAGGAGGTGCTGAACCGCTACAAGCACCGCCACGGCGTGGGCCTCGTTTGGCAGGAGGACGACGTCGTCACCCGCACCCTGCGCGACACCTTCACGGCCGACGTGGAGGAGGTGCAGATCGACGACGAGGACACTTTCCGGGCGGCCCAATCCTTCTTCAAGCGCACCATGCCCCAGCACCTGGAGGTGCTGAAGCACTACAGCGGCAAGAAGCCGCTCTTTTCACGCCACCAGCTCGAAGAACAGATCGACCGCGTCTACGGCCGCAAGGTGGGCCTGCCCAGCGGGGGCGCCCTGGTGCTGGACCAGACCGAGGCGCTGGTGGCCATCGATGTCAACAGCGGCAAGACCTCCGGCGACGGCGTTGAGGACATGGCCTTCAAGACCAACATGGAGGCCGCCGAGGAGGTGGCCAGGCAGCTGCGCCTGCGCGACCTGGCCGGCCTCATCGCCATCGACTTTATCGACATGAAGCGCGAGTCCCACATCCGCTCTGTGCAGGACAAGCTGGTGGACTGCCTCAAGGCCGACAAGGCCCGCATGGAGGTGGGGAAGATCAACCGCTTCGGGGTGCTGGTCATGACCCGCCAGCGCATCCGCCCCAGCCTCCAGCACGTGAACCACGAGAGCTGCCCCACCTGCGCCGGCACGGGCAAGGTGAAGACCATCGAAGCCATGGCGCTCTCCGTGGTGCGCAAGCTGCACGGCATCCTGGCCAAGGGCGGCATCGGCGAGATCCGCGTGAAGCTGGCCCCGGCCATCGCCGCCGCCGTCCTCAACGAAAAGCGCAGCGACCTGACCCTGATGGAGGAGGAGAGCGACGCCCGGATCCTCATCCAGGCCGACTGGTCCATGAGCTACGGGGAGATGTCCGCCGAGATCGAGCGGGCCGAAGAGGCCCCGGTCGAGAAGCCGGCGCCCAAGCCCCACCGCGAGAAGGGCGCTCCCGAGGATGAGACCGTGGTCCTGGGCGGCGACAGCCCCATCTCCTTCGAGAAGGCCCTGGGCCTCCACGGCGATGGACCGAAAGACGCCAAGAAGGAAGCCTTCAAATACGACCGTCGCGACCTACAGCGGGCGGCCCTCGATGAGCGGGAGCGCCTCCGCGCCCTGTTTGAGAGCGCCAAGCCCGAGGATGAGGATGCCGAGGATGGCGCCGAGGAAACCGGCGACGAGCCCAAGGGTGACGGCACCAAGCGCAAGCGCCGGCGCCGGCGTCGCAAGGGCGGGGCGGACCGAGGCGAAGCTGCCACGTCGTCCTCTTCCTCGGATGAGCCCAGGGCGGCCGAGGCTGAGCCCATGCCCGAGCCCCCGAAGGCCACAGCGGACCTGGTTGCCAGCCTGCTGACGCCAAGCCCCAGGCCCCGGATTGGCGCGGCTCCCCGGACCGCCGAGCCCGCCGTGGCGGAAACCCCCAAGCAGAAGCGCACGCCCAGGGCCAAGGTGAGCTCCGTTCCGGAACCCTCGGCAATGCCCACCCCTGCCCCCGAACCTCCTTCAGAGCCGGTCGCTCTTGTGAAGAAGAAGGCCACCCCAAAGGCCAAGGCTTCTGCCAAAGAGCCCGTCAAGAAGGAGAAGGCGGAGAAGTCCGCCGAGGCGGCTCCCAAGCCCAAGCCGACCCGCCCGAAGAAGGCCAAAGCCGAGTAGTCGCGGATGTCCACCTTCTGGATCGCGTCCTTCGCCTCCCTGGCCACCCTCCTGGGTGGCTGGGGGGTGGTCCGCTTCCTCCAGGGCCGTGCCCAGTTCATGCGCCTGCTCTCCGGCGTGGCCGCAGGTTACCTGCTCTCGGTGACGGTGGTCCGCATCATCCCCGAGTGCCTGGAGGCCAAGGGCGGAGAGCTCAACGCCTACTGGGTACTTGCCGGCTACCTGCTGGTGCACGTCATGGAGCACGGCATCACCCTCCATTTCCACTACGGGGAGGAGACCCACACCGATGGCTCGCCGCTCAGCGGCGTGCTGGCCCTGATCGGCCTGTCGCTGCACAGCCTCATGGATGGCGTGGCCATCGCGGCGGCCCTGTCCACGCACAGCAACCTGGGTCCGCTGGTCGTCCTGGGCATCCTCTTCCACCGCATCCCGGAGGGGGGCACCATCGCCTCCATCTTCCTGGTGCGGGGCTTCGGGAACCGCGCGGCCATGCTGGCGGCGGGAACGCTGGCCCTGGCAGCCATGCTGGGCGCCGCCGGGCAATCGCTGCTCAACCTGCCGACCGGGCCTATTCTTGGGCTGACGGCCGGCCTGGCCCTCTACGTGGCGAGTTCGGACCTGCTGCCCGAGGTCCAGAAGGTCTCGGGCCTCCGCAGCACCATCGCCCTGCTCTCGGGTGTGGGGATCTTCCTCCTCAGTTCGCGGCTGTTGCCGCACCAGCACTGAGTTCCGCATGCACCGTCTCCGGAGGGGATGCAGTGGCCTGGTGATGGGCGCCCTGCCGACCCTCCTGGCGGCCCAGGGCCTGCCACCGGCCCCGGCCCTCCCGTTCCTGGACGCGCCCACGCCGGCCGAGCTGCTCCCGCTCCGCCCCTTCCGCATCGAGCGGGGCCCTGGCAATTCCCGCGTGCCCTTCGACTGGCGAGGCGACCGGGTTCGGGAAGTCGGCGACGTCTGGATCCTTGAACAAGGCGCCATCCAGG
Source organism: Geothrix sp. (assembly GCF_049292215.1). Taxonomy (GTDB): domain Bacteria; phylum Acidobacteriota; class Holophagae; order Holophagales; family Holophagaceae; genus Geothrix. The sequence goes on along the minus strand of NZ_JBATQW010000070.1, from coordinate 48,281 downwards.
CGGAGGGCCTGCTCCTCCTGGCTGACCGCATCGAATACCGCATTCCCGAAGGCCGGCTCATCGCCGAGGGCCACATCCGCCTGGAAGGTCCGGGGCTCCGCCTGCGCGGGGAGCGCCTTCAGATGGACTGGGGCCTCCGCTCGGGCGAAGCCTGGGCCCTGCAGATGGACCTGCCGCCCTCCTGGACCCTCAAGTCCGGCCACGTGGCCTTCACCACCCTGCGTACCTGGTCGTTCGACGAGGTGGAGCTGAGCCCCTGTCCCGAAGATAAACCAGGCTGGAAGGCCAGGCTCTCCAGCCTGAAAGTGGACCTGGATGGCTTCGCCACCCTCTGGAATGCGCGGGTCCTGCTGGGCTCCGTGCCCATCTTCTACCTGCCCTACGCCCTCTATCCGGCACAGGCGGAACGCACCTCGGGCCTGCTCCCGCCGCGCCTGGGACTCTCCAGTTCCTTCGGCTCCACCGTGGGGCTCTCCTACTTCCAGGTGCTGGGCGAATCCGCGGACACGACCTTCTCACCGGAGTACCTGAGCAAGGAGGGCGTGCTCTGGGGCGGAGAGCTCCGCTGGCGCCCGGACCTGACCCACCAGGGCAGTCTCTCGGGCGAGACCATCCATCAGCGGAGCCTTGATCTCCGCCGGTACCGCTACAGCCTGAAGGAGGTCTGGCAGCGCGAAGACGGCTGGCAGCTGACGGCGGATGTGAATCAGGCCTCGGACAATTTTGTGGATGCCGACTTCGGCAAGGGCCTCGGCTCGCTCGGTGCCACCAGCTTCGATTCGGCCCTCTACCTCGGGCGGAGCTTCACGTTCGGCAGCCTCAGCCTGTCCGCCGCGGAGCAGCGCAGCTTCTTCTTTACCAAAGACCAGGGCGATCCCTTCTACAGCGCCCAGTTCCCGGCCTCCCTCCGCCGGCAGACCCTTCCCCAGGGCGAGTTCCGGTTCTTTCCCATCCCCCTGCTCGGACAGTTGTACGTGGATGGTGGGCTGCGCCTGGGCCGCTTCGCCTACCGCATCGAAGGCAGCTCCTCCGTGCCCGACCAAAGCTATGCCTGGGACCGTCAGGATGCCAACACGCGCATCCATGGACGCCTGGGGCAGTGGGGTCCCTTCCGGGCCGACTTCGAGCTCCTGGGGAGGGCCACCCACTACAGCTCCACCCTGTCCTCTGCCGTGTTCGACCCGACGGGCGGGGCTGACGGCAACGTGGTCGACCCGGCCACCAGCCCCTTCCAGGTGGATGGCGTCCCGGCGACCCGGCTCCTGCTGTCCAGCCACCTGCGGCTGTCGGGACCCCAGGTCGGCCGGAGCTTCAAGGAGGTCTCCCTCCTGGGCTACCAAGGCGAGGTCAAGCACGTGGCCGAACCCTATTTCGGGTTTACCGAGACCAGCCGCTCCGGCGAGGCCGGCATCCTGCCCAGGTTCGACACCGTGGACTCCTTTCCCGGCGTCAATGACAGCGCCTCTGGTGAGCGGAGCTTCGAACTGGGCCTCAAGCAACACGTCCTGGGGCGCTCCGGCGCGGGATCAGGGTTCGCGGATCTCGCCCGGCTCCGGGTGGCCACCCGCTACCATGCGACTCCGATCATCCTCAGCGACGGCCGCTACAAGAAGGGCTGGTCCTCGCTGGACACGGACCTCGACGTGGAACCGGACGACCGCTGGCGCATCAGCCTACGCCGGTCCTCCGACATCGGGGCGGGCGGCTCTGACAACGCCCTCAGCGTGGACGTGAAGGCCAGGGACGGGGGCCGCTTCAACCTGGCCTACTTCTCCACCGGCATCAACCGGTTCCTGGTCCGCCAGCAGGGCCTCCAGTTCGGAGGTCTGCAGCGGCTCTGGGACGACCGGGTCAGGCTGGAGTTCAGCGCCAACTACGATTTCCGGAACCACGGCTTCGCCTCCAGCCAGGTGGCGCTCGCCTATGTCCAGCCCTGCGTGGCCTATGTCCTGAAATACAGCCACGTGGCCCTGGACACGAACCTGGTGTCGGGGGGAAGGGAGGATCGTGTGGACCTGACCCTGACCCTCCGGGGACTTGGCGACCTGTTCAGTTTCCGGCGCTGACGATCCGTCCGGGGTTGTCTCCCTCTTCGGAGACCACGACCCGGTTCCGTCCCAGGCTCTTTGCCTTGTAGAGCGCCCTGTCCACCTGGGACATCAAGGCACTCAGGGTGGGCGCGCCGCTGCCGCCCACGCCGAAGCTCATGGTGGGGAAGATGGCCTGGCCCCCGGGCAGGATGATGGCGTCCTCGTCGATGCGCCGCCGCAGCTTGTTCGCCACCTCCGCCCCGGCTTTGAGATTCGTCTCCGTAAGCAGCACGGCGAACTCTTCGCCACCGATTCTGAAGGCGAGGTCCGACTTGCGGAGTGCGGAACGGATGCGGCCGGCAAGCTGCCGGAGCACCTCGTCGCCGACGGGATGGCCGAAGCGGTCGTTGATCAGCTTGAAGTGGTCCACATCGCCGAGGACGAGGACGAAGGCGCGCCGGTGCCTTTCCCATTGCCGGACCGCATGGTCGAGGTTCTGGTCGAAGGCCCGGCGATTGAGCAGCTCGGTCAGCGGATCCGTCAGCACCTCGTTGCGTAGTGAGGCCGCTTCGATTTCCAGCATGCTCCGTCGTTCCCGCAGATCGTGGATGGCTGATTCGTATTCAACTTGGATGCGACGCGCGTGCAGCCATTCCATGGCGCGCTTACAGGCGTGGACCAGGCGAGGTGCGGGCAGGGGGAGCTGCACCCAGTCGGAGATGCCGGCCAGGAGGAGCCGCCGCTGATCGGCCTCGTGCTTCACCTGGCCCACCAGGATGGTGTACGGCAGGAGGCCCGATTCCCTCAGGTGGGACAGGACGGCCAAGGCGCCGTCCACCCCGCCGGCGGAAAGGCCCAGCAGGAGCACCGGTGCCTTCAGCGCGCGTTGAGCCTCCACGGCATTGCGGATGGGCGGCGAATGAACTTCGATTGCGAAGTGGTGGAGCATGTCCCGCACCTTCTGGGCCAGGGATGACTGGAATCCCAGAGCCAAGACCGGGAGCCGCTGGCCCTCCTCGCGGGGAGCGCTTCCGGCCAGGACCGGGCCGAGGTGGTTGAGCAGCTGCTGAATGGTGTGCCCCGCGGCGATGAAGCCATCGCCCTGGGACTCCTGCAGGGCCTTGAGATCCTGGTCGGTGGGGGCGTGATCGAGGATTAGGAAGATCGGGAGGTTCCGGAACAGGATCCTGGCCTCGCCCCGCAGAAGTCGGCACAGGCGATAGCCATCCATGGGATCGCCGCCCGAGTCGACGAGCAGGACCTGGGCCTCGTTCCAGGCATCATTGGCCAGGGCCTCGAGGGGGTCGCCGGCCTGGAGGATGCGGTGCCCGGCCCCCTCGAACGCCATCCTGAGGCGTTCGACAAGGTCGTCATGGCGGGAGATGACCAACAGGTTCATGAAGGACCGAAGGGAAGTCCCTCATGGTAGAGCGGATCGGCTGAGGGTTAAGGGAAATAACGCCGGGAGATGCGGCGGTGGAGGGCGCAGGTCAGCTCGTAGGGGATGGTGCCAAGGACCTGGGACACCCGCTCAAGGCCGTGGGGGGCAGCCGGATCGGTGCTGTAGAGGGTCATGGGATCACCGGGATCCACCTGGACGCCCAGGGGCAGGGCCACAGTCAGGTAGTCCATGGACACGCGGCCCACCACCGGGAAGGTCTGACCGGCGAAACCGACGACGCCGCGGTTCCCCAGGTCACGCCGGTAGCCGTCGGCGTAGCCGCAGGCCAGCGTGGCGATCTGCATGGGTTGTGGGGCCACGAAGGTGCGGCCATATCCGACGGTGGTTCCGGTGGGGACGGTCTTGACCCGGGCCACCTCCGCCACGAGCGCCAGGGCCGGTTCCAGGCCGAGCTGCCGACCCTCTGGCAGGGTCGTGAGCCCGAAGAGGGCCAGTCCGGGCCTGAGGTGGGTGTCCTGGTCCAGGAGGTTGCGCAGACAGGCATCGCTGTTGCCGTGGTGGCGCTGCACCGGGTGGAGGCCCGCGTCGGCCAACTGGGCGAGGCAGCCCTCGAAGACCCGGCGCTGCCGGAGGGCGAAGCCCTGGTCAGGGTCGTCGGCCGTGGCGAAGTGGCCCATGACCCCCTCGATCCAGGGGGAGAGCTGCCCAAGGGCGGTCAGGCAGTCTCCGAGCTCGGACGGCAGCAGGCCGAAGCGGCCCATGCCCGTATCCAGCTTCAGGTGGAGCTGGACTGGGTGACTGGGCAGGATCCGGGCATATTCGGCCAGGTGCTCGGGACCGACAACCGCGATGGTCAAGCCCTCCGAGCAGGCGGCGGGGAGGGCCTCCGGGCGGAGGCCGCCCAGCACGAGGATGGGGCCGGTGAGGCCACCTTGGCGCAGTTCCAGACCCTCCTCCAGGCTGGACACCGCCAGGCCATGGGCGCCAGCCGAGGCCAAGGCCCGACCCACGGGGACGGCCCCGTGGCCGTAGGCGTTGGCCTTGACCACGCCCCAGACCTCGCGGCCCCCGGCCGCGGTCCGGAGGCGGGCTAGGTTCCGCCCGATGCAGCCCAGGTCCACTTCCGCCCGGAGGGCTCGGCCCTCGGGATGCCGGATCAGGGGTTCGAGGTGCTGCTCATTCACTCCGCGAGACCCTGGTCTGCGAGCCAGCGCTCGGCGTCGATTGCGGCCATGCAGCCGCTGCCGGCGGCGGTGATGGCCTGGCGGTATGTGTGGTCCTGGACGTCCCCACAGGCGAAGACACCGGGAATGGAGGTCCGGCTGGAGCCCTTTTCCACCTGGAGATACCCGGTCTCGTCCATGGGCAGCTGGCCCGTGAAGAGGCCTGTGTTCGGCTTGTGGCCGATGGCCACGAAGAGGCCTTCCACGGGCAGCTCGGATTCGCTGCCGTCCACTGTGTCCTTCAGCTTCAGGGCGCGGATCTTCTCGACCTTCTCGCCCATGGGCGTCTCGTGGGTGGCGGTGAGCACGTCCAACACGACCTTGTTCCAGACGGGCTGGATCTTCTCGTTCTTGAAGGCGCGCTCCTGCATCGCCTTGGAGGCGCGCAGCTTGTCCCGGCGGTGGATGAGGTGGACTTTGGTGGCGAACTTGGTGAGGAAGGTGGCCTCCTCCACGGCGGTGTCGCCGCCGCCCACCACGGCGATCTCCTTCCCGCGGAAGAAGAAACCGTCACAGGTGGCGCAGGCGCTGACGCCCCCGCCGGTGCGGGAGAGTTGCTCGTCCTTGTCGATGCCCAGCCACATGGCCGAGGCGCCGGTGGCAATGATCACGGCGTCGGCAGTGTAGTCGCCCTTGTCCGTGGTGAGGTGGAAAGGGCGGCTCTGGAGGTCGGCCTTGAGCACGGTTTCGGCCTTGATGGTGGTGCCGAAGCGGAGCACCTGCTCCCGCATCTCTTCCATCAGGGCCGGCCCCTCAATGCCCTTGCGAAAGCCGGGGAAGTTCTCGACCTCGGTGGTGATGGTGAGCTGGCCGCCAGGCTGGACCCCCTCGAACACCAGGGGGGCCAAGTTGGCCCGGGAGGTGTATAGGGCGGCGGTGTACCCGGCGGGGCCTGTGCCAATCACGATGACTTTATGGTGGTTCACGCGCTGCTCCTGGCGGGGACGGGCTGGGGCCCGGCTCCCGAGTCTACCGCGCCAACCCCCGCTCCCGAAGCAGGGCCTCGGCGGCCGACACGTCCGCCGGTACATCCACGCCCAGGCTCAGGTGCGGCGTATCGGCCACGCCGATGGCTAGGCCCGCCCCCAGCGCCCGGAGCTGTTCCAGCATCTCCAACTGCTCGAGCGGGTGTGGCGGCAGCTGAGTGAAGGCACGCAGCGCTTCGGGCCGGTAGGCGTAGATGCCGAGATGGCGCCGGAAGTGGCCCAGCTGCCTGGGCTGCATCCAGGGCCGGAAATCCAGCTCGAAGATGGAACCGTTCCGCAGGTAGGGGATGGGGCTGCGGCTGAAGTAGAGGGCCCGCTGGCGATCGTCCACCACCACCTTGACGGCGTTCGGGTTGAAGAGCTCGTCCGGGTGGGCGAAGGGGCAGGCGGCCGTGGCGATGGGGAGGTCCGGCTGGGCCACCATCAGGGCGACCACCGCCGCCACCGTGTCAGGGTGCAGGGCCGGCTCATCCCCCTGGATGTTGAGAATGCAATCGAAGGATTCCCCCAGGGCGGCGGCGGCGGCCGCGACGCGATCCGTGCCGGAGGGCAGGGCGGGGTCCGTCATGACGGCCTCGCCGCCAAACCCTCTGACCGCGGCAGCGATCCGCTCGTCGTCCGTGGCCACCAGCACCCGGTCCACGCCCCGGGCCCGGTGCGCCGCCTCGAAGACCCACTGGATCATGGGTCTTCCGGCAATCAGGGCCAGGGGCTTGCCCGGAAACCGTGAGGCCTGGAAACGGGAGGGCAGGACGGCGAGGGTGCGCATGGGCCAAGTGTAGTGCAGGGGGGGCGGTCGGGATTCCAGACTCCACCCCCCCCTGCCGATGCCTCAGTAACCGGGGGCTTTCGCTTGGACCAATCCTTCGACGATGTATGGGCAGAGTTCGAGGACCTCTTCGCGCAGGCCCGGCAGATCCTTGCCAGCTTGAAGGATCCCCAGCCGGCCCACCTGGTCCAGGCCTCGGTGAATGCCCTGTTCCGGACCACGCACACGCTCAAGGGGATGGCGGGCATGCTGGGCTTCCCCAGCTTCAGCAAGGCCGCCCATCGCATGGAGGACATCTTCGACCTCATGCGCAAGGGGCGCCTGCGCTCCACGGACTCGCTGGTCGAGACCCTGGAGGCCGGCATCCTGGCCCTGGAATCGGGCATGGCCGGGCTGCGCCGGGGCCACTCGGAGCCGGAGGACTACCTGCAGCCCCTCCGCCGGCAGTTGGGAGAGCTGGAAGCCATGGCCCGACCAGCGGAGGGCGGGGCCCAGGACCTCACGGCGATGTTGGACCTGCCGCCCGACGTCATGAAGGCCCTTTCGGAGTACGAGCACACCCGGGTGACCTCCCTCCTCATGGGCGGGATGCCGATCCATGGCGTGAGGATCTGTCTGGATTTTGCGACCTTCGACGAGCGCCTGCGCGTCTACAGCGAGGCTCTGGGTGCGTTCGGAGAGCTCATCTCCACGCTGCCCTGGGATGCCCCTGAGGACCGGGAGGGGCTGGCCTTTCTCCTGATGATCGCCTGCCCAGAGCTCGATTCAAATCGGCTGCCGGTGCTGGAGGGGGAGCTCCTGGGAACCGCGCTGCTGGCGGATCCCACGCGGGTGCCGGCCAGCCTCAGGGGCGAGCAACCTGTCCAGGCTGCCGAGGCGCCGCCGTCCGAGCCGGCTCCCCCAACCCCGGCCTCCTCGGCTCCCCAGCCACAGGAGGTGGAGATCCTCCGGCTTCCCGCCCACCGGGTCGAGGCCCTGGAATCCCGCCTGATGGCGGTCGGGCAGCTGCGGGACGCGGCCAGCCTGCTCCTGAACCGGACCCGGCTGGTCAATGACGACGACCGACCCATGGCGCTGCTGGGGCAGATGGAAGACGGCCTCCTGGATGTCCAGAAGTCCCTGCTGCAGATGCGGATGGTCAAAGTCGAAAGCCTGTTCTCCCGCATCGAGCCCATGGTGAAGGGACTGAGCCGGGACACTGGCAAGCCGGTCAAGCTCGCCTTCCAGGGTGGCGACCTGGAGCTGGAGCGCGGCATCCTCGGGCGGCTCACGGAGCCGTTTCTCCATCTGGTGAGGAATGCCGTGGACCACGGCCTGGAACCCCCTTCGGAGCGGGCTGCGCTGGGGAAGAGCGAGGCCGGGTCCCTCCGGATCTCCGCCTCCCAGCGGGGGCGGAACCTCCGCTTCGACATCCGGGACGATGGGCGGGGGTTCAACCTGGAACGCATCGAGGCCCGCGGGATCGAATTGGGGCTCCTGAAGGCGGGGGAGAGTCACACCCCGGAGCGCCTGCACCGCCTGACCCTGGCACCCGGCTTCTCGACCACCGACCAGGCCACCCAGCTGTCCGGGAGGGGTGTGGGCATGGATGTGGTGCGGGCCGAAATCGAGGCCCTGGGCGGCGAGGTGCACCTCTCGAGTGAGGTGCGACGGGGCAGCCTCATCCGGTTGACCTTTCCCTTGAGCCGGGCAGTGGTGGGCTGCCTCAAGGTGCGCGGCGCCGGACAGTCCTTCGGAATCCCACTGTCCAGCGTCATCCGCGTGCAGGCAGGACGGCATGTCTGCCGGGGGGGCGACCAGGTCCAGGTGCTGGGCAGGTCCCTGCCCCTTGAATCCCTCCAGGCCTGCCTCGGCCTGCCGGAACCCGACGGACAGAAGGCCTTCGTGGTGCTGGGCCATCAGGGCGCCTCCTCCAGGAGCGTCGAGGTGGCCCTGGGCGTGGATGAGATCGTGGGCCGGGGGGAAGTGTTGCTGCGCAGCCTGCCCGAGCTGGCGCACACCTCCGGCATCATGGGGGGCAGCGTCCAGGAGGAAGGCATCCTGTGGGTCCTGGATCCCGATGCCATGCTTGGGCTGGCCATGGACTCCCTGATGAGGAGGGTGGCCCGTGTCTGAGCAGGGCTCCTGGCTCCATGTGCAGGCCTCCGGGATGGACCTGGCCCTCTCCACGCGGGACCTCCGGGAGGTGGTGGCCATGGAAGCCGTGTCCCCCCTTCCGGGCCGACCCCAGGGCATCCAGGGCGTGGTGATCTTCCAGGGCGAATTCCTGCCCGTGCTGGCCTGGAAGGATCTCCCGGGCTGCCCGGACCAGGTGGGGAGCCCCACGGCGATGGCCGTGCTGCGTCCCCGCCTGGCCATCCCCATCGACCGGATGATGGGGATGATCGAGGCGTCCGATCCCCTCCTTCGCGAAACTGATGAGAATGACCCTGTGAGCAGCTGGAGCAGTGGTCTGCTCCTGCTGGGGAGCCAGGAACTCCGCGTGCTGGACCCGGTCCGCCTCATCGCGATGTTGCGGCGCTTCCGGGGCGACCGCTGACGGGGCGGAGGGCTTCGTGCGATGATGGCTGTTTCGTACCGGAGGCCCCTTGAACCGTCGCCTTGCCGCCCCCGTTGGCATCACCGGAACTGGACAGTGTTTCCCCCCTCGGGTGGTCACCAACGACGATCTGTCCAAGATCATGGCGACCAATGATGAATGGATCCGGACCCGCACCGGCATCCGTGAGCGCCGCTGGGTCGAGCCCGGCGTGGGTGCCTCCGAGCTGGGGGCGCCAGCCCTCCAGATGGCCCTGGATAACCGTGGGCTCAAGGCTTCCGAGCTGGACCTGATCCTGGTCACCACGGTGACGCCGGACACCCTATTCCCCGCCACGGCCTGTCGAATCCAGCACATGGTGGGGGCCACCAAAGCCTTCGGTTTCGACCTGAACGCGGCCTGCTCGGGTTTCCTGTATGCCCTCACCACCGCCGCCAGCATGGTGGCCGCTGGCGGCGTCAAGCGGGTGGGCGTGGTGGGCGTGGACATCATGTCCACCATCATCAACCTGGAGGACCGGGCCACCTCGGTGCTGTTCGGGGACGGGGCAGGAGCGGCCATCGTGGAGCGGGTTGAGGACGGCCTGGGCATCCTCGACTTCGAGCACAAGGTGGACGGCTCCGGCGGCTGCTTCCTCTACATGCCGGCTGGCGGTTCCCTGAAGCCCGCCACGGCCGAGACGGTTGCGGCCAAGGAGCACTACATCCACCAGGCCGGCAGCGAGGTCTTCAAGAACGCCGTGCGGGAGATGGCCGACAACAGCAAGCTGCTGATGGACCGGAACGGCTTCACCGGCGACCAGCTCAAGCTCTTCGTGCCGCACCAGGCCAACATCCGCATCATGGACGCCGCGGCCAAGCGGCTGGAGCTCGACCCTTCCAGGATGATGGTGAACATCGACCGCTTCGCCAACACCACCACGGCCACCATCCCCACCGCCCTGCACCAGGCCTTCGAGGAGAAGCGCATGGCCAAGGGCGATCTGGTGGCACTGGCCGCCTTCGGCGCCGGGTTCACCTGGGGCGCCACGCTGCTCCGCTGGGCCTACTGATCCCTGCATGCGGGTGGTCGCAGGAACCCTGAAGGGACGCCGCCTGGTGGCGCCACCGGCCGGGGACCTCAAGGTCAGGCCCACGGCCGACCGGGCCCGGGAGGCCCTCTTCTCCATCCTCCAGCGCTGGGAACAGGGATCTTTCCTGGATCTCTGCGCGGGAACGGGAGCCGTGGGGCTTGAAGCCCACTCCAGGGGCTACGGGCCGGTGGTGTGCGTGGAAGCGGGTGAACCCGGCTGGAGCTGCCTCCGGAAGAACCTCGCGGGAACCCCGGTGCAGGCCCTCCGGGTAGATGTGAACCGTCTGAAAGCAGACGCCTTCCGGGATCAGGCCGTGATCTTCCTGGATCCACCATACGAGACGGGAGCCGCCTTGTGGGCCCGGCAAGCCGGCCGACTGCGCTCATGGGTAGCCCCGCGGGGGGTGCTGGTCTTCGAAACGGACCGGAAGACCACGCTGGAATTACAGCCCGGGTGGAACCTGGCCGAAACACGCGAGTATGGCGCAGCCCGATTCCATCTCTGGATCCCTGCCTGAACTCAGGCTTGAGGCCCCCGTCCGTCTGGGCCGGGCCGATGCTGAGCTGATCCTCGGTCGGCTCCGCCAGGGCATTTGGATCATCTGGGGTCTCGGCTTCTTCGTTGGGACCGTCCTGTTCCTGCTGGCCGCCCCGCAGGGCTTCCGTCTCAGCGCCAAGGGGCTGCTGGTCACGGCAGCTCTTTTAGTCGGGGTGGCCGGCTGTTCCCTGCTCCACCTCCGGCATCTCGGGCGAGTCCTGATGGACCAACCGCTGGGTCCGGACGTCTATCGAACCCTGACCCGCTTCCCCCAGGTCGCCTCCCTCCTGCTGTTCCTGCTGGCCATGGGGCTGTGCTTCGCGACCTACCTGTGGGTCAAGCTCTACCTGGGGCAGAGCCTCTGGGTGAGCTTCATCACCATGGCCATCTTCGGGGTGCTGGCAGCCCTGGGGGCGGTCTGCCAGTACTTCCTGGCCAAACGGAACCTGATGAAGGTCTTCAAGATCCTGGCCGGGCAGCCGGGCTTCTCGGACTCCCTGGCGCGCTTCACCACCAGCCTCAGGGCCAAGTTCGGCTTCGGCGTCCTGGGCATCACGGGCTGCGTGCTGCTGCTCTCCATCCTCGTGTCGGGTCTCACCTTGCAGTCGTCCATCCGCACCAAGGTGGCGAGCTACGCAGGCAACGAACTGGCGAACCTCGCGGATTCCGTGGTGTTCGTGTCGGAGATGAACACCACGCCTGAAGATCTCGACGCCTTCCTCAGCACCCTGAAGCTGGGCGCGGGTGGGGGCGTATCCCTGCGCCTGCCCGCCGGCCGGGGCGGGGGCATCCTTGGTTCCAAGATCCAACCCGCCGGAGGTGGGGACATCGTCGTCAGTCAGAACCTTCCGGATGGTTCCGAGCTCCGGGCCGTGATCCCCGAAGCGGAATATGCCGACGCCATCTGGCGGGCCCTGCGACCGAACATGGCCATCCTTGTGCTCGCTGGCGTCTTCCTGATGTATTTCATCCCCCTGATCCTTCGTGATGTGCAGCAACCGCTGCTACTGCTGAGCCGCAACACCCAGCAGGTCGGCGAGGGCCGCATCGACCGGCTCGATCCGGTCTACAGCGACGACGAGGTGTCCGCCCTGGTGCAGGGGTTCGGGCACATGGTCGGCAGCCTGCGGGGCATGGTGGTCCAGATCCGGTCCGCCAGCCGGGACCTGGCCAAGGCCTCTGCCCAGATCCGGGAATCGGGCGACGGCATCCGCCATTCGAACAAGGGGCAGCGCGAGCTCATCGAGGCCTTCCACCAGGAGATCAACGAGCTGACCGACACCTCCATCGGGATCAGCGCCAGTTCCATGGAGCTGAGCCTCGCCTCGGAGAGCACCAACGCGACCATCGTGGAGATGGCCGCCAGTGTGCAGCAGATCAACCAGAGCATGGACGAGCTGCTGATGGTCGTGGAGGGCATCACCTCCGCCATCCGGGACTTCGATGTGGCCATCAAGAACGTTGGCAAGAACATCGACCATCTGGCCGGGCACGCAGAGCACACCAAGGAATTCGCGGAGAACCTGGAGCAGAGCACCTCGGCCATCGACGACAGCGTCAAGATCGCCCAGCGCTACACCAAGAAGGTGATCCACAACGCTGGCCGGGGCATGGAGCTGGTGGCCCGGAACCGGGAGAAGATCCAGGTCATCGAGCGCGTCGTGCAGGATTTCCACGGGACCACCCGGACTCTGCTGCAGCTGGGAGCCGATATCGCCAAGATCCTCGACTACATCGGGGACCATGCCCAGCAAACCAACCTGCTGGCCCTGAATGCCGCCATCATCGCGTCCCAGGGGGGCACGGGAGACGGGCAGGCCAAGGGCTTCTCCGTCGTCGCCGACGAGATCAAGCAGCTCTCGGAGCAGACTGCCCGCTCCACCCAGGAGATCCAGCAGATCATCGGAACCCTCCAATCCGAGATCCGGAAGGCCTATCAGCAGGTGGAACTGGGCCTGGATGCCGTCCGCGATGGGGCCGAGTCCGTCGGGCAGAGCCAAGAGGCCCTCCAGGCCATCCTTGAGTCAGTCAGCGAGACCGACAGCGTGGTGGAGAGCATCCTCAGCGAGACCCTCCAGCAGGCCGGCCAGGCCTCGCTGATCCACGAGGCCAACCGGAACATCCACAACCAGGTGGAAACGATCCGGTCGGTCATCGAGGAACAGCAGCAGACCAGCAACTACATCCTGTCCCTGGCCATGAATGTCCAGCAGGCCACGGCCGTGGTCCGGGATTCGACCAAGGAACAGAGCACCGGCAGCGACGAGATTGCCAAGGCCACCGAGCAGGTGCGCGCCCTGGCCAGCAACCTGCACGAGATTCTGGCGCGCCAGGAGGACCATGTGGTCTCGCTGAAGGAGACCATGAACCGGGTGCTGGGCAAGGCCATCGAGAGCGAGAAGGCCATCGAAATCTCCAGCGGGGCGGTGGAGCAGCTCGGGGCCCAGGTCCACATGCTCAATCGGGAAGTGAACCTCTTCAAGTTGTAAGGCAACTGCTAGGCTGGAAGCCGTTCCCGGGCCCCCCTCCATGTACCGTATTTCCATCAAGACCAAGCTGAGTGCCGTCATCAGCATTCTGGTCCTCTCGTTCATCGCCTTCAATCTGCTGTACTACCCCCGGTGGGTGGAGCATCAGATCCGAGCCCAGGCAGAACTGAGCGCACGCCAGGTTGCCGAGACGGCGAGCTACGCCTTGGGGCCAGCGGTCAGCACCGGGAACAGCCGGGACATCACGAAGGTACTCCAGGGCGTCCAGAACATCCCCTCCTTCAGGTTCAGCGCCGTGTATGGCTCCAACGGAGAGTCCCTTGACAGCACCTCCACCACGCCGGACTGGGCTGCGGGCCAGGTCCTGAAGGATGGCATCTCCCATACCTACACCCGGCGCGAAGACAACATGCTCGTGGCGGTGGCTCCGGTGTTTTATGAAGAGCCCCGGGCCAACCTGGTGGGGACCCTGATCATCGGGTTCACCACGGAGGGGACTCAGCGGGCGGTTCGGGAGAACATCAAGGCCAGCCTCGCCGTGGGCCTGGTCACCCTGATCCTGGGCATTGGCGTGGCCGTATTCCTCTCCAACCGCTACCTCCTTCCAGTGATCCAGCTGACGGAGGCGGCCCAGAAGGTCGCCCAGGGCAACCTGGAAGCCGTCTCGGTCAAGGTCTACACCCGGGATGAGATCCAGGACCTCAGCCACTCTTTCGAGGTCATGACGGACAAGCTGCGGGTCGCCAGGGACGAGATCGAGCGCCAGAACCGGCTGCTCGAATACCGTGTCCAGGAGCGAACCCGGCAGCTGATGGAGACCATCTGGGAACTGGAGGAGATCCGGGCCAACCTCGAACAGCTGGTGCAGGACCGGACCCGCGGACTGGAGCAGAGCCGTTCCGAGCTCAAGGCCTGGGCCAACACGCTGGAGGAGAAGGTCCACGAGAAGACCCAGGAACTGCGCCAGCTCAACGACAACCTGCTGGTCAGCTACCAGAAACTGAAGGAGGTCGACCGACTGAAGGACGAGTTCCTGGCCAACATGAGCCACGAGCTGCGCACCCCCCTGAATTCCATCATCGGGTTTTCGGGCATGCTCTTGCAGGATCCGCAGGGCCGACTCGGGACCGAGGCCCGGGAAGACCTGCAGATCATCTACCAGAACGGACGGGCCCTCCACAACCTCATCGACTCGATCCTCGACCTCTCCAAGATCGAGGCGGGCAAGATGGAACTGGAGTTGGAGGAGATCGATCCCGTGCAACTGCTCGACGAAGTCAGGGCCATGGCGGTCGGCCTCGTCAAGGGCCGCCCCATCGACCTGAAGTATCTACCCCCAGAGGGGGACATTCGGGTCATGGGCGACCGGGATCGGCTACGGCAGGTCTTCACCAATCTGGCGGGGAATGCGATCAAGTTCACCGAGGCCGGCACCGTGCAAATCTCTGCGGGCTGTGTGGGAGGGAACTTCCGGGTTGTCATCGAGGATTCCGGCATCGGGATGAGCGACGAAGAATTGGACCGCCTCTTCAAGCCTTTCCAGCAAGTGGATGGGAGCATCACGAGGCGCTTCGGCGGGACCGGTCTCGGCCTGGCCATCAGTCAGCGCTTCATGAGCCTCATGCATGGGCGCATCAGCGCGACCAGCCGCAAGGGCGAGGGCAGCAGCTTCGTCGTCGAGATGCCTCTGGCTGCAGGAGCAGGCCAATGACCAACGCCCCTCGCATCCTCTGCATTGAAGACAACCCCATGAACTGGCGGCTGGTTCAGCGCCTCCTGTCCCAGGCCGGCTATGAGATGCACTGGGCCGAGGATGGCCTCAAGGGCTGCGACCTGGCCCTGGCGCTGAAGCCTGCGCTCATCCTGCTCGACATCAACCTGCCTGGCCTGTCCGGCTTCGAGGTGGCCACCAAGCTCCGGCAGAACACCAGCATGGACCCCACGCTCATCGTGGCCCTGACCGCCAAGACCATGCGGAGCGACCGGGAGACCGCCCTGGTCACGGGCTGCGACGGGTTCATCCCGAAACCCATCGACCCCTTCCTGTTCGTCGGCCAGGTGGAAGCCTACCTGGGCGGCCAGCGGGACCACCTTGAGCAGGGGAGGGAAGGCGCAGCCCTCCGTCAGTTCAGCCAGCAGGTCGTGGAACACCTGGAAACGCAGCTGAAGGAAGCTCAGGAAGGCAACAGGAAGCTTCTGGCGGCGCAGTCCGAGCTGGAGCAGCGCAGCCATCACCTCTCCCGCCTCCTGTCCCTCAGCAAAGAGATCATTCCCATCGTGAACGACAGGGACATCCTGTCCCGGGTCCTGAGTCAGCTCCAGGAGGAACTCCACCTCGATCGCCTCAGATCCTACCGGTCTCACGGCAGCGGGGCCTACTTCGAGGGGTTGGAGAAGACGCCCGGCAGCCTCATGGAGACAGCCGTCATTCCTTCGACGCACCCTCTGATCCTGTGGGCCAGCGGCCTTCCCGACGGAACGATCCTCACCGGCAGCGACCTCTGCCAGACAGGCCCCTGGGAACAGGGCATCGACCTAGGGCTCTGGTCTCCCAAGGCCCAGGCCATGCTGCTCCCCCTTCGCAGCAGATCGGGAGACCAGCATCTCTGGGGCTTCCTGGCCGCCGATCGTCCGGATCAACCCTTCCTGCCGTTCGAGACTGAGCTGGCAGCCCTCCATGCCGGCATTCTGCAGGTGAGTCTGGAGAATGCGGGACTCATCGCCCATCTGGCCGATACCAGCCGGGCTCTCGGGACCAGCTACGAAGGACTCGAGGCGGCCTATGAAGCCCTGAAAGAGGCCCAGCGGGCGCTGGGGGCCCAAAACGAGAAGACGGCTCTTGGAACCCTTTTCATGAGCATGGCTCAGCGGCTCCTGGGCCCGGTCAGCGTGCTCAAGCAGGAGAGCACCTCACTCTCCCTCTTCATGGACCGTCCGGACCTGCCGGCTCCGGGAGACCGGGTGGAGTGCCACCGGGCAATGCAGCAGATCCGGGATGCGGTCACCCAGGTGGACGGCCTGGTCCGCGGACTGCTCCGTCGTGCGGGCCAGGGTGAGGCCCACGCCCCTGAATGGATTCATCTCCACGATCTGCTGGGTCAGGAGCTGGAACTCCTCCGGGCAGAGTCCAAGCTCCCCGAGGCCGTGCCGGTGGAACTGAATTTCCAGGCCCCCAGGGATCTCATCTTCGGGGTGTATTCCGATTTCGCAGAACTGCTCGACCAGCTCATCGGCCACGCGCTCCAGGGACAGCCCAGGCGAATTCTCCTGAGGACCTGGGGGGGGACTGGTCACTTCCGGATGGAGGTGGAGGACGATGGATTCGTCATTGATGCGGCCTTGCTTGCCACGGCCTTCGAGCCCTTCACGGATCTGCGGGGAGGTGCCACCACCTCCGGCAGAAAGCCGGGGCAGGGCCTTCCCAACTGCAGCCAGCTCATGAAGGCCTATGGCGGTTCTGTCCAGATCCTGCCGGCGGAACAAGGCTCCCTCGTGCGGATCAGCCTCCCGATGGAATAGGCCCTTGCCGCGTCACCCGCTTCTCGATGCGCTTCTCATAACCCGTGCCGAGCACCAGACGGTGCACGAAGATGCCCGGTGTGTGGATGGCGTCAGAATCCAGCGCTCCCACCTCTACGATCTCCTCCACCTCAGCGATGCAGACCAGACCACAGGTGGCCGCCATGGGGTTGAAATTGCGGGCTGTCCGGCGGAACACCAAGTTGCCCAGGCGGTCCGCCTTCCAAGCTTTCACCAGGGCGAAATCGGCGACGATTCCCGCCTCAAGGATGCACTCACGGCCCCGGATCAGGCGTGTCTCCTTGCCTTCGGCCACTGTGGTGCCGGCTCCTGTGGGCGTGTAGAAGGCGGGGATACCCGCGCCACCCGCACGCATACGCTCGGCCAGGGTGCCCTGGGGTACCAATTCGACCTCCAACTCGCCGCTGAGGAACTGCCGCTCGAACTCCGCATTCTCACCCACGTAGCTGCTCACCATCTTCCGGATCTGGCGGTTCTTGAGCAGGATGCCAAGGCCGAAGTCATCCACGCCAGCGTTGTTGGAATAGCAGGTGAGATCCTTCACCCCAATCTGGGCCAGCGCTGAAATGAGGTGCTCGGGGATTCCGCAGAGGCCGAAGCCGCCCACGGCCAGGTGGGCGCCATCGGGGATATCCTTCACGGCTTCCAGGGCACTGCTGACGCGCTTGTCGATCATGAACCCGCCCTCGTCGGTGTTTTGTTTGGCACTCTTAAACCAGTGTGCCACTTCTGCCATGCTTCTTCGAAGTCACTGTTGTGAAAGGCAGGTTCCCTCCATGATCCGAAAGCTCCTTCTGCTGGCCGCTCTGGCCCTTCCATCCACGGCCCAGGCCCCTGCCCACGGCCAGCCTGCACCCTCTGAGGAGACCGTACCGAGCGATGGCCTCCGCCACGTGAAGGAGGTCCACCTCCGACATGTCCAGAAGCTCACGGGCACAGGCTCCAATGCCGAGGCCTACTGGTCGAACGACGGGAAGCAGGTCATTTTCCAGAGCACTCGCGATGGCTATCCATGCGATCAGCTCTACACCATGAGTGCCGATGGATCCGGCCAAAAGCGCGTCAGCACCGGCAAGGGTCGTGTCACCTGCGGCTGGTTCCTGCCTGGGAACAAACGGATCATCTTCGCCAGCACCCACGGGGCGGGCCCAGAGTGCCCCGAGGGGCCACCATTCACGCCGGGGAAGTACCAGTGGCCCGTATTCCAGGGGTATGACCTCTACACCGCCAACGTCGATGGCTCTGATGCAAAGCCCTTCCTGCCCTCCCACGGGTACGACGCGGAGGCCACCGTCGCCCCCAACGGAAAGTGGGTGATCTTCACCAGCGAGCGCAGCGGGGACGTGGATGTCTGGCGCGTGGACCTGGACGGACAGCATCTGCTGCGCCTCACGGATGGGGTGGGCTACGATGGCGGCGCGGTCTTCAGCCCCGATTCGAAGCTGATCGTGTGGCGCACCAACTACCCCAAGGGCGAAGCGGCCTCCGCGAAATACCAGGAGCTGCTGAAACATCATCTGGTGGAGCCCATGGACATGGACATCTGGGTGATGAACGCCGACGGCAGCGGCAAGCGGCAGGTGACGAACCTGCCGGGCGCGGCCTTCGCGCCCATCTTCACGCCGGATGGGAAGGGCATCGTCTTCGCCACCAATCATCACGACAATGAAGGCAAGGGCAGGGGCTTCGACCTCTTCCGGATCAGGCTGGACGGCACCGGCCTGGAGCGGCTCACCTGGACTGGCGTGTTCAACTCCTTCCCCCATTTCAGTCCGGATGGCAGGAAGCTGCTCTGGGTCAGCGGCAGGGCCCCGCGGGGTGCCCGCCAGTTCGATGTGTGCGTGGCGGAGTGGGTGCCTTGACCGTGAACGGGAGCTTGAAGCCAGCGATCTTCCTGGACCGGGATGGCACCCTGAACGAGGAGGTCGACTTCCTCAGCGACCCGGAGCAGCTGGTCCTGGTCCCAGGTGCCGCCGCCGCAGTGGCCCGCCTGAACGCCAGAGGCATCCCGGTGGTGGTGGTCACCAACCAGAGCGGCATCGGCCGCGGCAGGTACGGCTGGCAGGACTTCGCCGCCGTCATGAGTCGCATGGATGCCCTGCTGGCACTGGAGAATGCCCGCATCGACGCTGTCTACGCTTCCCCGCACCATGAGCATGCCCTCGGTGAATACGCCGTGGCGGATCATCCGGAACGGAAGCCGAACCCCGGCATGCTGCTCCGGGCCGCCGAAGAGCACGGCCTCGATCTGACCCGCTCCTGGATGGTGGGCGACAAGGGCATCGATCTGGAAGCCGGCCGCCGGGC
Organism: Geothrix sp.; assembly: GCF_049292215.1. Taxonomy (GTDB): domain Bacteria; phylum Acidobacteriota; class Holophagae; order Holophagales; family Holophagaceae; genus Geothrix. The sequence continues at coordinate 29,387 of NZ_JBATQW010000070.1, read as the reverse complement.
CGGTTGCCAGGTAGCCCTCGTCCGGACCGGTTACGGGTCCCGGGTGGACGGATCCGCTGCAGACCTCGTGGCGGAGAGCCTCCCCGACGCCCTCGACTGGATCCTGGCCCGGTGGCCATGATCCTGGTCGAGAAACCGGGACTGGTGGAGGGACGGCTGATCCATCGCTACAAGCGCTTCCTGGCTGACGTGCGGCTGGATGACGGCAGCGTCGTTACGGCCCACACAACTAACACCGGCTCCATGAAGACCTGCTGGGAGCCTGGGGATCGCGTGCTTCTGGAACCCGCGGCCAACCCCGAGCGCAAGCTCAAGTTCACGTGGCTGGCGGTGGAACGCCCAGGCGGCTGGGTGGGCGTGGAGACGGGCATGCCCAACCGGGTCGTGGCCGAGGCGGCCCGCCGGGATGCGCTGCCCGGCCTGACGGGCCTGCACGACGTCCGGACCGAGGTGAGGTATGGGACCGAGCGCAGCCGCATCGACGTGCTCGCCTTGGACGGGGCGGACCGCCAGGTCTTCATCGAGGTGAAGAACACCACGCTGAAGGAGGGGCCCTGGGCCCTGTTCCCGGATGCCGTGACGGAACGTGGCACCAAGCACCTGCGCGAGCTTCAGGCGATGGTTCGGGAAGGGCACCGCGCCGCCATCGCCCTGTTCGTCCACCGCACGGACGTGGACCGCTTCGATGCCGCGCGGGAGATCGACCCGGTCTATGCGGCAGAACTGGATCGCGCCGCGGAGGCCGGCGTCCTCGTCCTGCCCTTGAATGTGCGAATGGTCACAAGCACCGATGCTACAGGGCGTTGGTGCCTGACCTGGGAACTGCCAGGCCTTCTGCCCTGGGTCCCGCGGCGATAGACTGGATGGCCACGGAGCCCCTGATGTCTGAGCTGATGAAGACGCCCCTCAATGCCGCCCATCGGGTCCTGAACGCCAAGATGGTGGATTTCGGCGGCTGGGACATGCCGGTCCAGTATCCGGCTGGGATCATCGCCGAGCACGAGGCGGTGCGCACCAAGGCTGGCCTCTTCGACGTGAGCCACATGGGCGAGATCCGCGTGAAGGGCCCCGGGGCCCTGGCCCTGGTGGAGCACCTGACGCCCAACGCCGTCTCCTCGCTGGCCATCGGCCAAGTCCACTACACGGCCTTTCTCTACGAGAACGGCACCTTCGTGGATGACCTGCTCGTCTACCGGGAGGGAGACGAGGAGTTCCTGCTCGTGGTCAATGCCGGCAACTCCGACAAGGACTTCGCCTGGGTGCAGCAGCACGCCCCCGGCTTTGATTGCACCGTGGTGAACGAAAGTCCTGTGACGGGTCAGATCGCCCTGCAGGGTCCCCTGTCCCTTGAGATCCTCCAGCCGCTCACGGCAACCCAGCTGGAGCCCATCGGGTACTACTTCTTCACCCATGGCGAGGTGGCTGGCATCACGTGCCTCATCAGCCGCACCGGCTACACCGGCGAGGACGGGTTCGAGCTCTACTGTGCCGCTGGGGATACGGAAAGGCTCTGGAATGCGGTCATGGCCGCCGGCACGCCCAAGGGCCTGCTGCCCGCAGGCCTGGGCTGCCGCAACACCCTGCGCCTGGAGTGCAAGATGGCCCTCTACGGCCATGAGATCGACGACACCATCCACGCGCTGGAGGCCGGACTCGGCTGGATCGTGAAGCTGAACCACGGCGACTTCATCGGCCGCGAGGCCCTCCTGGCCGCCAAGGCTGCTCCGGCCCCCCGCAAGCTGGTCGGATTCAAGACCCTCGAGAAGCGCGACATCGCCCGCGACCACATGCCCGTGGTGCAGGACGGCAAGCAGATCGGCTTCGTCACCAGCGCGGCGCCTTCCCCCACCTGCGGCATCAACCTCGGGCTGGCCTATGTGCCCACGGAGCTGGCCAAGGTCGGCGGCACCATTCAGGTCGAGATCCGTGGGCGGGCCGTCAACGCCGAGATCATTCCGACGCCCTTCTACAAGCGGACCAGGTAGTCACACTCATCTGTGCAATCACCCATCCCGGAGGATCCATGTTCCCTGCCGACCTGAAATACACCAAGGACCACGAGTGGCTGAAGCCCGCGGGCGATGGCACTGCCCTGGTGGGCATCACTCAGTATGCGCAGGAGGCCCTGGGCGACGTGGTGTTCGTGGACCTGCCAGAGGCGGGCACCTCCTTCGCCGAGGGTGAAGAATTCGGGACGGTCGAATCCGTGAAGACGGTCTCTGAGCTGAACATGCCCGCCGCCGGCGAAATCCTCGAAGTGAATGCCTCGCTGGGGGACCACCCTGAGGCGGTCAATGAAGATCCCTATGGCAAGGGCTGGATGGTGAAAGTCAAGCTGGCCAGCGATCTGGCCGGACTCCTGGACGCCACCGCCTATGCGGCCCTGGTGAGCGCGGAAAGCCACTAGCCCCATGCCAGCTCTGGTCCTGGCCAGCCTCCTCTGGGGGACGGTGCCGCTGCAGGCGCCGCCCCCGGCACAGGTTCCGGTGACCATCTCCCCGGCGCGGGCCCCGGAATCGGATGTCGCCCGCGTCCAGCGCCTGCGGGTGCTGGTGGAGGCGGCGGAAAAGGCCGTCGAGACCAGCGATGAACAGACGGCTGCAAGCAGGTCCGAGGAGGCCGACGCCCTCACCGCAGACTGGTCCCCCGAGCTGCTGAAGCTGCCCGAGGTGCAGGAACTCCTCCTCCGATTGAAGGAAGTCCAGGAGCAGATCCCCGCAGGAGATGCGGCCGAGCCGGAGCCGGGTCTGAAGGCCCAGGAGGAGGTGGTCACCATCAGTGGCGACGAACTCCGCGCCGAACTGGAGCTTGTGCGTTTGGCCGAGCGGGGCGCCAGCTACGACTACCCCATCGACCTGAATGACAAGGTGCTCACGTGGGTGAGCCTCTTCAGCACCACCAAGCGGGGCTTCATGGAGAACGCCCTGGGCCGGGCCACGCAGTACATGCCCATGATCCGGCAGGTCTTTGCCGAAGAGGGCGTGCCCTCCGACCTGGCCTACCTTGCCGTGATCGAATCCGGCTTCCGGAACGAGGCCAAGAGCCGGGCCAAGGCCGTGGGGATGTGGCAGTTCATCCGCTCCACGGGCCGCATCTACGGACTGAAGGGCACGGCCTGGGTGGAGGAACGCCGCGATCCCGTGAAGGCCACCCGGGCTGCGGCGCGATACCTGAAGCGGCTCTACGAGATCACCGGCGACTGGTATCTGGCGGCCTCCAGCTATAATGCCGGCCCGCTCACGCTGGAGCGGGCCATCCAGAACGTCGGCACCCGAAACTTTTGGGACCTCGCACGTTCCCGGTGGCTGCGAACTGAGACGAAGAACTACATTCCGGAGCTCTGCGCCGCCATCCTGGTAGGCCGGAACCCCGAGCGCTACGGGCTCAGGATCGTACCGCTGGCGCCCTATGCCTATGAGACGGTTCCCGTCCCCTCCATGACAAGTCTCACCGTGCTGGCCCGCTGCGCGGGCACCGACGCCGCCACGCTGAAAGCCCTGAATCCGGAACTCCTGAGAGGTTCCACCCCCCCAGGGGCCTACCTGCTGCGGGTGCCGCCGGGCAAGGCCATGGCTTGCCTGCGTCAGCTGGCCCACATGCCGAACGGGAAGCGGCTCGACTTCAAGAGCTATACCGTCAAGAAGGGCGACACCCTTGGGAAGGTGGCCAAGCGCTTCAAGCTGGGTCCCGAGGACCTGCTGCTCGCCAACGACCTGACGGTGAACCAGTTCCAGCCAGGCAGACGGCTGCTGGTGCCCCCGCCTCCTGTGTCGCCCGTGGAGGCCCGGGACCTGGTTCCCAATGCTGAGCGCGTCAAGTCCCTCGGCGATCGCCCGCTGCCGCCGCTTCCGGCGGCGCCCCGGGACCTGGAAACGCCAGCGGAGAGTCAGGCTCCTTCCCGGCCGGAGCCACCGGTGGCGGAGCCAGTCCCGCCCAAGGTCCCGGCCGTCCTTCCGAATCCCGGATCTCCTGCGCCAACTCCGCCGACCGCCCCCTCAACCGGGAACACGCTCCGCGCGAAGGCTGGCGATACGCTGGCGAAGCTGGCGCGGCGCCATCAGGTGACCCTCGGCGAGCTCCTGCGCCTGAACCCCGAGGCTGCCAAAGGTCTGCACCCAGGGGACGAGGTCCGCCTTCCCGGCGCAGCCGAAGCGGCTCCAAGCCCCACCAGCCCGGCGACAGTCCATCGGGTCCAGAAGGGGGAGACCCTTGCCACCATCGCCCGCAAGTACGGGGTGTCGGCGAAGGACCTCAAGGCCTGGAACAAACTGAAATCCGACCGCATCCAGGTGGGGCTCAGGCTGCGGCTGGCTCCCCGCTGATCGGTGCTTGCAGAAGCGCGGAAGGGGTGGGATACTGGTTCTTCCCGATTGGGGCCATAGCTCAGCTGGGAGAGCGCTTGCATGGCATGCAAGAGGTCGTCGGTTCGATCCCGATTGGCTCCACCAACCAGAAGGCCACCGCAAGGTGGCCTTCTTGCTGAAGGTTGAAATCTTCCCATGCTCGCATCCCTCAACCACGTCGACCTGCGCTTCGGCCCCCAGGAGGTGCTGAAGGACGTGACCTGGGCCATCCAGGAGGGCGAGTGCTGGGGCGTCATCGGCCGCAACGGCGCCGGCAAGAGCACCGTCTTCAAGTTGCTGCTGGGGCACCTGGAGGCTGATGCCGGCACGGTCGTGAAACCCACGAAGGAACGCGGCATCCGCATGGGCCACTACGCCCAGGACCTGGTGCCTGAGACCCAGGGCAGCGTGCTGGAAGAGGCCCTGGCCGCGTTTGGCGACGTCGAGAAGCTGCAGCATGAGATGCGCGAGTTGGAGCACCGCATGGGCGAGGCTGGCGCCGACCTCACGGACGTGATGGCGCGCTACCAGAAGGTGACCGAGGCCTTCGAGCACCTGGATGGCTTCACCATCCGGGCCCGGGCCGAGAGCATCCTGCAATCCCTGGGTTTCAGCGCAGCGGATTTCGAGCGCAGCGTGGAGACCCTGTCCGGTGGCCAGAAGAGCCGCGTGATGCTGGCCAAGGCCATCCTCAAGGGACAGGACCTGCTGCTGCTGGACGAGCCCACCAACCACCTCGACCTGCCGAGCCTCCGCTGGCTGGAGGGCTTCATCCAGGAGGTGGACGCCACCGTGGCCATCATCAGCCACGACCGCTACTTCCTGGACAAGATCGCCACCGAGATCCTGGAGCTGGAGCAGGGGCGCTCGCGGGTCTACGAGGGCAACTACTCGGAGTTCATGGAGAAGAAGGAACAGGAGCTGGAACTGCTGGAGCGACACTACGAGCAGCAGCAGGCCTACATCAAGAACCAGGAAGATTACATCCGCCGCAACATCGCGGGGCAGAACACCAAGCAGGCCCGGGGCCGGCGCACGCACCTCTCCAAGCTGAACCGCATCCAGAAACCCCTCCGGGATCGGCGCAAGGTGAAGTTCAGTTTCCCCGAGACCCAGCGCAGCGGCGACGTGGCCCTGGTGCTGGAGAACGCCAGCGTGGGCTGGGGCGGGCAGCCGCTCTACGCGCCCCTGGAGCAGCTGCAGATCAAGCGTGGCCAGAAGATGGGCATCGTGGGCTTGAATGGCACCGGCAAATCCACCCTGCTGAAGGCCATCTCGGAGGAGATCCCCTTCATCACCGGCCAGGCCCGTCTGGGCAGCCAGGTGAAGGTGGGTTACTTCGACCAGCACCACCGCAACCTGGATCCCCGCAACACCGTGTTCCAGCAGATCCACGGCGTGACCCCCCAGGCCGTGAAGCAGGACGTGCTCGGGTTCCTGGCCAAGTTCCAGTTCCGCGGCGATGAGGTGGACAAGCCGGTCACGGCCCTCTCGGGCGGCGAGCGGGCCCGGCTCAGCATCGCCACCCTCATCCGCCACGGCGTGAACCTGCTGCTGCTGGACGAACCCACCAACCACATGGACATCCCCAGCATGGAGGCCATGGAGGACACCATTCTGAGCTTCACCGGCGCCGCCATCGTGGTGACCCACGACCGCTACCTGCTGGGCCGCGTGGCGGATTCCCTGCTGCGCATCCACGAAGGGAAGGCCGAATTCCGCGAAGGCGGCTACGAGGACCACCAGGCCTGGGTCGACCTCGACCTTGGCAGTGAAGACGAAGCCGGCAGCCAGGAGCCCGAACCCTCCAAGAAACCCGCTGCGCCGCAGGCGAAGCCCAGCTCGGCGGCAAAGCCACCGAGCCCCCCCGCCAAGCCGGTGGCCGTCGACAAGGACAGACAGCGGGCCATCAAGCGCTTCGAGAAGCAGGTGACGGAGGCGGAAGCCAAGGTGGCGGACCTGGAAGCCCGTCTGGCGGAGCTCCAGAAGGAAATGGCCGCCATGGATCCCACGGACTGGCAGGCCTTCAGCACCCGCCTGGACGCCCAGAAGGACCTGGAGGCGGACCTGGCCTACGCCATGAGCGACTGGGAGGCGGCGCTGGAGGCGCTGGAACAAGCTCAGCGCTGAAGGCAGTCCAGCGCTAGAAGTGCTTCAACGTCAGATCGATCAGCCGCCGAGCGAAGCCCGTGTAGGGCGGGTACATGAGCTGGATGGCGGAGTAGCGGGAGCGCTGGCGCAGGATGCCCCGGGCATTGGAAAAGGTCTCGAAGCCGTGGCGGCCGTGGGCCTTGCCGAAGCCCGAGGTGTTCACGCCGCCCGTGGGCAGGCCGGTGTGGGCGAAGTGCAGGAGGGTGTCGTTGATGCAGCCGCCCCCTGCGGTGGTGCGGGCGATGAGGGACTCCGCGTTCCGGCGGTCGCCACTGAACACGTAGAGGGCCAGGGGCTTGGGTCGGGCATTCACGAAGGCCACGGCGGCGTCCATGTCCGGTACCTTCAGGATGGGGAGCAGGGGCCCGAAGATCTCCTCCTGCATGATGGGCGAGGCGGGATCCACTTCCGTGAGCAGGGTCGGGCCCAGGTAGTTCGTGGCAGGATCGTTCTCGCCGCCGAACACGACCAACCCCCGGGAATCCTGGAGCAGCCCCAGCAGCCGGGCGTGGTGGCGGGGATTGATGATGCGGGCCAGGTCCGGGCTCAGCCTCCGGGTGTCGGCCTCGGCACCGTAGAAGTCCACCAGCGCTCGCTTCAGCGCTTCCACGAGGGCGTCGTGCACCCGCACGTGGACCAGGACGTAGTCCGGAGCCACGCAGGTCTGGCCGGCGTTGACGCACTTGCCCCAGGCGATCTTGCGGGCCGCGTTCTCCAGGTCGGCGTCCGCGTCAACGAGCACCGGCGACTTGCCGCCCAATTCCAGGGTCACGGAGCTCAGGTGCTCCGCGGCGGCCTTCATGACCACCTTGCCCACGGTGGGGCTGCCCGTGAAGAAGATGTGGTCGAAGGGCAGGGCCAGCAGGGCCTGGGCCGTTTCCGCCTCGCCCTCCACGAGGGCGACCTCCTCCTCGGGGAACAGACCGCTCAGAAGCTTGCGCAGGAAGGCGTTGGTGTGGGGCGTGAACTCGGAGGGCTTGATCACCGCGCAGTTGCCCGCAGCGAGGGCCGAGACCAGGGGGCCCAGGGTGAGGTAGATGGGATAGTTCCAGGGGGCGATGATGAGCACCACGCCCCGGGGCTCGTGGACGATGGTGCCGAGGGCGCCGAGCAGGCCGATGGGGGTGGGCACCCGGCGGGGCCTCATCCAGCGGGACAGGTGGCGCAGGGCGTCCTTGAGCTCGGAGATGACTGGATACAGCTCGGTGAGATCCACTTCCTCCGGGGCCTTGCGGAAGTCTGCGGCGAGGGCCGCCTGGGCCTCGGCCCGGTGGGCCATGAGGGCCTCCAGGAGGCCCTTCAGCTTGGCCTTTCTCTGGTCGGCCGAGGTGGCCGCCACCCGCCAGCGGGCGTCCTGCTGGCGGGCGAAGATCGCTTCGATGGTGGAGGAAGTCATGGGGACCTTGGTCAGGAGGTTCTGCCATCCTACAGGATTCAGCCCTCCCGCAGGCTGGCCAGGGGCTGCGATGCCGCGCGGCGCCACCTGGCGATCAGCCAAAGGGCCAGGATGGCGTTGAAGAGCAGCCCGAAGAGCGCCTCGCCGTTGAAGGTGCGCACCTGGCCCCCGAAGAGCCCGGCCTGGCCGGTGTAGACGTTGCCGAGCAGCAAGGGATTCCAGAGGTTCCAGCTGAGATGCAGTACGGCACAGGGCCAGACCGAGCGGCCCCAGAGGTAGAATGCCGCAAAGGGCACGGCGGCGGCGGCGATGGAGAGCAGGAACACTGCGTTCTGCATCGGGTGGCCCTTCTGGGCCGACGAGAAGATCACGGGCAGGTGGAAGCTCGCCCACACCGGCATGGTGATGGCTACAGCCACCAGGGGGCGGTCCGCCCAGCGCCGAACCAGGTAACCCCGCCAACCCAGTTCCTCGCCGAGCTCCCCGGGCAGAGGCCCATGGGTGAGCAGCGTGGGCAGGAAGAGGGCCGCCCGGAAGGCATGGTGCAGCCACGTCCAGGATGCGGGCAGGGCCGCCTTCAGACGGTCCGGCCACTGGGCGCGGTACGCGGCTGCCACCAGCAGCCAGGGCAGCAGGAGGACCACCCAGGTTGCGGCCGCGAAGCCCAGGGCCGGAAGGCCATGGAAGCCCAGGCTCTTCGAGACCGCGAACCGGAACTCGGCCAAGGGGCGCAGGTAGATGAAGTCGACCTGGCCTGAGATGCCGCGCCACAGGTAGGCCAGGCCCAGGCAGAACAGGACCATGATCCAGGGGTAGGCCATCGCCAGGAGCCAGGGACGCCATCCGCTGAACGCGAACCCGGCAGCCCTGGGCGGCTCTCGCCGGAAGGCCCAGGCGCAGCCCATGGCCACGAGGGCGGGGATGCACATGAGCAGGCGGATAAGGATGAACCGGCGTTCATCCAGCAGCCAGCAGGCGCCCACACCCCAGCTGAGCAGCAGGGCCAGGACGATGAACCACAGGGTCTCCTTGCGGCTGGGCATGCGGGCTCCGGATGGGGATTGGAGTAGCCTACGCGCCTTCTCATTCGGGGACGAAATCCGCATCAGACTGGGGCGAGGTCGGGGGTTGCTTAGACCCAGGCCAGCTCCGCCGTGAAGTGCCGCAGGTACTTGCTCTGCTTGACGATCTTCACGCCGCGGATCTCGCTGGCCTTGGCCTTCACCTCGGCGATGACCTCGGCGGCGAAGTCGAAGTGGCTCTGGGTGTACATGCGGCGGGGGAAGGCCAGCCGCACCAGCTCCATGCTGTGGTAGGTCTCGGTGCCATCGTCCATGCGCTTGCCGAACATCACGGAGCCGATCTCCACGCCCCGGATGCCGCCCTCGAGATACAGCGCGTTGCAGAGGGCCCAGGCCGGATAGTGCTCCACGGGCATGTCCGGCAGCACCGTCTTGGCATCGATGTAAACGGCGTGGCCGCCTGTGGGCTTCACGAAACCGACACCCGCCGCCTCGAACTTCTCGCCCAGGTATTCGGCGGTGCGCAGACGGTAGCGGAGGTAGTCCTCCTCCATGCCCTCCTCCAGGCCCACGGCCAAGGCGTCCAGGTCGCGGCCGGCCAGGCCGCCGTAGGTGGGGAAGCCCTCGGTGAGGATGAGCATGTTGCGGACGGGATCCAGCCACTCGTCGCTGCGCAGCATGATGAAGCCGCCGATGTTCACCATGCCGTCCTTCTTGGCGCTCATGGTGCAGCCGTCGGCGTAGCTGAACAGCTCCTGGCAGATGGCCTTGATGGGGGTGTCCTGGTAGCCGTCCTCGCGCAGCTTGATGAACATGGCGTTCTCGGCGAAGCGGCAGACATCCATGATGAAGGGCTTGCCGTACTGCTTGAGGAGCTTGGCGTAGGCGCGGATGTTGGCCATGGAGACCGGCTGGCCGCCCCCCGTGTTGTTGGTCACCGTGATCATGCCGAAGGGAATGCGATGGCCTTCCTTCTTAAGGGTTTCTTCCACCCGGGCCAGGTCGATGTTGCCCTTGAAGGGGTGGATGAGGCTGGGCTGTAGGCCCTCGGGAATGACGAGATCCACGGCCTCCACACCGTTGAATTCGAGGTTGGCCCGGGTGGTATCGAAGTGGCAGTTGTTGGGGACTAGGTCCCCCTTCTTGCAGACGGCGCTGAAGAGCACCTTTTCCGCGGCGCGGCCCTGGTGGGTGGGGATGAAGTGATCCATCCCGGTGATGTCCTTGAGCACCGATTCCAGACGGAAGAAGCTGCGTGAGCCGGCATAGCTCTCATCTCCCACCATGATGGCGCCCCACTGGGCCGAGCTCATGGCTCCGGTGCCCGAGTCCGTGAGCCAGTCCAGCAGCACATCTTCGGCCCGCAGCTTGAAGACGTTCAGCTTCGCGTCCTCCAGCATCCCCAGGCGCTCCTGGGCGGTGGTCATGCGGATGGGCTCGACGGACTTGATTCGGAAGGGTTCGATCATGGTGCGGGGCATGGCGGCTCCAGGCAGAACCCCCAGGCTACCCAGGGCGGCGGGGAATGGCATCACAAGGGGGCTGGCATCACAGACCACCTCAGGCCATTCTGGATGGCTTGGAGCATGCGCATGAGTCTTCTGCTGGCCGTGGATGTGGGCAATACCAACGTGGTGCTGGGGATCTTCGACCTGGCCCAGGGGCCGGACGCGCCCCTGCTGCACTCCTGGCGCCTGGCCACCAGCCGCGAGCGCACCGTGGACGAGTACGGACTCTCGGCCCTGGCCCTCATGCGCCACCAGGGCATCGAGGCCAGCCAGATCAAGCACGTGGCCATCTCCTGCGTGGTGCCGCCGCTGCATCCCGTGCTCATGAGCCTCGCCAAGACCTTCTTCCACGTGGACGCCTTCTACGTCGAGCCGGGGGTCAAGACCGGCGTGAAGGTGCTCATCGACAACCCGTCGGAGCTGGGCGCCGACCGCTTGGTAAATGCCGTGGCGGGCATCGAGAAGTTCGGCGCGCCGCTCATCGTGGTGGACTTCGGCACGGCCACCACCTTCGACGTGGTCAATGCCAAGAAGGAATACCTGGGCGGCCTCATCTGCCCCGGTCTGAAGATCAGCGCCGATGCCCTGTTCCAGCGGGCCAGCCGCCTGCCGCGGGTTGAGATCGCCGAGCCCGAGCGCCTGGTGGGCCGCAACACCGTGCAGGCCATGCAGTCCGGCATCTTCTACGGCTACGTTGGCATGGTGGACGGCATCCTGGACCGCCTGCTGGAGGAGTGCCCCGAGGCCAGGGTGGCCGCCACCGGCGGCCTGGCCCGGGTGATCGCACCCCACACCAAGCACATCAAGCACATCGCCCCGGACCTGACTCTGGAGGGCCTGCGCATCCTCTGGTTCCGCAACCAGGGCGGAAAGAAGTAGCGTGGCGCTGCCGCTGATCCGGCTGGCGGTGGTGGACTCCACCCAGGCCTTCCTCCGGCGGAACCCCCACCTGGGCTTCTGCGTGGTGCTGGCGGAGCGTCAGAGCGAAGGCCGGGGTCGCCAGGGCAACCGCTGGGAGAGCGCCGCCGGGGCGGGCCTCTGGATGTCCGCTGCCCTCCCGGCCCCGGTCGGCGTGGCCCCGGGCCTCCTCCTTCAGCGGGCCATGGGCGCGGCTGCCCGGGCCCTGGACCCCGAAGGACAGACCCTGGGCCTCAAGTGGCCCAACGACCTGGTGGCCCGGAAGGAGGGCCGGCTGGTGAAGCTGGGGGGCATCCTCGGCGAGCAGAGTGGTGGGCGGCTCATCCTCGGCCTGGGCGTGAACTTGACTGAGGCCCCGGAGATCCCCGGCCGGGCGATTCCCCCAGCCTGCCTGGCGGAATTGGGGTTGAGGGCGTCAAACCCGAATGATTTTGCAGTAGCCATCATTCATGAATGGAATGATTTGACACAAAATATTCAACCCCTTTTCAAATGGCCGGAGTCCGGCACGGCCATCCACTGGGAGGACGGCCAGGGCACATGCCTGGGCTGGGAATCCGATGGGCGGCTGAAGGTGGCCACGGCGGAGGGGATCCGGCGGCTTAGCGCCGGGGACGTGGCCGGGATGGCCTGATCAGAGCACGGCCCGGATCTCGGACTCGCTGAGGATCCTCGGGCTGTTCTTGGCGGCTTGGAGGATGCGGTCCACGCGCTCGGGGCTGGGGTCGTAGCCGTTCATCTCAAGCCAGTAGACGACATTGCTGTGGCCGGCCAGGGGCCCGATCTCGATCTCCTGGCGGCGGCCCACCAGGGCGGCGGGGACGCCGGAGTAGACGGCATCGGCCAGCTCCACGTCGCCCCGGTGCAGGGCCTTCACGATGGCGGCGGCGTGGACGCCGGTTCCCGTGCGGAAGGCGTCCCGCCCCAGCACGGGGTAGTTGGCGGGGATCTCAACATCGCAGAGCTCGGCCACCAGTTCGGCCAGGGCTGGCAAGTCCGAGAGGTCCCCCTTGGGGTAGCCCATGAGGTGGAGGTTGATCATGAGCTGGTCCAGGGCCACGTTGCCGCAGCGCTCGCCGATGCCCAGGATGCTGCCATGCAGGCGGTCCGCGCCGGCCTCGAAGGCGGCGATGGCATTGGCCACGCCCAGGCCTCGGTCGTTGTGGCCGTGCCAGTCGATGCGCACCGAGCGGTCCTTCACCACCTCGTCCTTGATGAACCGCACCAGGCGACGCACGCCGTCCGGCGTGGCGTGGCCGCAGGTGTCGGACAGGCAGATGGACTGGGCGCCCTCGTCCATGGCCGCGCCGTAGATGGCCTTGAGCACGTCCGGCCGGGCGCGGGTGCTGTCCTCGGTCACCATCATCACGGGCACCTCGTGGCGCCGGCAGAAGGCGATGGCCCTGCGCGCGGTGCCGACCAGGAAGTCCAGGTCCCAGCCCTCCACATCCATGCGGATGGGGCTGGAGCCCAGGAAGGCGCCCGCCTCGAGGGGCATGCCGGCCCGCTGCTGGATCTCGGCCACCTGGGCGAGGTCGGTCTCCAGGGTGCGGACGGCCACATTGGGGGAGAGGGGCAGGCGGTGGTCCCGGATCTCGACCATCAGGGCCCGCACGGCCGCCAGGGCCTTGGGGCCCGCGCCGGGCATGCCCAGGTCCACGGCGTCCACGCCCAGGCGGGCAAGGCGGTGGGTGAGGTCCCGCTTGGCGGCGATGTCGGGATCGCGCACCGAGGGGCTCTGCAGGCCGTCCCGCAAGGTCTCGTCGTTCAGCAGGGGGATCCGGTCGCCCTTGGCGGGCAGGCCGTTCCAGTCGTTGATGAGCTCGTCCAAGGTCATGGGGATTCAGACTACGGTGACTTCAATCCAGCGGTCCAGCAGGGTTCCCAGGAGGGCCCCCTTGTCGAGGAAGGCCTCCATCTCCGGATCCACGTCCCCGGCGGCATCCAGGATGAGGTGCAGGCGCGACTCGTCCACCTCCACGGCCAGGTGACGCACCGACTGCCGCCGGCGCCGGTCGAGGGCGTCGGCGCCGCGAAGGATGGCCGCCAGCTTGCGCACCACCTGGCGATGCCAGGGCGCCAGGGCCCGGAAGGCCTCGTGCTTCGCGTGGTGAGGCACCTTGCCCCGGTGGAAGCGCACCACCTGGGCCAGCAGGTCGATCTCCTCGGGCCAGAACCCGGGCAGGGTGGCATTGCGGATGAGGTATTCGCCGTGCTTGTGGTGGCCCTTCTCCGAGATGGAGAAGCCGATGTCATGCAATCGGGCCGCGAAGGCCAGCCACTGGCGCTCTGTGTCACCCAGCTCAAAGTGGGGCTGCAGGGAGGTGAAGAGCTCATCGGCCAGGCGGGCCACGTGACGGCTGTGGCCGGGATCCGGGTCGAGCCGGGCGGCCAGCTGCTCGATGGAGGCCCGGCGGCGGTCCGCCAGCGGCGGGATGGCGGCGCCGCCGTGCTTGAGGGCCTCCCAGATCATGCCTTCGCGCATTCCCACGGGCAGGTGGCGCAGGGGCGGGCAGCCCAGCCACTCCATGAGCGAGAGCGCCCAGATGGCACCCACATGGAGGACCTCGGCCCGCTTCGCGTCCACGCCGAGGCGTTCCGTCCGGTGCAGGGAATCCACGCGCCAGAGCCTCAGGGCGAAGTCCCGCAGCTGCTCGACCGTGAAGGCCTGGCCGGCGGCGGCGCCCCGCGCGAGGTCCTCAAGCGTGCCGGATGTGCCGAGGATCAGGGTGGGCTCGGGCAGCTCCGAGGGCAGGTCCTTGCGGGCCTTCTTGAGGATGCGGCGGATCATCTTCCGCAGCCGCTTGAGGTCGTGGGCCGTGGGCGGGTCGGCGGTCTGGGCCGCGTCCGCCAGCCGCTGCAGGCCCCAGGGCAGGGAGATGCTGGCCGCCACTCGGCCGCTCTGCACCCAGGTCAGCTCCGTGCTGCCGCCACCGATGTCGACCAGCGCCACAGGCTCTGGCGGGAAGGGGATGGCGTGAGAGACGGCCTGGTGGATGAGGCGGGCCTCCTCCTCCCCCGAGATGACCTTGATCGGGATTCCCAGCTTTTCGGCCTCCAGGACGAAGGCCTGAGCGTTCTTCGCGTCACGCAGGGCCGCGGTGCCGCAGGCCATGACGGTCTCGCAGCCGAAGTCGCGGATGGTCCTGACCATCTGCTCGAGGGCCTCCAGGCCGGCCCGGAAAGCCTCGGGACCGATCTCCCCCGACTTCGCCTCGCCCCGGGCCAGGCGCACCATGGCCTTCTCCCGGGCCAGGACGCGCTGGCCGCCCATGGGATCGGCCTCCACCACCATCATGTGAATGGAATTCGATCCGACATCGATGGCTGCGATCCGCATGGGACGATTGTGGCGAATGCCGCCATCCTTGAGAGAGGAATCTTGGAGGAACTTTGCTGAGACACGTGCTGTTCCTGCTGCTGGCCCTTCCGCTCGCTGCCCAGAAGATCGCCCTCAGCCTGGACGATGCCCCCTTCCTGCGACCTGCGCCCCGGATGGCTGCATCGGTCCAGCACCAGGCCATGCTCGCGGCCCTGAAAGCCCGGAAGGTGCAGGCCATCCTCTTCATCAACGGGGTGAACGGCGGTGACTCCCCGGAGGGCAAAGCCATATTTCGCGCCTGGGGCGAGGCCGGGCATTTGCTGTCGAACCACAGCTACAGCCACTGGGACCTCAACCGGGAGGAGGTGACCCTCGAAGCCTACGAGGCCGATGTGCTCAAGGGAGAGGCCCTGATCCGGGACCTGCCCGGGTTCACGAAACGCTACCGCTACCCCTTCCTGCGGGCGGGAAACACGGTGGCGAAGCGGGATGGGTTCTACACCTTCCTGAAGGCACGGGGTGATGCCATCGGCCACGTGAGCATCGACACCGCGGACTGGCTGTTCGATGAGCGCCTGCGGAAGCGCCTGGAGAAGGAGCCTTCTGCGGATCTGGCGCCCTACCGCGCCCTCTACCTGAAGCACCTCTGGGCCTGCGCCCGGTTCTACGATGCCTGGAGCCGGGAGGTATTCGGCCGTGAGATCCCGCACGTCATCCTCCTGCACAGCCGGCTGCTGAATGGTCTCTTCCTGGGAGACGTCATCGACTTCTTTCGAGCCAAGGGGTGGGCCTGGGTTGGACCCGGCGAGGCCTTCCAGGATCCGGCCTATGCCCTGATGCCCAGGAACCTGCCCGGTGGCGAAGCCCTGGCCGATGCCGTCTCCGCCCAGCGCGGCGATCAGGGCTTTGTGAAGGCCTGGCGCGCCAAGGCCACCGATCCGGATGATCTGCTGTTCTCGGAACGCCGACTGACCGAACGGATGGACCGGCTCGGACTGTGAGTCGATCACCGGGTGTGCTCATAATGGGGATTCCATCATCCACAAAGAAGGGGACCGCATGCTTCACCGTCACTGCTTCGGATTGATCCTCAGCATGAGCCTCCTGGCGGGCCAGCCCGTCCAGTCCAGAAACCAGGCCTGGGTCCTGGCGTTGGATGGCCGGGGCGCCATGCTAGGTGACCTGAAGCCCGAAGAGTTCCGGGTGAAGGTCGATGGCAAGCCCCGGTCCCCGATCCAGGTGAAGACCCCGGCCCAGACCGCGGAGGCCGCCCAATCCTGGGTGCTGGTCTTCGAACCCATCCGCGACACAAACATGCGGGCGATGGCCTTCGTGGCGGCAGCGGATTTCCTGACCAAGGTGCCTGACGGGGATCGGGTCTTCATCGTGGCCCGGGGCAAGGACAGCCTGGAGTCGCTCATGCCGGGCTTCTCACTCCGCCGGGGGCTCTGGGCGGAGGCGCTTTCCAAGGTGCCGACGATGCTGCCCGAGGGGTTGGTGGGGATCTCGAAAGACACGGTCCAGGGCGCTGGATTCCAGTCCTCCTACTCGGATGAGGCGGATGGCGCGCCTGGGCAGGAATCGTTGACGGCCCTATTGGCCCGCTTCCGAAGCGGCGCTCCTGGCTGGGCCAAGGGAACCATTGATCAGCGCGGGGTCAATGTGCTCGATCGGCTCAATCTGAACAACTCCGGGTTCGTCACGGGAATGGTCGCGACGGTTGCCCGCGAATCGAAAGTCTTGGGCATGATCCTCGAACAGTTGACTCCAGTCCAAGGGCAGAAGCATCTTGTGGTGTTCTCCCGGTGTGAGGCTGACGATTTGTCCCATCCCAACGTGAAACGGGCCGTTAGTCAGACCTTCAAACGGGAAAAGGGCGACATGGGTGGACCCGCCGAAGCGGCCTCTTTGGCCACCCGCGACATGACCCTCCTTCAGGCGGAGTTGAAGACCAAGGCCATCGCCGCAGGCGTCACGCTCTACTCCGTGGCGGGGGCCGGGCAAAACGTCATGGGCCACATCGGCACCATCGCCCCGGCCACAGGGGGGTTCAGCTTCCCCTTGACCGCCGGAGTTGAAGCCCAGTTCGGCCAGGGCATCCAGGTCTTCGGCTCTCGCTACCTGGTGCAGTGGAGCGAAGAGGGATCCGCAGCCGGGTCCGGCAATCTTGAGATTACGACCACCCGCAAGGACGTGAAGGTGATGGCGCAGTCGATCAGGTAGGGGTGGCCACGCTGGACCGCGATCGTCCGGGGCCGAATGGTTGACCTCTGGTAACCGTTGCGTGGAGTCCGAAGGCCCGGCCATGCTCGATCCACATTCCCGAGGTGATCGTATGGCTTTGACGGTGGACGGCATCTTTGCGCTCATGCCTGAGCTCTTCCTGCCCGAGAAGGCCCAGGGTCTGACGGTTTCCGTCTACTACCAGGTGACGGGCGACGGGGGCGGCGACTACACCTGCCTCATCGAGAACGGGGCCTTCTCGCTAAAACGGGAAGCCAAGGCCGACGCCACCTCGGTGGTGACGATTGGCGCCGAGGACTGGATCGCCCTGAACGAAGGCAAGCTCGACCCCATGCAGGCCTTCATGACGGGCAAGCTCAAGGGCACCGGTGACCTGGGCCTGCTCCAGAAGTTCCCCAAGTTCTTCAAGAAGCCACAGAAGCAGGGCGGACCGCTGAAGCCGCTGAAGGAACTGGTTCCGGCGCGCCTGGCTCTGGCTGCCGTGGGCCTCAAGGTCACGGTCGGCGGTGACAGCTGGGGCGAGGGGGCGGAAGTGGCCGGGGATGACGGGGCGGTGCGCGGTCTGGTGTGTGGCATCTCCGATCCGGGCCCGGCGCTGCTGGGCGGCCAGCTCCGCTTCACGGGTGACATGGCGCTGCTCCGCGGGGCCTGGAAGGTCTGGTCCGCCGAGCCCGAGATCACCTTCCCGGACACACCCGGCGGCAAGGCCCTGGCGACCCTGCGCAAGCGCTACCGGGGCGGGGCCAGCGGGTCGCTGGAACTGAAGGTGGATGGCGTGTCCTACCGATTGGACTTCAGCCCCGAAGGCCTCTCGGTGCGACCAGGCGAGGTCGAGGGTGGCGCGTCCCTTGGCATCACGGATGCGGATTTTGCTGCGCTCAACGCGGGCAAGCTGAACCTGGTGGCCGCGCTGCTGGGCGGAGGCATCACAGTGAAGGGCGACATGAGCCAGGTGGCGGCCTACACGGCCCACTTCGATGCGGATGTGAACCCGGCCCAGGGCCTCCTCGAATCCATGCCGGAGCGCTTCAACGCTGAGAAGGCCGGTGACCTGGAAGCCGTCGTGGGCTACCAGATTGACGACATGGGCTACACCCTGTTGATCCGCAATGGCGTCTGCATGGTCCTTCCGCGGCTGCTCAAACCCTGTGATACGCTTCTGAAGGCGAAGGCCGACGACTTCGTCGCCATGAGCACCGGAACGCTGAACGCCCAGGAGGCCTTCATGACCGGCAAGATCCAGATCGAAGGCGATCCCCTGCTCATGCAGAAAGTGGCGAAGAGTTTCCGGCGGCCGGAAGCCTAGGCTCACCATGCCCAGAGCCGCCGCGCGCAAGACGTCCCCTCCGGCCAACCCCACCCTGGGGCAGGGCGTGGTGCGAACGGCCAAGGCCATCCCCATCATGCCCCGGATGGCGCCCGAGCCCGAGGCTTCAACGGCCCCAGCCCGGAATCTGCCCTGCTCCGGTCGTTGCGGCCACTGTGATGTCCATCCCTGCCAGCTGCACGCGCCGATCTGATCACGCACCTTCCCATAGCTCCCGCAGGCGCTGGAATCCCGCCCGGCTCACGGGCAGGCGGGTGCCGTCCCTGAGAATGGCGTCACGGTGTTCCTTGGAGTCCTGTTCGACCCGGACAAGGCGGTCGAGGTTCAGGATGTAACTGCGGTGGATACGGATGAAGCGACTCGCATCGAGCTGGGTTTCCAGGCTCGCCAGGGTCTGCTGCTTGAGGAGGTTCTTCCCCTCGGTCCGCAGAAGCACGTAGTCGTCCTGGGCCTGCACCCAGTCGAGTCGGTCGAGGTGAACCACCGTGACCTTGGGTCCGTCCTTCACGACGATGCGTTCCAGCGGGCGGCCCTGACGGGCGCTGGAGGCTAGCTCCGCGGCGGGCGCCGGTGGTGCGGATGGTTGCGCCGACTGCAGGGCCCGCGCCTTGGCCAGGGCTGAGTCGAAGCGCTCCTTCGAGAAGGGCTTCAGCAGGTAGTCCACCGCATGGGCCTCGAAGGCCTTGAGCGCGTGCTGGTCGTAGGCCGTGACGAAGACCACGGCCGGGCGCTTGCCTTCGGCCTCGAGCAGCTCCAGCACCTCGAAGCCGTCCAGCTTGGGCATCTGGATGTCCAGGAAGATCAGCTCCGGCAGGTGTTGGGCCGCCGCCTTGATGGCCTCGAAGCCGTTGGCGCACTCGCCCACGACCTCCACATCCGGATGGGCCGCCAGGTGCTCGCGCACCACAGCACGGGCCAGGTCCTCATCGTCGATGATCAGGGCTTTCATGGTTCCACCTCGAGCGGGAATACCAGGGTGACGCGATGGAGGCCGTCCTGCACGACGGCTTCGAGCCGGGCCCGGCTGCCGAAGCGTCCCAGCAGGCGCTGGCGGACCTGGCGCAGGCCGAGCCCCAGGCCCTGCGGGGCCGGCGAATCCGCGTCCAGGGGGTTGTCCACCTTCAGGACGACATGCCCCTCCAGCACCTCGGCGGCCACGCTCAGGGTACCGCCTTCCGGAAGCGCCGCGATGCCGTGCTTGATGGCGTTCTCTACCAGGGGCTGCAGCAGCAGGGTGGGCAGCAGGGCGGGCTCCGCGGCTGCCTCCACGGTCCAGAGCACCTGCAGACGGGCCCCGAACCGGATCTGTTCGATGGCCAGGTAGGCCCGCGCCAGCTCAAGTTCCTCGCGCAGCGCCACCAGCCGACGCTCGCCCAGGCCCAGGCTACGGCGGAGAAAATCTGAAAGCAGCACGCACATCTCCCGAGCCCGGACGGGATCCACGGCCGTGAGGGCCGAGAGGGAGTTGAGGCTGTTGAAGAGGAAGTGGGGATTCAGCTGGGCGCGCAGGGCCTTGAGCTCGGACTCTTGGGCCAGTAATTGCAGCTCCGCGCCCTTGCGCTCGGCCTCGATGGCCCGGTCCTGCGCCAACATCAGGTAGCTGAGGGCCACCGAAGCCAGGTAGAGGAGGATGCCCAGGCCCGTGAGCACCGGCAGGGCGGAGCCCACCCGCTGGGGCAGGGCCTCCAGGCCTGGGATCCAGGCCAGCATCCGGGCCAGGATCCAGGCCAGGCCGGCCCACAAGCCACTCATGAGGATGGCCGCCATGCCCCAGGCGGCGCCATGGGCGCCCAGGCCCTCGATGCTGCGCCCCAGGGGCAGGGCCCGGCAGAGGAACCAGGCCGAGAGGAAGAGGAGCGAAGCCAGCAGGCAAAGGGGTAGGGCCAGGCAGGCCGCCTCAGCCCAGGTCCAACCCTGGCTGCGGGCGATGCCCGTCAGCAGCAGTGCGATGGGGGCCCAACCCAGGAGGTAGGCCCCCAAACGCGCACGGCTGGCGAGGAGGGGATGCATCAGCTCTTCACTTCCGTGCCCCCGAAGAGGATCAGCCCGGTGATTACCAGGCGGGGACGGGCCTCCGCCGTTGCCGGACCATGATGGGTGCTGTCGTTCAGGGCCCCGGCGATGGCGGTGGCGCGGTTGGCGATCTCCCAGCCTTCGGGCACTCGGATCTCGCCGCCGCCGAAGAGCACAAAGACATCGATGCGGGCCTGGCCGGACTCCAGGGTTGCCTGGCGCAGATCCACCTCATAGCCGCCGAAGATGGCCGTCAGCTCGCCGCCCTTGAAGGCCTGGGTGAGCACCCGGCGCTTGAAGCCACCGAAGATGGCCGTGCCCTGGAGGAAGTCCTCGGAGCGGGCTAGCTCGGGGGGCACGCCGCGGTTCTGCTTCAGGGCCTTGATGACGATGAGGATGCCCACGGCCACCACCAGCATGGGCGCCAGAGCTTCAGCGAGATGCCCCCGGGCGAAGGTGAAGAGCAGCATGAAGGACCCGCCCAGCACGAGGAACCAGCCACCCATGCCGCCACCGCTGCCCTCCTGCCGGATCTTGGCGATGCCCATGGCCACCAGCACCAGGGGCCAGAGCTTGAAGATGGTGTGGGCTTCGATGAGCCCCAGGTTGTCCAGGGTGAGCACCAGGCCTGCCACGATGATGGCCACGCCCAGCACCAGCTTGGGGCTGAAGGGGCTGGGGGCCTTGGATTCGTCGGGGGCATTCATGGTTTCACCTGCGTGGCATCGGTTCCAGGATCACAGGAATCGGCGGGGGTTGGCGATGGGAGAGCAGCCTTGACCTTCTTCGGCCGCTTGGGCTGGGGGAAGACAGCCCGCAGCGTGACGATGAGGCCGCCCCACACCAGGAAGACCGGCCACCAGCGCTCCAGCAGACCCCAGGGACCGAACTGGGAGATGAAGCCGGCGACCGCGAAGGCCAGCCAGACATGGCCCCGGAGGCTGAGAATGCCGTCCTGGGTCAGCCGGGCGAGGCCGAAGGCGGCTAGGGCCAGGGGCCACCAGGTCAGCAGGTGCCAGGCGTCGTACCACCGCATGGAGTCGGCGAGGAAGATCAGGCCGAGGGCGATGACCGTGAGGCCGAAGACCAGCTTCGCAGAAAAGAGGGGTGGGCGTTCCTGGGTGGTCATGAGCGGTGTTCCTTTCTGCCTGAGCCGAAGGGGATGACGAAGGCCAGGGAGGGCAGCCACAACGCCAGCCACCACCAGGCGCTGTCGATGAACCAACCGGACTGGACCATGGGTTTCCTCCCGTGTGATCAAGCTACGGGCGTTGGCTTTCGGACCGGGGCAGGGATCGGTGAATGGGGGGCGGGAGTCGGCGAGCGGTCAGTCCCAGCGAATCAGCCCGCCCCGGCTGCGCTCCTGCCAGGCCTGCTCCAGGGCCCCGACCAGCTCAGGGGGACACTCGAACCGGAGCAGGGCGGCCTCCCCCTCGAAGGTCTGCTCCTGGACCGTCACTCCGGCAAAGGCCCCGAGCAGCGCGAAGGGCAGGTGGGCCTGGGCGGCAGGAACTTGGATGAGTCCGGTGCGGAGGATACGGACCTCTTCCCAGGCGCCCTGGGCATCCGCCGCCGCCAGGGCCCCCTGCACGCCTTCGGTGTAGGCGCGTACCAGACCGCCGGTGCCGAGCTTCGTCCCGCCGTACCAGCGGATGCAGACGGCGATCAGGTCCGTGGCCTGGGCCCCTTCCAGCACAACCAGCATGGGCCGCCCCGCAGTCCCCGAGGGCTCGCCATCGTCATCGGACCCGAAGGCCGCGACGGGCACGCCCTCTCGCCAGGCGCTGCAGTGGTGGGTGGCGTCGAAGTCGCGCTTGCGCCGGGAGGCCAACACCTGCGCCCGTTCGGCAGCGTCGCGAGCCGGGTGCAGCTCCGTGAGGAAGACGGAAGCCTTCTCCCGGAAGCGGTGGGTGATGACCTCGGTCAATCGACGCATGGATCCAGCATGCATGCGGCTGTGACTGCAATCAACAAACCCAGGGTAGGCAAGGCATGCGAGGCCAGGGCTCCGCATCATAGGACTGGATCTTTGCGAGGCATGACATGGACCCGGTCAGCAAACCCTTCACCGCCACGGCCCTGCGTCGGCAGACCCCCGTGCCCTCGGACCTTGAGATAGCCCAGGCGGCCACGCTCAAACCCATTGGCCAGGTGGGCGCAGAGCTCGGGCTCCTCGACGACGAGTTGGAGCTCTACGGTCCGACGAAGGCCAAGGTCCGCCTGGAGGTCCTGGAGCGCCTGCGGGAACGGCCCAATGGCCGCTACATCGATGTCACGGCGATCACCCCAACCCCGCTGGGGGAAGGCAAGACCACCACCACGGTGGGCCTCTGCCAGGCGCTCGGAGCCCACCTTGGCCAGCGCGTGCTGACCTGCATCCGCCAGCCCAGCCAGGGCCCCACCTTCGGGATCAAGGGTGGTGCCGCTGGCGGCGGCTACAGCCAGGTGATTCCCATGGAGGACTTCAACCTGCACCTCACTGGGGACATCCACGCCATCACCGCCGCCCACAACCTCTGCGCGGCGGCGCTGGATGCGCGCATCCTGCATGAAGCTGGTGCCACGGACGAGCAGTTGTTCCAGCGCCTGTTCCCTGCAGGAAAAGACGGGAGGAAATTCCCCCGGTCGCTCCAGCTCCGCTGCACGAGACTGGGCATTACCAAGGGGGATCCGGACACCTTCACCACGGAGGAACGCCGCCGGGTCTGCCGCCTGGACCTCGATCCAGCGACCATCACGTGGCGCCGGGTGCTGGATACCAGCGACCGCTTCCTGCGGAGCGTCACCGTGGGCCAGGGCGAGGAGGAGCAGCCATTCGCGCGGCAAACCGGCTTCGACATCGCCGTGGCCAGCGAGATCATGGCCGTGTTGGCCCTCACTACAGGGCTCTCCGACCTGCGGCACCGCCTGGGTGCCATGTTGGTGGGTCTCGACCGGCAGGGCGGAGCCGTCACCGCCGAGGATCTGGGCGTGGCCGGAGCCATGACCGTGCTCATGAAGGATGCCCTCAAGCCCACGCTGATGCAGACCCTGGAAGGCACATCGGTCTTCGTGCATGCAGGCCCCTTCGCCAACATCGCCCATGGCAACAGCTCGATCCTGGCCGACCAGATCGGCCTCAAACTGGCCGACTACGTGATCACCGAATCGGGCTTCGGCGCCGACATGGGCATGGAGAAGTTCTTCGACATCAAGTGCCGTGCCTCGGGCCTGGTGCCGGACGCAGTGGTGCTGGTGGCCACGGTGCGCGCCCTCAAGATGCACGGTGGCGGGCCGAAGGTGGTGGCGGGGAAGCCCCTGGACCCTGTATACGTCGAGGAGAACCTGGACCTGCTCCGGGCGGGCCTGCCCAACCTCATCCACCACATCCGCATCGCCCGGAAGTTTGGCATCCCCGTGGTGGTGGCCGTGAATGGATTTGCTTCGGACAGCACGGCGGAGTTGGACCTGATCCGGGAAGCCTCTCTGCAGAACGGTGCCGAGGACGCTGTGGTGTGCCAGAACTGGGCTCTGGGCGGGGAAGGGGCCCTGGACTTGGCTCGGGCCGTCATGCGTGTGTGCGATCGGCCTTCAGACTTCCGGTTCCTCTACGACCTGGACGAACCCATCAAGCAGAAGATCGAGACCATCGCCCGGGAGATCTACGGCGCCGATGGCGTGGACTACTCGCCCGAGGCCGAGTCTCGCATCGAGGCCTACACCCGGCTGGGCTACGATCAGCTGCCCATCTGCATGGCCAAGACGCATCTCAGCCTCAGCCATGACCCCCTGCTCAAGGGTGCCCCCACGGGCTTTCGCATCCCCGTGCGGGACATCCGGGCCAGCATAGGCGCCGGCTTCCTCTATCCGTTGCTCGGCAAGATGGCCACCATGCCCGGCCTGCCCACGCGGCCCGGCTTCTATGACGTGGATGTGGATCTGGAGACAGGCCGGATCTTGGGTCTATTCTAAGAGACGTGCCAGAAGCATGAACTGCCAGGTGGTTTTCCGGCAGAGTCATCTTCCCGGCGATGCGGCCGAAGAGAAGGGAGATCACCCTCCTGGAGACGCTCTTGCGCAACCCTTCTCCCACTACCAGGCGTATCCGAATGGCGGTATGCCTGAGTCTTCTGGGGGCCCTTTCGCTGCAGGTTCGGGCCCAGGCCAGGGTTGGTGTGCCTTGCTCGGTCCGGATCCGATCCCTTGCGTCCGCCGACTATGACCACTCGACTGAAGTGCTCCTGCGAGGCCTCCTGGTGGGGCGTGAGAAGGGGCTGCTTCTCCTTAAGATCGCCGCCGGGATCGTTCGGGTCGACGTGGGTTCCTGGGACGAGGTCATCGTCATGGCTGCCCCGGCGGAAGTCGTCGTGCTCGCAGCCAAGCGCCAGGAAGACACCCGCCAGAAACTGGTCGCTCGGGAAATCCGGTATGACGGAGGCTTCGTCGTCTGCAGGGATGTTAACGGTGTGCCTATTGCCCGCTGAGCCTAAGTTGTAGACCGTGGTGATGGAAAAGATCCCGGCGTAGTCGCCGTACGGCTGGTTCGCTGCCACATTCAAGGTTCCGCCGACCCTGAGTTACTGGGTGCCGGAGGCACTGATCTGACCCAACGGACCTGACGCGCTGGTAAAGGGCGAGATGAGCATGGCGCCGGCTGTCCCAGACACGGTGACGCTCGCCGGGACCCAGATGGCGTAGGTGGCACTGGCGGCCACTTTGACGGTTAACACCGCCGCTCCGACAGCTGAGAGATTGCCCAGAACCAGTCCTCCCGTGGCACCGCGAGTGCCAGCTGGACTGAGGATGACCGTTCCTGTAGGGGGCCCAGTGAAGATGTCTCCGAAGTTCAGGTCTGCCGACTTGGTGAGCGTGATGACCGGGCGACCTAGACCGTGACGTTGATGGTCCTGGCGCCGGTCTTACCGACATTGCTCTGTTCTCCAAGAGAAGGGTGAAATAGCCGGTGTAGGTGGCTTGGGGGGGGCAGGCACGGGTTCGCACAGAGAGAGCCACTCCCTCGGTTTCGCTCTAAACCCAATCGAACTGAAGGTTGGATGCCCTCAATCTGATCGAAGGTGGACCGACTTGCCTCGTAGTGGCAGTCGCAAATAGTTGAATAGGAAGCCTTTGGGAATTGGATATCCATTTGCATTACTGCTGCCGACGACTGGATGGATCACCATGGAATCACCTACATCAAACCTTCGAAGGATCCTTTGGGCAGTTGGCATGCCGTTAGGCATCGCGTTGGTCGGCATGTTCCTAGGGGGAATTCGCCCCTAGCTGGTTGCTTATGCCTGCGGTTTATCAACGAAAGTCCATCTCAACCCAGCGTCCGCACTTGAAATGAATCAATTCCAACCATCGACACGCCTTGCCAAGGAGTTGCCCATGCGAATGCTATCCACCCTTCTTCTCAGCCTCGTCGGCCTGGGGACTGGCCTCGCCCAAGGTCAATCCGCCACGGCGAGCAACGTCCCAGCCACGGCCCGCATCTATGTGCCCATCACGGTGACGCTGACCAACTCGGGCCTGAGCTTCGGGGATATCTACGCCAATGTCACGGGCGGAAATGTCGTGTTGGACCCAAGCACCGACCTGCGCACCCCCACGGGAGGCCTGGTCCTCGGCACCCTCAGTCAACACAATTCTGCTGCCCTTAGGGTGGGCGGCAAGCGGAATGCCACCTTTGTCATCACGCTTCCAGCCAATGGAACCGTAACCCTTACTGGTCCGGGTACGGCCATGGCTGTGAACGCTTTCACCGCCGCCGTAGGCACGACGACCTTGACCGCACCCTTCGCCAGCAAGCTCCCCGATGCCGCCAGCGCCAATCTCACGTTCAAGGTGGGTGGAACCTTGGTGGTGGGGGCCAATCAGATGGATGGCGACTACACCGGAACCTTCGCCGTCACTGTCGCCTACAACTGATCGGACTAGACCAATCACCGAATCGAGGTCCCATGCGCCTTTCTATCTCCTCCACGACACTGCTCCTCATACTGGGGATGAACTCCCTCGCCTATCCAGTTTTCGCCCAGACACCCAGAGGAAAGTCCGTTTTAGATCCCTCCCCCCAAGGTCCAGGAGATCTGTTGGTAGCTCCCAGCCGAGTGGTCTTGGACATGCACAAGCGCACCGCAGCCCTGAATTTGTCGAACGTTGGATCCACCGAGGCCACCTACCGAATTTCATTGGTCAGAATGGAAATGGATGAGTTCGGCGCAATGACCGAAGTCCCCTTCGAAAAAGTCCCCGGCGGCGTCGACCTGCCTAGTTTGATCCGTTTCTCGCCGCGGGAAGTGACGTTGGCTCCCGGTGAGGCCCAGACCATCCGTCTCCAAGTGAGAAAGCCTGCGGAACTGCCCGTGGGGGAATATCGCATCCACATGATGTTCAGGGCGATCCCTCCGGCGCCAGAGCCACCCAAGGAGTCACCTGCAGCCGAGCGTCCCAAAGGCATCTCTGTGAAGTTGATCCCCGTCTATGGCTTGGCCCTTCCCGTGATCATTCGGAACGGTGTCACCGCCGCAAAGGCGGGGTTGTCGAACCTCGTATTTCACCCAGCCAATCGGACGCTCAACCTAAACCTGAGCCGTGAGGGGAACCAGTCTCTTTTCGGAGACCTTAAAGTTCGTTGGATTTCCCGGAAGGGGGCCACAGCGACCGTGGCCGAGGCGACAGGGGTGGCCGTGTATGTTCCCAATCCCACAAGGGCCATGACACTGAACCTTGCCCTCCCCAAGGGCGCGACCCAACTGGCTACTGGTCAGCTAAAAGTGACCTTTGCGATACCTCCCACAGAGGGTGGAAAGGTCCTGGCCGAGGCCCTTCTCGATCTTCCGTAATGGATTCGGATACAGACCCGCACCCCGGATGGAAGCATCCCTTCCGGAAGGTGAGTCTGTTCATCTTGATCACGGGGGGCTTGCTCCTAGACGGGAAAAACATCGACCCCCCCGAACGGATGGATCCTGGCAACCCAAAGATTCTTGAAGAGCAGTCGAAGGAGGATCTCTGGCTTTTTGCCATCCGGCTTGATCAGAGGATCCTCAGTTCTGCCTTTCCTGGTTTCCCCATGAAGGCTGGGTTTAGGCTCCCCTTGGGTGAGTTGTGCCGCGTCCTGGATCTGGCTGTGCAAGTGGACCTCAGCCGAGGCCTCGCCGAAGGCTTCCTCATCCAGGAGAAGCGCCGGTTTCGCCTGGACGTCTTCGGGGGCACCGTGGAGATCCAAGGCAACAGACGCGCGTTTGATTCCTCCCTGGTTGAGATGCACAGTGATGACATCTACGTGGATTCAGGCCTGCTTGCCGAATGGTTACCGCTGGATCTGGAGATTGTGAAGCGAACGGCACTCATCACGGTGAGTCCCAGGGAATTGCTTCCGCTGCAAGCGCGCTGGAGCCGGGAGCAGGCCGCGGGCCAGGCCAAACCAGGAACTGGCGTTCGAAAGTATCCACGGATCTCGGATGCCTATCACACCTTCGAGGTGCCATTTGTGGATGAATCCCTCAGGATCACCACGCCCTCAAGGTCGGAAACTAAGCGCAAACTCCTGGTGCAAAGCACCACTTTTGCCGCGGGCGATTGGTTGGGACTTTCATCTAGCCTCTATGCCGTGGCCGGTACCCAGGGCGGTGTGTCCGAGTTCAGGATGACCATGGGGCGCCGAGATCCCAACGCTGAACTGCTTGGCCCCCTGCAAGCCACGGAATTTGCTTTCGGCGAAATCCTGAACCCCGGCCTCAATCTGATCGCCCAGCCCTACGCCGGAACTGGGATGCTGGTGACTAACCTTCCGCTCCTTCGGGGCGACGCCTATGACCGGCAAAGCTTCCAAGGGAACTTGGCCCCCGGCTGGCAGGTGGAACTGTATCGAAATCGGGCCTTGTTGGCCTTTCAATCATCTCGTTCCGATGGCCGGTATGAATTCCTGAATCTTCCCCTGTATTACGGCTTGAACGATTTTAGGCTCGTGTTCTACGGCCCCCAGGGCCAGAAGCGGGAGGAAATCGTACGCTTTGATGTCAGCGAAAGCCAGACACCCAAGGGGGCTTTCCAATATCTGCTGGTGGGGATCGACGCCAAAATCGCTGGAGCCCGCGGTCACGTTGAGACACGTTACGGAGTTAGCCAACAGGTTGCCACCAGTCTCGCTGTGGCACGGACGAACTTCGATGGCACGGTCCACACCTACACCGTGGTGGGTCTTCAGGGCTTCTGGAAACCCCTCTCCGCCTCCTTCACCGCTGCTCACGATGCCCTTGGTGGAATGTCGGAGGAACTGAGCCTGCGCACGAGGCTGGGGAGCCTGAGCCTGAACGCCAAGCGTGCCCAACTCCAGGGCGGCTTTTCCAGCGAAGTGTTTAATCCTTCCAGCGGGCTGTTGACCAACCGCAGCAGCATCGAGGCTTCAGCCTTGCTATCCAGTCGGAAATACAGCTGGCTGACCATGGATTTTGGAATCTCCCGAGATGAACTCGTGGCCGGGGGTCTGGTGGAAAGGATCTATAACCGTCTCTCCACGTCGACCCACGGTTATTTTTTCTCGAATGAATGGCGGCGCAGTCAGAATCGGGGCGGTATTCAAGCCTTCTCTGCCACCACCACCGGGGACCTGATCGCCAGCAAGTTCTACCGTGACTTTTCCCTGAGGGGGCAGGCCAATTACCAACTGAGTGGAACTTCCAAGCTCAACGGTTTTTCGGTGCAGGCAGAGACGCCTCGGTTTCCCCTCTACCTGGTAAGAGCTGGCGTCAATCGCACCTTGTCTACGGGGGAAACGCTTTTCTTGCTGGGAGCCAACAAGAGTCAGGGGACCTTCAGTCTCGGTTTGGATGTGAGTTATTCCACGCGCAATCACCTTGTGGTGGATCTGACGCTCCGTGTGGGGCTGGGACGGGAACCAAGACTGGGACACATCCAGACCCAGGCCCAAGGGCTTGCCAGCCAGGGGGCGGTGTCGGCCAGGGTCTTCGTGGATGCCAATGCCAACGGCATCAGAGACGCCCAGGAAACGGATGTCCAGGGCGTGGGGTTGACGTCCTCCCGGAAAACTAGACCAAGGATAATGTGAGTCCTCCCCCTTTGGAGGGCCCCTTGAGAAAGAGCAGATACACCGAGGAGCAGATCATCTTGGCCTTGAAAGAGCACGAGGCCGGCAG
>NZ_JBATQW010000069.1:0-116827 GCF_049292215.1 Geothrix sp. | reverse complement strand
TTGTGGAAACGGGCGAGGGCCGCCGGGGCATGGTGCTCGACCTGGAGTACGAGGAGGACCACCTGGCCGCCGTGGACTGCAACCTGGTTGCGGCCCGCCCCACCCTGGGCGGCGCGCTCGAGCTGGTGGAGTTCCAGGGCACGGGCGAGGGCCGGGCCTTCAGTCGGGCCGAAGCGACTGGGCTGCTGGACCTGGGCTTGGCCGGCTGCGCGGCGCTCATGGACGCGCAGGGGGCGGCCCTCGGATGAAACCCATCCTGCTGGCGATCGGGCTTTCCGTCCTGCTGGCGGGCCAGACTCCTCCGCCGACCACAGCGACGCCCCGCCGCATCGACGTGGAGGTCCAGCCCGCGGACATGGTGTTCCGCTTCACCCCCCGGGTGACCATTCCTGGGATGCCCCGGGTGGCGGTGGCCCTCAGCGGCGGCGGCGCCCGGGGCCTGGCGCACATCGGCGTCCTCCAACGCTTCGAGGAGGTGGGCTTCCCCCTCGACAGCGTTACCGGCACCAGCGCCGGTGCCCTGGTGGGCTCCCTCTACGCCAGCGGCTTCTCGGCGAAGGAGATCGAGGACCTGTTCAACCGCCTGGACCTGACCCGTGCGTTCCTGGAGCCGCTGTGGCGCAACCCCGGGGAGACCCTGGGTGAGCAGGAGAACCGGAACGACACTTTCCTCTCCATTGAGCGCCACCAGGGCCGGCTCTCCCTGGCCCAGGGCCTCCGCAGTGGCGTGGAGATCCAGCACACCCTGCAGGGCCTGCTGGCTCGGGGTTCCTATTTCTCCGGCGGCGACTTTGACCGGCTTCAACGTCCCCTCCGAATCCTGGCCACCAACCTGGAGACGGGGCAGGGGCGGGTCTTCGGGCGGGGCGACCTGGTGGAAGCGGTCCGCGCCTCCATGTCCATTCCCGGCGCGTTTCGCCCGGTGATCATCGACGGCCAGCAGTATGTGGACGGGGCCCTGGTGGAGAACATCCCCGTCAGCACGGCCAGGGAGGCCTTCCGCCCCGACTTGGTCATCGCCGTGGACACCAGCTCGCCCCTCGAGCACCGCCCCGCCACCAACATCCTGTCCGTGGCCTCCCGCAGCCTGGACCTGGTGGTGGAGCGCCGCCAGTGGGAAAGCCGCAAGGCGGCGGACTTCGTGATCAGCCCCGACATCCGGAACGCCAATTTCATGGAGTATGGCTCTGATGCCGCCAAGCTGGTCCGTCAGGGCCGGGAGGGCTTCGATGCCCGCCGGGAGGCCCTGCGGGAGCTGATGCGCGGTCGCCTGAGCCAGGAACGCCTCGACGCGACGGAGGTGACCTTCGAGTGCCCCGGCGGGCTGAGCCCGGCCCTGGCCGGCCTCCTGGCGACCAGCCTGAAGCCCGGACCCGACGGCATCCCCCTCCAGGACGCCCAGATCCTGCTCCAGCAGGTGCTCGTCCATGGGCTGGCCCAGGAGGCCTGGGCCACGGTAGATCCGGGCCGCGTCCTCACCATCCACCTACGACCCTTCCCGGCGATCCGCTCCATGGAGGTGCAGGCGCCCGAGAGCTGGCGGGCCGCCATCCAGAGCGCGGTGGCCACTACGCTAAAGGTGGGGGAGCCCTTCAACCCGCAGGTGTTCGGCCGGATGATGGGCCACCTGGTCTACCGCTTCCTCATGGAAGGCGGGCCCCTCGTGGATGCCCGGGGTTCCATGTTCGAGCCTCAGACCGGGCACCTCCTGATCAGCATCGACGAACCTTTCATCACCAAGGTCGAGGCCCGCTCACCCGCCGGTCAGCCGGTGGAGGAAGTCCAGCTCCTGCGGCTGCTCGGCGAGCTGAAGGGGCGTCCCTTCCGCCCGACGGATCTGCAGAAGCGCGTGGCCCTGGCGGAGCACCGGCTCCACCTCGCGGAGCTGCGCTACCAGCTTCGGCCGAACGGTCTGGGGGGCACGGCCATCACCCTCATCCCCGTGCCCCAGCAGCGGGAGCGGCTGGACCTGTCCCTGGGCTACGAAACCACCCTGGGTGGTCAGGTGGGCCTGGCCTACCGGGCCGTGGACCTCGGTTTCAGGGGCACGGAGCTGCAGCTGAGTGCGGCCCGGAACCGGCTGCAGGAGCGGGCCACGCTGACCCTCGGCAGCCCCTTCGGTTTCTCGCCCGGCACTGGTGTCGAGGTGGTGGCGGACTACTGGCAGCAGCGGCTGGAGATGCCCCTGCCGTGGGTGGGGCCGGAGCTTCCGGGCGATGGACTGGGGGCCCGGATCAGCGCCTCCGATCTGATGCTCAAGACCTTTTTCCGCTTCAGCAACCTGGGCACCGGCAAGGTCAGCCTCGATCTCGGTCGCCGTAACGCCGCCTTCCGGGAGGACGGTCTGCGCCGCACCCAGAGCCAGGACACGGCTTTCCTCTCCGGCGAATGGGACAACTTCGACCGGCACACCATGCCGCGAGACGGCCTCCTGCTGCGGGCGCGGTTCGGCACGGGGCAGGCCCGCGCGGGCGAACTGCCTGCCGCCACCTTCCAGCAGAGCTACTTCCGGGCCCGGGGCCTCACCTCCCTTGGCGAGCACGTGGGCCTCGACCTGGACACGGAGTGGGGCCAGGGGCGCCGGCTGCCCATGGACCGGTGGTGGGTGCTGGGGGGACCCTCCTTCGTCATCGGCTCCCGCTCCCTGGGCTTCATGGCACCCCATTTCGCGGCGGTGCGCGTCGGCCTGCCCCTGAGACTCTACCTGGGCCTGGGCCTCACGGTGGAGCTGACGCCCCGCTTCGACCTGGCCTGGGTGGCCCCGGATGCCTCGGCCCTGCTCAAGCCCGAGGTCGATTACCGGGCGCAGGGCACGGGGTTGCTGCTGCGCACGACCCTGTCTAATTTCTACGTGGAGCTTTCCTACGGCTTCCTGAAGGTCCGCACCCCCCAGGACGGCGGCCGGGCCGTGGGCAGCTTCAATGTCCTGATCGGCACCCAGCCCTTCGACCTCTGGAAGCGGCATTGATGCTGTCCGGGGGTTCTCCGCTGCGCGCACACCCCCGGGCCTCGCTTTGATGCACTCCGGGAAGGCCCGCGCTCGACCTAGCGCCTCAGCCTTTAGGCAGTGAGCGGTCTGTGGTGGTAGGGCCTGTGACCCGATCCACAAGGGTTTCATCCGGGGGCGCCTGATACCCTGGAGCGTTGGTTTTCAACGCTCTTTGCCGAGGCCGCCATGCGCTACCTGCCCTCTTCCCCTGTCGAGGATCGTGCCCTCCTGGACACCATCGGCGTCCCGGACGCCGAGGCGCTGCTGGTGGGCATTCCGGAGCCGCTGCGCCTGGGGCGGGAGCTGGACCTGCCCACCCAGGGCTCCGAGCAGGAGGTGGCCTGGCAGATGATGGGCCTGGCCAACAAGAACATGCGCTTCTGCGCGCAGTTCCTGGGCGCTGGGGCCTACGACCACTTCGTGCCCTCGGCCATCGACGCCATGATCAGCCGCCAGGAGTGGTTCACGGCCTACACGCCCTACCAGCCCGAGATCAGCCAGGGCACCCTGCAGCACATCTTCGAGTACCAGACGCTCATCTGTGACCTGACCGGCCTCGAAGTCACCAATGCCAGCCTCTACGACGGCGGCACGGCCTGCGTGGAGGCAGCCCTCATGGCCGTGCGCGTGGCGAAGAAGCGCCACACGGTGCTGATCAGCCGTGGCCTGCACCCCATGTACCGCGACGTGCTCAAGACCAACTTCGACCCGCACGAGGACCTGCACCTGGTGGAAGTCGGATTGAAGGATGGCGTCACTGACCTGGCCGACCTGCAGGCGAAGCTGAATGGCGATGTGGCCGCGGTGATGGTGGGCTACCCCAACTTCCTGGGCGCGGTGGAGGACCTCTCGGCTCTGGCCGGTCCCGTCCACGCCGCCGGCGCCCTGCTGATCAGCGTCACACAGGAGGCCTTCGCCTTCGGCTGGTTCGAGGCCCCCGGCAACGTGGGTGCCGACATGGCCTGCGGCGAGGCGATGTCGCTGGGCAACAAGCCCAACTTCGGGGGACCCTTCCTGGGCTTCCTGGCCGTTAAGGACGCCCACAAGCGCGAGATCCCCGGCCGCGTGGTGGGCCAGACCAAGGACCTGAACGGCGAAACCGGCTACGTGCTGACCCTCACCGCCCGCGAGCAGCACATCCGCCGCGACAAGGCCACCAGCAACATCTGCTCGAACCAGGGCCTCGTGGCCCTGCGCGCCAACATCTTCATGCACCTAGCCGGGCCCGAAGGGCTCAAGGGCCTCGCCGAGCAGAACGCCGCCAAGGCCCAGTATCTGCGCCAGCGCCTGCTGGAGCTGCCGGACATGGAGCCGATGTTCGACCAGCCCTTCTTCAACGAGTTCGTGCTGCGCTACACCGGCGACTACGCGGCCCTGCAGGAGGCCTGCCTGAAGGAGAGCCTGCTGCCGGGCCTGGACCTGGGCCGCTTCTATCCCGAATACGCGGGCTGCATCCTCTGGTGCGCCACGGAACTCCACACCCGCCAGATGATCGAGAGCCTCGTCGAGATCCTGGCCCGCGTCCCTGCCACGGTTTGAGGAGAGAGCCATGTTCCTTCGTCAGCGCGAACCCCTCTCCTTCGAACGCTCCGTCCCCGGCAAGCGGGGCATGGACCTGCCCAGGCTCGATGTGCCCAGGGCCCAGGACACCCGCCCCGCCCACCTGAAGCGCGGCGGCTTCGCCGCCCTGCCCGAGCTGAGCGAAGTGGAGGTCATCCGCCACTTCACCCGCCTCTCCAAGTGGAACTACGGCGTGGATGACGGCATGTATCCGCTGGGCAGCTGCACCATGAAGCACAACCCGCGGCTGAATGAAAAGGTCGCCGGGCTGCCGGGCTTCACAGACAGCCACCCCATGGCGCCGGATGCCCTCGTCCAGGGCAACCTGGAGCTCCTCTACACCCTGCAGGAGTGGCTGAAGGAGATCACGGGTCTGCCAGGCGTCACCCTGCAGCCCAGCGCCGGCGCCGCCGGCGAGCTCACGGGCGTCATGCTCATTCGGGCCTACCACGTGGCCAAGGGCGCCAAGCGCCGGGTGATCCTCATCCCGGACAGCGGTCACGGCACCAACCCTGCCACCGCGGCCATGGCGGGCTACGATGTGGTGGAGCTGCCGTCCGGTCCCGATGGCACCATCAGCTTCGACGACGTGACCGATCCCGTGAACGGCAAGGTGCGCAAGGGCCTGAGAACCCTTGTGAGCGAGCTGGGCAGCGAGATCGCCGGCGCCATGATCACCAACCCCAACACCATCGGTGTCTTCGAGTACCGCTTCAAGGAGGTCAGCGACCTCCTGCACAGCGTGGATGCCCTGGTCTACATGGACGGCGCCAACATGAACGCGCTGGTCGGCGTGGCGCGGCCCGGCGACTTTGGCGTGGACGTCATGCATCTGAACCTCCACAAGACCATGTCCACGCCCCACGGCGGCGGCGGCCCCGGCGCGGGTCCTGTCTGCTGCGGTGCGAACCTCCTGCCCTTCCTGCCCGTGCCTGTGGTGGTCAGGGAGACCGTGAAGGTGGGCGAGGGCGAAGTGCCGAAGCACAGCTACCGTATGGATTGGGACCAGCCCCAGAGCATCGGCAAGGTCCACACCTTCTACGGCAACTTCGGCATCCTGGTGCGGGCCCTCACCTACTGCCTGAGCCACGGCTCCGACGGCCTGAAGGCCGCGACCCTGCGGGCCATCGTCAACGCCAACTACATCCGCACGCGGCTGAAGGGCGCCTACGCCCTGCACATCGACTCGCCCACCCTGCACGAGGTGGTCTTCAGCGACACCATCCAGGCCAAGCACGACGTGCACACGCTGGACATTGCCAAGCGCCTCATCGACCACGGCTACCACCCGCCCACGATCTACTTCCCGCTGATCGTGCCGGGTGCGCTCATGATCGAGCCCACGGAAAGCGAGGGCAAGGACGAGCTGGACGCTTTCTGCGACACCATGCTCGCCATTGCCAAGGAGGCCGAGGAGAACCCCGACGCCCTGCACCAGGCCCCGACCCTCGCGCCCCTGCGCCGTATGGACGAGACCACTGCCGCGCGCAAGCCGGTGCTGCGGTGGGTCAAAGCCTAGTCCCACCTCGAGCAGAAAAGCGGGCTTGACGGCCCGCTTTTCTGCGTCATGGAATGGCATGCTGGTGCAGGAGATCCTTCAATGCCCATCTGGCGGCGATTCCGGGAACGCATGGCGATGGCGCGCTTCGGTGCGCATGAGGCCTCAGGCTCTCTCGGGGATCTGGGCACCTTCCTCCCGCTGGTACTGGGCATGGCACGGCAGAACGGGCTCGACCTGGGTACGGCGCTCTTCTTCGCGGGCCTGCTGAACCTGCTGACGGGCCTGGCCTTCGCGATCCCCATGGCGGTGCAGCCCATGAAGGCCATCGCGGCGGTGGCCCTGACGCAGGGCCTCACGGTGCCGCAGATCCTCGCCGCAGGCATGATTGTGAGCGCCGTGGTGCTGGTGCTGGGCTGGTTGGGCTGGGCGGACCGCCTGGGCCGCCTGATCCCGGATTCCGTCGTGCGCGGCATGCAGCTGGGCCTGGGCCTGTCCCTCGCCCTGAAGGGGCTGCAGATGGCCGGGGCCCCTGGCCCGGAGCGCTGGTGGCTGGCCCTGCCGGCGGCCCTCTTCGGCTGGTGGTTCATCGGTTCGCGACGCGTCCCCGTGGCCCTGGTGATCTTCGCCGGTGGTGCCGCGCTGGCCCTGTTCAAGTCCCCCGATGCGTTCCACAGCCTCCGGATCGGCTTCCACCTCCCTCACTGGATATCCATCCCTCCGCATGACTGGTGGGTGGCCTTCACCAAGGCGGCGTTGCCCCAGATTCCCCTGACCCTGCTCAACTCCGTGGTGGCCGTATGCGCCCTGGCGCGGGACCTGCACCCGGACCGGGCGCCCTCGGAGAAGAAGGTGGCCATCAGTGTGGGGGCCATGAACCTGCTAACGGGCTGGTTCGGGGGCATGCCCATGTGCCACGGCGCCGGGGGGCTTGCCGGGCAGGAGGCCTTCGGAGCGCGCACGCAGGGCTCCATCCTCATGCTCGGGGCCGCCAAGCTGCTCGTGGCGGTGCTGTTCGGCTCCAGCCTCATGGCCCTGGCCCTGGCCTTTCCGCAGACGCTCCTGGGCGTGATGCTGGTCTTCAGCGGCATCTCCCTGGCGGAGGCCTCGCGGAAGGCCTCGGACTTCGGCATCCTGCTCCTCACGGCGGCGGGATGCATCGCCCTGGGCTACCTTGTGGGCGTCCTGCTGGGCACGGCCGCCGCTCTGCTGACGGCCCGCCGCGAAGCCTGACCTCCAGAGGCATTCCTGCTCCCCCACCATCCTGTCCGAAGTCACAATAGAACGTTTTCTGGAGCTGCCATGCGCCTCACCCCAGCCCTGATCCTCAGTGTGCCCCTGGTGGCCCAGATGGCGGCCCCGGTGCAGGACCGGGCCGACCGCTTCCTGAAGCTGGTGAACGCCGGCTACCAGTCGCTCACCTACGTGGCCCAGCAGGCCATCTGGAAGGCGGCTTCCGATGTGAAGCCGGAGCACGACGCCGCGGCGGAGTGGGCGGGGAAGGCCTATGCCGCCTTTAATGGCAACCCTGCGGTCATCACCGAGGCCCGGGAGCTGCTGCAGCACCGCAAGGAGCTGAAGGAGGTCACTGTCCGTCAGCTGGAGCGCGTGC
Organism: Geothrix sp.; assembly: GCF_049292215.1. Taxonomy (GTDB): domain Bacteria; phylum Acidobacteriota; class Holophagae; order Holophagales; family Holophagaceae; genus Geothrix. Next base: position 109,168 of record NZ_JBATQW010000069.1, on the reverse strand, counting down.
TGCTGAACGCCGCCGAAGGGCCCATGACGAAGCCGGAGCTGGTGGCGGCGCGGGTGGCCGCGGAGACGGCCCAGACCAGCACCCTGAACGGCTTCGTCTGGAAGCTGGACGGCAAGCCGATCTCGGCAAACCAGATCGACACGATCCTGGCCAAGAGCGACAACCTGGCCGAACGGCGCAAGGTGTGGGAGGTGTCCAAGGAGAACGGTCCGGCCCTGAAGGAGGGCCTGCTGAAGCTGCGCGACCTCCGCAACGGCTGCGCCCAGGCCCTGGGCTATCCCGACTACTTCACCCTCCAGGTGGCCAAGTACGACCTGAGCGCCGACGAGATGATGGCCTTCAACCGGAAGTTCCTGGCGGAGCTGAGGCCCCTCTACCTGCAGTTGCACACCTGGGTGAAGTACGAGATGGCCAGGAAGTATGGCCAGCCCGTGCCCAAGGCCATCCCCGCCCACTGGATCAACAACCGCTGGAGCCAGAACTGGACCGGCTTCGTGACGGCCGTGGACTTCGATCCCCACTTCAAGGGCTGGCAGCCCGAGCGAATCGTGAAGACCGCGGAGGCCTTCTACACAGGGCTGGGCTTCGATCCGCTGCCCGCCTCGTTCTGGGTGAAGTCCGACCTCTATCCCGTGAAGCCCGGTGAGACGCGGAAGAAGAACAGCCACGCCTTCTGCAACCACCTGGACCTGGAGAGCGACATCCGCAGCCTCATGAGCGTGGAGGCCAACAGCCAGTGGTTCGAGACCGCCCACCACGAGCTGGGTCACGGCTACTACTTCATGTGCTACACCAACCCCAATGTGCCGCCGCTCCTGCGCGATGGCGCCAATCCCAGCTTCCACGAGGGCATCGGCGAGCTCGTGGCCCTGGCCACCCGGCAGATTCCCTACCTGAAGGCCGCCGGAGTCCTGCCCGCCGACTACAAGGTGGACCAGATGCAGGTGCTCCTGAACGACGCCCTGGAGACGGCCATTCCCTTCATGTTCTGGGCCTGTGGCACCATGCCCGAGTGGGAGGCCGACTTCTACGCCAAGGGCATGCCCGCCGGCGAGCTGAACTCGCGCTGGTGGAAGCGGGTGCACGACCTCCAGGGCGTGGAGCCCCCCAGCCCCCGCGGCGAGCAGTTCTGCGACCCCGCCACCAAGACCCACATCAACGACAACCCTGCCTACTACTACAGCTACGGCTGGGCCACGGTCTTCAAGTTCCAGCTGCACGACCACATCGCCCGCAAGATCCTCCACCAGGATCCCCGCGCCACCAACTACGCCGGCCACAAGGAGGTGGGCGCCTTCCTCAAGACCATCCTCGCCAAGGGGGCCACCGAAGACTGGCGCAAGGTGCTGAGGGACGCCACGGGCGAAGACCTCTCCACGCGGGCCATGATGGACTACTTCAAACCCCTGATGACCTGGCTGGAGCAGCAGAATCAGGGCCGCCAGATCGGCTGGGATTGAGCATGGAAGACGGGATCCACCAGGCCCGGGTCATCAAGGCCCTCACGAAGGACCGGCACATCCGCCTGTCTTCGCTGGATGCCAGTCCCCTCTGGGATGGCGTCCGCCGGGGCCACCCACACCTGGATCCCGAGGCCTGCGCCTGCCTCACGGAGCTGCTGTCTGCCACGGCCCTGCTCCAGGGCCGCACGGTCTTCGAGGAGCGCCTCCAGCTGCTGGTCAAGGGCTCGGGCCGCGCCAGGGCCGTGGTGGCGGACTGCTGGCCCGACGGCACCATCCGCGGCGTGCTGGACCTGGGCGATGCGAAGGCCGAGCGCTGGATTCAGGCGCCGGGGGTGCTGCAGGTGATGCGCTCCAATCCCGCGGGCGCGCCCTACATCGGTAACCTGGAGCTGGTGGAGGGCGGCATCCAGGTGCAGGTGGAGCACTACCTCCAGAACTCCGAGCAGATCCAGGCGAGCCTCACCCTCTGGTGCGATTCGAGTACCGGCGAGGCCGGCGGCCTGCTGGTGGAGCTGCTGCCGGACTGCCCCCCGGCCCGCGTCGCGCGGCTGGTGCAGGCCATCGAGGGCCTCGAGGTGGTGCCCCACTGGGAGCGCACGCCGGAGTTCCTGGCCTCCTGGGTCTCCCAGGGCGAGGGCACCGAGGAACTGGCCGCCATGGACCTCACCTACCGCTGCCGCTGCACCCGCGAGACCCTGCTGGAGACCCTGCGCGGGTTCTCTGCGGCGCAGAAGGCGGACCTCTTCCACGACGAGAGCCCACTGGAGGTCCGCTGCGACTACTGCGGCAGGCTGTACCCCATCACCCGCGGCGACCTGCTGCCGGGGCAGGCCTGATGGCCGTGCGGGTGGCCATCGCCGACCGCGGTCGCCCGCTGGGCTCGCCACTCTCGGTGTGGCTGAACTTCCGCGTGGTGCCCTTCCTTGTGGCCGGGCTGACCAAGCTCTGGTCCTACACCCTGCGGGTGCGGCGCGAGGGCTTCGGAGCGGTGGAGGATGTGGTTGTGCGGGACGAACGGTTCATCCTCAGCTTCTGGCACCGGCGCCTCTTCATGATGCCGCTGGCCTATCCCTTCCAGCGGAAGGGACGGGGCGTGGCCATCCTCTCCAGCGACAGCAAGGATGGCGAGCGCAGCGCCGCCACCTGGCGCTGGTTTGGCATCCACGCCGTGCGCGGCACCGCCAGCGACGATGGCGCCAAGGCCCTGGTGCGCATGATCCAGGCCGTGAAGCAGGGGTGGGACTTCGGCATCACGCCGGACGGCCCCCGGGGGCCGCTCATGACGCTGAAGCCCGGCACCATCGCCCTGGCCCGCAAGACCGGCGCCTGGATCATTCCCGTCACTCTGGCCTATGACCGGTGCTTCGAGCTGAAGACCTGGGACCGCATGGTGATCCCCTACCCGTTTGCGACCTGTTTGATCAAGTACGGCACGCCGTACAAGGTGCCGCCGAAGGCAGAGGATGGCGCTGAAGGCATGCGCCTTCAGCGAGATATGGATGAACTGGAAGCGTGGGCCGAGGGGATCAACCATGCCTGAGCTCGCCGTCGTCTCCCTCTCGGGCGGCATGGACAGCTGCGTCACCGCTGCCATCGCCAAGGACCAGGGCTACGAGCTGGCCCTCCTGCATGCGGACTACGGCCAGCGCACTCAAGAGCGCGAAAAGCAGGCCTTTCGCGATATCGCGGACTTCTACGGCGTGCCGGACCACCGCCGCCTCGTCATCGGCTTCGACACCCTGAAGGCCATCGGCGGCTCGGCCCTCACGGACGACCGCATCGCCCTGCCCGAGGGTGATCCCGAGCGGGCCGGCGTGCCCGTGAGCTACGTGCCCTTCCGCAACGCGCACCTGCTGGCCACCTGCGTGAGCTGGGCCGAGGTGCTGGGCGCCCGGGCCATCTTCGTGGGTTTCGTGGAGGAGGACAGCAGCGGCTACCCGGACTGCCGCGAGGCCTTCCTCAAGAGCTTCGAGCAGACCGCCAACCTGGGCACCAGGCCCGAGACCCAGCTCGCCTTCCACGCCCCGCTCATCCACTTCCGCAAGGCCGAGATCGTCCTCAAGGGCCGGGAGCTGGGGGCGCCGCTACACCTCAGCTGGTCCTGCTACCAGGGCGAGTTGGAAGCCTGCGGCCACTGCGACTCCTGCCACCTGCGGCTCCGCGGCTTCAGAGAGGCGGGCTTCGCCGATCCCATCCCCTACGCCTACCTTCCGCCCGGCCTCGCCCCGCGTTAGCGTGGCACTGCCCCCCATGACCGAGCCGCCCATGTCCACCACCGCCGAAACCCCCTCTACCAAGCCCCTGGCCTTCGTGCCAGAGACGCGTTTCGGCGTGTGGTTTCTGTCCACCGACGTCTGGCGGATTCATGTCATGGGCGTGGCCCTGGACAGCCTCCAGGCCCTGGCGCCGGACCTGCCCACCGGCGGCACCATCCTGGACATCGGCACCGGCCTGGGGCACTCCCTGGGGGCCCTGGCAACGCGGTTCCAGCCAGAGTGCATCCACGCCCTGGATCCCGACCCGGCGTTTCCCGCCAAGGCTCAGGCCAGCCTCGCAGCCTGCCCCGTACCAGTGACCGTCCACCGCACTCACGCCGAGGCCATGGATCTGCCGGATGCCTCTGTGGACCTGGTCTTCTGCCACCAGTCTCTGCATCACATCGTGGGCCAGGAGCGGGCCCTCGCGGAGATGTTCCGGGTCCTGAAGCCCGGCGGACACCTGCTGCTGGCGGAGTCCACCCGGCGCTACATCCGCAGCTGGATCATCCGCCCCCTCTTCCGCCATCCCATGCACGTGCAACGCACCGCCCCCCAGTACCTGGACATGCTCCGTAGGGCGGGCTTCGAGGTGCGGCCCGACCGCGTCCAGACGCCCTACCTCTGGTGGAGCCGCTGGGACCTCGGCGCCCTCGAGTGGTTCGGGATGAAGGTGCCCACGGAGCGGGAGGAGACCCTGCTCAACACGGTGGTGCGCAAGCCCTGAGGGGGTACCCTGGACGGGGCCCTCCCGCTTCGGCCCCTCACCTGGATCCACCATGCCCACCAAGAAGAGCCCCAAGGCCTCCCTGCCCAACCCCCTGCCCAAGTTCGTGGTGACACGGCCCACGGGCCATCTCGATACCTTCGAAAGCCCCCGGCCGGGACGCCCCTTCACCATCACGTTCGAGACCGAGGAGTTCACCTGCCTCTGCCCCCTGACGGGTCAGCCGGACTTCGCCAAGCTGCGCATCCTCTACCAGCCCGACCAGCTCTGCGTGGAATCGAAGTCGCTCAAGCTCTACCTCTGGAGCTTCCGCGACCAGGGCGCCTTCCATGAGGCCGTCACCAACCAGATCCTCGACGACCTGGTGAAGGCCCTCCAGCCCCAGTGGATGCGCGTCGAGGGCGACTTCCTCATCCGCGGCGGCATCCGGACCCTGGTCGTGGCCGAACACGGGAAGAAGCATTAGCCACCGATGAAACCTGTCGGAATCAAGCCAGAAGGCAAAAGATCTGGAAGCCACCGATGAACACCGATGAACACCGATCAACTGCTGATAAGAAAAGAGAGAGGGCCCCTAGGCTCCCAGAGAGCTGGTTCCTGCGGGTTGGGCCAAGCCTGTACCAAGCCAATCCTGTCCTTTTCGGTGTTCATCGGTGTTCCTCGGTGGTTCAAGTGGAAGCTTGTTCCTCGTGAAAGCGGTCATCGCCCTCGGCTCGAACCTCGGCGATCGCCGAGCGCACCTGGACTCCGGCTTGGTGGCCCTGCGCACGCTGGGTACGGTGGTGCCCTCGCCCCTGGTGATGGAGACGCCGGATGAATCCGGTCGCGGTCCCGCCTACCTCAACACGGTGGCGATCCTGGTGGTGGGGGAACCCGATCCCTGCCGCTTGCTGGAATCCCTGTTGCGTCTGGAACTGGTGGCGGGCCGAGACCGCAACGCGGGTAGGAACGCGCCCCGCACCCTGGACCTGGATCTCATCACCACGGATGGCCCGCCGGGCCGCTGGACCTGGGACGCGCCGGAGGACCTGGGCGTGCTGGGCCCCACGCTGAGCCTGGAACTGCCGCACCCCCGCGCCTTCAGCCGCCCCTTTGTGCTGGAACCCTGGCGGGCGCTGTCCGACCCGGGTGCCTGCGGCGGAGTGATTCCGCAGGGTTGAGGCAGGGTTGTGAAGCGAAGGGCGACCGAAAAATGCCCTTCGCCTTGCGAAATTTGGCTATATCAACCCCCACCCCGCCGCCACATTCTGGACCCGCGCCTCGCATGGGCAGGGGCCGAGGAGCCTCTGTGGGTTTGCGAACATCGATCCACCCCATTGCTCCCGGTTACCCTGGCTCTCGCCCGGTGCGGGCGAGGGTGCGTCACCTGGTCTGGTTCATGACGCTCCTTGCGTGGGTTGCCACTGGCCTCGCCTGCGGAGGCGGCAACAAAGATGTCACCTCATCCGCCACGGCGCCCGCCATCACCAGCCAGCCCGCCAGTCAGACCGTGGACCTGGGGCTGCCTGCGACCTTCACCGTTGTCGCCACAGGCTCGGCCCCGCTCCACTACCAGTGGAGGAAGGGCGCCACGGCCGTGGGTTCAGATGCTCCCACCTTGACCCTCCCTGCAGTCCTGACCACGGATGCCGGGACCTACTCCGTGACCGTGTCGAATGCGGCGGGCAGCCTCGTCAGTGACGCCGCCTCCCTCGGCATCCATCCCGCGAACGTGAATCTGGCCCTGGGCCGGCCCGCCACCGCCAGTTCCACCGAAAACGCTGCTCTCCCGGCCTCCCTGGCCGTGGACGGCCTGCCCGGTACCCGCTGGTCCTCCGCCTTCACGGGCGCAGAGTGGATCGCCATCGACCTGGGCTCGTTACGAACCTTCAACCGCGTGATCCTGCGCTGGGAGGCCGCCTATGGGAGGAGCTACCACCTCGAAGCCTCCACGGACGGCTCGGCTTGGACCACGGTCTTCACCCAGGCCAGTGGCCTCGGTGGCGTGGAGGACCTCAGCTTCACCCGTACGGCGGCCCGTTACATTCGGATGCGCGGCACGAGCCGGGGGACGGCCTACGGGTATTCGCTCTTCGAGTTCGAGGTCTACCACGCCGTCCCCTGCACCCTCACGGCCACCGCCGGGGCCCATGGCAGCGTCAGCCCCTCGGGGGCCGTGTCCGTCCTTCCCGGCGGCAGCCAGACCTTCACCATCACCGCCGACAGCGGCTACACCGTGGACACCGTCACGGTGGACGGCATCAGTCTCGGGGCGGTTCCCGCCTACACCTTCGCCCATGTGCAGGGTGACCACACCCTGAGCGCGACCTTCAGAGTGCCGGCGGTGTTCAATGTCACGGCCAGTGCGGGTCCCAATGGCACCATCAGCCCCGCCGGCGTGGTGCCCGTCACCCAGGGCGCCAGTCAGACCTTCACTCTGTCCCCGGCCAGCGGCTTCGCCATCACCGGCGTCACGGTGGATGGCGTGAGCGTCGGCGCGGTGGGCAGCTACACCTTCACCAATGTCCAGGCCCCCCACAGCATCAGCGCCACCTTCGGCACCACCGGCGGCCTGGTCTGGAGCGACGAGTTCACGGGCCCCGACATCGACCCATCCAAGTGGGCCTTCGACCTGGGCAACGGCCCCACCAATCCCGGTCCCCTCTACGGCTGGGGCAACGGCGAGTGGGAGTACTACACCAGCTCCAAGGACAACGCCGCCATCGAGAATGGTGCCCTGGTCATCACGGCCCGCCGCCAGGACTGGGGTGGCTGGCCCTTTACCTCCGCCCGTCTGGTGACCCGCGGCAAGTACAGCTTCAACCAGGGCCGCTTCGTGGCACGCATCAAGATGCCGGAGGGCAACCGGATGTGGCCCGCCTTCTGGCTCCTGGGGGACCGGATGGAGGCCTGGCCCATGTGCGGCGAGATCGACATCGCCGAGATGTTCTGCGGCGCCGTGGGGCGAGGGGACAATGCGGTCTTCGCCACGGCCCACTGGTGGGACGAGAGCTCCTCCCAGCACCTCATGAACGGGGTGACCTATGCCAACCCCACCAAGCTTTCCGCAGACTTCCATGACTACGAGCTGGTCTGGGACGAGCAGTATCTGCGGGGGAAGATCGACGGGGTCGAGTACTGGACCATGGACATCTCTGGTCCCAGCACATCTGAGCTGAAGCAGCACGGCTTCTACATCATCCTCAACCTCGCCGTGGGCTCGCCGGGCTTCGGCATGACCTCGCCCAGCCAGGTGGACGGCCCCATGCCGCAGAAGATGGTCGTGGACTACGTCCGCGTCTACTCGACTCCCGGCTCGACGGTGGAGGACAAGGCGGCCTCTCAGCCCCACGGGACCCTGGGCATCCTGGCGGATGGCACGCCATGCGATGTCTCCATTGATCCCACCACGGGCATGGCCCTCAACCTGTGGAACAACCTCACGACCGTGACGGGAACCCCCAGCGCCGGCGCCACGAGCCTCGCCGTGAGGACCAACGACACCTCCTGGTTCGGGTGCGGCTATGCCGTGACGAGGCGTCGCAACCTGCTCAACTACGCCGGCGGCTACCTGAACTTCTCCCTCAAGACCACCTCCAGCGACGCCTTCAAGGTGGGGCTCAACGGAGGCAACGACGGCGATGCCTGGGTGAGCTTCATCAAGGGGTCGGATCCCTATGGGTTTGTTCGCGACGGCCAGTGGCACCGGGTGGCCATCCCCATGACCCGGTTCGGGAATGCGGACTTCACGGACGTGCGGCAGTTCTTCATGGTCGCCAGCGATGACACCAACGGCCTGCTTGTCACCCCGGGTCAGGTCTACGAGTTCGACGAAATCTACTGGTCCGAGAATGCCCCCGAGAACCTCAGGCGCCCGGTGGGCAGCCGCTTCGGCATCTACACCGACCGGGTCTGCGATGCGGGCTCCTTCAACCCAGCCACCGAGGGTGGTCTGTTGCTCTGGAACAAGGCGAATGGGACCTTGACTCCGGGCACTCCTTTCGAAGGGACCACCGGCCAGGCCTTCACCGCCCCGACTGCCCAGTGGTACGGCCTGGGCTTCACCCCCACGAAGCTCCACGACCTGAGCGCCTTCGCCAAGGGGCACCTCCACATCGCCCTGAAGGTCCCCGCCAGTGTCACCTCGGACTTCAAGCTCGGCCTCAAGAGCCCCGGGGGCACGGCGGTGCGCGAGTCCTGGATCAAGTTCAAGAACGGGGCGGACCCCTATGGCCTGGTGAGGGACGGGCAGTACCACGAGCTTCTGATCCCTGCCGCGGACTTCGTCAACTCCGATCTCAGCGCCGTCGCCATCCTCTTCATGATCGCCGGGGACGGCCCGGCCACCCTTGAGTTCGATGACGTGTATTGGACGGTGGACTGAGGTCAGGTCACGTCAGGGCTTCGTCCACTTCTCGCACCAGCCCAGCACGGTCTCGTACCAGAGCTTGCTGTTCTGGGGCTTGGCGACGAAGTGGGCCTCGTCGGGGAAGTAGAGCAGCTGGCTGGGGACGCCGCGCACCTGGAGGGTGTTGTAGAGCTGGAAGGCCTCGGTGACGGGCACGCGGTAGTCCAGCTCGCCGTGGATGACGAGCATGGGCTTGGTCATCTTCGCGATGGCGCTGCTGGGGCTCTGGGCCTGCCAGCGGGCCTTGGTATCGGCGCTCTCCCAGGGCCAGCCCTTGAACTCCCAGTGGGGGAACCACAGCTCCTCGGTGCCCAACTGCATGGACTCGGTGTTGAAGATGCTGGCGTGGGTCACGAGGGCCGCAAAACGCTCGGCATGGTGACCGGCAATCCAGTTCACGGCGTAGCCGCCGTAGCTGCCCCCGGCGGCAATGACGCGCTTGGGATCGGCGTTGGGAAACTGCTTGAGGACGGCGTCCAGGGTCTTCATGAGGTCGGTCATGACGGCGCCGTTCCAGTCACCGCTGATGGCATCACAGTAGGCCTGCCCGAAGCCTGTGGAGCCGCGGGGATTGGGCAGCACGGTGAGGAAGCCGCGGCTGGCCCAGGCCTGGGCGTTCCACCGGGGATGCCAGGCATCGGCCCAGGCGCCCTGGGGGCCGCCGTGGATGACGAAGGCCACCGGGTAGGTCTTGGCGGGGTCGTAGCCCACGGGCTTGACGATGAAGGCGTGGGTCTTGGTGGCCTTGCCCTCCACGGGAACGGTGTCCACCCAGAGATCCTCGCCCTTGTTGAGGCCCAGCTCCGTGGCCAAGGCCTCGTTGTGCTTCGAGGCGCGAACGACCTTGCCGGTCTTCAGATCCAGGGTGAAGAGATCCGGCGGCGTGGTGAGGCTGGTGGACGTCACCACCGCCTGGTCCTTGGCCAGGGCAAAGCCCTCGATGTGCAGGTCGGTACTGAGACGCTGGACGGTCTTGCCATCCCAGCGGAAGAGGTCCGTGTGGCCCTGCCGCTCGGAAGTGCCCACGAGGTCGCCCTCCTGCCACTGGTAGTCGCCGAAGCTCTGGTCGAAGTCGGCCGTGGTGCGCACGACCTTGCCGGTGGCGCGGTCCATGACCCAGAGCTCCCACTTGTCGGCCTCGAAGCCCTCCCGACGCTGGGCGCGCCAGGCCAGGTGCTTCCCGTCCGGCGAGTAGCGGGGCGAGTTGTCCATGGCCGGGTTGTCCGTCAGCTTTCGCGCCGGTCCGCCGGTGAGCGCCACTTCGTAGATCTCGCCATTGGTGGTGGTGGCCTTGGGCTGGTCCGGGTGGGATTCGAAGGCCAGGGCCCGGCTGTCCGGCGCCCAGGCGTAGCCATCCCCGGCGGAGACACCGGCATAGTTGGGCACGTCCGTGGTGAAGCCCGCGGTGAGGTCCCGCGGCGCGGCGCTGCCATCGGCGGGCACCACGAAGAGGTGGCTCACCTGCTTCGCATCCTTCCACGCGTTCCAGTGGCGGTAGGTGAGGGTGGTGTAGAGGCGGCCCGAGACCTTGGAGGCCTCCTTGGCCTTCAGGTAGGCGGCGTTCTCGGCCTCGTTGCCGCTGGGGACGGTGGTGCTGAGGAAGGCGATCCACTTGCCATCGGGACTCCAGGTCTGGCCCTCGGCGCCGCCGCTGAGCTTGGTGAGCTGGTGCTTCTCCCGGGTGCCGAGGTCCACGATCCAGACCTGGCCGCCGGACTGGTAGGCGAGCTTCTTCCCGTCGGGGCTGAAGCGGGGCCGGGTCTGGCTGCCGCCGCCCAGGTCCAGCTCCTTCGCTACGGTGCCATCAGCTTTGAACCAGAGGCGGTTCACGGTCTTGTTGGCGGCGAAGTCGACGGTGCCCACCTGGTAGGCCAGGGCGCCGGCGGCGCTCAACTGGGGATCGGCGACCTTCTTCACCTTGAAGAGGTCGTCCACCTGCAGTGGGCGTGAGGCAAGCAGGGTTACGGAGGCCGTGAGGAGGAGGGCGGTGCGCATGGAATCTCCCGTCAGTATTCCGACTGCAGGTACCGGGCGATGACCATCCGCTGGATCTCGCTGGTGCCCTCGCCGATGGTGCAGAGCTTCACATCCCGGTAGTACTTCTCCACCGGGTAGTCCTTGATGTAGCCGTAGCCGCCGAGGATCTGCACGGCCTGGTCGGCGACGCGGCAGGCCACCTCGGAGCTGTAGAGCTTGGCCATGCTGGCGGCCTTGGCGTAGGGCAGGCCCGCGTCCTTGAGGCCCGCGGCGCGGTAGATGAGCAGGCGGGCGGCCTCGATCTCGGTGCCCATGTCCGCCAGCTTGAACTGGATGCCCTGGTGGTCGGCCAGGGGCCTGCCGAAGGTGTGGCGGATCTTGCTGTAGCGAACGGCCTCCTCGAAGGCGCCCTGCGCCATGCCCAGGCCCAGCGCGCCGATGCTGATGCGGCCACCGTCGAGGGTCTTCATGGCCTGCTTGAAGCCCACACCGTCGTCGCCCAGCAGGTTGGCCTCGGGGACTTTGACATCCTCCATGATCAGCTCGGAGGTGTCGCTGGCGCGGAGGCCCAGCTTGTTCTCCTGCTTACCGGCCCGGAAGCCGTTCATGCCCTTCTCCAGCACGAACGCGCTGATGCCGTCGGCGCTGCTGTGCCCGGGCTGGGGCGGACGGGTGCGGGCCATGACCACGAAGAGGTCGCCCACGGTGCCGTGGGTGATGAAGGTCTTGGTGCCGTTCAGGACGTAGTGGGAGCCCTCCTTCTTGGCCGTGGTGCGGAGTGAGCCCGCATCGCTGCCGGAGCCGGGCTCGGTGAGCCCCCAGGCGCCGATGGCCCTGCCGCTGGCCAGGGGCACCAGGTAGGCCTGCTTCTGGCGCTCGTCGCCCATGCTGTAGATGTGGTTGCTGCAGAGGCTGTTGTGGGCCGCCACGGTGATGCCGACGCTGCCATCCACGCGGGAGAGCTCCTCGACCACCACGGCGTATTCCAGGTAGCCCATGCCGGCACCGCCGTACTGCTCGGGGAAGATGACGCCCATCATGCCCATCGCGCCCAGCTGCTTCACCACGTCCAAGGGGAAGGTCTTGGCCTCGTCCCAGGCCATGACATGGGGGCGGATTTCCTTCTCGGCGAACTTGCGGACCTCCTGGCGCAGGGCTTCGACGTGCTCAGGCAGCGTGACGTCCATGGGGACCTCGGATCAGCGGAGGGTGGCGACCGTGGTGGGCTTGGCGCGCTGGAGCAGCTGCTTCTTCTGCAGCAGCGCCTCGGCCTCCGGCATCACGTCCAGGGCCTTGAGGATGACGGGATCCTTCTCGCACTGGATCTTGAAGCCCGCCTCGATGCCGAAGGCCACGTTCTGCAGCTCGATGGAAATCTGCTCCTGCATGGTGGCGAGGTTGGCGTCCCAGTCCTTGTCGCCCACCGTCAGCTTCTGCTCCAGGGCCCAGGCGCGGAACCGAGCCATGACCACGTCATCGGCGTGCTGGCCGGGTTTGACGCCGAAGTGCTCCTTCTCGTGGACCGCGAAGCGGAAGAAGGCCTGGTGGCGGAAGCGCAGGTCCACCATGAACTCGTTGAAGCGGAGGGTGGGCATGGGGTAGTCGGGGTTGATGCCGCCGCCCCCGTAAACAGTCCGGCCGAGGTCCGTCTTGAAGGCCGGGCCCTGGGGCTTGGCGTCCTTCTCGTCCTCCGGGTTGTAGTAGTCGTCCAGGCCGTGGGTGTAGTCCCGCTGGATGCTTCGTCCCGAGGGGGTGTAGTAGCGGGCGGTGGTGAGGGCGAGTCCCCGTGAGCGGCTGATGGTCAGCACGCTCTGGACCAGGCCCTTGCCCCAGCTGGTCTGGCCCACGACCAAGCCGCGGTCATGATCCTGCACGGCACCGGTGACGATCTCGCTGGCGCTGGCCGAGCCGCGGTTGATGAGGATGACCAAGGGGAAGGGGTCCAGCTGGGCGCCCTTGCTGCTGCGGGTCTGGTTCTCCTCGCGCCCGTCGCGACCCTTCTGGCTGACGATGAGCTGATCGGGTCCCAGCAGTTGCCGGCAGATGCCGATGGCCGCATCCAGCACGCCGCCGCCGTTGCCCCGCAGGTCGAGGATGAGCTGCTTCATCCCCTGCTTCTTCAGGGTGGCCACGGCCCGCTCGAACTCGTCGGCCGTGGTCTCGCCGAAGTCCTTGATGAGGATGAAGCCCGTGGTGGGGTTCAGCATGAAGCTGTAGTAGACGCTGTTGGTGGGCACCTCGGCCCGGGGGATGGAGAAGCGCAGGAACTCGGCGATGCCCGAACGGTGGACGGCGAGCTCCACGATGGTGCCCTTCTCGCCCCGCAGCTTCTGGAGGGCGGCGTTGGAGGTCATGCCCTCGGTGCTGGTGCCGTCGATCTCCTTGATGATGTCGCCGGAGCGCACGCCCAGGCGCTCGGCCGGGCCACCCTTCATGGGGCTGATGATGGCGATGCCCTGGTCGTGCTGCTGGATGATGGCGCCGATGCCGAAGAAGGAGCCCTTCTGCTCCTCGCGCAGCAGGCGGAACTCGCTCTCGTCCATGTAGTTGGAATGGGGATCCAGGGTGTTCAGCATGCCCTGGATGGTGGCGTGGGTCAGCTGCCGGGGCGCGGGGGGCTCGGGACTCTGCTTCTGGACCAGGTCCATGATCTCGGTGAGGGTGTCCAGGCTGCGCTGGCGGGCGGTCTCGCCGCTGGAGCGGGCGAGGAGGGGGCCGGCCACGGCGATGGTGGCGGTCAGGACCAGCCACATCCAGTTGCGCTTGATGAAACGGGCCATGAGGCTCCCGGGGAAACAACCTCCAGGATACGCCCGGGCCGTTCCGGGAGCGAATGGCGGTTTGTTCAGAAGCCCTGGAGGATCCGTGTCGCGATGGACATCATGCGTTCCCGACTGGCCCGGGTAGCCAGGATGATGCTCTCGAGCTGCCGGTAGCCGAGCTCAAGGTCGTCATTCATTACCAGGTAGTCGTAGGCGGGGAACTGCTCCAGTTCGTGGCGGGCGTGCTTGAGCCGGATGGCGATCTGCTCGTCCGAGTCCTTGCCTCGGCTGCGCAGGCGCTGCTCCAGGCTGGCGGCCGAGGGGGGCAGGATGAAGATCATCCGTGCATCGGGAATGGCCTCGCGCAGGTTCCGGGCGCCGGTGGTCTCGATGTCCAGCAGCACATCCCGGCCCGTGGCCAGGGTCTGCTGGAGCCAGTCCCGGCCCGTGCCGTAGCGGTGGCCGTAGACCTGCACCCACTCCACGAAGCCGTCCTCGCGGACAATGGCGTCGAAGCGGGCCTCGTCGATGAAGAAGTAGTCGCGGCCGTCCACCTCGCCGGGACGGGGTTTCCGCGTGGTGAAGGAGATGGAGAAGACGAGGTCCGGTAGCGAGGCGACCAGGCGCTGGGCGAGGGTGGACTTGCCCGCGCCCGACGGCGCGGAGACCACGAACACATTTCCCGGATGCTGGATCAAGGGCCCCTCCTCCCCCACTTTAACGGATTGGGCCCTGGCGGCGCCGCTTCCCGGGCGTAGCATGGGCGCCTGGAGGTCTTCATGCGCGCTCAGGTCCTCGCCCTCGGATGCATCCTGGCCCTTTCCGCCCAGGAAAGCCCCTTCCCCAAGCCCACCGCCCACCATCTGGCCATGAAGGACATGGTCGGGACCTGGACCGCCGTGGCCCGGATGTACATGGAACCCGGGAAGCCGCCCATGGTGTCCAAGGGGACCGAGGTGAACACCCTGGTGGCGGGTGGGCTCTGGCTCAAGACCGAGCTGAAGGCCGAGATGATGGGCCAGGTCTTCGAAGGCCACGGCCTGTTCGGCTACGATGCCCGCCAGAAGGCCCACGTGGGGAGCTGGGTGGACAGCTCAGACACCTGGATGGCCGTGACCAAGGGGACCTGCTCGCAGGACTGTCGGGAGCAGACGCTCTTCTTCGACGGCTATGACGAAGCCGGCCGGCTCACGACCCACAAAGAGGTCCACGTCCAGGTGGACCGGGACCACCGCACCATGACGATGTTCGTGAAGGCGAAGGACGGCACCTTCAAGAAGGTCATGGACATGGAGTACGTCCGGGCCAAGTAGCCGTCCTACAGGGGTTCCTCAGGATCCTGCTCCGGAGGGGGCGGGGGCACCCGCTTGAAGATCGCCGAGGCGCTGCGCCGCCCGTCCATGACGATGTGGACCGGGGCTTCGAGGGTGGTGTGGACCAGGCAGCCCGAACGCCAGGTCTCGGGCTGCTGGCGGAGCCAGTCCCAGTCGAGGACGCTGGCGCCCCGGGGGTAGGGCACCGTGAAGTAACCGATGTTCAAGGAGGTCACGTTGTGGAAGAAGTGCGAACCCAGCGAGGCGTCCGCCTGGAAGTTCTCCATGGCGTACTCCACGATCACCTGGGCGCAGGAGATCATGGACCACTGGATGGGGATGCCCAGGTGCTGATCGTTGCTGCCCCAGCGGCCGGGGCCCAGCAGCACGTACTTTCCGCCTCCGGTCCGGAACCGGTCGTTGAGGCGCTCGATCTCCGCCGCCAGAGCGGGTGTCTCGAACTTGTCGAAGCCGTCTGGATCCACCCAGACGATGTCGCGCAGGCCCTCGACCACCCCGTTGCCCACGCACCGTTCCGAGAACAGGAAGAGCCCGGAGGGATCGAGGGTCTCGGGGTCCAGGTTCACTTCGGCCGAGTCCATGAGCTGGTGCTTGATCTGCAGGAGGGTGAAGGTGGGCTTGCCGTTGACGGGGTCCTTGTCGAGGTTGACGGCAAACTCGAGCTCGACCGGGGTCTCCATGGCGTCGCGGATCACCTCCAGCAGGTGCTGGAGGATCCTGGGCAGGGGGAACTGGTCGTACTTGAGGATGTTCCGGAAGTTCACGACCCTGGGCCCCGGGTGGTCGAGACCATCCCGGATCCGGTCGTCATTCCAGTCCCAGACCGACGCGCAGTGCTGGAGGGCGCCATCCTTCTCGGCCTCGGCGATGTCCAGGCTGAGCAGGGTGGCGTCCTCGCCGCTGTAGAGGTCGATGGCCGTGCGGCTCATGTCGAGGGCGTAGAAGTGCTTCTGGGTGGTGCGGAACTGCTCCTTGGGGGGCAGCATGTCCATCTCGGGATAGGGAGGCGAGAACCGGTAGGCCTTGTCACCCTCCACGACATACTTCCCCAGGCCCACGGCGAGGTTAGCGATGCCGTCCTGGGGTTGGGTGTAGGCCACGGGGTAGTAGTTGAAGGACTGGGCCACCCCTGAGATGTGGGGGTAGAAGCGGTCCCCGAAGCGGCGCCCGGAGACCTCCTGGATGAGGATGGCCATCTGCTCCTCCTCGATCTTGTAGTCGATGGCCTGGAAGTACGAGCGCGCCGCCTTGGTGTAGACCGAGGCATAGACCAGCTTGATGGCTTCGGCCAGCTGGGCCTCCCGGACGCCGGGGTCCGGGTCGTTGTTGGGCAGGAAGAAGGTGTTGTAGAGCCCGGCGAAGGGATGCGAGAGGCTGTCCTCAAGCAGGCCCGAGGAGCGCACGGCCACGGGCCCTCGGGCGTGGTTCGCCAGGAAGATGCGCAGCTTGGCCATCAATTCGGGCGACAGGGAACCCGTGAGGAAGCGGCGCTTGATGAGGTCGTCGTCCACGTCGTTCTGCAGCATCTGGCGCAGGCCATGGCGGCTGATGAAGGAGGTGAACTCCTCGGTCCCGATGATGGCGGAGCGGGGAATTCGGATGTTGGCCTCGGGCACGAGGCCGCCCAGGTCCATGCGGGCCAGGAGGGAGTGGATGAAGGCCACGCCGCGCCCCTTGCCGCCCATGGAGCCCGGTGCAAGGCGCAGGATGTTCGGCTCGTCCTTCGGCGTGGACTCCGTCAGGGGAACGACCTTGCCGAGGGTCTTCATGCGCTGGACGTAGTCGCCGACGTTGATGAGGAAGGCGCGCATCTCCTCCGGGTCCCGGTAGTCGGAGATGCGGAACTTCCCCAACACCTTGGCCACCTGCACCTCCCCGCGGGCCATGATCCAGGCGGAGAAGTGGTTCCGCGAGGCGTGGTAGACCAGGGACTCGACGGGTACGGTGCGCAGCTTGGCCTGGAGGTCTTCCATGTTGACGGCCCGGACGAGCTCCTGGCCCTGCTCGTTGCGGAAGATGAAGTCGCCGAAGCCCAGGCTTTCGTGGAAGAAGGCCGAGAGCTCGGCGCCGAGCGTGTACGAGTTCTTGTTGAGGAAGCCACTCTGGATGGCCGTGGCCCAGGATTCCTTGAAGGGGTCCGAGGATTGCAGCAGGGTGGGCAGGTAGGGGTTCCGGTCCTTCACCGCCTTGATGAGCTTGATGCCGGCCTCCCGGTCCAGCAGCCCGTCCTTGGGATACTTCCGGTCGGTGATGACGCAGAGCAGGAAGTCCTGGTACCGCTCTGCGAGGGCAATGGCCTCCTCATAAGTGGTCGCCAGGATGACCTTGGGCCGGACCCGCATGGAGAGGGTGCGGGTCATGCCGTCCACGTTCTGGTCCTTGGCGAGCCGCGTGACCTGCTTCAGGATCTCGCTGTAGAGGATGGGCAGGTACCGCGAGTAGTAGCGGATGCTGTCCTCCACCAGCAGGATCACGCGGGTGAGCCCCACCGCCGTATCGTTCTCGAGGTTGGCCCGGTCCTCCATGTACTTGACCATGGCCATGAAGATCTCGGAGTTGCCGTTCCACACGAAGATCTGGTCGTAGTTCCGCTGCAGCTCCTGGCGGCGCCGGTCGAGGGCACCCACTTCCACGTTGTCGTTGAGCAGGAGGTAGATGGGCGTGCGGGGTGAGGCCTTCTTCAGGGCCTTCGACAGCTCCACGTGGCCGCCCTGGCCCAGCCGGCTCATGACGATGATCATGTCGAAATGGCGGTTGGAGCACTTCTCCAGGGCCTCTTCCATGGTGGAGACGTTGGTCACCCGGGGCGGATTGCTCATGTTGAGCTGGTAGTAGCCCTCGAACAGGATCTCCGTGAGCAGGCCGTCCTGTTCCAGCGTAAACGCATCGAAGGCCGGGGCCACCAGCAGGATCTCCCGGGCCCGGAGCGGCATCAGGTCGTGGAAGATCTCCTTGTCCGATGCGTACTTGCGGAAGATCTCATTGAACTCACTGCTGATCATCGGTGCCCCAGGTTCCAGGAAGTGTACCGGTCTGCACAGAAAAGGGGGCCGCGAGCGGCCCCCTTTTCTGTGACTGCGAATGGCTGGTGCTTACACGAGCCCCTGGTCGATCATCGAGTCGGCGACCTTGAGGAAGCCGGCGATGTTCGCGCCGTTCACGTAGTTGCCGGGGGTGCCGAAGCGGCCCGCGGCGTCCACGCAGGACTTGTGGATGTTGATCATGATCTGGTGCAGGCGGGCATCCACTTCCTCGGCGGTCCAGCCCAGGCGCATGGAGTTCTGGCTCATCTCGAGGCCCGAGGTGGCCACACCGCCGGCGTTGGAGGCCTTGCCGGGGGCGAACAGGATCTTGTCCGTGTTGGCCTGGAAGAACTCGACGGCCTCCAGGGTGCTGGGCATGTTGGCGCCTTCGACCACGGCCAGGCAGCCGTTGGCCAGCAGGGTCTTGGCCTCGTCCAGGTTCAGCTCGTTCTGGATGGCGCAGGGCAGGGCCACGTCCACCTTCTGCTCCCAGGGGCGCTTGCCCGCGTGGAACTGGGCGGTCTTGAACTTGGCGGCGTAGGGGGCCACGGACATGCGGTCGATGCGGAGCATCTCTTCCATGTAGGCGATCTTTTCGCCGCTGATGCCGTCGGCGTCGTAGATGTAGCCGTCAGGACCGGAGATGGTGACGACCTTGGCACCCAGCTGGGTGGCCTTGGTGACCGCGCCCCAGGCAACGTTGCCGAAGCCGGACACCGCGACCTTCTTGCCCTGCATGGTCTCGCCCTTGGTCTTCAGCATCTCTTCAGCGAAGTAGACCACGCCGTAGCCGGTGGCCTCGGGGCGCACGAGGCTGCCGCCCCAGTACTGGCCCTTGCCGGTGAGCACGCCGGTGAACTCATTGGCGAGCTTCTTGTACATGCCGAACATGTAGCCCACTTCGCGGCCGCCCACGCCGATGTCGCCCGCGGGCACGTCGGTGTTGGGCCCGATGTGGCGGAAGAGCTCCATCATGAAGGACTGGCAGAAGCGCATGACCTCGGCATCGGACTTGCCGTTGGGGTCGAAGTTGGAGCCGCCCTTGCCGCCGCCCATGGGCAGGCCGGTGAGGCTGTTCTTGAAGATCTGCTCGAAGCCCAGGAACTTCAGCGTGTCGAGGGTGACGTTGGGGTGGAAGCGGATGCCGCCCTTGTAGGGCCCGATGGCGCTGTTGAACTGCACGCGCCAGCCTGGATTGATGCGGATGATGCCCTTGTCGTCCACCCAGGGCACCCGGAAGCCGATGGCGCGCTCGGGCTCCACGAGCCGCTCGAGGATGGCGTTCTTCTTGTACTTCGGTTCCTTCTCGAGGACCGGCGCCAGGGAGTGCAGGATCTCGGTGGCCGCCTGGATGAAGAGGCTCTCCCAGGGAGCCTTCTTCTTGAGGCCCTCTAGGACTTCGTTGACGTACTGGCTCATGGTTCCTCCAGGAAGGAAGGTGTTGAGAAAGAAGGGCACGTGCCCGGGGTGGTGATCAGAAGGGGGTGTCCCGCAGGGCCCGTCCCGAGGCTGCGATGACGTGTTCCAGGGTCAGAAACAGGACGACATGACTCTAGCCTCAGGAAGGGC
Source organism: Geothrix sp. (assembly GCF_049292215.1). Classification (GTDB taxonomy): domain Bacteria; phylum Acidobacteriota; class Holophagae; order Holophagales; family Holophagaceae; genus Geothrix. The sequence goes on along the minus strand of NZ_JBATQW010000069.1, from coordinate 89,671 downwards.
GGGCGGCGAGGCCAAGGAATCAAGAGGTGATGGGGAGCACTAAAAAGGGGACAATTGGGGCTCTTTTCCGACCACCGATTGACGGAATGTCAAGCAACCCGAACCTGCGCCAAGGACTCGCCGCGGGCACCACCGCCAAGGAGGGAACCCCTTTTGGGGCGTCAGGCCTGGCTTTTGCGCGTGGCGGCCCCGGGGACCTTCGCCGTGCCCACCAGGCGGTAGAGGCGGGGCAGGTGGGTGAGCGTCCGGGATTCCGGGGCCAGCCCCCGCCAGGGCGTGGCCCTGGCGTCCCTGGCCAGCACCACGGCGATCGTCTTCTTCACTTCGACCACGAGGATCTGGTGCTGCTCGAAGCGGGGATCCCGCATGGCCCAGACCTGGCCGGGAAGGACCCTGCGTGATTCCGCGGGGAGTCCCTTCCAGGTGGCGAGCTCCCGCGCCTCGCGCTGCTGGGCTAGTTCGGCCAGGCGCTCCTGCTGGGCCGCCCGCTTGGCCTTCCGCCCCTCCTGGGCCTGCAAGGCCTCGTCATGCAGCTTCTGTTGCGCCTGCCGATGCTGCTCCCGGAAGGGCTCCTCGGCCCACTTCTGAGCGGCCCCCGGCGTCCGGAACGGGCCCTTGATGCCCTCGACCCCCTGCCGGGAGGCCCACCAGCCCTTCTTGCCCTTCCAGTAGGCGGCCTTGCGGCCCCACTGGAAGATGTCGGCCCCGGCCTGGATCCACTGCGCCGCAAAGGGTGCTTTCGCCATGGCCTGCTCCTCCGTGTCCGTATCCACGGCCATTGTCTGCCGTTTCAGGAGAAGGGTCGATACCGCGGGACTGGTGGCCCCACGCTGGACAGCCCCGGAAGGATTGCTCCGGCCTAGGCTGGCAGGCCCAGGCAGACGTCAAGGCGACGAACCTCGCCTGTGCGCTGGAAGATGGTCTCGCTGGTGACGGCATCCAGGGACAGGCCTCTGAGGAAGTCCACGGCTCCTGCCGTCCGGATAATCCGGATGCTGGGAGCGCCCATCCGGTGGACCACCACGGGAACCTGGCAGAAGGTGAAGGCGAAGGATCCTGGCTCCAGGTCCAGGTGGTCGGGCTCCCCCTCGACATCCAGGAAGGAGAATCTGGCCTGCTCTCTCAGGAACTCACCATGGGGCACGAGCCAGGGCAGGAACGCGATGCGCCCCTGCGAGAGTTGGACCCCCATCTCGCCCAGGCGGCTGAGGATGTCCTCCTTGACCTGCCCCGTCATGCCCGGCTGCTGGGCGCCGGCAAACCCGGTGGTGTGGGAGTAGGGATCAATGGGGATCGCCCCGTGTAGGGCGGGGGGCTTGTGCACGCCGAGACCGGCGCGGATCGCCCGGTAATGCGCCTCGAGGCGGTTGCCGACTTCAGGGGCACCCCCGGCGGTGCGCTGCTTCGTCTCGTCCACGGCCAGGAGCAGCTTCGACACCATGTGCCAGTAGATGCAGCCCAGGCCTTCGTACTTGTAGAACGTGCCGGAGCGCCCCGTGAAGGACTGGTGGTCGAAGACCTGCTCGTAGAGTGCGAGCAGGCTGGATTCTTCCGCTTCCACTAGGCCGCGGAGGTCACCGAGCTTCAGGCCGTCGAGGGCTTCGCGGAGGTGGCCGGCATTGCGGAAGGCGGCGTTGAAGTGGACCTGCCCTTCGACATCACGGGTCACCAGGCGCTCGTCCCCGGCGGCCAGGAGGGCCGTCAGCAGGGGCGACGCATTGACGGACGGGTCCGGGAGGATGTTCTTCTCCAGGAAGTGGGGCAGTGGCCGGTCCGGGTAGAGGAGGTAGCTCGCCTGGTCGGCGCGGTAGAGCGCGCTCGATTGCAGGCCATCCAGGAGCGCCGCGGACTGTTCCCCCGAGAGGACGCCGGAGCTGAGCACGGCCACCTGGCCTTCGAGCATCTCGTAGAGCGGACGAACCGCGATCCCGTCCCCGACGACCTTCATCACGTGGTACGAGTGGTAGAGCCCATCGGGCCGCTGATTCTGCCGGATGGCGTGGTCGATGTGCTGCAGCGCCACCTCCAGGAAGCCGAGGAGGCGGTCCACTGGCACCTGGACCCTGGCTCCCGAGAACCCCCCGCCATAGACCTCGGTCCGGTAGGCCGTACCGGCCTGGCCCAGAGCATCCAGGACCTGTTTCCGTTCCTGGTCCGAGGTGGCCTCGCCGAATTTCGGCGGATGAGCGGCCAGGGCGCGATCCACGCCCTCCAGGAACCTGGAGAGCTCCTCTGCCAGCTCGAGCCTTCCCCCGGGCGCCTCCGGCAGGAGCTCCATGCAGAAGGCCAGATACCGCCGAAGGTAGTAGAGCGTCACCATGGACACGCCGTAGCCCACCAGGGCGTTGTTGGCGTCGTTCCACTCCGGTCGCTGGGTGTTCATCCAGATGCCAGCTTCCGGGACATAGTTCGCCAGCTTGGAGAGGGCCACCAGCAGGAGCTTCTCGCCGAGGCTGGCCCGGACCGGTCCGTGGGCGCCCGGAACGGCGAGCCCATCCGCGCCCAGGGTCTGCGCCCGTTTCAAGGCCTCCTCGTGGGCCGCCTCATCGAAGGCGATGGTGTCGTGCGGGTTGGCCAGCATGTCTGGGTAGGGCTTGATGCGGTAGGGGACATCGGCATAGGTGAAGATCTGCCGATCCAGCAGACCCCTCAGCAACCGCGGGTCGAAGCGGCGGGAGGCCTCCAGCAGCTTGAGCAGGTAGATCACCTGGTGGTCGCCCCAGTAGCCGATGAAGGACCAGGGATCCTGGGGATCGCTCACCTCCCAGTCGAAGCCGACCCGCATCAAGCGGTAGGGGTTGTGCCCATCCACCGTCGAGCAGTCGGCGAACTTGAAGATCATGCTCTCCAGGAAGCCGGGGAATGCATGGCCCAGGGCCTCCCAGTTCTGGAAGATGTCGCGCCAGTTGCCCTCGTAGTTGAGGATCTTCCCGCCCTGCTCATCCCTGACTTCGATCGAGAAGCTGTTCCAGGGCCGGCTGGGATCCCCATGCCGGCGGCTGAAGGTGAGGGGCAGGTATTCCTTGGTCAGACGCTCGAGGTCCAGGTCGCCCATGGCGGTCACGCGGTCGATCAGGTCGCGGTGCTGCAGGTGGTCCGGCAACTGCGCCAGGAACGGCGCATGTCGCAGCGCCACCGCCTTATTCGATTGGGCCAGGAAGGACGCCAGATCGCTCCGGGAGATGCGGTAGCCGTCGTCGGGAACGCCCCCCCGCAGCAGGTTGAACAGGGTGTTCGAGAAATGCCGCTGGGCGTTCAGCGGGTCCCCTGTGAGCTGCAGTCCGTCGGAGCTGGCCACGATCCGCTGCAGGTTGCGGGTGCCCCTCGCCACGTCCTCCAGGAGCTCGGCCTTCAGGCTGGATTCGGACTCCAGGCGGTGCTTCAGGGCGACGACCGCTGTGGCGTCTTGGTTGAGCTCGGCCACGATGAGCCAGTCCTTCTGCTCGCCGCCGCCCAGGGAGAAGCCCGAATGCAGGAGGTAGGCGCCCCGTTGCCCGCGGATGTCGCCCTCCTCGCGGAGGGCGGCTCCCAGCCGGAAGGCCTTGAGCTGGGTGGTGGAGAGCAGGCGCTGGGCAGCTTCCAGCCCGGTGGACCAGACCAGGTTGACCCGCAGCGCTTCACTCGGCTCGGGCTTGTCCACGGGCACTGAGCTCAGGCGGAACAGGGCGAGACCCGAAGGCTTGAGCAGCTCGGTGCGCTTGTACCCGTCGACGAGGGTGCTGAACTCCACCTGGAAGCGCCGCTCGACGCCCGCAGGCAGGACGTTCTGGACGCCATCGACGAGCTGGACCTGGACCTTCTCCTGCCCCTGGTTGGTGAGCAGGGCCCGCCGGACGAACCCGAAGCGTTCGCTGTTCATCCAGGCATAGCGGAAGGTCAGGCCCAGGTCGTGGTTGATCTCCTCGAACAGGATCTTGTTGCCATAGACGCTCTTGTACAGGCTGCGAGTGACCTGGTACAGGCCCTCGAGGCGCTGGCTGAAGGGCTCCCAGAGGGAGGTCCGCTCCCCGGAGCTGATGCGGAGGAGGGTCAGGCTGCCGGTCTGATCCTGGCTGTCGTGGATCCGGTCGTCGGTGTAGTACGGGAAGAGCGCGTGCTCCGCATCCTTCCGCCCGGCGGTGAGGGCACCATTGCTCGAGATGAAGAGCCAGTGGTCCGAGTCGCTCACCAGGCTCATGAAGAAGGGCGCCATCGCATCGTGGTTGGTGATGCGGTAGTAGGACTCGCCCTCGAATTCCACAATGGAACCCTCGACCGCCAAGCCGGGGTTCTTCAGGATTGCATCCGCTACATGGGTGGCTGGCATACGCTCATCTCTCCGGGAATCCATCAGGCCTCGCTTGCGGCCCCTTTTTTGCGGCTGGCCAGGTCCTTCTCGATCTGGACCATCTTCTGGTCATCCAGGGGGTAGGCCTTCATGAGGACGGCGGCCACGACCAGCATCAGGGCGGGGATGAGGCTCATGGAGAGCCGGATGCCCAGCAATGACGTGGCGGACTGCTCCTGGTTGGCGAGGTACCCGAAGCCGGTCAGGAGCAGGCCCGTCACCCAGGCGCCCAAGGCGAGCCCGATCTTCATGCCGAAGACCGCGGACGCGAACACCAGCCCCGTGTTCCTTCGACCCAGGCGCCACTCGGCGTCATCAGCCGTGTCGGCGAACATGGCCCAGACCAGGGGTGAGTTGAACCCGATGATGAAGCTGGCCAGGATCTGGAGCGCGAACATGAGCCCGATGTCCGTGGGCTTGGCCAGCCAGAAGCCGCCGATGATGAGGCCACCGATCCCGATGGCCGCGATGAAGAGAGTCTTCTTGTCGAAGTGTTTCGCGATGGTGGGCGTGATGACCACCGCCGCCAGGAAGGCGAGGGCGTTGGCCACCAGGAAGGGGCCGAGGAGGTCGTTGCGCTGGACGTAGTACTTGAAGTAATAGGCCGAGACTGAGCCCCGGAGGACGAAGGACATGATCATGATGATCAACACCCCGAGCATCACCACGAAGGCGCGGCTGGTGAGCATGCTCTTCAGGTCCTCCTTGAAGTCCGGATTCTGATCCTCGGGCGGGGTGACCCGCTCGCGCGTTGTCGCGAAGCAGAGGATCAGAAGGATGACCGCGAACGCGCCGTACAGGACCATGGTCATCTGCCACCCCTTGGCCGGGTCGGAGGGCAGGGTGAGAAAGTCCCGGGACAGGAACCAGCGCACCCATTCGATGGGGTGCGCCAGGAAGCTGTGCTGGGCGCGCAGGGCCGACGACATCCCGAACCACTGGGCCAGGCTGGGCGTGCAGTACTGGACCAGGACCGCCACGGAGAAGGCCCCGACGAACCGGAAGGAGGCCAGGGAGGTGCGCTCCTTGGAGTTGGGCGTCATCACCCCGAGCAGGGCGCTGTAGGGGATGTTCACGGCCGTGTAGAGCAGCATCAGGAGGCAGTAGGTCACATAGGCATAGAGAAGCTTGCCGCCGGGGCCGAGGTTGGGCGTCGTGAAGGTGAGGACGCCGGCCCCGGCCAGAGGGACGGCGAACCAGAGCACGTAGGGGCGGAAGTGACCCCAGCGGGTCTTGGTGCGGTCCGCGATGGTTCCCATGATCGGGTCGGCCACGGCGTCCATGACCCGGGTCACCAGCATCATGGTGCCGACGGCTCCGGCAGAGATGCCGAACACGTCCGTGTAGAAGAAGATGATGAAGAACTCGAAGGTCTTCCAGTAGAAGTTGGAGGCCGCATCGCCCAGGGAGTAGCCCACCTTCTCCCCGAAGGACAGACGGCCTTCTTCGAGCTCCGCGGCTGCGGGGACGGGATTGCCTTCGGCTGCGCTCACGGGAACCCCCACATCAGGTCATGGACAAGGAGATGGACCACCGCACGGTCTCACCGGGTGGAACCACGCGGTACTGGTGCCATGACTCCATGGCCTCCAGCAGGGAATCCGGGGCGCCCGTGCAGGGCTCCAGGGCGAGGTGATGGAAGCCGCCGTGGCCGCGGTTGATCCAGAGCCCCAGGAAGGGCACGTCGGCTGCGTCCCAGCGGAGCTCCAGCCGGTCGCCGGTCTGCTCGTTCCGGATGGCGCCGCGGCCGATCTCCAGGGGGCCGGCGAAGCCCTTCACGCAGCCCCCGGGCATGCCGGGGACCTCGCCGGCGTCCAGCCTCAGGCCGGGGAAGGGTTCCGGGTAGGCCCAGACATCGCCACGGGCGATGGCGGTCCCGAGTCCTCCGTCCAGGCGCAGACTCCGCACTTCGGCCGGAAGCTCGAGGCGGTCCCCCGGCTCCAGGGTCAGGAGGGGATGGAAGGACCACAGGTACGGCTCGGGCTGGTCGCCCCCATTGGTGAGGGCGTAGTCGAAGATGAAGGCGCCATCCTCTCCGACCCGGATGGCACGGCGGAATGTGAAGGGCGTGATCGCCAGCCGGAGGGAAGCCGCGAGCTCCTGCCTGGCCAGGGCCTCGGCCTCCAGATGCCAGGACTGAAACCAGACCTCGCCGTGATCCGGCAGCTCCCGCTCCAGCACCCGGCAGGCAGCCACGGTGGGCACGCACTCGTCGATGCCAGCCTGGGGGCTGTCCCCAAAGGTGTCGCCCGCGGCATTGCGCCAGAGCCAATCGGGGCGGGGCTGATGCCAGCACCACTCCCGCCCGGACTTCAGGCTGCGCAGGCTGATGATCCTACCCCCCAGCTCCGGGACCATGAGCAATTCGGCGGTGGCGCTGCGGAGCCCGCGCACCCTGAAACCCTGCTCGATCGACGTGGAGACGCCCACCAGGTTCATGTCAGCGCCCCAAATCTTTGGGGGGCTGGCGTCCCCGGCACGGTCAGCATCCCGGGCTCACTTCGACCAGAATACGCGGTCAATGTGGATGGGGTTCGTGGGAGTGCTGTAGGCCGGCTTGCCGGTGTTGCTGAACACGTCGGCGACCACGAAGGGGTTGGAGACCATGGTCATGTCGAGCTTCGAGAGCGACGCCAGGGGCATCCCTGAACCCATGGCACCCCACGGCGTGAGGGCGCTGATGGGGATCTTCACGTCATGCCAGGCGCCGTCGTTGTAGTAGCCGTAGTTGCCGGGCGCCAGCGGGAGGAAGACGTTGTAGAGGGTGAGGTCGACGGGGTTGCCGGTCTGGAAGCCGACCAGGAGCGAGCCGGGATACGTGGTCTTGATGCTGAAGTTGAGGTAGCCGGCCGTGGCGAAGGCGCTCAGGTCGTCGGCGTGCTTGGTGTAGGCCTGGGCCACGCCCCAGCCCCAGGGCTGGGGACCGGGCGTGATCAGCATACTGGTCGTGCCCTCCGCCGCCGTGGTCGTGGTGGGCACCGCGGAGGTGTTCCAGGTCCATCCGGCCCAAGCGAGGGGCGCGGCGGGCAGGGCTTCGCCGGCGGTGGCCGTCTCGGCGTAGAGCGTGTACCTTCCGGCCGTGACCGCGGGGTTCTGGACGGTGGGGAGGTAGTGCAGTGCGTCCGCGCTCGTATAGGTGCCGGGCTCCCAGGTGGAGGCCGGGTAGAGCCCGCGCACCACGAAGCGGGCCTGACGGCCGACGTTGAAGAGGCCCCAGCCATCGTCGCCACCCTTCCAGGGCTCGTCGAAGGCCTCGAACCAGAAGATGTTCTTGGGACCCGAACCGGAGATGCGCCAGGCGCTCAGGAGGTTGAAGAAGATCTGCTGATTGACCGGGTGGGCCCGCTCGAACTCGCCCCCCGTCGGCACGGCCTTCCAGCCGGTCTCGCCGATGACGATGGGCAGGGCGGCGTAGCCGGTCTTGTCCAGGTAGGTGCGGGCATCGTTGTAGTTCTGCTGGGCGAAGGCGAGCGCGGCACCCATCATCGCCGCAGCCCGACCCGAGGCGGGCACATCCGTCTGCTTCCAATCCCACGGCTGCCCATACAGGGTGTCGAGCAGGGCATAGGTATGGATGGAGACGAAGTCGAGGGTGTTAAGCAGGTAGGTCGGAGCCGAGGCGAAGAAGGCGTAGTTGTCGTCGGTGGTGACGGGCTGGGCGATGGCCGACCGCACCTGGGTGATGTAGGAGGCCATCTGGGCCGGGGAGACCGGATTGCCCGCCCAGCTGACCATGCACTCGTTGCCGACGCTCACCACCAGCACGAGGTCGGGGAAGGCGTTCGCCAGGGCGATGCAGCGGGCAATCTCCAACTGGTTGGCCTGCTCGATGGCGGGGACATCGGCCGGTGCGGCGTATTTCGTGCTGGAGATCCAGCAACCGAGGTGCACCTTGATGTCCAGGTGATTGTTCTTGATGATCTGCAGGGTCTGCTTGGCCACCTTGTCGGAACTGTCGAACAGCCGGATCAGGGTGAAGTTCCCCTGGGCGAGCAGGTTCAGGTCCTGGGTGATCTGGCCCACGGTGGGCGTTTCGGTCTGGATGTTCCCCGTCCGGTAGGGCGAGTAGGCCACCGCGGTGCGGGTGAGGTATTCCGTGGGCAGCGGGCGGATGGACTTGGCATCGACGGTTCCGGGCACGACACCGCCGCCGCCGCAGGAGGTCAGCGCGGCCACGAACAGGAGGCCGAGGAATGAGCGGAGGACCCGGGTGAGAGCTAGATTGGACATGGCTGGGTTCCTTTTGGGCTCAGAGGACATAGAGGAGGCCGACCAGCGCCCAGTTGCCGCTCCGGGCCACCCGGGAGTCAACCCCGGTGAAGGCGGAATTCGTCGGCATGGACATGGGCGACAAGCCCAGGCGGCCGTAGCGGACCATGCCGACGCCAGCATAGGCGGACAGGCCACGTCCGAAGTCGTACTGCACGCCAGTGGTGTTGAAGTTCGCCCAGTTGCTCTGACCCCGCTCGGAGGGGTTCGCCGTGGAAGCGGTGCCCAGAATCTGACCGGCGAGCCAGGCGGACCACTTGTCGCGGCGGTAGCGCAGGGCCGCAAAGCCGTCCGTGGAGGTGGCGGAGTAGCCGGGGTTGGCAACACCATCGCGGGTTCCACCCCAGTCCACGTTGAACATGTTGTTCCACTGGGCGGGGGGTCCGGCGACGGTGATGACGGCATCGGCACCGCTCCAGCGGTTCGACCGGAGGCCGCCGGACACCTGCCAGTGCGCGTCGATGTCGTAGCGGGCCATGACCATGGCCATGCCCTGCCCCGCGCCGCCGATCTTGGCGTCGTCCTGGGGGAAGGGCGTCAGGCCCGTGAAGGGGCCGTGACCCCAGGCCTGGGGGTTGCCGTTCCGGGTGTCCTGCACGATGAGGTCCACCACCAGGCCGGCGTTGTGATACTGCGCATAGAACTCCCAGAAGCGGGGCTTGTGGATCTTGAAGGCGGTGTTGCCCTGGTCGTAGGTGGCCTCCAGGACGAGGTCCCCGCTGAAGACATCGAAGGGGCGGGAGGTGTACCGGATGGCCTTGGTCAGCAGGCCGTAGCCGGCGCCGCTCTGGGCCCACTCGTTGGCCAGGCCCACGGAGGTGCCATAGGGGTAGTCCGCCACGCTCCAGCCCCGGGCGACCATCTTGCCCACGGCCAGCCGGCCGTAGTCCTCGTGGCTGATGGCCACATTCTCTTCGTACATAAAGCCAGGCACGTCGACGGTGCTCGGCACACCCATGCCGCCGCGCCAGCGCTGGCTGACCATGGCCGAGGCCTTGAATCCGCCGCCCAGGTCGAACTTGACCCCCAGCCAGGGCTGGAAGAGCCAGACGTTGGTGGGCTCAGTGCCGAAGCGGGTCCCGGGCACGAGCTGGTCGGCCCACTGCTGCTGCTTGGTCGCATCGTTGAAGAGCTGGAGGCGTTCGTTGAAGTTGCTGGTGCGGGCCCCCTCGTACTTGGCGAAGGCATTGAGGCTGAAGGGCCCGTACTGGAGGGCCTGGGCCTGGGCGCTCTGGCCAGCCCAGCACCCGAGGAGCAGGAGCCCGGCCATGGCTCCCCTGGGACCCGGGGCTGATCGGGAAGGAGGCGCCTGGTCACGATCCGTGGCGGTCCGGAGGGATGGGATGCGCATGGGGAGCCTTCTCAGAAAGGGTCCGGTGAAGGGAGCGGCGGGCCAGGCAGCGGGCGAATGACTGTCATGAGGCCCAGATGCTCGGTCCCTCCGCGGGTTCGCGAACGTCGACGATGGATTGAGCAAAGCTGATCAAGGGTGATTCAAAAATAGGGGAAGTAAATTATCTTTTTTCGTTTTCATGGGCAATTTTTCATCACGCTTTATCCCCTGGATTATTGGGCATTCAAGGTATAGCATTCTCGACCGAATCCCAAAAAGCTTCATGGAATGATCTAAATTACCAAGGAGTCTCCGATGAACACAGTCTGGAAGTCCCTCCAGGTGGTCCTGCTCGGGTCGTTGGTGGTCCTCCCCGCCACCGCCCAGACGGTGAAGGTCGGCGCCGGCGCCTACTGGCTGGGCACCCAGGGCAGCGACAAGGATGTGCCCCCGGCCCCGATGCGGACCGAGGCGCTGCTGAAGACCGCCGCCCAGACCAACCAGTGGTATTCCACCCTCATCTTCAACCGGACGCCCGAGGCCATCTTCGCTCAGCCGCTCACTTTCAAGGCGGTCCCTGCGGGCCTGGAGCTGTCCCTCCCCGTGAAGGCCGTCATCAGCACGGAGCGCAAGGACACGGAGATCCACTACCCGCACCTGGACCCGGTGCTCCTGGGTCCTGCGGATTTCGAGCCGGGTCCGGCCCGGCTGGCCAAGGCCGGCGACTGGTCCATCGACATCGACTTCTCCCGCGGCGCTGACCGGATGCTGGCGACCATCGCCCATGGGAGTCCCTACGCCTACCTGCGGGTGTCTCGGGGGGACGTCAAGGTCGGCCTGCCGGATGTCGGCGCCCGCCTGCCGGCCGGTGAGGATCCCAGGGTGCTGGCCCTGCGGGTCAAGGGCAAGGTGTACGCCTTCTTCGGACCAACGGGGGTGCGCTGGGAGCAGACGGCCGAGCGGCAGTGGCTGGCACGGATGCCCGCCGGCCGGGACTACCTCGCCGCGGCGGCGCTGCCGGATGACCGGGCCGAGACCCTGACCCTCTTCACCCGGCACGCCTACGCCTTCGTGGAGGACACCCGGGTGTCCTGGCACTGCGACGCCGCCTCCAGCAGCGTCGAGACTCGCTTCGAGACGACCGCGCGGGTCATGGAGGGGAGCGAGACCACCCCGCTGCTGGGACTGTATCCGCACCAGTGGTACGGTAATGCCAGCGTCCAGGGCCGGCTGGGCCCCGCCTACGACACCCTACGGGGACGCATCCACCTCCTGGCGGCCACCGGCTTCAAGACCACGCTGACCTACCCGGGCATCCTGCCCTGGTGGCCGGGCGTGAAAGGCTCCCCCCGGGCTGCGGATCTGGCGGACGTCCTCAAGTCGGACGTGCGGAAGGCCCGGCCCATGATGCTCGAGATTGGCAATGGACCCTACTGGCAGGGCAAGGGGCTGCAGCGCATCGTCCAGCTGATGAACGTCGCGGAACAGCAGGGCGATCTGGAGGCTAGGGATGGGCTGCTCAAGCTGCTGAAGGGCCGCGTCGAGCAGTGGTTCTCGGGGGCGGACCGCAAGACCTACTTCCGCTATTCCAAGACGCTGGGGACGCTGGTGGCCTACCCAGAGGAGTATTTCAGCGTCGAGCAGGTCAACGACCACCACTTCCACTACGGGTACTGGATCTTCGCCATGGCCCAGATCGCGCTCCGCGATCCCGCCTGGGCCGCCAAGGACAAGTGGGGCGGCATGGTCGACAAGCTCATCGCCGACATCGCCACGCCGACCAGGGGCGGGGCCGAGTTCCCCTTCCTCCGGAACTTCGACCCCTACGAGAGCCACTCCTGGGCTTCCGGAATCGGCCTGGGCCCCTTCGGCAACAACCAGGAGAGCTCCAGCGAGGCGGTGAATGCCTGGGCCGGCCTGATCCTCTGGGCAGAGGTCACCGGCGACCGGGCCCTGCGGGACCTGGGCATCTGGCTCTATGCCAGCGAGATCAAGGGCATCCAGACCTACTGGTTCGACCTGGACCGCCAGGTGCTGCCCGCTGAGTACCGGAACATCGAGGTGAGCATGCTGTTCGGCGGGAAGTTCGCCCACAACACCTGGTGGACCGATGAGCCGAGGCAGATCAAGGGCATCAACCTGCTGCCCCTGACCACGGCCTCGCTCTACCTGGGCCGGGACCCGGGCTTCGTGAAGCGCAGCCTGGCGGAGCTTCCCGCCCAGAGTGCCGCCTGGGCGACCCGGGGCCGCCGGCCCGATCCGCCGGACATTTGGCAGGACGTCTTCGCCGAATACATGGCCCTGGCCGATCCGGCGGCCGGGCTGGCCCAGTGGAACCGGTGGGGTGCCGTGGAGTTCGGCAACACCCGCTCCCACACACTGCACTGGCTGCTCAGCCTGCAGCGCCTGGGTCTGCCGGACTTCACCGTCACTTCGGACACCACGCTGTATTCCGTCTTCAAGAAGCCTGATGGCACGAGGACCTACCTCGCCTTCAACGCGGGGGCCTCGCCGCTCACGGTGAGGTTCAGTGACGGCACGCAGCTCGCGGTGCCCCCGCGCAGCCTCGCGGAGACGATGGTCACAGGCCGCCCCGCGGCGCCCTGATCCTGGCCCGCCGGCCCCTCAGCGCCGGGCGAACTGCGCCCGGTAGAGGGCCGGCGTGGTGCCCGCCTCGCGTTTGAAGAACCGGCAGAAATAGGTGGCCGACGTGAATCCGCATTCCCTCGCCACCTCCTCGATGGCGAGGTTCGAGTCCTCGAGCAGGCGCATGCCCCGGTTGAGGCGGATGCGAAGCATCTCCTGGGCCACGGGCCGGTCCAGGTGCTTCTTGAAGAGGTTGTCCAGGGTGGAGCGGGAGCAGTCTACGAGCTCGCAGATCTGGTCCACGGAGATCCCGTGGCAGGCGCGGTCCCGGATGATGCGGGAGGCGGCCAGGACCAGAGGATCCTGGGCCGTGGTGATGTCGGTGGACTGCCGCTCGACGATGCGCAGGGGGGCCATCCGGTGGAGGACGGGCGCGACCTGCTCGCCGTCCAGCATCCGGTTCAGCATGTCGGCGGCCATCTGGCCGATGCCCTCGATGTTCGGCGCGATGCTGGTGAGGGTGGGACGGCAGAGGCGGCAGAGGATCTCGTCGTTGTCCACGCCGATGACGGAGACGTCCGAGGGCATGGAGATGCCCAGGTCCCGACAGGCCGTGATGATCTGCTGGCCGCGGATGTCGTTGCAGGCCAGGATGGCGACTGGCTTGGGCAGCTTCGAGAGCCAGGCGGCCAGGGCCGCCTCGTATTCGAGGCCCCGCAGCTCCTGGAACTGCAGCTTGATGGTGGCGGCCACCTTGTCGGGGGGCTGGTAGCAGTGCACCTGGCGCCCCTGGGCCTCGAGGATCCGGCAGAAGGCGGCCGAGCGGCGGTCCGAGAAGAAGATGCCGGGGTAGCCGCCGAAGGCGAAGTTGATGAAGCCCGCCTGGAGGAAGAAGTCCCCCGCCAGCTGGGCCACCGCCTCGGGGTCCGTGTCGATCACCGGGGAGGCGGGGCAGTTCCCCTCGCCCTGGACATCCACCACGGGCACGCCCAGGGAGGAGATCTGACGGCCGAGTTCGGGCGTCGTGATGAACCCGATGATCCCGTCGATGTGCCCCTTTTTGAGCCAGGCAGGCAGTTTCGTGACCTCGCCCCGCTCGTAGGGGAAGATCAGCCAGTCGTCATGCTCGAGGGCATAGGTGGCCACCCCCTGGCAGACACCGCGGCTGTAGCCGCCGGAGGCGGGAACGAGCAGGGCGATGTGGCGGTTCTTGGGCATGAAAATGGATTGTAGCTTGTCTAGATTTCGCGTGGGCCCGGTTCCGAGGCTTGCCTGGTTCCAGGGGGAGCCCGGGCACATTCAGGCGGGGGGAGGGCAGGGAGAGGGGGTGGCCCGACGGAGCATCCGTGATTTTAAGAATTGATAAAAAAGATCTTAAATAACATTGAAGCTCTTCAAAGCGGCATGACCTTCATACATGACCGACGGGCCGCGTGGCGCGAAAATTCATATATAAAAACGAAAAAAGATCATATACAACCCACTTTCCAGAACCCAACCTTGACCAGCCCTACCTCAGCCCATAGTCCGTACCCTCTTCCGCACCCCGCAAATCAGGTCCATTCCCCGCTCGACCATGCATGCATCGGCTTCCAAGCCATTCCCTCCCGAGGAGACCCCATGACCCACCGTCGACTGCGCGGATTCCTGCTCCCGCTGGCGCTCCTGGCGGCACCGTTGGCCTTGATGATCAGCTGCGGCGGCAAGGCGACGCCGGCAGCACCAGTCCAGACCTTCAATCCGGCCCCGGCCGTGGTGATCGGCGGTGCCAGCAGTGCACCCGTTACCGGCCCCATGACCTGCACCTTCACCTTCAGTCAGCCTGTGAGCACGTTCCCCGTCTCGGCCGTCACCATGACGAACTGCACCGGCGCTGCCTCGACGACCAAGGTCTCGAATAACCAGTACACACTGGTCGTCACTCCCCCGGCCAATGCGGCCGGTACCATGACCATCGCGGTGGCTGCAGGAGCCTTCAAGAGCGCCGCAGGGGTCGCCAACACCGCCGCAGCCAGCGTGAGCCAGGCCTATGACACCCACCCGGTGGTGCTGACCCAGATGGACCTGCCCGTGAGCTTCGACTCGGCCACCGTGAAGTACGGTCTGCTGGGCTTCGGCGGGGCAGACGATTCCACGATCGTGGTCGACCCCGCGGGCGGCACCAACAAGGTGGCCAAGGTGGTCAAGTCGGCGGCGGCCGAGACCTGGGCCGGGACGACCCTGACCGAGGATGGCACCCTGGGCTTCGCAACGAAGATTCCCTTCAGTGCCGGGAACACGCGGATGACCGTGCGCGTCTACTCGCCCAATGCGGGGATCCCCGTGCGGCTGAAGGTGGAGGACCACACCGCCCCTGGCACCTCGGTGGAGACGGAAGCCGTCACCACCGTCTCCAACACCTGGGAGACCCTGACCTTCGACTTCGCCAGCCAGGCGGCGGGAACGGCCGCCCTGAACGTGGCCAGCACCTATGACAAGGCGACCATCTTCTTCAACTTCGGCGTGAGCGGCGCCACCGCCGGCGCCAAGACCTATTACTTCGATGATGTGACCTTCATCGGTGGCACGGGCGGGGGCGGTGGCGGCGGCGCAGCGGGCTTCAGCACCCTGACTTTTGACGATGGCGCGCTGACCTACACCCTCACCGGCTTCGGCGGAGCTGAAGACTCCTCAGTCGTGGTCGATCCAGCCGGAGGCCCCAACAAGGTGGGCAAGGTCAATCGCTCCGCCACTGCCGAGACCTGGGCCGGGACGACGGTCTCCACCGGTGCGAACCTGTCCGTCGGCAAGCTCCCCTTTGATGCGACCCACACGCGGATGTCCATGCGGGTCTATGCCCCGGCCACCGGCATCAAGGTCCGGTTGAAGGTCGAGGATGCCGCCAACAACACCATCACCTGCGAGACCGAGGCGACCACCACGGTGGCCAACGCCTGGGAGACGTTGACCTTTGACTTCAGCACTCCGGCGTCCGGCACCGCAGCCCTGGTTGTCGCCAACACCTACAACAAGGTCTCGGTCTTCTTCAACTTCGGAACCGCGGGAGCCACCGCGGGCGCCCAGACCTTCCACTTCGATGACGTGGCCATGAGCACCGGCGGCAGCGCTGTCGGCTACAGCACGCTGACTTTCGATGACGCAGCGCTCACCTACACGCTCACCGGCTTCGGCGGTGCCGAGGACGCCACCGTCGTGGTGGATCCCACCGGTGGGGCGAACAAGGTCGTGAAGATCAACCGTTCGGCCACGGCCGAGACCTGGGCTGGGACCACACTCTCCACCGGGGCGAACCAGTCCGTGGGGAAGCTCCCCTTCGATGCCGCCAACACCCGGATGTCCGTACGCGTCTATTCCCCGGCCACCGGCCTCAAGATCCGCGTAAAAGTCGAGGACGCTGCGAACAACACCATCACCTGCGAGACCGAAGCGACGACCACTGTGGCCAATGCCTGGGAGACCCTGACCTTCGACTTCGCCAGCCAGGCCACGGGCACCGCCGCCCTGGATGTCAGCAAGACCTTCAACAAGATCTCGGTCTTCTGCAACTTCGGAACGGCAGGGGCCAGCTCGGGCGCCCAGACCTTCTACCTGGATGACGTGGCCTTCATTGGTGGGACCGGCTCGGGTGGCGGCGGTGGTGGGGGCGGCCTCGCGTTCAGCACCCTGACCTTCGAGACCGGCGCGACGACCTACACGCTGACGGGCTTTGGTGGTGCCGAGGACTCCACGCTAGCGGCGGATCCAGGTGGCGCGGTCAACCAGGTGGTCAAGGTCGTGAAGTCCGCCACCGCCGAGCTCTGGGCGGGGACCACCCTCTCCACAGGGGCGAACCAGTCCGTCGGCAAGATGCCCTTCGATGCGGCCAACACCCGGATGACCGTGCGGACCTACTCCCCCGTCGTCGGCATCAAGGTCCGCCTGAAGGTGGAGGATGCTGCCAATGCCGGCATCACCTGCGAGACCGAGGCGACCACCACCGTGGCCAATGCCTGGGAGACGCTGACCTTCGACTTCGCCAGTCAGGCCACGGGCACGGCTGCCCTGGATGTCAGCAAAAACTTCAACAAGGTCACGATCTTCTTCGATTTCGGCACGACTGGCGCCGCTGCGGGCGGGGCCAGGACCTACTACTGCGACGACGTGACCTTCATCGGTGGGACCGGCAGCGGCGGCGGGGGAGGCGGCGGAGCCACCTACACCCCCATCACCTTCGACGATGCGGCCCTCACTTACACCCTGACGGGGTTCGGCGGTGCCGAGGACTCGACTGTGGTGACGGATCCCGCCGGCGGCACCAACAAGGTGGTCAAGGTCGTGAAGTCCGCCACTGCCGAGTTGTGGGCGGGAACCACAGTGTCCACGGGCGCGAACAACTCCATTCCCACGCTGCCCTTCAGTGCGACCAAGAAGCAGATCTCGGTGCGTGTGTGGTCGCCGGATGCGGGAATCCAGGTCCGGCTCAAGGTCGAGGACGCCGCCGATGTCACCCATACCTGTGAGACGGAGGCCACGGTGACCACCGCGGCGGGCTGGCAGACCCTGACCTTCAACTTCGCGAACCAGGCCACCGGCACCGCCGCCCTGAACCTGGCCTTCACCTACAACAAGGCCTCGATCTTCTTCAACTTTGGCGTCACCGGTGCCGCCGCCGGCGGGGCCAAGACCTACTACCTGGACGACATCACCTTCCTGCCCTGACCAGTGGTCGCCCCGGGCGGAGACATCCCCCCGGTGCGACGTGGAACGCCCGGCTCGCAGTAATGGTGCCGGGCGTTTCTGCAAACCCAGATCAGACAACCGGGGTGCCGCACCCATCCAGCCAGTCGAGCGTTCCCGCTTGCGTTCCCTGGCACCCCCGTTTCACTGGAGCTCCTTGATGACCAAGAAACTCAGGACCGTCCGGCAGGTCATGGAGCTGTCCATCCAGCACCATGTGCCCCCGGAGATCGATCCGTCCCGGGGAGAGGAAGCCTGGACCCTGGAAGCGTACCTGGAGACCCTGCCACCGGAGTTCGCGTCGGCTCTCCGCGCGGAGATCCTCAAGGGCACCCTCGTGGTGTCGCTGGTGCCCGGGGGGGCAGGCCGCGGAAGAACCAAGAGCAGGCCGCCCAAGGCCGCTCCCGGAACCTGACCCTCCGGGAGTCTTGCCATGTCCCAACCCAAACCGTCTCGTTCATCCGGGGAAACCCCCAGGCTTCACTCCGGCGTCGCGCACCCCGTCTGGACCGGTTCGGATCCGGGTGCCTCGGGCGAGGGGGCTGCCGGCCCGGAGGGGCTTGCATCCCTTCTGGAGGAGTACCACCAGGTGATGGAGGCCGGAGTCCATGGCCTCTGCTTCAGCCCCTACCTGGAGGGCCAGGCACCGGGGTCCATCGTCACCGAGGCGCAGATCCGGGAGCGACTGGAGATCATCCGCCCCTACACCCGCTGGATCCGCTCCTTCTCCTGCACCGAGGGGCACCAGCACACCCCGCGGATCGCCCACGGGCTGGGCCTGAACACCCTCGTGGGCGCCTGGCTCGGCACCGACCGTGCCGACAATGAGGCGGAACTCGCCGCTGCCATCGAGGTCGCCCGCGCCGGCCATGCCGACATCCTGGCCATCGGCAACGAGGTGCTGCTGCGGGAGGACCTGTCCGAGGACGAGCTGCTGGACTACCTCCACCGGGCCAAGGCGGCCTTGCCTGACGTGCCCGTGGGCTACGTGGATGCCTATTACCTCTTCGAGAAGCACCCTCGCATCACGGCGGCCTGCGACATCCTGATGACCAACTGCTACCCCTTCTGGGAAGGCTGCCCCCGGGAGGAGGCCATCGCCTACATGCAGAGCATGTACCAGCGGACCTTGGCCGTGGCCAACGGCAAGCAAGTCATCGTCAGCGAGACCGGCTGGCCGAACACAGGTCAGGCCTTCCACGGCTCGGTGCCCTCGGTGGATGGGGCCCTGCGCTACTTCATCGACACCTGCGACTGGGGGCGCAGGGACGAGGTCCAGATCTTCTACTTCGCCGCCTTCGACGAGGCCTGGAAGGTGGGGGATGAAGGGGACGTGGGGGCCTACTGGGGACTCTGGGACAAGGATGGGCGCCCGAAGTATGTGTAGCCCTGGAGCCTCTCCCACATGCTGAGCCTCCCGGCCGGCAACGCCATCTGCTACTCGGGCTACCGGCGGGGCCAGAGCCCGGGCGAGCGGATCTACCCCTCCAAGGCCGAGATCCTCGAGGATCTGCGGATCCTCGCCCAGCACTGGCAGCTGCTGCGCCTCTACGACTGCAGCCCCCATGCGGAGCGGGTCCTGGAGGTCATCCGCGAGGCGGGCCTCGGTTTCCGGGTCATGCTCGGCGCCTATGTGGGCGCGGAGATGAACAACTTCGGCTGTCCCTGGGGAACCACCTACACCGAAGCGGAGCTCGAGGCGAGCCGGGCCGAGAACGATGCCGAAATCGAGCGGCTGGTGGCTCTGGCGGAGCGCTTTGGCGACCTCGTCTTCGCCGTGGCCGTGGGCAATGAGGCGACCGTGGACTGGACCGATCACTTCGTGCCCGTCAGCCGGCTGATCGAGCTGGTCCGCCGGGTCAAGGGCCGTATTCCCCAGCCCGTGACCTTCTGCGAGAACTACGTGCCCTGGCAGCACAAGCTGCGGGACCTGGCCGAGGAACTGGACTTCATCTCGCTCCACACCTATCCGGTCTGGGAGTACAAGCGGGTTCATGAAGCCATCCACTACACCCAGGACAACTACCTGAGCGTAGCGAGGCTCTATCCTGAGAAGCCGGTGGTGATCACCGAGGCGGGGTGGGCCACGAACTCCAACGGCCGCGGCATCCACCCCGAAAATTCCTCCGAGGAGCTGCAGGCGACCTACTACGAGGACCTCATGGCCTGGACGGGCGCCGAGGGCATCCTCACCTTCGTGTTCGAGGCCTTCGACGAGCCCTGGAAGGGCTCTCCCGATCCTCTGGAGCCCGAGAAGCACTGGGGCCTCTTCACCGTGGACCGCAAGCCGAAGCTGGTCATGCGAGCGCTGTACCCCGAAGCGTCAGCTCACGAGAGGTAGGTGGCGATCGACCGCGGCGGGAGTCCGGTCCTGAGGCCGGAACCCTCCCCGGAGCACAGTTCGAAGCCCAGGCTCAATTCTGTGCGGTTCATCACCACCGTGGCGATGGCGCCATCCGGGTTGAGGAAGGCGGCGGCCTCCAGCTCCCCGACGGTGGACTCGCAGCCGAGACGGCGCGCGCCCACCTTCACGAAGCGGGTGAAGTGTCCCAGGTAGTAGTAGGAGCTCTGCCAGTCCAGGGCGTCCTTCGCGGCATCGGCGAGAACCGGCGCACTGCAGAGGTTCCCCACGTGGTTGGGGCCGCCCTGGGTGTCGAGCAGCAGGTTCCAGTCGATCCAGCCTTCCGTCCAGCGGCTGAGGTCCTGGATCATCGAGCGGGCATAGCGCTCGCCCAGCTCCCAGGAACCTGCGTGCGGCCCACCCTCCTGGCAGCCCTCTGTGAAGAGCAGGTGCTTGTGGGGCCAGGCATCGTGAACCTGCTGCACGTGGTCGAAGCAGTCCTCCCCGTACCAGTGGAAGCCGGTGCCCCAGATGAACCTGGAGGCCTCAGGGGCCGAGAACGCCACCCGGGCCCGCTCGACCATCTGGTCCCGGTTGTGGTCCCAGATGATGATCTTGACGTCACCCAGCCCGGCCGCGGCGAGCTCCGGACCCAGGAAGTCGCGCACGAAGTCCCGCTCCGCCTCCGCCGAGTACAGGCAGGAGTCCCAGGGCTGGGCCGCCATGGGTTCGTTCTGCACCGTGACGCCCCAGATCGGGATGCCCTCCTCGGCGTAGGCCTGGATGAAGCGGACGAAGCAGCGGGCCCAGGCCCGGCGGCATTCAGGCAGGAGGGTGCCGCCCCGGTTCATCTGGCCGTTGCTCTTCATCCAGGCGGGCGGGCTCCAGGGGGAGGCCAGCAGCTTGATGGGGTGGCCCGCCACCTGCTGGGCCGCCTGGATGAAGGGGATGATGGCCTGCCGGTCCCGCGCGATGGAGAACGTCGCGAGCTCCAGGTCGCCTGCCGTCTCCACATGGGCGTAGTTCCCCAGGGCGAAATCGCAGCTCCCCATGGGCACCCGGCAGAGCGTGTAGCCGTGGCCGGACTCCGGGTGGAAGTAGGCGTGCAGGAGCTCTTCCCGGCGAGCCGGGCTCAGCGCAAGCCACGTGACCGCCGCCGCCTCCGTGAAGGCGCCCCCGAAGCCCTCGATGGTCTGGAAGGTCGTTTCGGAATGGACTTGGATCCTGCGGTGATCCGGCTCATCCGTGGGCACTGAAGCCAGCGGGATTTCGGACAACCTGTATTCCACATCGCGGGCGGTGAGGAACAGGCGGATGGGGCGAGGAGGCATGGACATGAAGGACTCGTTGCACTCCATCTTCACCTGGATTCCGGGGAGGTCGTGAAGACAGGGCCTTCCGTCGGTAACAAATCCTCATCAGGGCGTGTGGCTGCTGGCTGTGACGCTGATCCTCATCGAAAGGCCCTCGCCTGGATCCCGACCCACTTGCGCGAGGTGGTGGGAGTCCCTCCGCATCACCCTGCGGGTGACGCTCCGGCCGCCGGACTGGCTGCGCACGGCGCTGATCCCATTCAACAGCCCCCCGGGCTGCCGAATCGGGCGCCTACCTGCGCGCCATTCCGGATTCGACTCCCGCTGTCTTATCTCCACCAAAAAGGGGCCCCCACAGGGGCCCGGCGTGTCGCTGCTGGCCACGGCGCTGATCCACCGGGCAGGACATTTAGTCCTGCCCGGTGGGCGCCTACTTGGCCGCAGCGGCAATTCCACCAAGTAAAAACCCCCGCTTTGCGGGGGCTTTTACTTGGTGGAGGTGGTGGGAGTCGAACATGATTTATAATGGTATAAAGAATTACTATAATTTTTGCTATATTATTGATGTATAATGAATTAACAATTTTTATGATTATGTTTATTGCACAGTATACAAAAAATCTTGGTTGATTTAGAGTGTGCTGTATGGATGGTAGTATGGACTCCATGGTTGGTTCTGGAGGACTTGTGGCCAAGCTAAATCGCAGTGGGAATGGTCCGATTTTCGACGAGCAGACCCTTGCGGCATGGCACGTTCCAGGGACCTACTGCGACCACCAAGGTGGTGGGCTCTACCTACAGGTCAGGCAGGTTCGGGTAGACGGAGCCCAGCAGTGGGAAACCCAGAAGGGCAAGCGAGTTGCCAAGGTGACAAAGTACTGGTCCTTTCGGTATTGGCAGAGAATAAGGGACGGTGGCCGCAAGCTCAGGGAATTCGGAATCGGCCCGTTTACCGATTACACCCTTGAAGAGGCGCGTGGGATCGCGACGGACCAGAGAAAGATCCTGAAGAATTTTGGTGACCCGATCCTCGAGCGCAAGAGACGGAAGCAAGAGGCTCTAGATCTGATCGCCAGCATGAAAACATTTGAGGAAGCGACGCAGGCATGCTGGGAAGCCCATAAGGCAAAGTGGACGTCTGGATATGCGGATGATTGGTTGAACTCCTTAAAGACCCACGCCTATTCAATACTGGGGACCATGGAGATCAGGTCCATTAGGACCACGCACGTCCACTCTGTGCTTCAGCCTATCTGGGAGGAAATTGCAGAAACAGCAAGTCGCGTCAGGAGCCGCATCGAGGCCGTATTCGACTTCGCTAAAGGCAAAGAGTGGTACGACGCGGACAATCCCGCAGCGTGGGAAGGGAAGCTTGAGGCCCTCCTTATCGAATCACCCAGGCTCAAAAAACTGGTAAATTACCCATCGCTTCCTTTTTCCCAAATTGGAGCATTCACAGAGGTGCTTCGGCAGGAGAAAGGCACCGCAGCACGGGCCTTGGAGTTCTTGATCCTGAATGCCTCTCGCCCGCGGGAGGTCCGTGGCGCGATGGGCGAAGAATTCGATCTCGAAAAGGCCCTTTGGACAGTGCCAGCGATGCGCATGAAGGGCAAGAAGGAACATGTGATTCCGCTGTCACCTCGCGCGGTTGAGATCATTCGGAGCATGGGCAAGCTCAAGACCGGACAGTTCGTGTTCCCTGGCGGAAAGCCTGAGACTTGCCTGTCTGACGCGGCCATGACCGCGTTGATCAAGCGCATGGATGCACATCGTGCGGAGGTGGGAAACATTGGTTGGCGCGACCCGAAGGGGAAGCGCGTCGTCCCCCATGGGTTCCGTGCGACGTTTAAAACGTGGGGGCAGGACCATACCGAATTCGACCGTCAGGTCATCGAGTTCGCCCTTGCCCATGGTCTGCCGGACAAGACTGAAGCCGCCTATTCGAGGGGCGCCATGATCAAAAAGAGGCGGCCCCTGATGGATGCATGGGCTGAGTTTTGTGCCACGAAAGGACTTGGGAATGCAGCGGAACGGAAGTTTCGACGGGTAAGGGACTACTCAGTTCCGAATCCCAAAACTGTTCTCGTGGAGGTTTTCGATGAACAGTCTTCGTAGCCGGTCAGCAACGGCGATTGAACCTCTAGACGAATCGAGGCTTCAATCATTGACTAGGAAAGAAGAGGATTCAGACCACGGGAAAAAGTAACACCCAAGAATCTTGCGGTCCAGCTAGAAGGCCTAGATCGGTCGGTGATGGCCTCTGGCATGAATCTGCATTCACGGCTTGTGCCACAGGCGCTGAGGCAGGTGAGAAGTAGAGGCGGACTTCACAATGGAGATAGCCATTCGATTCATGTCGAATGAAGACGGCCATTCCTGGAGGTTGCTTTGATCTTTCATATTCCAGAAGGAATAGCGCCTTGATGCGTTCCACGGATTCATCAGCCATCGATGCATCGCCAAGGTTCTTGGTAAACCAGTCTCTCATCCGTATTCTTCCACCCAGTGATCGGGTCCATTGGGCAAGTTACATATATGTTCAGTGCTCAGGATGACGATGCACATCCTTCCCTCGGGGGTGAGTCCGCTGGGGTGAGGATGGTGTATCAAGCTGTTGCGGCGCACCATGTCGCGTACCGAGAATAGGAGTGGCTTTGAGAAGCCTTGGTGGCCTGCTGCCTTATCCCTGGAGGCTACTCTCCATCGCAATGGCGCGAGGATGAAGGATCTGGTTCTCAAGGTAGATATGCAGGTGGATGTCCGCTTCAAGTCCTGCAAGGCCTTGGTAGAGGGCCTGGAAGGTGGCGCAGCCATCTGCGGGGGCGGTATAGCTGTTCGTCAGTTTCCGGAGTTCCGCGAGGATGGCGCCAACAGCCTCATGCTCCATCTCCATCACCCGGATGGGGCTTTGGACGGTGCCGAAACAGGCACCACCTTGTTGCCCACTCTCCATGCTCCGGATGAAGGGGTAGAGGATCTGCTCTTCCTTCATGAGGTGGGGCATGAGGTCGGCTGTCAGTGCCTGGAAAAGGTCGTAGATCCGCTCCATCTCAGGATGGCGCTCGCCATGGACCTCCAGCACCTTGGTCACCAGCTTGTCCAGCCTTGGCAGCTCGGTACGCAAGAAATCGTGATGCGTGGGGACGATGTGCGCAATGAGATCGGTCAGTGTCGCCTTCTCCCAGTCTGCGGGTGACGGGCTTCCCTCTGCTGCCTTCGGCAGGGATCCCAAAGTCTTCAGGACTGAATCACAATCCAGGCCGACTGCGTCACAGGCCTCACCGAGAGGCCGATGACCGCCACAGCAGTAGTCAATGCCGACGCTCTCGAAATACCTCATGGCTTCAGGCTGGGTCTTGATCAGATCGCCGAGGCGGGTCTGCGCGTTGAGGCTCGTCATGTTTGCTCCCTTATTGGTGTTGGTTGGTCTCTGGGATAATCACTAGCACTTCACTTCTGCATTGGTTCTTGCGTAGTAGTACCAATTCAGGACGAGGCAGAGCAGGTAGAAGAACGCAAAGCCGTAGAGGGCCACCTCCACCTTTCCGGCATCCACCTGGATCTTGAAAATGGCCGGGATAATGAAGGCGCCATAGGCGGCAGCCGCCGAGGTCCAGCCGAGGACCGGACCGGCGAGCTTGGGCTCGAAGATGAAGGGCACCATCTGGAAGGTGGAGCCGTTGCCCAGTCCCGAGGCCACGAAGAGCAACAGGAAGAGGATAAGGAAGGGCATGAAGTGGACGGCGGGATCCGGGGCGGATTGGGCCAGCTTGACGAAGTGGGCGACGCCGAGGGCGCCGAGGATCATCAGGACGGTGGCCCACTGCGTTACACGCGACCCGCGAAATTTGTCCGACAGCATGCCGCCGATGGGCCGCACGATGGACCCCACCAAGGGGCCCAGGAAGGCATAGGCCAGGGGGTTCGGGCTGTGCGGGTTGAGCACCCCCACGGGGTAGCGTCCGAACACCACCTTGATGAGCAGGGGCAGCGCGGAGCTGAAGCCGATGAAGCTGCCGAAGGTCATGAGGTAGAGCACGGTCATGATCCAGGTGTGCTTCTTGGGGAAGATCGCGAACTGAGCATCCAGGCCCGTTTTGATCTTGCCGGGCAGGAGCTTCATCAGGCCGAGGCAGACCAGGATGGTGAGCACCAGCACGCCCATCTGAGGCAGAAGTCCGAGCTTGAAGCGCAGAAGCAGGAGGACGCCCATGGCCGTGGCGGCGAACCCGATGAGGTGGAGCCCCAGGATTTTCAGCAATGCGAGGCTGGTGGGCTCGCAGTCCTGTCCCTCCCGGTTGTCCATGAGGAACCAGGCGAGGAGAGCGACCACGGCCAGGAAGGGCACCCACACCAGCGCGCCATTCTGCACCCAGAGTTGACGACCGGCCGCATTCAAATGCGGTGCCCCAGCGAGCGCGCCGAACAATGAAGTGCCCATGACCGCAGGCACCAGGATCTGCATGATGCTGACGCCCAGGTTGCCCACGCCCGCGTTCAGGCCCAAGGCCAAGCCAGCTAGGCGCTTGGGGAAGAAGCCGTTGATGTTAGCCATGGATGAGGCGAAGTTGCCCCCGCCGATGCCGCTGAGGGCCGCCAGAATCGCGAAGGTGGCGAAGGGAGTGGTCTTATCCTGGAGGGCGATACCCGCGCCTAGGGCGGGTGCCACGAGGAGTGCGGTGGTGAGGGCGATGGTGTTGCGGCCCCCCGCCAGGCCCACGAGGAAGGCGCTGGGGATGCGCAGCGTGGCTCCACTCAGTCCGGCAATGCTGATGAGGGTGAAGAGTTGGGCGGCGGTGAAGGGGAATCCGGCCTCCTTCATCCGGACAGTCAGGACGCTCCAGAACATCCAGATACAAAAGGCCGAGAGTAGGGCCGGTACGGAGACTGCGAGGTTCCGCCAGGCTGTGCGGCTGCCGCCTGCTGCCCAAGCCTGAGGGTCTTCAGGTTTCCAGTCGGTGAGCTTGGCCATGGAGGCCTCCAGTGACGGGTTCAGGCGGGTTCGACGACTTCATCAGGCGCAAGGGCAGGTGCATGGTGTTCGAAGCGGGTGTAGAGGGTCTCATTCTGCTCCCGGGTGATGCGGCGAACCACCGCATGGAGCCAAACCAGGCAGATGACCGAGAGGATCATGAGGAACATCCACATGGTCGTCCAGAGCCCTGTGGCCTTCAGGAGGTAGCCAAAGAGGATGGGACCCGCGAATCCACCCAGCCCACCGATCACACCCACGATGCCGCCGACCACCCCCACTTCATCGGGGAAGTAGTCAGGGATGTAGCGATAGACCGCGGCCTTCCCGATTCCCCAGACGATTCCCACCATGAACACCAGGAAAGTGAAGATCCACACATTGGCCTGGAAGAACACATGCGTGGTGCCTGAGGCCAGCAATTGCTTCTTCTTCACCCGGTCGCCTACTTTCACCACGGGGGTCTGCCAGAACCGGCTCTGAGGGAACACCAGCATCTGGTCGTTCCGAGTGTCCGGTTCCGCACCCTTGGTCCGCAGGGGATAGGTCGTATCGCCTACTGTGATGTGTTCAGCGCTGACTGCGGTCACCACACCGCCAATCTGAGCCAGCACGGATGGCCCCGGGCTTTCGATGGACATGCGCGGGACCATGAGCGCCGCACAGGCAAAGATGCTGAGGCCGAAGGTCCAGTACATGACCGTTCGGGCCCCGAATCGGTCCGACATCCAGCCGCCAGCGGCGCGGATGAGGCCGGAGGGCAGGCTGAACAGGGAGGCCAGGAGTCCTGCCATGACCAGGCTCATGCCGTAGACGCCCACATAGTAAGGGATCAGCCACTGGGCCAAGGCTACGAAACAGCCGAAGACCAGGAAGTAGTAGAGCCCAAAACGCCAGACACGAACGTTCCGCAACGGGGTCAACATCTGGGCGAAGGACCGGTCCTTCGCTCCTTCGGCCTTCTTCTCCTGGGTGAAGAGGAAGAAGGCCACAGCCATGACGAGCAGCACGATGGCGTAGATCTTTGGCAGCATCCGCCAGGCTTCCAGGTTCGTCCCGCCGGCGGTGAGTTTTTTCAGAAGGAGCGGTGCGCCCATGCTGGTGATCGCGGAACCGGCATTGCCTGCGCCGAAGATGCCCAGGGCCGTGCCTTGACGGGCTTTGCTGAACCAGACACTGGAATAGGCGATGCCCACCGCGAAGGCCGCGCCGGACAGACCGAAGCCCAGGGAGGCGAACAGGAAGCCCTGGTAGTCATGGACACTGCCTAGCAACCAGGTGGGCAGGGCGGCCAAGAGCAGGAGGATCGTGTAGACCTTGCGCCCGCCAAAGCGATCGGTGAGCAGGCCCACGGGCAACCGCATGACGGAGCCCGTGAGCACGGGGATCCCAATGAGCCAGCCGATCTGGGCCGTGTCCCAACGAAAAAGACCGTTCTCAACCAGGAAGGTGACGAGGACGCCGTTGAGCGTCCAGACGGCGAAACACAGAGTGAAGGCCAAGGTGCTCATGGCCAGGGCTGTGTAAGCTTGGGATCGTTCCGACATGGTGGCTCCGAGGGTTGAAAAATCGGATAGATTAATCCTAAATCAAAATGGACCCGTGGCCACTGGAAGTGATTCGGATCACGCGTTCATAAATAATTAAACAGGCACCGCATCCGGACGGTCTGGTTCATCGGAAATACTAGACAAGTCGTGAGATACCTTTAGATCCTGCAAGGTGGTTTCGGCCATAAAGGCCGTAAGCTGATTCTGAAGGACATCCCAGGCCGGGCGGATGGGGCAATGGCACCCATCCTTCCCTCCGTGGTGACCCAAGAGGCAATCCCCGAAGGGTTCGGGACCCTCCATGGCTACGACCACCTCTTTCAGGGTGATCTCTTCCGGTGCCCGGTTCAGGCGGAATCCGCCGGAGGGTCCCCGGTGTGATTCCAGAATTCCACAGTGGCCGAGGATCTGAAGGATCTTGGCCAGGTATGGGCCGGGAAGCTCCAGATCGGCAGCTAGACAGCGGGCCAGGCGATAGGTGCCATCACTGGGAAGTCGGACGAGAACCTGGAGCGCATACCGGGTCGGCGTGTGGAAGATGCTGCGCGAAGGGGCAAAGCCAAGCTCGGAATGCTGCATGGACCATCCAGATGGACATTAAGAGGATTAAGTCATCCGAATATAGTCACGACCATTACGGTGATCCAGGGCCAATTTTGCTTATTTTTCAACCCGTCTGGAGAGAACCCCACCCTGGGCGACGAATTCAGGCGGCGCAGGACTGAATCCCGAGTTTCGGGGGACAACACAGTGGATCTACTGGACAAATATAAATAATTTGAAGTATATCAGTGGTTAAAAAATAGTCACAATTCACATCTTTTCGTGGACTACCCCCTTGCGCAGTTCAACATACGCGGCACATACTTGGGCACTATTTCCGATTCCACTATCCTAAATATGCCTGTGCCAGTCGCGGGCCGCTCCGTCGAGGAGGTGTCGTGTTCCCCAGAACCGCGCCACGACTGATTTTGCTATCAGCCCTGCTGCTTCCTCTGACGGAGCCTCTGGCCGCCCAGGATGCCGAAGCCCAGTTCCGCAAGAGCTGCATGAGCTGCCACACCATAGGCGCGGGCAAGAAGGTGGGCCCGGACCTGAAGGATCTGGGCAAGCGCCGGCCCCATGACTGGTCAGCCAAATTCATCACCGGGGCGGCGGCCATGATCGATGGGGGGGATCCCACCGCCACGGCGTTGCTGCGGGAGTTCAACGGTGTGAGGATGCCTGAATTGGGCGTAACGGTTCCTGAGGCCCAGGCCCTCCTGAAACTGATCGATGACTTCAGCGCTCAGGGCAAGACCCTTGGGACTGCTGCGATCTCGCGGCCCGCCACGCCCGAGGACATCCGTCGCGGCAGGCTCTACTTCACGGGCGATCTGCGCTTTAAATCCGGAGCCCCTTCCTGCATGTCCTGCCACCGCGCTCAGGGTGTGGGCGGCTGGGGCGGCGGGTGGCTGGGACCGGACCTGACCGGTGCGACCGCCAAGTACGGGGCCGGATTGGCAGGGGTCATTGAGAACCCGTCCTTCCCGACCATGCAAGGCGTGTTCGCTAAGACCCCAGCTAGCCCGGAAGAAGCCTTCCAGGTGGCCAGCTTCCTGAAGAGCGTGGGCTCCCAGCCGCCGGATCAACGCGATGTGATCTTCCCCGTGCTCGGCGTTGTTGGCCTGGTGGGGGGAATGCTGCTGGGGGGCCACCTGGGCCGGAAGCGATTGAAGGGCGTTCGAAAAAATCTTAAGCCAAGAGCCTGATCCAGACACGAGGAGACGGAATCACCATGACCGAGCGTAAGCAGAGCCACTGGATCACCGACATCGTAGACCCAGAAACCCGCACCTGGGAGGAGTTCTACCGGAACCGCTGGGCGCACGACAAGGTGGTGCGCAGCACCCACGGCGTGAACTGCACTGGCAGTTGCGGCTGGAACATCTACGTCAAGGAAGGCATCGTCACCTGGGAGATGCAGGTGGTGGACTACCCGCTCCTGGATGAGACCGTCCCGCCCTACGAGCCACGTGGCTGCCAGCGCGGCATCAGCTTCTCCTGGTACCTCTACAGCCCCCTCCGAGTGAAGTTCCCTTACATGCGCGGGGCGCTGATGGACCTCTGGAATGAGGCCAAGGGCAAGGACCAGGATCCCGTCGCGGCCTGGGCCAGCATCCAGAACGATCCAGTCAAGCGCGCACGCTACCAGCAGGCCCGGGGGAAGGGTGGCTTCCGCCGCGCCTCGTGGGAGCAGGTGAACGAGCTCATGGCTGCGGCCAATATCCACACCATCAAGACCCATGGCCCGGACCGCATCGCGGGCTTCAGTCCCATTCCCGCCATGTCCATGCTGAGCTACGCCGCAGGCTCGCGCTTCATCCAGCTCATGGGCGGCACTAACCTGAGCTTCTACGATTGGTACTGTGACCTGCCGCCCAGCAGCCCCGAAATGTGGGGCGAGCAGACCGACGTGCAGGAGAGCGCGGATTGGTACAACGCGAAGTTCCTCGCGGTCATGGGCAGCAACCTGAACATGACGCGCACACCTGACTGCCACTTCGCGGCGGAATCGCGCCACAACGGTACCAAGATGGTGGTCTTCAGCCCTGACTTCAACCAGGTGGCCAAGTACGCCGACGAGTGGATGCCGGTACATCAGGGCCAGGATGGCGCTTTCTGGATGGCCGTGAACCACGTCATCCTCACGGAATTCCACCATCAGAAGCAGGTGCCCTTCTTCCTGGACTACCAGAAGAAATACACGGATGGTCCCTTCCTTGTTGAACTGACACCGATTGAGGGCGGCTACCGCCCCGGCCAGCTACTGCGGGCGGGTCGCCTCGAAAAGTACGCCGAGGAAGAACATGGCGAATGGAAGTTCCTCATGTGGGACCACCCCTCTGGCGCGCCCAAGATGCCCAAGGGAGCCATGGGTCAGCGCTGGAGCACGAAGCAGGGTGAGTGGAACCTGTTGCTTCAGGACGGCAAGGACGATAGCCCCATCGATCCGGCGCTGACAATGCTTGGCCGTGAGACGGAGCAGGTCCAGTTCGACGATTTTGCAGACGGGAAGACGCTCTTCCGGGGTGTTCCCGTGAGACACATCCGTCTGGCGGATGGAAGCTCGGTTCCTGTGACCACGGTCTACGACCTCCTCATGGCCCAGTTTGGCGTGGATCGTGATTTGCCTGGCGCCTACCCGAAGGACTACAACGACGCCTCCGGGGTCTACACGCCCGCCTGGCAGGAGAAGCACACGGGGCTGTCCCGCGACAACGTGCTCCGCTTCGCCCGCGAATGGGCTCACACCGCCGAGCTGACCAAGGGCAAGTGCACGGTCATCATCGGCGCCGGTATCAACCACTGGTACCACAACAACCTGATCTACCGGGCCGCCCAGCACGCCCTCGTGTTCTGCGGGTGCATCGGCACCAACGGCGGCGGCCTCGCCCACTACGTCGGCCAGGAAAAGTTGGCCCCGGTGGCCTCCTGGAGTGCCATCGCTCTGGCCAAGGACTGGGTCTCCGTGAACCGGCTCCAGAACGCTCCAAGCTGGCACTACGTGAACAGCGACCAGTGGCGCTACGAGAAGGAATTCAAGGAATACAACACGGTCCCGGATGGCAGTGAGCTGGTGGAGGGCCACTGCATGAACATGCAGACCCGCGCCGTGCGCAGTGGCTGGCTGCCCTACTTCCCCCAATACAACGAGAATCCCATGCAAGTCGTGGCCGATGCCCGCAAGGCGGGCGCCAAGGACAACTCAGCCATCATCGCCAGCACCGTGGACCGCCTGAAGAAGAAGGATCTTCGGTTCTCCATCGAGGATCCAGATGCCGCCGAGAATTGGCC
Source organism: Geothrix sp. (assembly GCF_049292215.1). Classification (GTDB taxonomy): domain Bacteria; phylum Acidobacteriota; class Holophagae; order Holophagales; family Holophagaceae; genus Geothrix. The sequence continues at coordinate 58,427 of NZ_JBATQW010000069.1, read as the reverse complement.
CCGCGTCTGGTACATCTGGCGCGGCAATGCCATCGGTACCTCGGCCAAGGGCCACGAATTCTTCCTCAAGCACTACCTCGGGACCCACACCAATGCCATCGCCGACGAGGTGGCCGAAGGCACGCTGAAAGATGTTGTGTGGCGCCCCACGGTCACGGGAAAGATGGACCTGGTGGTGGACATCAACTTCCGAATGGACACCTCGGCCCTTTACAGCGACATCGTGCTGCCTACCGCCACTTGGTATGAGAAGACGGATCTCAATTCCACGGACATGCACAGCTTCATCAATCCCCTGTCGGCGGCAGTTCCGCCCTGCTGGGAATCCAAGAGCGATTGGGACATCTTCAAGGGGATGGCGAAGACTGTCAGCGAGCTGTCGGCCAAGCACCTGCCCAACCCCATCGAGGACATCGTCTCGAGCCCGCTGGCCCACGACAGCATCGGAGAGATCGCCCAGCCCCACATCCGGGACTGGATGGCCGGCGAATGCGAAGCCATTCCGGGTAAGACCATGCCGAGTCTGGCCGTCATCACCCGCGATTACACCAAGCTCTACGACCAATTCATCTCTCTGGGGCCGAATGTCCGGGAACAGGGTCTGGGTGCTCACGGTGTGAAGTACCCCATCAAGGACATCTACGACCGCATGCTCGAAACCCATCCCACGGTGATGATCGAGGGTCAGAAACGCCCCAGCCTCGAAGAGGACATGGAGGCTGCCAACGTGCTGCTGCATCTCTCGCCCGAGACCAACGGCGAACTGGCCTACCGGGCCTACGAGTTCATGGAAGGCCGCACGGGCCTGCCGTTGAAGGATCTCGCCGAGCCGTACCGCGGCATCAAGTACACCTTCAAGGATCTGCTATCCCAGCCCCGGCGCGTGCTGAACAGCCCCTGCTGGTCGGGCCTTGTGGATGAGAAGCGGCCCTACTCGGCCTTCACCTACAACGTGGAGCGCATGGTGCCCTGGCGGACGCTGACGGGTCGCCAGTCCTGCTACCTGGATCATGAAGGCTATCTCGCCTTTGGCGAACACCTGCCAACCTACAAGCCGACGCCTCCGGCCCAGGTGCTCGGGGATTTGCGCTGCTCCAAGCGCGAAGGCAAGACACTGGCGCTGAACTACCTGACCCCCCATGGCAAGTGGCACATTCACTCGACGTACGGGGATACGGAACGCATGACCACGCTCTCGCGGGGGTGCGATCCCCTCTGGCTCAGCGAGGAGGATGCCGCTTCCGTGGGATTGAAGGACAACGATTGGGTGGAGGTCCACAACGACAACGGCGTGGTGGTCACGCGGGCCTGTGTCAGCGCCCGCATCCCCAAGGGCGCCTGCATCCAGTACCACGCGACGGAGCGCACCTATGGCGTACCCAAGAGTCCTATCCGGGGCATGAAGCGCGCGGGTATGAACAACAGCCTGACCCGCATCCGCCTCAAGCCCAACCTCATGGTCGGCGGCTATGGGCAGTTCAGCTACCACTTCAACTATTGGGGCCCCACCGGTGTGAACCGCGAAACGGTGGTCTATGTCCGCAAGCTCGGCCAACTGGTCTGGTAGGAGGAACCCTCATGGATATTCGCTCTCAAGTCGCCATGGTGTTCCACCTGGACAAGTGCATCGGCTGCCACACCTGCTCCATCGCCTGCAAGAACGTGTGGACCGACCGCAAGGGCGCCGACTACATGTGGTGGAATAACGTCGAAACCAAGCCCGGCACCGGCTATCCCACCAAGTGGGAGGACCAGGGCGAGTACAAGGGCGGCTGGATCGTCAAGGATGGCAAGCTCGAACTGCGCCTCACAGGCAAGGGCAAGTTCCTTCAGAAGATCTTCTACCAGCCGGACCTGCCCACCATGGATGAGTATTACGAGCCATGGACCTACCGGTATGAGGATCTCTTCAACGGTCCCGAGCTGGACGACCAGCCCACGGCCATACCCATCAGCAAGGTCACTGGCGAATACATCGACGTCGAGTCCGGCCCCAACTGGGACGATGATCTTGGTGGTTCCGCGCTCTATGCCCGCAATGATCCAAATCTGGCGGCCATGACCGAGGAGCAGCGGTTGCAACTCCTCAGCATCGAGACGCTGGTGATGTTCTACCTGCCGCGCATCTGCAACCACTGTGCGAATCCCGCCTGTGTGGCCGCCTGTCCCAGCGGCGCCATCTACAAGCGGGGCGAGGATGGCATCGTCCTCGTCAACCAGAACGTCTGCCGGGGTTGGCGCTACTGCGTGTCCGCGTGCCCCTACAAGAAGGTCTTCTACAACTGGAGCACGGGGAAGTCCGAAAAGTGCCTGCTCTGCTATCCCCGCGTGGAAACCGGTCAAGCCCCGGCCTGCTTCCATTCCTGCGTGGGTCGCATCCGTTACATGGGGGTGCTGCTCTACGACGCGGACAAGATCCAGGAAGCGGGGGTAAGGCCCGATGCCGAGCTGGTGGACGCCCACCGCGACATGCTGGCGGACCCCTTCGATCCTGCCGTGATCGAGTCCGCCCGGAAGAATGGCGTCACCGAGCAGATCCTCAAGGCCGCGCAGAAGAGTCCCGTCTACAAGTTCGTCAAGGAGTGGGGACTGGCCCTGGCGCCCCACCCGGAATTCCGCACCTTCCCCAGCCTGTTCTACGTGCCCGCCCTCGGACCGGTCACGTATTCGGTGGAGAACGGCATCGCCCTGAACCCCACCTCAACGGACGAGATCTTCGCCCCGCTGGATCAGGCGCGGCTGCCCATGAGCTACTTGGCCAGCTTGTTCGGGGCCGGGCAGGAGGCGCCTGTGCGCTATGCCATGAAGAAGATGATGGCCATTCGCACTTGGAAGCGCGCGGTGACGGTGGGGGACGTAGAGATGCAGGTCGCCCTGGACGGCCTCCGCGAGGCCGATTGCACCACCGAACAGGCCGAGGCCATCTACCGCTTGACGAGTCTCTGCAACTACGAAGACCGCTTTGTGATCCCACCCAGTCACCGCGAACAGGCGGTGGAAGTGCTCACCAATCCGCTTGAAAAGAAGGGTGCAGCGGGCTTTGGTTTCCGCGAGCAGCCCCAGAGGGGGTTCTGATGCCATCCATGCGCGTTCCCACCCAGCTCATCCCCGGCATCGCGGTCTTGCTGCGCTACCCCGATGCCGATACTCCCAAACTGGCCGGGGCCCTGGCCGACGAGGCCATGAAGACCGGCCACCCCTGCCAGGAGTTCCTGGAAGCCTTCGCGCTGGTGGCCAGTACCACGAGCCAGGAGGACATGGCCGAGCTCTATACCCGCAGCTTTGATCTGAATCCGGAATGCGTGCTGGAGATCGGCTGGCACCTCTTCGGGGAATCCTACAAGCGGGGTCAGTTCCTGGCCATGATGCGCCACCACCTGCGCGAGAACGAGATCGAGGTGGGCCAGGATCTGCCCGACTACCTGCCGGCCCTACTGGATCTGACGATGAAGCTCGAAACCCAGGATGCCATCGACCTGGTGGATGACTGCATCCTGCCCGCCATGGAAAAGATCCAGTCGGCAATGAAAGATGGCGCCTATGCCCATCTGCTCCAGGCGCTGTTTCTCATCTTCACCGCCCACCGGATGCCCGCCGAGGTGAGCCATGCTTGATAAGTTCCTCTGGGTTGGCTTTCCCTATGTGGCGTTGGTTCTCGCCATCGTGGTGAGCATCCTCCGGTTCGTGTGGAAGCCCTTCAGCTATTCGAGCCTCTCCAGTCAGTTCCTGGAGAACAAGCAGCTCTTCTGGGGGTCGGGGCTCTGGCATTGGGGCATCGTCTGGGTGTTGACTGGGCATCTCGTGGCCTTTCTGATCCCTGGGCAGATCCTCGCCTGGAACTCCGCACCCTTCCGGCTCTACCTCCTCGAATTCACGGGGCTAACCGCCGCCTTGCTGGCCCTCGTGGGGATCGTGGCCCTGATGGTTCGCCGCCACACCAGCTCGCGCGTGAAGGTCGTCACCACCGCCATGGATTGGATCTTGCTCGGTTTTCTGCTCCTCCAAGTGACCACGGGCATCGACACCGCCCTGCGCTACCGCTGGGGCAGTTCCTGGTATGCCTCCAATGCCGCGCCCTACCTCTGGAGCCTCCTGAGCCTGAGCCCCAGGCCCGAGCTCATCGTTCCTTTGCCTTGGTTGCCCAAGATCCACATCCTCAGCGGCTTTTCGGTGATCCTGTTGATCCCGTTCACGCGGCTCGTGCACTTCCTGGTGGTGCCCATTTTCTATTACTGGCGTAAGCCCCAGGTGGTGATCTGGAACCGAAAGGGGCTCAGATGAGAGTCAGGACGGTCGCCCTGGGGGGCGCTGTGGCCTTCGGGGCCTCCCTGATGATCCTTGCCGTCAGCGTGGACACAAAGCTGCTGGGGGACAACTCCGGCTACAAGCCGGTCCAACCCATCGCCTATTCCCATGCCCTGCATGCGGGCGAGCTGAAGCTGGACTGTCTGTTCTGCCACACGGGCGCCGAGCAAAGCCGGCATGCGGGAATCCCCCCGGCGAGTACCTGCATGAAGTGCCATGAAACCATCCTGAACAAGGCGGGCACCAAGCCTGGCGTATCGGATCCGAGTCCTGAGATTGCCAAGCTGGCCAGGGCTGTGAAGGAAGGACGCCCGATCGAATGGGTGCGCATCCACCGGTTGCCCTCCCACGTGGATTTCCCGCACAGCCGGCACGTCAACGGTGGTGTGGCCTGCCAGAACTGCCATGGCGAGATCCAGGGCATGGAGCGCGTCGAGCAGGCCCTGGCCTTAACTATGGGCGAGTGCCTAACCTGCCACCGAACCGAGAACCAGAAGCTGCAACTGAACGGCAAAGCGCCTATGGCGCCCACCGACTGCAGCGCCTGTCATCACTGAGGAGAAGCCATGCACGTATGGAAGAGCCTCGGCGAACGGCGGGGACTCATCAAGAAAACCAAAGCGGAGTTCAGCGACGAACTTCCCGTGGGCGAGAGCGTGCGCCAGATCACCCGACGCGACTTCTTTCGGTTCTCCGGACTTGGTTTTGCGGCGGGTCTGGCCATCGGATGCAAGAGCAAGGTGGTCGAAAAGGCGATGCCCTACCTGAACGCCCAGGAAGGCCTCACGCCTGGCGTGGCGCAGTGGTACGCCACCACTTGCCAGGGCTGTTCGGCGGGCTGCGGCGTCCTGGCCCGCAGCCGCGACGGTCGCCCCGTGAAACTGGAAGGGAATCCCGACCATCCCCTGAATCGCGGCGGCCTATGCGCCATCGGCCAGGCCCAGACGCGCGGACTGTACGATCCTTCGCGTCTCAAGCAACCTCGCTTGCAGGGGCAGGACTGCGCCTGGCAGGCATTCGATGCTGATCTGGCCAAGCGGTTTGCGGAGATCAAGGGGAAGGGGGGGAAGCTCCGGATCCTGACTGGAACCCTACTCAGCCCCACGTTGAAAGCCACCATCCATGGCTTTCTCGGCGGATTCAAGGACGGCAAGCTGATCAGCTACGATGCCCTGAGCTGCGCCGCCATCTCTGCCGCCTATGAGCAGACGCATGGGCTGAAGGTACTGCCGCACTACCGTCTCGAGGAAGCTGAGTTCATTCTAGGCATCGAGGCGGATTTCCTGGGGACTTGGATCAACCCTGCAGGCTTCACACGAGCCTACGCCAGTCGCCGCGGCCCTGACAATTCACGGCCCATGTCCAAGCATGTGCAAGCCGAAGCCTGCATGTCCCTGACGGGCAGCAACGCTGATGAACGCCTCCGTCTCGCGCCTTCCGAGGTTGTTCCGTTCCTTGAAGCCCTGGCCTCGGCCCTGGGTTCTGGGAAGTCCGGCGGAGACCTGCGGAAAGAGCTCAGTACCAAGGCCAATGCTTTGGCTCACGAACTGGGCGAGCACAGGGGTTCATCATTGGTGCTTTGCGGCGCCAACGACCTGTACGCGCAACTGCTCACGGCACGCATCAACCACCTGCTGGGCAACGAGGGCCACACGGTGGATCTGTCTCATCCAAGCCTCCAGAAGCAGGGTGATGACCGGGCTCTTGCGGGGCTCATCAAGGAGATGGGCGAGGGACAAATCGATGCGGTGATCGTGGTGGGTGCCAACCCGTCCTATGACCTCCCCGAGGAGTTCTCCAGTGCCTTCGCCAAGGTGCCTATCCGAATGAGTCTCGGTCTGACGGCGGATGAAACGGCGGTGACCTGCACCCATCTCGCACCCGATCATCACTGGCTGGAAACCTGGAGTGACGCGGAACCGGTGGCTGGGACCATGAGCCTGGTCCAGCCCCTCACGAATCCCCTATTTCAAACCCGCGCGGCCCTGGAAAGTTTCCTGACCTGGGGTGGCCAATCTTCATCGGCCCTGGAGCATCTCCGAGAGCACTGGCGAAAGGAAGTCTTCTCCCGTCAGAAGGTCGTGGGGGATTTCGGCACCTTTTGGGATGGAGTGCTGCAGAAGGGAGCGGTCCAGATTGAAGGGAGCCCGACCCCACCGGCTTATCGCGAGGACCTGAATGCCTCACTCCGAGCGAGGAACGAGGCGAAACCAGGAACCTACGAGTTGCTGCTCATGGCCAAGGTAGGCATGGGGGATGGCCGTCATGCCTTCAATCCGTGGCTCCAGGAATTGCCTGATCCCATCACCAAAATGACCTGGGACAACTATGTGTCCGTGTCGCCCGCCACAGCCAAAGGGTTGGGCCTGGAGCAGGGGGATCTGGCGGCTCTGCGACCTCAAGGTCTACCTGAGCTGACCCTTCCCGTGGTGGTGCAGCCCGGACAGGACGACCGCACCCTTGCCGTGGCCCTAGGCTATGGCCGGAAGGAGGGTGCCCCCAAGGACTGGAAGACCGTGGGCACCAATGTCTATCCCTGGCGCCATCTGGCCAGCGGCTTCCTGGCTGCTTCCTCAGCGGCCCTGCAAATCAGAAGGGTCGGGGGTCGGGCCGAACTGGCTGCCACCCAGGATCACCACAGCCTCGAAGGGCGTGAACTGGTGCGCGAGATGGCCCTGGAACCCTACCTGCGGGATCCGGCCTCGGCACGCCCCCATGAACAGCCGGGACCTTCTGTCTATGGGGAGCATCCTCACGGCAAGCATCGCTGGGCCATGGTCATCGACCTGAACAAATGCACCGGTTGTTCCGGCTGCGTCATTGGCTGCCAGGTGGAGAACAACATTCCCGTCGTGGGCAAGGAAGAGGTCGCGAAGAAGCGGGAGATGCACTGGCTGCGCATCGACCGGTACTACGAAGGCAGCGAGGCTGAACCCAAGGTGTTCCACCAACCCATGATGTGTCAGCAGTGCGACAACGCGCCCTGCGAGAACGTCTGCCCCGTGCTGGCCACGGTCCACAGTGAAGAGGGTCTCAATCAGCAGGTCTACAACCGCTGCGTGGGCACACGCTACTGCGCTAACAACTGCCCCTACAAGGTCCGCCGCTTCAACTGGTGGGAGTATCCCCACAACAGCGAGGTGGAGCGGCTGGCGCTCAATCCCGATGTGACGGTACGCAGCCGGGGCGTCATGGAGAAGTGCAGTTTCTGCGTGCAGCGCCTCATGACCGCCAAGATACAGGCCAAGAATGAAGGCCGTGAACTGAAGGACGGGGAAGCCCAGCCGGCCTGCATGCAGAGCTGCCCGGCCCAGGCCATCGTCTTCGGCGACGTACAGGATCCGGATAGCCAGATCAGCCATGCCATGCGCGACCCAAAACGGTTCCTCGTGCTCGGGGAACTGGGTATCGGACCCGCTGTGAGCTACCTCACAAAAATACGCAACGCGGACTCGACCGAAGCCAAGGGAGGCCACCATGGCGCCTGAAGACCACACCTCCGCCTTGCCCGCCACTCTCCTGATCGAGGATGAACAGGAGCGTGGCTACGGTCATGTCCTGCCCCTCATCGACGGGAACAAGACCTATTCCCAAGTCACTGAGGAAGTCTTCAGCACCACGGAGCGCATGCCCCCCCTCAAGTGGTGGCTGGCTCTCTCGGTGTCCTTGTCACTGCTTCTGCTGGGGGCCTGGGCCGTGACCCAGACCGTGACCCGGGGCATCGGCACCTGGGGCCTCAACCGCACTGTGGGCTGGGCCTTCGACATCACCAATTTCGTCTTCTGGGTGGGCATCGGGCACGCCGGGACGTTGATCTCCGCCATCCTCTTCTTGTTCCGGCAAAGGTGGCGCACCAGCATCAACCGAGCAGCGGAAGCCATGACCATCTTTGCGGTCATGTGTGCCGGCACTTTCCCGATCATCCACATGGGCCGACCCTGGCTGGCTTTCTGGGCCACGCCCTATCCGAATACCCGGGGCCCGCTTTGGGTGAACTTCAAGAGTCCGTTGCTGTGGGATGTCTTTGCCATCAGCACGTACTTCATCATCTCACTCACTTTTTGGTATCTGGGTATGGTCCCTGACCTGGCCACCATGCGGGACCGGGCCAAGACCAAGGTCCGCAAAGCCATTTTCAGTATCTTCTCCCTGGGTTGGAATGGATCCAACCGGACCTGGAGCCGCTACGAGACGGTCTACATGTTGCTGGCGGGTCTTAGCACGCCGCTTGTAATCTCGGTGCACACCATCGTGTCCATGGACTTTGCTACCTCCGTGATTCCCGGCTGGCATGCGACGATCTTCCCGCCCTACTTCGTGGCTGGGGCCGTCTTCAGCGGCTTCGCCATGGTGCTCACGCTCATGATCATCGCCCGGAAGGTGATGGACCTGGAGGAGTACATCACGGTGCGTCACCTGGAAGCCATGACCAAAGTGATCATTGCCACTGGGATGATCGTGGGCATGGCCTATGGCACCGAGTTCTTCATGGCCTGGTACAGCGGCAACAACTTCGAGCGCTACGTATTCATCAACCGTGCCCTTGGCCCTTTCAAATGGGCGTACTGGTCCATGGTGAGCTGCAATGTGATCATCCCCCAGCTCTTCTGGATCCGGAAGGTGCGCACGACGCCCTGGATGATTTTCATCCTGTCCATCTTCGTGAACATTGGCATGTGGTTCGAGCGCTTCGTCATCATCGTGACGAGCCTCCACCGCGACTATCTCCCTTCCTCTTGGGCCATGTACACACCCACCTTCGTGGAAGTGGCCATCTTCCTGGGCAGCTTCGGGCTCTTCTTCACCTGCTTCCTGATCTTCACCCGGTTGCTGCCCATGATCGCGGCCAGCGAAGTGAAAGGAGTGCTGAAGCATGAGGAGCACTGACGCCATCACCCTGACCCGGTTCCGCGCCAGCTTCGCGGATCCCCACCTCCTGCTTGAAGCCGTGAAGCGCCTGAAGCAGGAGGGCTATCCGATCATCGACACCTACTCGCCCTTCCCCGTGCACGGGATGGATGAGGCCATCGGCCTGAAACCCTCCCGCCTACCCCGTGCCTGCTTGGCCTTTGGACTGCTCGGTCTGGCTACCGCGCTGGGCGTGCAGATCTGGACCTCGGCCTATGACTACCCCCTGATCGTGGGTGGCAAGCCCCTGGTGTCCCTTCCCGCTTTCATCCCTGTGTCCTTTGAACTCACGGTCCTGTTCGCGGGGCTGGGTGTGGTGGCCAGCCTGTTCGTGGCTTCAGGCATGAGGCCGAAGTTTAAGGTGCCTGATCTGCATCCGGGCGTGAATGACGATCGCTTTGTGGTAGCCGGTGAGATCCAGGCCGGCGCCAGCTTTACGGTGGTCCAATCCTTGATGGCGAGCCTTGGTGCCCTAGAAACCGAACTACTGGTGGAGGACAAGAGTCAAACGGATCACTCCCTGCTGGATCGCGAGGCGAAACCCCTTGCCTTCCTCCTGGCCGCCATTCCCGCGGTGCTGGTGCTGGCCGCTTTGCCTCTGCTGAACCGAAATTACTTGAAGCGGAACCTTGCTTGGGACGGGGGCATGATGGCCCCTGTGGCCTACCAGTCCTTCGATCCGCACCCATCATTGCCGGGCGGGCAGGTGCTCCAGACACCTCCCGCAGGCACCGTGTCGCGCAAGGGGCTGGTGCCGCTGCCTTATGGACCCGGAAAGGTGGAGGCCGAGCGTGCGGGCCTGGAATTGAAGAATCCCTTTCAGCCATCTCAGGAGAATTTCAGCCGCGGGAAGCTGGTCTACGATCGGAGCTGCGCCGCCTGCCATGGCCTGGACGGTGACAACAACAGCAGTGTGATCGTGGCGAGGGGCCTGTTGGCTCCAGCGATCCTGGTGGCACCGGTCGTGAGGGACATGCCTGATGGGCGCCTCTTCCATGTGGCGACTTTCGGGGGTCCCCAAAAGATGAAGGGGCTGGGCGATCTCATCAGTCGGGACGACCGCTGGAAAGTGGTTCTCTACATCCGGGAACTGCAGAGAGCCGCCGCGCCGAAGCCCTTACCTGCGCCGCCCCCGAGCACTGGAGCGACATCATGAAGCCCAACCAGGTGTTCTCCGTTCCTTCACGCGATCTCACCAGACCCCAGTTCCCCACCCTCGCGGAGATAGGGGAAAAATTCCGTCTCGGGGCCTGGACCCTTTCAGGCCTGGGGCTGTTGATGCTGGGCATCGGCCTCGCCACCAGTCCTCTTCATGCCTGGGCCAATGTGCTGATGACCGCCTTCAACCTGACCTGCGTGGGGCTCGGGGGCCTGTTCCTGTTGGCCATCCAGTCCACCACGGGCGCCCGCTGGAGCGATCCCATCCTGAAGGCCCACCGTGCCATGCCCGCCCTGCTGCCCATCGCGGGACTGATGATGCTGGCGCTCTGGTTCGGGGCTGACACCCTCTACCCCTGGGCCCGCCCTGAAGCCCATACGGATCACCTGCTCAAAGGGCGGCTCGTCTGGCTGAACAAGCCCTTCTTCTTTGGCCGAATCCTGCTTTTCTTCGCGCTGTGGATCCTGCTTGGGCGCCGGATGGTGCAGCGAGGCAAGGGCGCGGCGGTCTTTATCCTGGTGTTCGGGGTTTCCTTCGTCCTGGCGAATTTCGACTGGATCATGTCCCTGGAACCCGCCTGGAACAGCACCATCTTCGCCATCTACGGCTTCTCGGGGATGTTCCTCCAGGGCATCGCCATCGTCACCATCAGCGCCATCGTCCTGCGCCGCGTGGGCCTGCTGCCGGAGATCTCCAAGGCCCAGAACCATGACCTGGGTAAGCTGCTCTTCGCCTTCAGTTGCTTCTGGGCCTACATCTGGCTCAGCCAGTTCCTGCTGGTGTGGTACGCGAACATTCCTGAGGAAACCGCGCCCATCCGCCTGATGCTCAACAGCAAGTGGACGCCCTTCTTCTACCTGAACCTGGTGCTCAATTTCGGCCTGCCCTTCGTGATGCTGCTCCAGCGCAAGGCGAAGACGAATGAGCGGGTCCTGATGGTGGCCTGCTTCACGGTGCTGGCCGGGCATTGGCTGGACCTCTATCTCATGGTCTTGCCTCCCGTCCTCAAGGGGGCCGCTCCCGGCTTCGGGTTTTCAGAGGCTGGTGGGATCCTCCTGCAGTTCGGAGTTGGGCACATGGCCTGCTGGCCAGTCTTCATGAAGGATGTAAATCCGGATCAGGAACTGCCTCAGGCTGGATGATCAGTCCTTCCGCCCATGCTGAGTAGTGCTCCGAAAGGCCAGGAACAAGGCCACGGCTGTGAGGGCCAGGGAGACCCCGAAGGCGCCGGCCAGGACACCGCGCTGGCCATCAAGGACCGCGCCCAGTACGGTCTCAAACAGGTAGAGCTGGATGACCAGCAGCACGAGGATCACACCCAAGGCTGCCGGAGAGATGCGGACGCTGGGAGTGGGATTCATGCCTGCACCTCCGCTTTCTCGCGTGGGCAATCCGCCACGCGATCTAGGTTCTCGAGGGTGGGTTTGGGAAGCTCACCCACCGCCCATAGACTTCCATCGGCCCGCTGCTCAATGGCAATGGCCGAAAGGGGCCGGCTGGGCGGCCCCTGGACGGGGAAGCCCCGGTCTGTTTCGAAGAAGCCCAGGTGGCATGGGCATTCCAGGCGCCCGCCGGAAAAGCGCACGGCGCAGCCCAGGTGCGTGCAGGTCTGCCGGTAGGCTTTCAACTCACCCTTGGCGGTTCGCAGCAGGATGCAGGCATCGTGGGCATCCCGGAACTTGAAGAGCTTGCTCTCGCCGGTTTTCAGATCGGTGGCCAGGCCTAGGGCCACGGGATGCTCGGAAGGCCCGGATGCTGGGTCGGAGGCGCCCTCAAGGGGCTTCTTCCTCAGCCAGAGGTAGCCGATGCCGCCGGTGAAGCCGGCGCTGACGAGCGCCAGGAAGCGAGCAAACTCGCGACGGGAGAAATGGCCTTCTTCGGCCAGTTCGAGGGGGAAGGCGCGGCGCCACCAGGCCATCAGTAGCCTCCGTCGATGAGTAATGCTGCGTCAAGGTGCAGCGGTGTCTCAGGATCCGGCACCATGAGGGCGTTCTTCGTCTTCACGTGCACGGCACCAATGAGGAAATCGCGCAGGGGCTTGTTCTTGCGCAGGTTCGCCACCTCATCCTTGCGCACAAATAGCAGGGCCTGGCTGGGGCAGACCGTGGCGCACATGGGCTTGTGGCCCACAGAGGTCCGGTCGTAGCAGAGGTCGCACTTGAGCATCTGCTCGAGGCCCGAGAAGACGATGGGAATGCCGAAGGGGCAACTCAGCTCGCAATTCTGGCAGCCGATGCAGCGGGGTTTCTGGGCCGCGTGGACGACGCCATCCTCACTGCGCTTGATCGCGTCCGAAGGGCAGACCTGGGCACAGATGGGATCTTCGCAGTGCATGCAGACGGTGGGCACAGTCTGGGTGCTGTTGAAGCGATCCATCTCGTCGAGATGGATCATGGACCGCCCTCGGTGAGTGCCGCACTCCGCGCAGGCGCCCACGCAGGAGCGGCAGCCGATGCAGCGCTGAGGGTCGATGAAAAAGCCGTAGTCCTGGGGCACCATCAGAACACCCGCTCTGGCATGTCGGTCTGGTTGCTGCGGGCCTCGAACCCCATGCGTTGCAATTCGGCCAACTCGGGAGAGAACTGGTCCTTGGTGGTCTTCTTGAGCCGGACGGCGCTGATCTTAAACTCCGGGATTTTAGATACGGGATCGAGGTGCCGGGCTGTGAGTCGGTTGGCCGACAGGGCCCCTGGCCAGTGGTAGGGAATGAACACGGTGTCAGGTCGGATGGTCTTGACCACCTTGGCAGGCAATACCATGGAACCGCGCCGGGAAGTAATCTCTACGGCATCCCCTTCCTGGAGCCCGTATCGCTCCGCCAGGCGGGGGTGGATCTCCAGGTAGGGATGCGGGCACTGCTCGACGAGGAAGCCAATGCGGCGGGTCTGGGTGCCGCTCAGGTAGTGGAAAACCACACGGCCCGTGGTGAGCCAAATTGGGTAGTCGTCGTCCACAACTTCCATGGGTGGTCGGTAGGGTGTGGGATTGAACTTCGCCTTACCGTCCGGGTGGAAGAACTGCCCCCCTTCGAAGAGCCGCGGGGTGCCCGGATGATCCTCCGTGGGGCAGGGCCAGAAAATGCCCATGTTCTTCTCGATCTTCTCGTAGGTGATGCCCGCGTAGTCGGCGGTACCACCCTTGGAAGCCACCCGCAGCTCGTTGAAAATGTCCTCAGGTTTCTTGAAGTGGTCAAAGTACTTGCCCTGGCCCAAGCGGTGGGCGATCTCCACCATGATCTGCCAGTCGGGACGGGCATCTCCGGGGCAGTCCACCGCCTTGTTGATCTTGATGACGCGACCTTCGGCGCTGGTGGAGGTGCCCTCATCTTCTTCATGCAGGGCCGAGGGGAACACGATGTCCGCGTGCTGGGCGCTCTCGCTAAGGAAGAAGTCCAGGCAGACGAAGAACTCCAACTTGCTTAAGGCCGCACGGGTGAACTCTGTGTCAGGCAGCGACACCAGCGGATTGAAGCAAAGCAGCAGCAGGCCCTTGATCTCGCCCGCGTGAATGGCGTTCATGATCTCCTGGGCACTCTGGCCCAGGCCCGGCAGTTCTTCGTCCGTGCAGCCCCACACCGAGCAAATGTATTTCCGGTGCTCGGGATTGCTGATGTCGCGGTTGCCCGGCAATTGGTCGCACTTGTGGCCGTGCTCACGTCCGCCTTGGCCGTTGCCCTGGCCCGTGATGGTGGCGTAGCCACAGCCAGGTTTGCCGATGCGACCGGTGGCCAGCACCATGTTGATGCAGCCGAGAACGTTGTCCACGCCCTTGGTCTGGTGCTCGATGCCCCGCGCGTGAAGCAGGAAGCTAGTCCTGGCCTCACCCCAGATGCGGGCGGCCTTTTCGATGGCCTCCACCGGCAGGCCGGTGATCTGGCTGGTCCATTCAGGTGTGCAGTCTTTCACGGCTTCGAGGGTCGCGTCGAAGCCGTTGGTGTGCTCATTGACGAAGTCCCAGTCGATGAGCTTCCACTTGTGCAGCAGGTGCAGGATGCCGTTGGTGAGTGCCGAGTCCGTGCCGGGCTTCAGGGGCAATACCAGGTCTGCGGTGCGGGCCAGGGGTGTGATGCGGGGATCGACCACGATGAGGAGGGCGCCGCGGTCGCGGGCACGCCAGATGTAGTCAGTGGTGATGGGAGAGCACTCAGCCACATTGGAACCGGCCACCCAGATGACATCCGCCAGTTCGATGTCCGCCCAGGAATTGGCCGCACGATCCACGCCGAAGGCCTTCTTGTTGCCGGCGCCGGCGCTCACCATGCAGAGGCGTCCGTTGTAGTCGAGGTTCTTGGTCTGCAGTCCCAGGCGGGCGAACTTTCCGGCCAGATAGCTCTTCTCGTTGGTGAGAGACACACCGGAAAGGACGGCGAAGGCATCCTTGCCATGAACCTGTTGGATCCTCTGGATCTCAGACACGGTACGGTCCATGGCTTCATCCCAACGCATGGGCTCGAAGCCATTTTCCGTGCGTTTCATGGCCTTGGTGAGCCGGTCGGGGTGGTTGCCTTGGAGGTAGCGCTTCACGCCTTTGGGGCAGAGCTTGCCCTGGTTGAAGGGGAATTCCTCCCAGGGCTCGAAGCCGATGACCTGGTTTTCCTTCACCTTGAGCTTGATGCCGCACTGCTGGCCGCAGAAGCAGCAGTGAGTCTCCACGATCTTGTCCGGAGTGGGGTCGGAGAGCCAACCACCAGGAGGGGCGAGGTTCAGGTGGGGGCCGAACTGGGCGCGGAGCTGGTCCTGGGAAAGGGGGAGCGTGCTCATGAAAACCTCAGGACTTCATGCTGGTGGAATCAAGGATGGGCTCGGCATGCACAGGGATCGTGGCAAAGGGATCGAAGGCCCCCTGCAGACGTTCCCCCTGAGCTTTAGCGACGAGCCGCCGTTTGCAGCGGGGGCAGAGGTCCAGGTGATGAACCCCCCCACCATGTTGTGCGCCGTCCAGGTCCAGCTCCTTCCAGAGGGCGCCGAGATCGCGGCGCTGGTTGGCCCGGATGAAGGGCGTCCCGCAGCCCTTGCAGGCCAGTCGTCCCTCGGCTTCGCCCTCGGCCTTGTAGAGGGTGACACCGAGCTGGGCGGGCCGCTGGATGACGTGGAAGAGCTTGCCGAAGGGCAGCCCGAGCAGCATGAGAATCACCGTCAGTTCGTGCAGGAAGGAAAGGGTGGCGAAGTTGCGGCCCTGTAGCCACTTCTCGGAAGCGGTGAGCATCAGTCCCGTCATGCTCACGGCGATGAGCAGGACCAGGGGCAGGAGGTCCAGATCGAAACGTTGTGTGGCGGTGTCACCTTCATCCTGCTTGCGACGGATGAGGCTGAGCACGCAGCCGGCGATCACCATGAAGGCCGCCAGATCCAGAACATGGAAGCTGCAGAAGGCCATGAAGCTGTCGAGCGGGAAGGACCCCGCCGGGAAGCCGAACAACCAGGCCTGGTACCGGGCGGAGTTCAGACCTTCGCTGGTGAAGCGGATCCACCCGAACACCAGCGGAATGGTTACGGCAAAACCCAGCATGCAGCCCCAGGCGATGAGGGCGTGGGCTCCCCAGCGGCGAAGCGATCGCTTCTCGATGAAGCGCTGCAGGAACATTTGGTCCAGGGCCAAGACGGCCATGCGGGGGAGCGCCTTGAAGGCCTTGGGGGAGAGCAGTGTTCCAACCGTGTGCTGGAAATACATCCGAGTGGCCGGCCGCTCGATCCAGGTGAAATAGCGGTAGGCCACGCCGAAGCAGGCAAACAGGGTAGCCAGGAGGTAGCCCAGCAGAGCGGGATCAAGCCAACGTCCCCATCGGCTGCCCAGAGCCACGGCGCCACAAACAACCAGTGTGGTAAGGGCAGCCCGAATCAGTGGGCGTGGTTCGAGGTCAAGGCGGTCCGACAAGGACATGGCAAGGCTCCAGGAGACCCAGTCTTAATTTCAGAAACCGGAATCAAAAGGTGACGGTATCAACGAGGACAAGCAAGGCCTGTTCGTGAGTGTTTTTTGGTGGGTCCCTTCAAGTTGCGCAAGTCCATCAGTTGTAAATCTCGAATGGTGGCTTCGGTCATCGAGGAGGCTACCTGGGACTTCACGGCGCTCCAGGCATCGTGAAGTGGACAGGGATGGTCACCGCTACAGACCGGGAAACCCATGACGCAGCCATCCAGAGAATTGGGGCCTTCGATAGCTGTGACCACTTCACCCACAGTGATTCGATGAGCGGGTCTCGTGATCCGGAAGCCACCCTTGGGGCCCCGCACGGATTCAAGGATGGTGGCCTGAACAAGGGACTGGAGAATCTTGGCCAGGTAGGGAGCAGGCAGGTCGAGACGTGAAGCCAGATCCTTTGAAAAACAGTGGCTCCCGTCCTCGGGCATGGCCGCAAGGGCGCGGAGAGCATATCCAGTGGCGGTGTTGAACAGCATTTCGGAGTCCTCACTCTGAATTATAGGACCAGTGCCTGGATTGCAAAAGCCTAACCCGCGTGATGAGGGTCATACGAACGCCTTGAACCACTCTTCCGATGGGGTATTGCCTTCAATCAGTATCGAGAAAAAACGGCTGCAACGACTGTGCACAAGGCGAGGATGAGATTGACAGCGACTAGCCTACGAATTTCGTTCATGACGATTGCAGCACTTGGCCAAGCTGAAGCAAGGCAGTGCGCTCGGAGTCTTGGGAAGAGGCTTATGTAGACGTAGCCGAAGACAATCGTCATGACCATCCCGAGTGCGGCCATAACGAGCCAGCCAACAGGGGCCACCCGGATGCCTACTTGGAGGAGGAGAGCGAAACCACTGATGACAATGAGAACCACCGCGATGGTGATGTAGCGGAGGAAGTATTCGAAGGTTGCCGTCCAAAGAGGCAGGCGTTCGGGTGGATTGAGTGACTTGGCTGCAGCGGGGCGGAGGCAGAAGTATGCGAACCACATCCCACCAAACCATGTGATTGCCCCCAGGAGGTGAAGAAGCACAAAGAGTTCGCGTGCGAATGGGGTCATATCGATACATATCCTTTCAGCGGCTCGACAAGGGAAGCCGACCAAGCCCTACCTGCAGGGCGGTGCAGGGATGAGCCGAGGAAGCGTAAGGTTGAGAGAGACCGAAAGGCAATACTGGCAGGGTGCCTGTTGAGTATGGGGTTTGAGTCCATCGGGCCAATTGCGTGACGAAACATCCAGGAGGGCGACTTCCGCTTCGCACCTCGACTTGGTTAAGGCTGTTTCAGACCCGTATAGGCAAGAATGAAATCGGCGATAGCGACTGGATCGTTCAGGTCCAGTCGAGGGATCTTCAAGCCCGGCAGAGGTATATCGCTGGCGACCGCCACGATCTCAGGATCCTCGGGACAGAGCAGTGGCTTGCCCTCGGAGTCACGATGGATTTCCAGCTTGGGGTGGTGGTGGGTCTTGAAACCCTCGATGAGAAGCAGGTCTACAGGCGTCATGCGTTCGATCAGGGATTCGATGCTGGGCTCGGGCTCCTCGCGTGATTCGTGCATCAGCACCCACCGGGATGAGGTGACGACCAGGACCTCCGAGGCCCCGGCCTCTCTATGGCGGAAGGAGTCCTTGCCAGGCTTGTCTACATCAAAACGGTGATGGGCATGCTTCATGGTCGAGACCTTGAGGCCATGCTCCTTGAGGATCGGTAGAACCTCAACCAGCAGGCTCGTCTTGCCGCTTCCACTCCAGCCGACGATGCCCAGCACCTTCATTCATGCCTCCTCGCTGATTTTAGGAAAAAAGGGAAGAAACCACTAAAAGGCTGGCATGAACCCATCCCACATGACTACTTGAGGGCGGTGCTGATCCAAGACCCGATAGCCTTACTTACGACCACGACTGAGGCAGCCACCAGTAGATGTTTGACGACTTCGAGAAAGGCTCCCACTTTTCGTTCGCGGGCCACCAGGAAGGTCAGTGCGGCAAGTAGCAACATGCCCCAAGCGATGATAAGCCCGAGGGCCACCGAAACCGGCAAGAGCCAGACCAGTAGGATGAAACTGAGGCAGACCAGCAGTCGTGTGACGAAGTTTGACACCGTGCCGGCGAAGGCCTCCTTCTGGTCAAGTTGTTCGGATTCCTGGAATATGTGGATGCTCAGTGAGTCTGTAAGGTTGTCGGCGAGCGCAGCGATGAGAAGGGCGCTGGCCACCACCGGCTTCATGGCCCCCGCCGCACCCAGACCACTGACCAGGGCCATGCTTGTGGCGATGGCGGCGCTTCCCCCATAACTGATCCTGCTGGTCTTGAACATGCGGGCACTCTTTCAAATTGTGGCCGAACTGCAGGCCCCGGGAATCAAACTGGAGTTGGAGGCGGAAGAAGGCTTCAAGCGGTTTTTTCTGCCCGGCTCAGTACGCCATCCTCCATCTCGTAGATGGTGTCGAAGACATCCAGTGTCCGATGGTCGTGGGTGACCACCACCACAGCCGTGCCCTGCTCGCGGGCCACCTTTCGAAACAGTTCCATGACGGCCCGACCCCGCTGACTGTCCAGGGCCGCGGTGGGTTCGTCGGCAAGGATGAGTGGTGGCGCAGGCGCAAGGGCCCGGGCGATGGCAACCCGCTGTTGTTCACCGCCGGAGAGCTCTTCCGGAAAATGGCGGCTCCGGTTTCCGACGCCCAGATACTCGAGCAGTTCCTGCGATCGGGTGTAGGTCTCCGGGCCCATCTGGTCGTTAAGGGCCAGGATCAGGCGGACATTCTCGTGGGCCGACAAAAAGGGGATCAGGTTTGATTTCTGAAACACGAACCCGATGCGGGAGCGGCGCAGGGCCGCCAGGTCACCAAAGGCCTTACCATCCTCCAAGACTCGCTCTCCCATGAGGTCGATTGTGCCCTTCTCGGGTGGATTGAGCAGGCCCAGGCCTGTAAGCAGGGTGGATTTGCCAGAGCCACTTGGGCCCAGCAGGGCCACAACTTCTCCGGCATGGGCAACCATGGAGACTCCGAGCAGGGCCTTCACTTCCGTGGCCCCGTGCCCGTAGGTCTTAAATAGGTTTTCAGCGCGAACGGCTTCCATGGATCACCCCGCCAGAATGAGGGTGGGCGGGATTCGCAGGGCCCGCACGATCCCTGCCGCACTTGCCAGTGTCACCAGGATCAAGACCAGCATGCCGACCCCAAGGTATTCTCCGGGCCCCAGCAACACCCGCCTTGGGAACAGGGGAAATAGGAACTTGGCGATGAGAATGGCGAAGCCGTAGCCAAGGGCTCCAAGCAAAAGGCCTTGATTCAGAACCAACTTTACGACCACGGAACTTCGGGCTCCCAAGAGTTTGAGGAGCGCAATATCGTGGGTTTTCGCCACGGTCATGTTGTACAGAATCAGGGTGACCACGATGCCCGAAACGATGGCCAGCAAAGCCCGAAAGAGACCGATCTGCTTCCGGGACT
Organism: Geothrix sp.; assembly: GCF_049292215.1. Classification (GTDB taxonomy): domain Bacteria; phylum Acidobacteriota; class Holophagae; order Holophagales; family Holophagaceae; genus Geothrix. The sequence goes on along the minus strand of NZ_JBATQW010000069.1, from coordinate 38,680 downwards.
TCTCCACCACACCCTTGAGCAGGAGGTCCCGCTGCTCTTGGGCGGTGTAGGCCGTCACATCGGGCCATGCCTCCAAGCCACGCTGGACTTCTTCTATGGATGCGCCTGGCCGCAGGTTCACCAGGATGGCATTCGCCGGGAATGGCGCCAGGGTGGGCGGGCTGAAGCGCTCGTCCCGAAGCCGATCCTGATTCGAGATCGAGTCCAGTTCGGTACCAGCCAAGCGAGCCAATCGGCCCTCCCGTTCGACCCGCTTGGCTTCGGGAGCCTGCCAGTTGAGGATCGCCCGGGCATCCAGTTCCGTGCTGAAGACCAGACCATCCCCACCGGAGGACAGCATGCCCTGGGTGAGCCCCACAACCCGGAAGGTTTCATCACCGAGTGGAAGGATCTCCCCCAAGGCCAGCCCCAGGCTTCGATCGGCAATGACTTCCCGATGCGGATCCCGCAGGTGCCGTCCGGACACCAGAGGGAGAGCCTGGCCCTTATCCTCGGGCCAACTGAGGCCCACGACTGTCATACGCAGGCTGCGTGCCCCAACGATTCGCTGGATGGTGGCTGTGCTGAAACTTCGGGCTGAGGCCACCCCTGCCTGAGCCCTCAACCGATCTTCCAGGGCCGGGGGCACGGTGGATCGCTCTGCGAAGGGCCCACGGGTGTCGCGTTGAACCACCCAGATATCGGCACCGAGGTGATCCACCAGCAGGGTGGCATCCTCCACCAAGCCGCGATAAATACCGCCCATGGCCAGAACGATGGCGAAGAGCAGGCCGAGGCCCAGGGCCGTGGCCGAGAAGCTGACCTTTTGGCGCCGGAGATCTTTCATCGCAAGGTTCATATGTCTGCCTTCACCTGCACGCGGCGAAGGGAGGGCAGCGCCTTCCCCTCCTCAGGTGATCGAAGCACCTGATCCCCGGCCTGGAGACCGTCTTGGATTTCCACGAAGTCACTTCCGGTGAAGCCCACCTTCACTGCCACCCGGTGGATGCGTCCCCCCTTTTGCACAGAGCAGGTGCGGGTTTTCTGATCCAGGAAGGAAGCTGGTACACGCAAGGTATTCGCCTTGCCGGCCACACTGATGCGCACGTCTGCCCGCTGGCCCACGGCGAATCCTTCGGGCAATTTGAGCAATTCCACGTCCACCAGCAGCTCATGGGTTTGCCGATCGGCCTGCCGTCCAATCCGGTCGACCCGGCCTGGGAACACCTGCCCCGGATGGGAGCGCAACGCCACTTGAGCGGGTTGTCCCAGGCGCAGATCCCCCAGGGAGGTTTCATCCACCCAGGCTCTCACCCACAGTTTGCGGGTGCTGATCACTGTGAGGACGGGGGTTCCTGAGGGAACGATGTTGCCTGGCTCCCGGAGGCGACGGGTCAGCAGGCCGTCCACGGGGCTGAGTAGGCGGCCTTCTTCGAAGGCCAGCCGCTGGAGGGCCTCCGTGCCCTTCGCCTGGGATTCGCCACTCCGGGCCTGGGTGCCCGCCGCGCCCACGGCCTGGACCACCGCCTCGGCCACCTTCAGTCGTTCCTGGGCAGCGTCCAAATCTGCGCGGCTCAGGATGCCCTCCGTCTGGAGGCGCTGCACCCGCTTGAAATCCGAGCGGGTGCGCGCTTGAGTGGCTAGGGCCTGTTCAAGATCCGCGGTGGCCTTCCCTATGCCAGCCTGTGCGGATCCCCGGGCAGCCTGGGCCACAGCCAGTTGCTCTCTTAGATCATTGGGATCCAAGCGGCCCAGCACTTGGCCCTTTGTGATGGGGCTCCCCTCGTCCAGGGGAAGTTCCAGGATGCGCCCCCCGACCTTGAAGGCCAGAGGCACCTCCTGCACGCTTTCGAGGGTGCCGGTGCCTCGGACATCCATCGAGACCGGGCCCCAGTTCACGGTGGCACCCAAGGCGTCCACGGGTACGAGGAAGCGGGCCCCCAGGACCAGCAGGAGGAGACCGGGCGGCACCATGACCAGGCGACGGAACAGGGGCTTTTGGGTGAATTCAGGCAGGTTCATATCAATGACTCCGTTCGGGGGCGAGGAGGCAGGCCAGGCTTGCGAAGACCTCGGTGGCCTTGGGCACCTTGCCGAGCTCTGACGGCAGGGCGTTCAGGAACACCAGATGCTGGAGGCTGCCCAGCACGATGGGCAGCAGTGCCTTTGGTGGCAGGTCCTTCCGGATCTCCCCACGTTCAATCCCCTCTTCCAAGGCCTTGAGCACAAAGGCCCGCGTGCCCCTCACCAGATCGAGCATCCGTTCAGCGGCCGCGGGAGGCAGGGCCAGGGCGAACTGCTCGGAGAAGATGAAACGCGCCACCCCGACCTGTTGCCCCACCGTCTGGACCCGCGCCAGGAAGAGGGCCTGAAGGCGCTCCAGAGGGGGCAGGAGGGTCTTGGGGTAGGTGTCGGCCACCATGTCCGCAACGCGCTGGGTGGCGGCTTCGAGGATCTCATCCCTGGACTCGAAGTGCCGGAAAGGCGCGCCAGAACTGACCCCCAGTTCCTGGGCCAGGGAGGCCGTGGTGAGGGCGACGATGCCCCGCTCCCCGATGATCTTCAGGGCCGCGTCGGCAATTTCAGTCTGTTTGGGGGTGAGGGGTAGGAGAGGGTCGCGCATGATTCGATTGTAAGTAAGTAGTTACTCATGTCAAGAAAATGAATAACTGCCTCATTTGATTCAAACCACAAAATAAAAATATAAGACTAATTAAAAGATGATTTACAAAATTTGTCATCGTATCGCTTGACGTAAGTATTTATTTACTTACATTGTTTCTAACGGCCGATTCGTCTGGCCCTCTCCTTGAACCGAACCCAGCCCTCCCAGGTGAATCCGCATGATCGTCTCGACTCGACAGACCACCGCCAAGCGCACGGAAATCGCGGATGCGGCGCTACGGATCATCGGGGAGCGGGGTATCACGGCGCTGACCATGGCCACCCTTGCGGCGGAGCTGGGCCTGAGCCCGGGGGCGCCGTTTCGGCATTTCGCGTCCCGGGATGAGATCCTAGAGGAGGTGGCCCACCGGGTGGTGGAATTGATCGGGGCCGCGTTCCCAGATCCGGCGCTGCCACCCCTGGAGCGGCTTTCACATCTCTTCCTGGCCAGGACGGAAGTGTTGGGGCGGAACACGGGGTGTGGCCGCCTCATCTTCTCGGACCAATTCGCCAAGGCCTTGCCGGAAAATGCTGCCGCCACGATCCGAGGGCTTGTCCGTCAAACCCGTACCTACCTGGTGAGCATTCTCAAGGAGGCCTCGGAGGCAGGACAAATCCGTAATGACCTCGCCCCTGAGGATCTCTTGATCCCGGTCATCGGTACCCTCCAGCACCTGGCCTTCCTGGCTTCCCTGCCAGCCGACGGCCCGCCGCTGCGGAGGCCCGACCCCAAACGGGCCTTGAACACCCTTCTGACGCTCTTGTCCCTTCCGGACAAGCATGCCAATTAATCCACCTTCGTTCCCTCAAGGAGAACCCCATGATTCCCATCACCAACCTGAGCGACACGCTCCCCATGCCTGAAGGCCAACGGGCCTCCCTCCCCCTCTTGGATCTCAAGAACGACACCAAGCTCGTGCTGGTGGCCCTCCCCAGTGGTGTCCAGATTCCAGCGCACGCGGCGCCCTATCCGGCCTCGGTCCTTCTCCTTTCCGGCGCCATCGAAGTGATGCTGGGCGAGACCTGGAAGCAGGTCGGCCCCGGCGAATTGGTGCCCATCGCGGAGGAGCTGCTTCATTCCGTCCGGGCCAGCGAGCCCTCGTACTTCCTGGTCTCCCATCTGCGGGGACTGGGTTCCAAGTCCAAGGCCTCCAATTAACCCTCTTTCCCCCAAGGAGACCCCATGCGATTACATTCCACCCTACGATCCTTCGGCCTCGTCCTTCTCCTTGCTCCCTTCCCGGCCATGGCACACTGCGACAGCCTGGATGGCCCTGTGATCAAGGCTGCAAGGGCCGCCTTCACGACTGGGGACGTGAACCATGTGCTGGTCTGGGTTCACCCCAAGGACGAGGGCGAGATCCGTGGGGCTTTCCGCCGCGCTCAGGAAGTCCGAAAACTCGGCGCCGAAGCCCAGAAGCTGGCGGACCAGTACTTCTTTGAAACGCTGGTCCGGGTGCACCGGACTGGCGAAGGCGCTCCCTTCACGGGCTTGAAACCAGCGGGGGAGGACTTCGGTCCAGCCATTCCCGCCGGTGACAAGGCACTGGAGAGCGGTGATCTGAAACCCCTCTGGAAACTCGTGAACGACAACATCCACACCACCCTGCACCAGCGCTTCGAGGCGGCGGTGAAGGCCAAAGCCTACAAGCCTGGCGACCTCAAGGCCGGCCGAGAATACGTGTCCTCCTACGTCGGATTCATCCACTACGTCGAGGCCGTCTACGGGGCCGGTGCCGCTTCCGAACATGGAGAAGGCCACGAGGGGCATTCAGGTCACGAAGGCCACTAGTCTGCAACCTATTCAAGCGATGGGCCGGAGCCTTCCATGCCCAGTGACACTCTTCCCGCCGCTGTTGCCATGCCACTGAGAGGTCGACCCCATGTCGTCATCTTGGGGGGTGGCTTCGGGGGTCTGGCCGCAGCCAAGGCCCTTCGTAGGGCTCCGGTCGATGTCACCCTGATCGACCAGCGGAACCACCACCTCTTCCAGCCCCTGCTCTATCAGGTAGCCACCGCCGCCCTCAACCCCAGCGATATCGCGGTGCCCATTCGCCAGATCCTCCGCAGGCAGCGGAACGCCTCGGTCCTGCTTGCAGAGGCCGTGGCGGTGGATCCTATCGGGAAGCGGGTCCTTCTATCCGATGGGGTCAATCCCGAGGGGGCCGTTCCTTACGACTTCCTCATCCTCGCCACAGGCGTGACCCATTCCTACTTCGGCCACCCGGAATGGGCCGGGGCCGCCCCGGGGCTTAAGACCATCGAGGATGCCCTCGAAATCCGAAAACGCATCCTCCTGGCTTTCGAATCTGCCGAATGGGAAACGGATCCCGCCCGCCAGAGGGCCTGGCTAACCTTCATCCTCGTGGGGGGCGGTCCTACTGGGGTGGAACTGGCGGGGGCCATCGCCGAAATCGCCAGGCATGTCATGACCCGGGACTTCCGGCGGATTGATCCCGCCAAGGCGCGGGTGCTGCTCATCGAAGCCGGGCCCCGCATCCTTCCGGGGTTCGCCCCAGAGCTCTCCCAGTGGGCCACCGAGGCGATCTCCCGGCTGGGAGTGGAGGTATTCACAGGAAATCCCGTGACGGCCCTGGATAATGGGGGCGTCACGGTTCACGGTGAGAAGATCGAAGCCCGCACCATCCTTTGGGCAGCGGGAGTGGAGGGTTCGCCCCTGGCCAGTTCGCTGGGAGCCCCCCTGGCTTCCGGAGGCCGCATTCCCGTCCAACCCGACCTCAGCCTGACGGAGGCCCCAGGTGTTTTTGTCATCGGAGATCTGGCCTCCCTGCACCAGGATGGCCAACCCCTGCCTGCCCTGGCCCCGGTGGCCGTCCAGGAAGGTCGTCATGCCGCCAGGAACATCCTGCGAGCGCTCCAAGGGTTGCCCGGCCTTCCGTTCACGTACCACTCCCGGGGGATGCTCGCCACCATCGGGCGGGCGGCTGCGGTGGGAGAAGTGGCCCGCCTGAGATTCACTGGATTCGCGGCCTGGCTTTTCTGGCTCCTGGTCCATATCGCTTGGCTCATCGGCTTTCGCAACCGTTTCCTCGTCCTGACGGAATGGGCCTGGACCTACCTCCGCTACGAACGCGGGGCACGGCTGATCACCGGCCCCAAACAAGGGGGATTGCCAGATCGTCCGTCTGGCACGAAAGGATGACTGACCTCTATCTCCTCCCGAATCGGACCCCCCCCGATTCCTTCAGCCGTCTGGTGGGAAGGCGTATGCTGATCCCCCCGACCCGTTCTCGAGGCCAGAATCGCTTCCTCAAAGGAATCTGCCATGAGCACCGCAATATCCGATTCAACCCCTCTGTCTCCCCGTTGGCGCCAGGCTGTCATCCTCGTGATGATCTTCGGCTTCAGCCTGCTGATCTGGATCACCGCAAAGACCTACACGGGTGCACCTCCCATCCCGGCCAGAGTCATCGGGAGTGCGGGCCAGGTGCTCTTCACGGGGGAGGAGGTCAAGGATGGCCAGGAGGTCTTCCTGAAGTATGGCCTCATGGAACACGGAACCCTGTGGGGCCATGGCGCCTACCTCGGGCCCGACTACACCGCTGAGTATCTGCACCGCCTTGCCGAGATTGGACGGGACTCCCTGGCTCAGGCCCACTACGGCAAGGCGTTCAAAGAGCTGGGAGAGGGCCAGGCTCTGGAGATCGGGGCTCGGCTGAAAACCCTGATCAAGCAGAATCGCTACGACGCGGGCGCGAATACCCTCCGATTCACAGATGTCGAGGCCGACTCCTACCGCATCCAGACCGGGGAGTGGACGACTTACTTTTCGGGCGAGAAGGCCGCGGTGGGACTGCCCACCAAGTTCATCCAGGACGAGCAGGAACTGAAACACCTCACGGCCTACTTCGCCTGGGCCACCTGGGCCACGGTGGCGCCACGCCCGGAGAAGGACTACTCCTACACCAACAACTGGCCCTACGAGCCCCTGGTGGGCAATGGACCCACGGCCTCGACCTATCTGTGGAGTGCGATGAGTCTAATCACCCTGCTGGGTGGCCTGGGTCTGATCCTTTTCATCTTCGGAAAGTTCAACTACCTGGGATGGGGCGGCGCGGCTGGCTGGAAGCACGCGCAAGAAGGCCGGCTCCAAGCCTGGACACTCACACCCAGCCAGAAGGCCGTGGGCCTCTTCTTTGCCGTGGTGGCCCTCCTCTTCCTGGGGCAGGCTGCCCTTGGCGGCGTCCTGGCGCACTACCGGGTCGAGCCAGGTGGCTTCTACGGTTTCGATCTGGCCCGGTTCCTGCCCTACAATCTGGCGCGGACCTGGCATCTGCAGCTGGCGATTTTCTGGATCGCCACGGCCTGGGTGGGGGGAGGGCTCTTCCTGGCCCCCCTCGTGGGTGGTGGGGAGCCCAAGGGTCAGAAGGCCGGAGTGCTCGTTCTTCTGGGCGCCCTGGCGATCGTGGTCTTCGGCAGCCTGTTTGGAGAAATGGCCGGGATCAACAACAAGCTGGGCAGTCTGTGGTTCTGGCTGGGGCACCAGGGGAGCGAATACCTCGACCTGGGCCGGTTCTGGCAGATCCTCCTGGCCGCAGGGCTGGTGTTCTGGCTCTTCCTCATGTTCCGGGCTCTCCGCCCGGCCATGAAGGGCACAGAGCAGGGAGAACTGCCCTCGCTGTTCTTCTACGCGGCCATCGCCATCCCGCTCTTCTATGTCCCGGCCCTGTTCTACGGGCCCCGAACCAATTTCGCCGTCATCGACAACTGGCGTTTCTGGATTATCCACCTCTGGGTCGAGGGATTCTTCGAACTCTTCGCCACGGTGCTGGTGGCGGTGATGTTCTACCAACTGGGCCTGGTCACTTCCAAGTCGGCGACGCGGCTTGTCTATCTCGACGCGATCCTCTACCTGGGTGGGGGCATCGTGGGCATCGGGCACCACTGGTATTTCACCGGCCAGGGCACCCTGAACATGGGCCTCGCGGCCAGTTTCTCTGCCATGGAAGTCATCCCGCTCACTCTCTTGACTCTGGATGCCTGGGACTTTATCCGCCTGCAGGACCGGAACTGCGCAGAATGCGACCGCCCCTTGGCTGCCAAACAGCGCTGGGCCATCAAATTCCTCATCGCAGTAGGTGTATGGAACTTCGTCGGCGCGGGCGTCTTCGGGTTTCTCATCAACTTGCCCATCGTCTCCTACTTCGAGGTTGGCACGACCTTGACGGCCAACCACGGGCATGCGGCAATGTTCGGCGTCTTCGGGATGCTGGCTCTGGCCGTCCTGGTCTTCTGCCTGCGGGAGATCAAAGGTGACCTAGCCTGGGGCAAGGTGGAGAAATTCATCCGCCTCGGCTTCTGGGGCCTCAACATCGGCCTTGGCCTGATGGTCGTGTTGGATCTCTTCCCAGGAGGCGTCATCCAACTGTGGGATGTCCTCTCCAACGGGTACTGGCATGCCCGGCGCCTCGCCTTCCTCATGGGTGGCACTTTCCACACACTGGAGTGGGTCCGCATCGCCGCGGACATGATCTTCCTCTTGCTCGGCGCCGTACCCATCGCCTACGCGACCCTGAGGCTGGTCTTCAGCCGCGAAGGGGGGGACACCACCTAATTTCGGTACAGCACGGGTCTACTGTTATCAACTCACCCAGGCCGAATGGCAGGGAGACTGCCTCAGGATGGGTTCACCGCCCGTGGCGTATCGGAAGGAAGGCCAGTTCTCGGGACACGTCTTCCAGAACCTGCAGCCGCTGCTCCCGTGGAAGCTCATCCGCGGCTGGATAGATGGTTTCCTCCTCGATGGCGTTGTGGGAATCCAACCGGAGCCCCACCGCCTCTAGCGCTGCCCTTATCAACGCCACCTCTGGCGACGGGCCCTTCATGGCCTTCACCGCCCCCGCCAAAGCGCTCATGAAATAGTCATGATCTTCATGAAGGGCCTGGAGCACCGATTGGAGATCGGGTCGGACCTCCACCAGAGCCGGGAAAACCACCTTGTGTTCGGCGCGGATATGGACCGCTAGGCGCATCCAGATCCGATCGACCACGGTGTGGGCCTCGGCCTGCAGGTCACGTTCCAGGGCCATCCGGGCATCCCGGAAGAGTCCCTCGATCTCCCCATGATCGGCTGTCAGACGGGCGTTGAGGGTTCTGGAATTGGGGGCGTCCGCCGAAGGTATCTGGGGAGGGGGCGTCAACGGAAGGCCTCTTCTGGGTGAACTTCGCCCTCAGGAGTGGACAGAAACATAGACCACCACCAGTTCGGAACCCGGAGAGCTCCTGATCTCGTGCTGTTCTCCCGGCTCCACAAGGAAGGATACGCCGGGCCGAAGTGGATGGGGCACGCCATCGACGATAAGGGTGCCTTCTCCTGATTCGATGTAGAACAGTTCAGTCATGTCTGGATGGGCGTGTGCGGGGGCCACCTGGCTCGGCTGGAAACAGGCCCGAACAAATTGCATGACATGCGGAACCTCACCCGGGCCCACGAGCATGTGCTTTTGAATGGCCGCGCCTGAACCTAGGGTCATGACGGGGACTTCCTGGAGGGAATGGATGCGCATGGCTCTATGATAGGGCCCCTGTTCGCCAAGGGGAGGATAGGTCAAGTCCAGGTGATCAAGAACCGAGTGCCATGTTGAGCCTAGCGTCGCCTGTGTGGACCTTCTCGAACACACACAAACCAAGCCGGTTGTAGGCTTGGTGTGCGAAGGCAATCGGTTCCGCAAAGCAGGAGCAACCCATGGAAATCGGCATGATCGGATTAGGTCGGATGGGCGCCAGCATGGCGCAGCGCCTGGTCAGTGGTGGGCATCGCGTGGTGGGCTTTGATTCGAATGAGATGACACGCGCAGGCATGGCGGGCCAAGGCGTTGGTTGCGTGGATTCCCTGGAGGCGCTAGTCGGGAAACTGCAAGCGCCGCGGGCAATCTGGTTGATGGTTCCGGCTGGCGAAGCCGTGGACAGGACGATCGCCGCCCTGCTGCCTTTGCTCACGGCAGGTGATGCGATCATCGACGGTGGCAACTCCAACTACAAGGACACCCTACGCCGCGGGACAGATCTCCTTGAGCCTCAAATCCACTTTGTGGACTGCGGCACCAGCGGCGGCATCTGGGGACTCACCGAAGGCTACAGTCTGATGATCGGCGGAGAATCGACGGTGGTCGAGCGTCTGCGTCCGATCTTCGAGACCCTGGCGCCCGCACAGGACCAAGGTTGGGGCCGGGTGGGGCCAAGCGGCGCCGGCCACTTCACCAAGATGATTCACAACGGCATCGAATATGGCCTGATGCAGGCCTACGCCGAAGGCTTCTCCATCATGCAGCACAAGCCCGAATTCGGGCTAGACCTTCACCAGGTGGCCGAAATCTGGCGCCACGGAAGCGTGGTGCGCTCTTGGTTGCTGGATCTGACTGCCCATGCGTTGGAACAGAACCCGAACATGGCTGGCATCGCCCCGTACGTGGTCGATTCCGGGGAGGGGCGTTGGACTGTGAATGAAGCCCTCGAGCTGAACGTGCCAGTCCCCGTGATCACCCAATCGGTGATCCAGCGATTGCGTTCACGCGATTCTGAATCATTCTCAGATCGTCTGTTGGCCTCGATGCGGAATGAATTCGGTGGCCACTCTGTTCAGAAGCCATAAGCACTAGACTGATGGGTCCCAAGGCAGGAATATACTCGGCGGTTCGAACCGATACGGCCAGGCGGGAGTGGCCTATCGAGCTACAGATTGGATTTTGCTATATGACCATGAGGAGATTGGCAGATGATTCCAGACAAAATGTTGCAGGTTCTTAAATGCGAGGGTGTAGTTGCAGTCGTGACCATGGGTGACAACAGTCCTCATGTTGTAAACACATGGAATAGCTACCTGTCTATCACCCAAGACGATCAACTTCTGATTCCCGTTGGAGGAATGATTCAAACTGAGGCCAATGTGGAAAAAAATCCTGACATCCAAATAACCGTGGGGAGCCGTGAAGTTGACGGCTTTCATGGTCCAGGTACTGGATTCCTAATTAAAGGCTCAGCGACCTTCTTGAGATCCGGCGACCTATTCGACCTCGTAAAGGCGCGGTTTCCATGGATAAGAGCGACTTTGAATATCAAAGTGAACTCAGCCACCCAGACCTTATGAGCACCAGGAATCCTGGTAATCGGGAAGGTCGTTCACCAAGAACCCAGTTGGGTGTCAGGGTCACATTGACTTGAGTACAAACGTTAGGTTGGCCGTTCTGGCACGATTCAGGAGGGGCGACCGGTCTCGATTACGCCGTCATTCTGCCGAGGGTCATTCGCACCTTCCGGCCGAAATCCCACACGGGGAGATCCGGTCAGTGTCCACAGGCTCTGCTTGATTGCCAGCATAGAAATGCCTCGAGGCGCAGCTTTTCGATAGAACTTACTGCTGGTCCGAGGTGGTGTCGACCTCAGGGGTCAGCGCCGTGATCGGGATCGAGAAGCCCTGCAGGGCAAGTGCCAGATAGGGCTCGGGATCGACTACATCGTCGAGCTGGATGCAGGTGGGAACGAGATTCTGGTTCATTGTCATCCTCCGTGGAATGGAATTAGTTTTCCTGCCATTCGTCGTTGATGCGGGCCGAAAAATATGACCGCTCCGAGACGATCAAGACATCGAGAATGCTCAGGCTGATCACGGTAGCGCTGATACGTAAACGATCCATGAGGGTCCGGTCAGTTGCGGTTGGGATGGCCTCAGGACAAGGCTGGTACCGGTAAACGACCAGTGCATCAGCGCCCACGCGAAGGGCTTCACGGAAAATCTCCCTCAAGTCGATGGAGCCGAAATCATGCATGCCCTGGAAGAGGATGCGATCCACCAGGATGCGGTCGTGGGAATCGACAGCAATGAGACCGATGCTCGGAAGCTGGTGCTTTTCACCGCAGATCCGGATAATCCGAACGGTGTCTTCAAGTGAGGCGAGGCGGATCGTCCGCCGCTGCTGGATCACACGGGTGGTGAGTTCCAGCACGACCATGAGGCGAGTGATCTCGTTCTCGTGAAAGCCGAGGGCTTTCAGCTCCACTGGCCCTGCGTGGATGAGCGTATTGAGATTACCTGATCGGAGGGCCTCCTCGGCACGTTGGAGATCCTGCTGCCGGAGCAGGGTCGAGAGGAGCTGGGCGTCGGAGAGGTGTTCCGTGCCACGCAGGACTGTGGCCAGTAGCAGGTTGTCCGGCTCTTGTTCGGTCCAGGGATGCTGTGCGTTGGGTTGGGTCATGGTTGAACCTTTCTGGAGGACCGGTGGATGGTCACGAAAGGCAGAATGGCCAAAGCTTCTTCCGGAATTTATTTGTCTCGAACCGAGTAGCGGGCAGGGGCAAAAAAATTTGCAAAGACGCGTCCCGGCCTGATGCAGTGAACATCCACTGGAACTCCGAGAAGTTCATCCAGATCAATAAGCACGCAGGAGGATGGACGGTGTAGGTAACGTCATGCTTGGGCCAAGACTTCTCAGGTACAGCGCGAGGGGCTCTTGGCATTTGACCCAGTAGAAGCAGGATCAGCCTGCGTCAGGATCGCCAGGATGTCGGACCGATGCAGGGTCTCGGCTGTGATCAGGTGTTGGACGAGGATTCCCAGGCTGGCCTTGTGACGGGTGAGCTCCTCCAGGGCTCGGGCTTCCGCATCTTGCAGCCACACTTGGATGCGCTCCAGTAGCCTGGGTGCAAGCGCCTGCTGCAGGCTAGGTGACAAGCCGTCCAGGGACACCATGGGGAATTCGGGATCGAGACCCCACGTCCCCACGGCAAGCTGGGCCATGGTAGTGGCTTCCTTGATGTCGTTTTCAGCGCCACAGGAAGGGCCGCCATCGGGGTAGCTCAAGGCCTCTGCGACCCGGCCACCCAGGAGCACGGCCAGGCGCCGCTTGATGAAATCCGCATCCGGGAGGTCGAGGGATTCTGACTGATGGATGTATGCCGCACCCAGGGCGCCAGAGGCGGTAGGGATCACGGACAGGTGCTCCACACTGCATGGGCCCAGGAGGTGATAGGCCAACAAGGCATGACCAGCTTCGTGGCAGGCTAGGCGCTGCTTCGTGTCGGGGCTCAAAGGTCGGCTGAAGTCCACCTCACCCCGCCGCAGGTTGAACAGGGCTGACGTGAGGTTCTGTGAGGAAATGCCATGAACATCGCCTGCGGTAGCCTGCTTGATGCGGTCGACCAACTGGACCAGATCAGCAGGGCTCAAGCCGGTTGTCATGGTGACGGCTTCGTTGATGGTCGCGTCGTCAGCCGACCCTTTGAGCAGGCCGTGGAGGATGGCGTGCCGGTCCTTGGTGGTAGGCAAGCCCATGTAGATGTGCTCGCCCATGCGCATGCTGCGGACGATGGCCGGATCGATGCGCTCGTACTGGTTGGTGGTGGCGAGAAGCAGCACACGGCCAGGCCCTTTGCGCAAGAGATCGATGCTGCGAAGCATGGTACCGACGATGGAGGACTGGTTGGCGGCGGACCACTCGTTGCTCTGCCCGCGCGCCCAGGCAATGGCATCGAACTCGTCGACCACCAACACGGCGGCATCGTACGACTGAAGGGACGCAAACGTTTCACGGATGATGCGTTCAGAGTCCCCGTACCACTGGCTGAGAAACTGGGAGCCGCCCATCAGGATGCACGGAACGCCGGCCTCTCCGGCCGTGGCCTCGCAGGCATGAGTCTTACCCGTCCCCGGTGGGCCGGACAGGACACAAGCACGAAGGCCGGGTTCGCCGCAGGGGTCCTTCAGCCAATCCAGGTAACCCTGAAGCCTAGTCTTGGTGGAATCCTGGCCCAGGACGTCCCTGAACCGGGCCGAGGGGATGGCTCCCCATGGAATGTCCCGTTTGAGATCCTGGGCTTGAAGCACGCGCTCCTCCCCTTCGTAAAAGAGGATCGCCGTCACATGAGGATCGCGAGGGTGGAAGCACAAACGTAGGCTTGTGCGCCATCGCAGGTGGGAAGCCTGACATCGGGCAAAGTATCTGGAGAAAAGCGCTGCCTCCATGGCCTTATCAAGAAGATTCCTGGCGGCAGTCTGTCGCGTAGTGATGCCAGCCTTGGCCTGACATTTGATCGGGATGATTAGGTCCTGAAGCCAGGGCTCCGCCATCAGAGAGCGGCGGGAGTCGACGAGAAATCGCACCACCAGATGATCCAGGCCTTCAAGGGAGGGCAAAGAATCCTTCCCGTCGTGATTGAACGCGTCAATCAGAACCAGTCCGCCAGGAGGCAGTTGGTGCAGGCCTTCAAGCGTTTTGACAACCTGCAAGTTCATTTGTTTGTAGGGAAGAAGGCGTCGCACCAAGGCCTCGATCCCAGGGATACTGCTGACCAGATAGGTCCAGCAAGTCACCTCGCTCAATGCTTCTTTCAAGCGTAAGGAAAGTAAACCGTCGGCCTGCACGACGAATTCCGGGGGTTCCTGCATCTGCTGAAACCTGGCGCCAAACGTGCTTTGGGCCATCATCAGCAGGTCCAGGAAGAATCGGTCCAGGAGCCGGTCGGCCGTGCGGAGGTCTTTCCCGGGCAAGTGAGACAAGGCGAGGGCTGGAAGCACGCCACTCTCCACCTGGAAGGTGAAGCCGGAGTGAACGAAGGATTTGGTTTCCATTAGGACACCTCTTTCTTCGCAACGCCGCTCTGTTGTGCCTTCTGCAGCATGTGATGGCCATGGTGTCGTCGGAACAGCACCATGGCCCCCTTGCTCAGCCTGCTGAGCAGTTCCTTGGGCACGGGCGTCTTATGCCAGTCGGATTTCTCTTCGATCTTCTCAGCCAGACTCAGCAAGTCCATGAGGTCAACTTCGAGCGTGCCCTCCTCGGGCGAAGCCGGACGGTTCCACAGTTCCGAACCCAAATTGGTCGTGAAGATAAACACCGCGTTTCGGAAGTCCACCTTACCCGTCGGCGACGGCAGGAAGCCCTGGTCGAGGACTGGCAGGATGCTCTCCAGTACCTTGCGGTGGGCCTTCTCAAATTCATTGCAGATGACCAAGGCATGCGGGTTCTTGGCGACAAACTGGGTGATGGAGCCCTGCCGGGAACCGTCACCGAACAGGTCCACGCCACTGGCCCACTGCACGTGCTGAGTCATCTCCACCTCAAGGACGGCGAGTCGGCGCGACTTGTGTTTCGCGAGAGAAGAAAGGCCAAGCGCCTCCGCGAACAGCCGGGCCGCAAGGGATTTGCCCGACCCGGGCGGCCCCAGGAACAGTGCCGTGGCTGGCGAGGAGCCAACCCCGCGCCGAAGTTCACGTTGGAAGGCCAGACGCTTGAGGGCCGCCACCGCCTCGGACTGGCCGACCAGGTTCTGCCGAAGTTCCGATTCGACGGCCACCGCACAATCATGAGCGGCCTTGAGGGCCAGCCTCGGATCATGGCTCAGGCCGGGTTCGGCTGCTGACCCATAGAGGCGAAGAAAGACTTCTTCCTTCGCGTCGAGGAACGTTTGGAAGCAAGCCTTAAGGGGACGGCGCTGAGTAAGCATGACCACCACCTCGCTGGGGAGATGGTAGTCAAAGGGAAGAACCTTTGAGGGCCGATCGTCGAGTTGGATGTTCTCCTGCGCACAGGTGCTTAGCATGGAGCCGTACCAGTCGGGGGGATCCGCTGGACCTTGCCGGCCGAGGGGTTCCAGCAGGTCCGCCCATTCGAGCGCGACAGCCAGTTCGTCGGAGGAGACGTAGGTGCCATCGAGAGCCAAGGCCAAGGACGTGGCCGTCAGCACCCAGCGATCGGTGAGGGGGTCCGCATTGGACTGTGGGGCGTTTGGCGGCGCAGAGCCCTGGCGCCGATGGCTGGCCTGAGCCAGGAGTTCGTCGGACATGATGTGTCCTGATCCCGCCAGTGAAGCAAAGGTTCATGCCGGCCTGGGCTCACAGGTCAGTTCCGCAGTCCGTGCGATGTGGACTAGGGAGAACGTTCGACTTCGCTGAGGGGAAAGGGGGGTGCCGGGGCCACCCGAATTGTTTGAGTCACCGACGGTATTACCGGAAAGCCATCCGTTGGGCGCGGTTTGCTAGTCCCCGTTGGATTACCAGGCATCTCACGGAGAGACCCCAGATGTTGTTGTCGGTGAGAGAAACGTAATCCAAAAAGTTCAGGATGGCAATCCGGAAAAATGAATTCCGACACCATTGATTCCAAGCACGCTCTTGTGATCTATGAGCAAATATCCAGATCACGCGTTCGCTGGAATTCGTTGGATTGATTTGAGGAACTCAAAGGGATCGTCCAGTGGTTCAGACCGGAGGGCCCCGTGTGACCAGGCCCTTGAGGGCGGAAGGATGCTGTATGGAAGTCATTCTCCTAGGCCTCCAGGGAGGGCTCGTCTTCAGGCATGGCCTCTCCCTCAAGCACCAGGTCCCAGAGATCCTGGGGGTCGGCCACGTCGTCGAGCGCGAGGCAGGTGGGGATATGCGGGGTTGTCTGGCTCATATACTCCTCCGGGGGTGCCAGCGCAGTGCCGGCAAAAACGGAACGGTGCTGCGCTGGTGCCGCTGGAGGAGTAGCCAGACAACCCGCCCCACCCAGTTCTCACGAGGTGCAAGTAGATCCTGATAAGAGCCATGTCTTGGTGAGAGGAGCTCCACCACTGGAGTTAAGGACGCCGCAGGGCTTATCACATGGGCCAACACTGCTCGGCGAAGCCAGCGCATCAGAATCGAAGCCACATCACACTGCTGACCTCTGGCATCGACGGCATAGCTGCAATGCTATTGGGCCCCCATGGCCTGAGGCCAGAGCCATTCCTTGATTGTGAAATCGTGTGTTCCCATCGACCATCTGCCAGGGTTCGGGAGAAGACCCTCCTTCTTGGCTGGTATCGAAAAGAGGTCGCCTCTTTTCAAATCATCATTCCTGCCGTGTGTCCCGGTCATGAGCCCCCCGCGAATCGAGGGGCTCATGACCGGGCGCAAGCGATACGCTGGTTCCTGGAAGCAGTGATGACGGGATTGGTCAGCACCTTGCACGGCGCCCCGCCATCCGAAAGCGTGCCAGGTGGCATTCCTGGCGCGATTCCGGAGGGGCGGCCGCGGGAATCCTGTATGCGATACTATCGAGATTCCAAATATGGACTGGCATCACCAAGGAGAACGGATATGCCAAACATTGCATCCATCTTGAAAGATGAAATAGTCCGATTGGCTCGAAAGGAAATGCGCAAAGAACTTGAAGGCCTTCGGAAGGCTTCCGCACAGTATCGTTCTGATATTGCAGGTTTGAAGCGCCGAGTTGCGGATCTCGAGAAACAGGTATCACGGGCGGTGAAGAAGGCCCCAGGAACCGCAACAGCTAAGACCACGGATGAGTCATCTACCAAGTTCAGATACCGCGCGAAGGGCTTGGCCACGCACCGGCAGCGGCTTGGACTATCAGCCGCTGAAGCTGGGGTCATCCTTGGAGTGTCGGCCCAGACGGTCTACAACTGGGAGGCAGAGAAATCCAGGCCAAGACAGTCGCAGTTGGCCGCCATTGCAGCGTTCAGAAAGATGGGGAAGCGGCACGCCAAAGGCGAATTGGCGAAGACGGAGGGCTGACGCCTAGGGTCGGTCCGGTTCAGACACAAGGGTCGGGCCCGGCCCAGCTCCGTACGCCGTACTGTCCCTTGTTGTGAGCCTGACGAACGCCTCGGGCCTTGAGCATCAAACCCATGCTTAAAGGGAGAGGGCGGCCTCAACCATGGGCTTGGCCCAGTCGGGAGTTTGCGCCAGTGCGGTTCGACTGGGCCCTATCACCCGCCCTTTCCGAAGATGGAGCAGGAGAAGGGGCTGGGGGGTCTGTCCCTGGTGGGGATCAGCCTCAGCGGAGTTGTCGAACACTTTCAGTTCGGCCAGCCGTCCCATGAGCCGGATCAGGTTCAGGCGGCTATCGTTGAATCGTTGGCGAATGGTACCCGGAGGAATGGCATGCCCGCCCTTGGCGACCCGAGCTTGGACGCGGGCGATGTGAAGTTCGGGACTCATCAACCCCACGTACCAGATGCGAACATCCAGACCCGCATCC
This sequence comes from Geothrix sp., assembly GCF_049292215.1. GTDB lineage: Bacteria > Acidobacteriota > Holophagae > Holophagales > Holophagaceae > Geothrix. The sequence goes on along the minus strand of NZ_JBATQW010000069.1, from coordinate 21,059 downwards.
AGGGCCTCCTCGAGGGTGGCCGTGACGGTGTTACCACCAAGGGTGGTCTCGAAGATGAAGTCCTTCCGGAGGCGGATCGCTTCTTTCAGTTGGCGCATGCCTTCTTGCCAGGCCAAGCCGTTGGCCTCGCTTGACGATAGGCCCGGGTTCTTCGCGAGGACTTCACGGGCCATCGCATCGGGATCGAAGTGGGGCGCACCGTTCTGGCGCAGGTACTCACCGGCGATGCTGCTTTTTCCGGCTCCGTTCGTTCCAGCCAGGACGGTGATGGTCGCTTTAGCCACGTTTCTTGGCGCCCTTCACCGCCGCGCCTCCGAGGTCCTCAGGGGACGCCCCGAAGAGGGCGAGAGCCCCTGCTTTCGACTTGGAAGTCTGCATCGCGGCAGATCGAAGATCAAACCGCTTCTGCAGGTCGGCCAAGGGATCGGTGTGTTCGTGGAGGAGGGCCTGATAGGTCTCGGGTGACAGGAGGACGGCGCTCACTTCCTCATGGCGGGTAATGCTGACCACCGCCCCGCGCTGAACCCTTCCCAGCAGCTTGCCGAAGTAGTTCTGTGCATCAGTGGAAGTCACGGTCTCCATGGGATGTCCTGGGACCGCAGTGAGCGTCTGAGTAGGCATGGGCATTCCCTCGTTCCCTATTATAGCCATTTTACCTATTATCGCCAATTCAATGAGTTATCCGGGTGGTCGCGCTGGCAGGGCATGACTGGCCGCGATAGGGGGCCAAGCCAGCAGCTGCTCTGGGAAGGGCCTCGGGTTCCAGGAACTCGTGGCCTGGGGCCCGAGGTAGGAACGGGTCATTGCCGGTAGGCGCTGGACGGCTCTGATGATGGCCGGGGTGGGCCAGGTGGTGTTCCTGCTGACAGCGAACCAGCTCATCCAGGGCGACACTGGGGCGCCCAGCGCGACCGGACAAGGGCAAGGCGACCGACCGAACCAGATCTCTTCCTCGGTGAACAGTCCGCGCAAGGGGCCCAGGGATGCGTCTTTTGGCGGCGACCTCAGGCCCGTTGCACATCGACCACAAGTGGACAGCAGCTGTATTGGAGTGTGTCAGCCAACCGGGGGGAAGGGCCGATCCGGCGCGGAGGTCGCCAGAAGGTCTGAAAGAGAGGGGAACGAAGGCCTGCTTTGGGCCCAGTTCGAACGGTCAAAAGCTGGCTGATCGATGAACGGAAGCCAAGCCTTGGGCAGGGTTCAGACTGCACGGTCGGGCCCAGTCCAGCCCCAGGGACCAGGGGGGTGGGAAGGCTGGGCGACAGAGGGCAGGATGCGGTGCGGGGCACCGTTTTCAGGCCCCAGATCGCCACGTGAACCAGGCCATCCAGAAGGGGCGTTCAGGTGGTCATCGAGTTGGGGATTTGCCCTGCAGGATTGCCTTCAGGGAGGGTGGGCGGGATACAGCTTCGGGCCCCCAGCCCGTCAGGTCTTGGCCCCAGGACGGCAGCGCCTGGTGAGTCGCTTCTTGGGGTCAGGCTGGACAGTTCCCGGACTCGGTCGGGGCCCAGAATTCACCATTTCGGTGTGCTCGGTGGTGGCGTCCATCCTGCGGGAAAGGGTACTTCGGTGGGCACCCCTGGGGGTGTTACATACTGGTCCGGGAAGCACCACGACTGGCCTGCGAAATTGACAGCCTTCCGGCCACCTTTTTCCGCGCTTGCCGGTCCTCCGACTGGCCTCACGGCCCTTCCCGGAAGGAGAAATTTCCAAAATGGAAAAGGGGCGCAAAAGGGGGGGTTCGGAACGGGTGAAATTCAGAAACGGGCAAAAATTACCTGCAATTTCAGTGCAAATAGTGATGCAAAGTCCATAGGTGTAGTCGGGGCCCTTGGAATGATGGGTCTTGGTGCATAAGCTGACTGGTGTCTATACCAAGATTTCGCTTGGTGCAAACTAGCCGGGAGCCCATTCATGCAATTTGACCCTAGTATCAGATTAGTTGATCTAATTAGTTATTTAATCAACTGCAAACTTTGATGCCAACTATTTTTATTTTAACATTCTTATTATCAACAAATGATGTCATAAAACTTGAGATTTCGGGGAAAATCGGTCTACTCAAAAGTCCTTTCTGGCAGATTTCATGGCAGGAAGCAGCACAGCGCGTTCGACCGCGATCGCATGCATAAAAATAGCGCTAAACATATTGATTGCAGAATCCAGTGAATATTTATATGGATGCAGGCGAAGTTGTTTCATTGGCGCTGGAACATCTCTTAGAAGATGGCTGGTCAGATGCAGAACGAATCAGGTAGTTCGGCGCTGGTCGCGGCAGGGGGACATGAATAAGCCTATTATGTCCAAGTATTGGTGGGGCGTGCGCAGCACCACTGTTGATATTGCGGCAATATCAATTGTGCCACTAATACTGACCTGCCGCGGTCAGTGCCCGGCACCTGCATATATTCGCCTCCTTTCCGCCAGCCCAACACTATGCGCCCGGGGGCGCGTTGGGCGGGGGCGTTGGCGCAGGTCTAAGACAGCAGCGGCGGTACATGATCTGGCTGAACGGTCGAGGTCAGCATTGGTTGGAACTCGGGCCACGCATCCCGGACACCACCCAACGTTGCTTGTGATCGGTGCTCCCGCGCCGCGTTACGTAGGCCTAGTTGGTGTGCTGAAGGCATGCCAAATGCATGTACACCCTGCCAGAACGCGGTTTGCAGGTCGATTTTAAGCTAACAGTTGTTGATGAAAGAACATACGTGCTTGAAACCCTCGAAGGCGCGGCGAATATAACCCGTCTTTCGGCCCATGGCGACTTTCGGGCACTTGAAATCCCAGGGATCGCGCCCGAGCCAGGCCCTAGTCCAGTAGGCGTGCGGCCGGTGGCCCCCGGCTGTCATGGGCGATCTCCGCGTCAACATCGGCCTCGGGCCCAACGGCATTCAGGGACTACAGCCATGTTGGTGGCATGTCAGCCATGATCTACTGACAGGTGATATGGATATCGGAAATTCCCAGACCGTGAAAGGCCACCGAAAATAGGAATCATGATGGTGGAAGGCGGGACTGTCAGAATTGCCCAACCCCTGAACTCTGGACCCCATGACCGACCTCGCCCCCGAGCAACGTGCCCGCCAGCAGATCGACGCGCAACTGGCCGCGTCGGGTTGGGTGCTGCAGGACTACAAGCAGTACAACCCTGGCCTGGGGCGCGGCATCGCCCTACGGGAAGTGCCGCTGAAGTCCGGCACCTGCGACTACCTGCTGCTGGTGGACCGGGCAGCCGTGGGGGTAGTCGAAGCCAAGAAGGTCGGCACCCTACTTTCGGGCGTGGCGGAACAGTCTGACCACTACGCTGCGAACCTGCCGGACTTCTTCCAGACACTGACCGCGGGCTCACTGCCCTTCCGGTACGAATCCACGGGGGTGGAGACCTTCTTCCACGACCACCGCGATCCTTCCCCAAGGACTCGCCGCGTCTTCTCCTTCCACCGGCCGGAAACCCTGGCCGCGTGGCTTTCTGAACCAGACACCCTTCGCGCCCGGCTGGCGGCCCTGCCCACGGCCCATCCGCTGCCGGCCCAGAACCTCCGGGCCTGCCAGCTTGAAGGCATCGCCAACCTGGAAGGCTCCTTCGCCGCCGACCATCCACGCGCCCTCATCCAGATGGCCACGGGCGCTGGCAAGACCTACACCGCCTGCAGCTTCACCTATCGGCTCATCAAGTACGCCGGGGCTAGGCGCGTGCTGTTCCTGGTGGACCGCGCCAACCTGGGCCGTCAGGCCATGGCCGAGTTCCAGCAGTTCGTGGCCCCGGACACCGGTAGGAAGTTCACCGAGGTCTACAACGTCCAGCACCTCACGTCCAACAACCTGGATCCCGTGGCCCGGGTCACCATCTGCACCATCCAGCGCCTCTATGCGATGCTGCGCGGCGAAGAGCTGGACGAGGACCTGGACGAGACCTCCGGCTACGAAGTGGCCAGCGCCGATGACCGCCCCCGTGACGTGGCCTACACGGAGCGCGTGCCCATCGAGACCTTCGATTTCATCGTCACCGACGAGTGCCACCGCTCCATCTACGGCCTCTGGCGGCAGGTGCTCGAGTACTTCGACGCCCACCTGGTGGGCCTCACGGCCACGCCATCGAACCAAACCATCGGCTTCTTCAGGCAGAATCTGGTCATGGAGTACAACCACGAGCGGGCCGTGGCCGATGGCGTCAACGTGGGCTACGAGGTCTACCGCATCAAGACCGAAGTCACCGAAGGGGGCGGCAAAGTCGAGAAGGGTTTCTTCGTGGACCGACGCAGCAAGGAGACCCGCGCCGTCCGCTGGGAACGACTGGACGAGGACCTAGCCTACGATGCCAGGGACCTGGACCGCTCCGTGGTGGTGCCCTCCCAGATCCGCACCGTGCTCCAGGCCTTCAAGGAGGCCCTGGCCACCGAGCTGTTCCCCGGCCGCGCCCTGGTGCCCAAGACCCTCATCTTCTGCAAGGACGACTCCCACGCGGAAGACACCGTGCACCTGGTGCGCGAAGTCTTCGGCAAGGGCAACGACTTCGCCAAGAAGATCACCTATAAGACCTACAACCCTGAGACCAAGCGCTACGAAAAGTCTGAGACCCTCATCCAGGAATTCCGCACCTCGCCCACCCTGCGCATTGCCGTCACCGTGGACATGATCGCCACAGGCACGGACATCAAGCCCCTGGAGTGCCTGCTCTTCCTGCGGGACACCCGCAGCCGTACCTACTTCGAGCAGATGAAGGGCCGGGGCACCCGCGTGCTCACCCCCACGGATCTGCAGGCCGTGAGCGGCGCCGACGCCCGCGCCAAGACCCACTTCGTCATCGTGGATGCCGTGGGCGTCTGCGAAAGCGACAAGACCGACTCCCGCCCCCTGGAGCGCCAGCGCACCGTGTCCATGGATGCCCTGCTGCTGGGCGTGGCCCTGGGCAAGCGGGACGAGGACACCCTCACCACCCTGGCCGGCCGCCTGGCCCGCCTGGACCGCCAGATCACCCGGGACCAGGCGAAGGCCTTCGTGGAGCTCTCCGGCGGCCATTCCCTCTCCCAGCTCTCCGGCACCCTGCTGAAGGCCATTGATCCCGACGCCATCGCCGAACGGGCCACGGGTCGGGCCGGCGCCGCGCTTTCGGAAGTGGCCCCGGAGGCCATGGCCACTGCGGCCAAGGCCGTGGCCGACGAGGCCTGCGCCCCCTTCGACGTGCCCGCCCTGCGCGAGGCCCTGGTGAAGGCCAAGAAGGATGCGGAGCAGACCATCGACACCGTCACGGTGGACGCGGTGCTGAGCCAGGGCTTCGACGCCGCCGCCAAGGAGAAGGCCACGACCCTGCTGCGGTCCTTCCGCGAGTACATCGACGAACACCAGGCCGAGATCGCGGCCTTGCAGATCCTCTACAGCCGCCCCCACAAGCAGCGCCTCACCGAACCCATGCTGAAGGCCCTGGAACAGGCCCTCCGGGATCACCACGTCGCCTGGACGGAGGATCGCCTCTGGGATGCCTGCGCCGTGGCCGAGCCCGGCAAGGTCAAGGGTCGCAGCCAGGCCGGGCGCTTCGCCGACTTGGTGGCCCTGGTGCGCTTCGCCCTGGCCCAGCAGCCGGTGTTGGCCCCCTTCGCCGAATCCGTGGCCCAGCGCTTCGATGCCTGGTTGAAGGCCAAGGTCCAGGCGGGCGCGGCCTTCACAGATGAACAGGTGGCCTGGCTCACCCTCATCCGCGACCACATCGCCACCAGCCTCAGCATCGAGGCCGAGGACCTGGAACTGTCACCCTTCAACCAGCGGGGCGGGTTGGGGAAGGCCCACCAGCTCTTCGGGGAGCAACTGCCCAAGCTGCTCGATGAATTGAATGAGGTGTTGGCGGCATGAGTGCGAAAGGGGCGGCGGTAAAAGAAAAAGGCGATTTGCCGTCTGGATGGAAGCTTATGCGTCTTGGAGACCTTGCCAAGACATCTAGCGGAGGCACGCCCCGTCGAGATAAACCGCAATACTACGGTGGAACGATTCCATGGGTGAAGTCCGGCGAACTCGGTGACCGGGTGATTTTTGAGACCAGCGAAGCCTTGACCGAGGCCGGACTGGCATCGTCCAACGCGAAAATCTTCCCGAAAGGCACACTCTGTATCGCGCTATATGGCGCGACTGTCGGGAAGCTAGGCATTCTTGGAATTGATGCAGCCACAAATCAGGCAGTCTGTGCTGTATTTCCGCCTAGTGAAATCGACACTCGCTTTCTCTATCGATTCTTTGAGGGCAAACGGCGTGAACTGATCGAGCAAGGGAAGGGTGGGGCGCAATCAAACATCAGTCAGGGAATTATTCGGGACACTATCATCCCTGTCCCACCTCTAGATGAACAGCGGCAGGTCGTGGCGGAGATCGAAAAGCAATTCACGCGACTGGAGGTCGGGGTGGCCGCCTTGCGGCGGGTGCAGGCCAACCTCAAGCGCTATCGCGCCGCCGTCCTCAAAGCCGCCTGCGAAGGTCGTCTCGTCCCCACCGAAGCCGAACTCGCTCGAACCGGAAAAGGGAATGGAGGCTTTGAATCTGGTGACGCTCTGCTAACCCGCATCCTCACCGAGCGCCATTTCAACTGGAACGGTCGCGGTAAGTGCAATGTGGCTGCCATGCCAGACGCCACGAATCCCCCTAAACTGCCGAGTGGCTGGACGTGGGCCAGCGTTGAGCAACTTGGTGACGTGAAGCTTGGCCGTCAGCGTTCACCCAAGAATGTCTCGAAAAACTATCCGACCAAATACATTCGCGCAGCCAACATCACGGAGCGCGGCATTGATGTATCGGATGTCCTTGAAATGGAATTCTCTCCAGCAGAACGTGAACGCTTCGTATTGAAGGACGGCGATATCGTTCTTTCAGAAGCGTCGGGAAGTCCTTCCCAAGTTGGAAAGCCAGCGATCTGGCGAGATGAGCTGCCCCTCTGTTGCTTCCAGAACACGGTCATTCGCCTTCGCCCTGTGATCGTGGAATCAAAATATGTACTCGTAGTATTTCAGCATTTCTACGCGAATAGCGTCTTCGCGACTGTTGCTGGCGGGGTTGGCATTAATCATCTCGGCGCTGAGAAATTCTCGGCCATACAATTTCCACTTCCGCCTCTCGCCGAGCAGACTCGAATTGTGGCAGAGGTAGAGCGACGGTTGAGCGTGATGGAGGAATTGGAATCGATGGTATCTGCTAACCTCCAACGTGCCGCCGGTCTCCGCCAGTCCATCCTCCATAAGGCCTTTAGCGGACAATTGATTTGTGCGGCGGTTCGCCCATGAGTAAACAGGCACTCGAGAGTCTTCGTGCGCTTTCCTTACTGAGTAAGAACAACTCCGTTGCGAATCTGAAACGGATTCCGCAAGGACATTTGAGGGAGCTACTCAATACCTATTATGAATCGAGGGTCAAAAATGCTAACAAAGCGGTGGCCTCTCTCATTGATTTAAAGCCTCGGCATGCCGCGCTAGTCAGTAGCCTTTCCGCTGCTAACGCGGTGATCCCACTTTGTACGAAACTTCTCATCCAAGAGATGCTCGTTGTGGATGATCCACTACTTGGGATTGCGGCTCCGACACATGCGCATTCAATAGTTGAAAATCAGGCAATGGGAATCGAGCACGCTGATTCTGTAGATCTGGTTCAACTTCGTAATAAGTTGCAATATTTCTCCATCCTCGCTCCATTTATCGAGGCCGGATTTCTTCACATACTGCCACTGGGGGTTCTACACGAAGCCCCAAAAGAGATCCCATTCTATGCGCCCAAGAACTTGTTCCGGGAGCTCGTTCCCGCAGACACGGTGGACTTCGTTCGCAACTCAGCAATTGTACGACCAGTGGAGCGAACCCCAAGTGGATTAATTATCCTAAGCCAGCCAAACAGTGGTAGGAAAAGGCAGGTCAGTATTACGTTCAAAGACGACGACGCCTGCAATCACGGCGCTTTCTATATGTTTCGTGAAATCCAGAAGCAAGCGGCGCGGCCTGGAGGTATTCTTGAGTTCTCTTACGAACCGTGGAATGATAAACCGTTAGACCAAGCCAAGTACGACATCTGGATTGAGCAATCAATCAACAAAGTGATTGGTAACAGGCTTGAAGGCATTTCAAAAGAGATGCGAATCGCCGAGGCGATTGGGGCACCCTACCTGACAGAATCGACGTTCGAAGCAAATCTCCTCGCCCGAAGTGGTCAGCCATCTCTTTCGAGGAATGCCAATGCAATCAATTTCCTGCAGACCAATGCTCATTTATTAAATTTGGACGACCCTCAAAAAATTTATCGTCTTCTCGATGAACAAGCGGATCTTTTGAATCGTTTTCGCCTTTCTCTATCAGAAGTCTCTGCCGAGTTAACGGGTATCGACGATTCTGAGTTCGAAGAAAAATCAAGGCGCCTATTCGAAAAGCACATCCAGCCGCAAATTGCGGAAGTGAATACTGCAATTGGGCGATTGCACAGTTCCGCAGCGAAGGGTCTACTTCAGACAGGGGCGGCTTTAGTCGTGGGATTGTTGACGGGGTCCGTGATTCCAGTAGGTGCTTTACTCACTTTCGCTACCGCTGGGGCGGCCGCAGAAGCCCTTCCAAACATTGGCGACCTCATGCGCCTTCGTAAGCAACCTCAGTTCATTTGGCACAAACTCAGGAAATAAATGTCGAATCCCGCTGCCCTCGTCCAAAAGCTCTGGAACTACTGCAACATCCTTCGGGATGACGGGCTGTCCTACGGGGACTATGTCGAGCAGCTCACCTTTCTGCTCTTCCTGAAGATGGCGGACGAGCAGACGAAGCCGCCCTTTAGCAAGATTTCGCCCATCCCCAAGGGCAAGGACTGGCCCTCGCTGCTGGCAAAGGACGGAGACGCCCTGGAGATCCACTACCGGCATGTGCTGGAGGATCTGGGGCAGCGGCCTGGGATGTTGGGTGTCATCTTCCGCAAGGCGCAGAACAAGATCCAGGACCCGGCCAAGCTGCGCCGCCTCATCGTGGACCTCATCGACAAGGAATCCTGGTCCAGCCTCTCTGCCGATGTGAAGGGCGACGCCTACGAGGGCCTGCTTCAGAAGAACGCCGAGGACGTGAAGGGGGGTGCGGGTCAGTACTTCACGCCCCGGGCCCTCATCGCCGCCATGGTGGACGCCGTGGCCCCCCGGCCTGGTGAGGCCATCTGCGATCCGGCCTGCGGCACCGGCGGCTTTCTGCTGGCCGCCCACGACTACCTTTCAAAGCACCACGCCCTGGACCGGGCCCAGAAGAAGCAGCTCAAGAGTGGCACCTTCTACGGCATCGAGCTGGTGGACAGCGTCACGCGTCTCTGCGCCATGAACCTGCTGCTGCATGGCATCGGCGGGGACCTGGAGGAGGACCTGCCTGTCGTCACCAAGGACGCACTGGCAGGGAAGCACGGCGAATACGAGATCGTGCTGGCCAATCCGCCCTTCGGCAAGAAGAGCAGCGTCACCATCGTCAATGAGGCAGGCGAGTCCTCCAAGGAATCGCTCATCATCAACCGCGACGATTTCTGGGCCACCACCAGCAACAAGCAGCTCAACTTCCTTCAGCACATCTTCACCATCCTCAAGCAGCACGGCCGCGCGGCAGTGGTGCTGCCGGATAATGTGCTTTTCGAGGGCGGCGCGGGGGAGACCATCCGCCGGGAGCTGCTCAAGCAGGCGGACGTGCACACCCTCCTGCGCCTACCCACCGGCATCTTCTACGCCCAGGGTGTGAAGGCCAACGTTCTTTTCTTCGATCGCAAACCCGCCCAGGAGAAGCCCTGGACTAAGAAGCTCTGGATCTTCGATCTGCGCACCAACCTGCACTTCACCCTGAAGGAGAACACCCTCAAGCGCAGCGACCTGGACGACTTCGTCGCCTGCTACAACCCCAAGAGCCCTACCGAGCGCAAGGTGAGCGAGCGATTCAAGGCCTTCACCTATGACGAGCTCATCAAGCGCGACAAGGCCAACCTCGACATTTTCTGGCTCAAGGATGACGCCCTCGAAGAATCCGCCAACCTGCCCGCCCCCGGCATCATCGCCCAGGAAATCATGGATGACCTGGCGGCCGCCTTGGAGCAGTTCGCGGCAATAGCGGACGATTTGAAATAGGCAACAAAAGGAGCACCAGAACCGTCGTCGAGTGTTCTGAATCGCATTAAGCACTGATTAGGGGTTGCAATATGAAGCCCGATCCAAAAATTCGAGCCGTCGCACGTCCAATTCGTATTGCCTTCCTCATCGAGGATGGACCCGATTCACATAAGTGGCTCGATTCGATTTTTGGTTCCTGCTTCAGTCGGCACGGAGGAAGGCAGTCCTTGGTCATTCCCGTGGAAGGTGGAGTGATCCAGGACCGATATGCAAATTGGCTTCGAGTCCTCGATCCTGATTTGGTTATCACCTTGACATACGACAACCCCGCATATACAGGGCCACTCACAAACCTATTGGCTGATTCTAAAATCATTTCACAGGATCGGAACCGAGATGTGCCGGAGGCGCATCCACGGGTTTTTCACGACCCACAAGGGCTAACCGCCCTTTCTTGGCTTCCATTTCTGAAGGCCAGTGCGGGAGGCTTCCGAAGAAGGCCAGAATTAATCCTGGATTCATACCTGCCTTGGATCGACGACGGTTTCATGAGGGACAACTTTGGGTCATTGGCTACAAGTCTTCAGCAGTTTCCCGTCCACCAAGAATTGATAGATTTTGTTCGACCTTTACTGTTAACACCTCATGACGCACCCGAAGATCGGTGGCGCTTCGGAATTACAGGCCAAGAAGAGATTATTGACCCGTATGAAATTCTTCCTAGATTGCGCGGGAATGGGGGGCTACTGACGCTTGGGTACCTTTCGAATCTCTACTCACAATCACTGAGGGTAGAACACTCTTGGAATAGAAGTTTTTGCATTGTAGTGGGCGATAGTTTTCTTGACAGAGTCACTTGTTGGAATGCCGCTTTGCTTTATGACGATGCTCAGCATCAGGGATTTAAAACATTGCGGATACCAACCCTTGCAATTCGGAATGAGGAAGTGATCCGACGGCTCGGGGAATTTCTTGGAACTTCAAATTGGATCGGTCAAAACAATTGTCCTGCCAGAGTGACTGTTCGCTCGCATTCTTTGATCCAATCAGAACTCAATACAATCGCGACCCAATTGAATGAATCGTCTCGACAAATGGTTGATGCTGTTGTGATCCAATCACCTGAGGATTGCTGTCCAGTTCGGGATGCAGATATGCATAAGACGCGCTCAAATGAACTTGGTACTACCCAAGTCGTGTCGAGCGAAGGATGCACAGTGGTTGCGGTTCCACTACCGATGCAGGTTAAACATTGCGTAGGTGTTCATCCATTGTTTTCTAAGGGTGAATGGTATGTGGATCTGGATATTGATCGTATTAACGACAACAGAGAAGCTGAGAATATTAGAGAGTCGTGGGTGCTTCCAAACGATCCTCAACTCGTATCCGCATTCCATACCCAACGGCCTGCAAGGATTTTGAGCTCCGGGCAAATTGGGGTGAGAGTTAATTGTGAAACTTCAACCTTGGAGATCAACCAACCGGATGATGAGAGGATCTTTAGAAGTATCCTCCACGAATCTGCTCACTTTGATGCAAATGATTTACGACGAGGAACCCAACCTGAGCCCGTCTACAAATATTCTGCACCATCCGACAAGGGCAGGTACTTGCAAGGTGTAATCGGAATGTTTGGAACACTGGAGAGTGCCGAAAAAATTCTTGGTGGGCACTTTTGGCGAACGCAGTTCGAGAACCTGGCGGTACCAGCGAAAGACCAACAGGACTGGGTAATTACATTTCTCCAGCGGCGTCTCAATGCAAGAAGCGGTTCACACATAATCTCAGATGAGGCTGGATGGCACCAACTCGCCGAAAAGGTAATTCAATCGACACAGCAACTCAAACAGCCCCGCATCACGGTGCGTTACGGTTCTCTTCTCAAGGCTTGGGAAGTAGAACTGAAGGCTGCCGTCGATGAGGATCAACAATTAAGGCAAGGACAAGAAGAGGACCCGCAAGAGGTGAGAGCTGAGTTAAATCGATCCCTTGAGTCTCTTTGCCGAAGGGGCGTATTCCATCGTGGACATGAATGGGTGTGTCACAAATGTTCACACACAAATTGGGCTTCTATTGATTCCCTGCGAAATACCCTTCCATGTGAAATCTGCCAGAACACGCACCAGTTACCCGTAGATCTTACTCTTTGCTTTCGGTTGAACGAGTTCCTGGCAGCTTGTATTCGTGAACATGACACACTGACTGTGATATGGGCACTGACGGCATTGAGGGAACGCGCTAGAAGATCATTTGTGTATTCGCCACAAATGTCCCTGTACTGCGACTTTCCAGAAAATCAGGGGATGAAGGTTGATCGCGAACTAGATGTCCTTTGTATTGTAGACGGGCAATTTGTCATTGGTGAAGCCAAGCAGAGAGCCGATCAGATCACAAATCTCGAAATTGAGGGACTTGCTAAAGCTGCAATAGACCTAAATGCAAACATAGCAGTCTTGGCCGTTCTATTCGATGACTCCAGGTGTCTCGATGTAAAGGTCGCACGGCTTCGCGACCTGCTTCCCACTGGGATTGAGGCTAGGGGAATATTGTCAGATTGGAATGTAGGTCATTCATATTACTTATGAGGGTTTATTGAATTTCCGTTTGGTTATATTTGAGTGTCCCCTGAAGTTCAAAGAGATTAGGTTCCATCTTGGCCTTTTGAGGAGCCCGCGGGTTTTGATATTCAACAGGCTTTTCAAGACTGCCAGCCCGGATCCCGAGAAGTCTCAGCTTTTGATTGAAGGTAACGCGCTTGAGACAAGTGCGGGCAGCCTCCCGCAGGGAAGCGGCATCAGCTATGGGTAATGATAGGGTTTGGTCACGGGTAATGGTCGTGAAGTCCTCGAAGCGAAGCTTGATGCCCATGCACTGAGCCAGATAGCCCTTGCGGGCCAAGTCTTGCGCCAGCCGTTCGCAGAGGTCGAGGAGAATCAGGGACAGCGCTTCCCGATCCGACTTCACGTGCAGATCCCGCTCGAAGGTTGTCTCCCGGCTGATGGATTTGGGTTCCCGGGAGAGTGTCAGAGGCCGGTCATCCCGGCCATGGGCGGCCTCATGCAGCCAGGCGCCATAGCTCTGCCCGAAGTGTTCCAGCAGCCAGGCCGTATCGGCCTTTGCCAGCTCTCCGATTGTGCGGATGTGGAAGCTTTCCAGTTTTGCTGTGGCCTTGGGTCCGATGCCGTTGACGGCGCGGCAGGGCAGGGGCCAGATTCGGGTGGGAATGTCGTCGAGGCTCAGGATCGTTATGCCATCCGGCTTCTCGAGTTCAGATGCCATTTTTGAAAGCAACTTATTCGGTGTGATGCCAACGGAACAAGACAGGCCTGTTGCTGCGCGAACGGCTCCCTTGAGCTGCCGAGCAAGGTCCAAGGATCCTCCCGGAATCTCCGTCAGGTCGATGTAGATCTCGTCGATGCCACGGTCCTCGACCAATGGCGCCACCTCGGCCACAGCGGCCTTGAAGGCCCTCGACACCCGCGCATAGGCCTCGAAGTGGGCGGGCAAGAGGATTGCCTCTGGCACCAGCGCCGCAGCCTTCATGAGTCCCATCCCACTGTGCACGCCGAAGGCGCGGGCTTCGTAGGTCGCCGTGGTGGCCACCCCGCGACCGGCGTAGTCCTTCAGGCGTGGGTAGGGCTGGCCGGCCACGGCAGCCACCGGGCGCCGGCCGCCCACCACGACCGGAAACCCCTTCAGTTCGGGATGCTCCAGCAGCTCCACCGATGCGAAGAAGGCATCCATGTCCAGGTGCGCAATGCGCCGGGGAGCGCCGGACCCGCCTTGGTCGCTCATCGAGGAGCGTCCTTGGCAGCGATGCGTGGGGACAGGAAGGCCTGCAGTCGCTGCGCCTCGTCGCCGTCCGCTGGAAGATGGATGGATACCCGCTGGAGCAGATCTAGGGCTGCTTCCAGCTCGTCCAGCGCCACGGTGGCCACGACCAGTGGCTGCAGGTGGCGATAGCGCAGCAGGTAGCCCCGCAGCTCGAGGCGGAGGCCGGGGTGGGTAGCTTGGAGGAGGTCCATCGGATTCCTGCGGGGATTGATGATAGCGAAAAATAGTCGAAATTTTGAATCCTGGAGGGCGAAATGATGACCGAAGTCTGTATGGATGGAAGTATGGAATTTATATGGATAAAAAAATAAGCCACTGATTTATCAGTGGCTTACGTGCACTACTGGTGGAGGTGGTGGGAGTCGAACCCACGTCCAAGACATGCCGGATGGCGGTTCTTCCACAGGCTTGGTCCGTTCTTGAAACCTTCCGGCGGGGAACGGACGAGCCGCTCGGAACGTTTGCTCCCTGATCTCGGCCACCGTCAGGGTGCGTCGCGGCGGCCTATCTGGTATCCCTGTCCGGCAGGCCGAAGCCACCCTTTCAGGGGTTTAACGAGCCCGGTACCCAGAGATCCCGGGGACTCGCTCGGAGCCTAGGTTGCCCTAGGCAGCGAGAGCCAGTTCGAAGTTATCGTTGGCAGTTTGATGTGGGCGGATTGATAAGGGGGCCATCCGTCCAACCCCCGCCTGCACCGTGCACCTGGATCACGACCTGTCGAAACCGGTCACCCCCATGTGTGGTGGTCACCAAACGTGGTTGCGATTGACCCCGGCATGATTCCCTCCCTGTGGGGCCCCGCTTCACAAAGCCCACCGGGCTTTGTTCCGCGACCCACATGGTCGGGACCTGTCGAAACCGGTCACCCCCGTGTGTGGTGTCCCGCCTTCTCGTCCCCCGCGAGGGCGCGAATCGAGCGGAGGTTGAGTATGTGGGCCGGCGACTGGAACCGCAAGGGCCGAGCCTATCTGCCCTGCTGCCGCCGCGCGGTGACGGTCTCGCCGCCGATGCCCCAGTTGTCGGTATCCACCTCGTCGATGACCACCACCGTGGTCTGTGGGTTCTTGTTCAGCACGTCCACCAGGAGCTGGGTGGCGCCTTTGATGAGGGCGGCCTTCTGCTCGGCGGTGGCGCCGTCACGGGTGATCTTGATGTTCACGAAGGGCATGAGCGCTCCTCTTCATCGCTCCCAGGGTGCCAGCTCTCGCCGCTTCAGGATTGCGGAACTGCCGCCATCGGCGAAGCGCCAGGGACGCGCCTGGTCCTCTGGAGTCGCGAAGCCGATGCCCAGGCGCGGACCCGCGAGGATCGTGGCCGGGGGATCCCCGGGGCGCAGCTCCAGGCCGCCCGGCACCAGCAGGTCATGGCCATCGAAGGCCTTGTCGAGGCCCAGGGCCTGGGCCACCTTGCCCGGGCCGGCGCACAGCGCCGACGTGACCTGGGCGGCGTTCCGGCGGGCCAGCACGGTATCCAGACCTGCGACCACCTCGGCAGCCCGGATGAGGACAGCGGCAGCATCCCCTTCGGGTCCCGTCACCACGTTCAGCATCCAGTGCATGCCGTAGCAGAGGTAGAGGTAGGCCCGACCAGGTGGCCCCCACATGGGGGCGTTGCGGGGGGTGCGGCCGTGTCGGGCGTGGCTGGCGCTGTCCTCGGGGCCGCCATAGGCCTCCACCTCGGTGATGCGCAGCGTGACCTCCCCGTGCACCAGCCACTGTCCCAGCAGGGCGCGGGCAGCGGCATCGACGGGGCCCCCGAGCTTCATCCCCGGAACAGCTTCCGCTCCCGCAGGAACGCCACCAGTTCGGGAACGGCGGCCTCGTCCAGGGCCCGCTCCGGTACGAGCACGGCCTGGGAGCGGCTGACGCGGAAGATCCAGAAGCCGCTGTGACGCTGGATTTCCGCGAAGGAGTCCCAGGGCAGGCTGCCTTCGCTGGCCTCGGTGCGGAGCGTCAGGCCTTCGTCGTCCAGGGTCACCTCCATGGGCGGGTAGGCCTGGGTCCCTCGGCGCAGGCGGGCCCAGCGGAGGACCGCCTCGGGCAGCACGAGGAAGAGCAGGCCGTTGACGACCATGATCAGGGGCAGGCCGCGGTTGTCCGGGGCGGCCTGGAGGGCGGTGTAGCCGATGAGCAGCATCAGGGCACCCGAGCCCACCGAGAGGCCGTACCAGAGGCGCTTGAAGGCCCGGGTGCCGCGCAGGGCCTCGTCGGGGGTCAGGGCGTAGTGGGCGGTGATGTGCATGGGAGATCCTGCGGGGCTCGGGCCGCGTGCGCGGCCCGAGTGAAGGAAAAGCATTTCACGAAAAGGGCCCGCGTCGCGGGCCCTTTTCCACGCGGAGCGCTGCGCTCCGGGCCGTCCGGGTGTCAGTCCTGCTTCAGGCTCTTGGGGTTGATCTCCCAGCGGATCAGGGTGACGCCGAAGGTGCCATCGGGCTTCTTGAGGCAGCTGACGGTCATGACCTTCTTGCCGTCGAAGCCCAGGGCCATGTCCTTGATGACGGCCTGGGAGCCGTACTGCCGGCCGGCGGAGTTGTCGGAGATGCCCATGTGGCGCATCCTGCCCCAGGTCTTGGCCGTCAGGGCCTTGGTCATGCGGTAAATGCCGGAGTTGAAGGCGAGGCGGGCATCCTTCACCGGGTAGTCATCGGTGGGGCCGCCGGTCAGGGTGTCGAGCTTGCCGGCCAGGTGCTCGATGCCCAGGCCCTTGATCTCCTCGGGAGTCAGGGTGAGGCCCAGGGCCTTGGCATCCAGGTGGAGCTGGCGGGCCGAGGGATAGACCACATCCGGCGTGATGGGGGCGATGAGGGCCACGTGCTTGTAGTCCTTGCGCACGGCCACGTACTGCAGGTGGTAGAGGATGTCCGCGGGCTCCTTGGCGGCTTCGGGCGCGGTGGTGGGGATTTCATCACCGCCGCAGCTGATGAAGGCGGGCACGAGGAGGAGGCTGGCGAGGGAGAGCATCAGGGATCGGCGCATGGGGAAACCTCCGGAAGGGCCTGTTTGTAAGGATGTTGGAGCCTTCCCGCTGCGCTGCCAAGGGAAATTCATCACAATAGGATCATGTATCCAATCTCCGTCCTCGCCTTTGGCAAGCTTCGTCTGGAACCCTGCCAGAAGCTGCAGGAGCATTACCTCGGCATGCTCAGGACCTACGCCCGGATGGAGGTGGTGGAGCTGCCCGAGGGCAAGGGGGATCCCGTCCGGCAGCTGCGGGAGGAGGCCGAGCGGCTGCGGCCGAAGCTGGCGGCGGTGAAGTGCCCCGTGCTCCTGACGCCGGAGGGCAAGGCACGGGACAGCGAGGGCCTGGCCCGGTGGCTGGTGGAGCGCATGAACCGTGGCGAGAGCCTGGCCTTCGCCCTGGGTAGCAGCCATGGGTTTGATCCCGCGCTGAAGACCGAGGTCCCGGAGCAGATGAGTCTGTCGCCCATGACCTTCCCCCACGAGCTCAGCCGGGTGATGTTCCTGGAGCAGCTCTACCGCGCCTTCACGATCCTGCGGGGCAAGGAGTATCACAAGTAATTCGCTCTTTTTCCGCCCATCCGCGACACTGGATGGATGGCGCACCCCATGGACCGCTACTTCGCCCCGCCCGAGGGACGGATCTTCGCCTGCTTCCCGGGGGCGGAGGATCGGCCCGGCCAGCGGCGCATGGCGGAGCTGGTGCACAACACCGTGCTGGAGGGCGCTGCCCAGTTCCAGGCGTGGCGGGACGCCGGCAGCGATCCCGAGGCCCGGCCCGAGGCCGTGATCCAGGCGGTGGAGGCGGGCACGGGCACGGGCAAGAGCCTGGGCTACCTGGTGCCCGCCCTGGCCGCCGGGCGCCACCCCATCCTGGTGGCCACGCGCACCAAGCAGCTCCAGCGCCAGCTGCTGGAGGAGGACGTGCCCCGGGCCGCGGGCATCCTCGGGCGGCCCATCAAGGCCGTGCTCGCCAAGGGCCGCGCCAACTACCTCTGCCGCACCGCCTGGGAGGCCGTGTCCCACGATCCGCACCTGGAGTTCACCCGCGCCGACCAGCAGCTCTGGCTGGCCCTCCAGCGCTGGACTCTGGAGACCCAGGACGGCGACCGCGAGGGCCTGGGCCGCTTCGGTGAGGGCGAGTCGCCCCTCTGGGACAAGGTCAACGCCCGGGCCGAGCGCTGCACGGGCCGCCAGTGCCCCCGCTACGAGGACTGCTACCTCACCAAGTTGCGGGCCGAGGTGGCCGAGGCCGACCTCATCATCGTCAACCATGCCCTGCTGCTGGCCGACCGCGTCCTGAGGGAATCGGCCTTCGGTCAGGTGCTGCCGGACGCGCCGGTGCTGATTCTCGACGAGGCCCACGACCTGGAGGAGCAGCTCACCGAGAGCTGTGCGGAGGCCTGGTCCAGCCGTGCCATGAACCTCCTCTTCACGGACCTGCGCGACGGGGCCCGGGGCCAGGGTGCGGCCCTGGCGGGGCTGCTGGAGGCCTGGGAGCGGGCCTGGACCGACGTGCTGGCCTGGGTGCCCCTGGAGGGCGGGGTGCTGCCCCTGCTGAGCCCTGGTCCCGAGATGCGGGCCCTCGCCGACGCCGTGGGCGCCTGGGTGGAGGCGGGCCATCCCCTCTGGGCGGAGGCGCGTCGCCTGGCCGCCGCCGATCCCGAGAATCCGCTCTGGCTGCGGCTCGCCGAGCGGGTGGGCACGGCCTTCTCCCGCATGGAGCAGATCTTCGCGCAGCCCGAGGGCTGGGTCTCCACGGTGAACCGCGAAGGCCCGAACCTCGTGCATTTCAAGTCGAACCCCGTGGATGTGCGGCCCTTCTTCCACCAGCACGTGCGGCGCGGCTTCGAGTCGGTGGTGCTCACCAGCGCCACCCTGCGCGATGGCCGCGGCTTCAACGGCCTGGGCCTGCGCCTGGGCTTCACGAAGCCCGAGGTGGAGGCCGCGGAGAACGTGGAGAGCCCCTTCGACTTCGAGGCCCAGGGCCTGCTCTTCGTGCCGCCGGACCTGCCGGAGCGCCGGCCCGGCGCCGGTGGCGGCGTGGGCGATCCCGCTTGGGTGGAAGCCTCGCTCGACGCCATGGAGCGCATGCTGCGGGCCAGCCGGGGCCGGGCCCTGGTGCTCTTCACCAGCCGCAAGATGCTGGCGGCCTTCCGCCCCCGCCTGGAAGCCGCGCTGCCGGAGCTGACCTTCTTCGTTCAGGGGGATGGCCTCTCGCGCACCCAGCTGCTGGACCGCTTCCGCGCCACCCCCTCGGCGGCCCTCCTGGGCCTCGCCAGCTTCTGGCAGGGCGTGGACCTGCCCGGCGAGGCGCTCAGCCTCGTCATCGTCTCCGCGCTGCCCTTCGCGCCGCCGGACGATCCGGTGCTGCAGGCCCGCATCCGCGAGGCGGACGCCCAGCGCGAGGGCCTGGGCTTCATCGGCATCCAGGTGCCCCAGATGACGCTGAAGCTCAAGCAGGGCATCGGCCGTCTCATCCGTACCCGCTCCGACCGCGGCGTGGTGGCGATCATGGACCCGCGGCTCATGCTGCCCAGCGAAGATCGGTTCGGGAAGCGCTACGCCGCCCAGGTGCGCGCGGCTCTGCCACCCTTCCCCCTGACCCGGGACTGGGAGCGGGTGGAGGCATTTCTGCAGTCGCTTTGAGGGGAAGGCACTCAGGCCGATTTCCCTAAGTGACTGGGCCTGGAGTTGCGGACCTGCGCCGCCAGGTGAAGTACAGCACCAGACCCGTCAGCGAAGCGAGGACAGCCAGGGCGAGCAGGCCCTTGGCATACCCAGGAAGGCGCGAGGACCGCACCTTGAACGGGGCGTCGAAGCGGCTGTTTGGCTTGAAATAGGCCTGATTGCGCGGGTAGTCCAGGATGAGGTTGAAGCGGCTCAGGACGTCCAGGAAGAGGGCACCGCCGGGTGGGGCAGCCTCCCCTTGTCCCGGAAGCTCCACGCTGATGGGCACATTCCGGAGGGTGTGACCCGCGATGGTCAGTTCCGGCAGCTTCACCAGGTCAGCCCGGATGGTGTTGGGGCCCACGCCGCGCAGCTCGCTCGTCCCGATGTTCTGCAGAGGGCCGGGAAGCCCGTGGTCGCTGGCGAAGGCCGAATTGACGGTCAAGGTGCCATTGCCGCCGGTGTCCAGGAGTAGTGGACCCACCTCCTGCCGTCCGCCCAGGCCAAAGCCAGTCAGCACCGCCGTGAGGGTCCCGGAATAGGGCATGGCCGTCCGGGCGAACCCAGAGGCGTGCAGGGGCAAGGACTCGTGGATGGTCATGACCATCTGATCGAAGTCGAGTTCCACCACCTTGTCCTGGAATAACGTGAAACCGATGATCCCATCGGCCTGATCCGCCTGCTTCTCGATGAATAGAACGGGTTCGTGCTCCCAGCGGAGCCCGCTGATGTCCACGCGGTTGTCGCTGCTGGTCTGACGCATGGTTTGTCCGCCCGAGCCGAGGTTGTTCTGGGAGCCATCGAGCTGGAGCCTCACGCCTTTCTTCAGTGCGGATGGGTAGAGCACCTGGATGTCCGCTCCGGTGTCGAAGAGGAGATCTAGCACATCTGAATCATTGAACCTTCCCTTCAAGTGCAATTTGCCTCGGTTGACCGTGAGCGGAACCGTCACGGGTCCGGTGGCCGGGGCCTTTTCTGTGCGTTGAAACGGCTGCGTTCGCGTCGAGATCCGAGTGCGGCAGGCCTCCTTCCCGTCCAGCTGGATGATGAAGTCGTAGGTCCGGCCCGGCTGTACGTCGAAGGACATCGACTCCAGGTCCGTGATGAAGGTGACCTTTCTGGGCTCCGCAGAGCGCTGGGCCTCGTACACATCGAGGGGCACCCTCGGGTCGACGGTCCAGACGCCCTTCATCAGGTGTCCACCATCCTGGACGTCCACCAGCCGGGAGTGGGCCCTAAGGATCGGCAGGGGCACTTCTCCCATGAGCGTGCTTGGCGAGAGGGTGGCCACGCATAGGAGGGTGGCCCATAGGGTCGACGCGAGGCGGGTGGCTGTCATCGTCTAGGCTCCATGGATTGGGGACTCCCCGCCCTGCCACTCTGATCGAGGAAGCTTCGCCAAGCATCCCCAACAAAGAAGGGTCGGAATGACCGACCCTTCAGGGTTTCTGGTCGCTTCCTAGCGCGAAGGGGCTGGAGGCGCCGGGGGTGCTGGCGGCGCCGGAGGAGCAGCCGGTGGT
>NZ_JBATQW010000068.1:0-58683 GCF_049292215.1 Geothrix sp. | reverse complement strand
GCCCCGGCACGGGGATGGGGTCCGACAGCCGCCCCTCGGCGGCCAGGCCGTTCAGGGGCAGGTTCCCCTCAGTGAGCAGACGGTCCACTAGGCCCTCGGCCCAGGCGCGGCGGGTCTCCAGGTCTGCCTCGGTGCCCTCCGCCACCAGCCAGAGCAGCTCCTGCTGGCCCACCCCCGCCTCGAGGTTGGCCCGTACCGCAGGATGCTCGGTGGGCAGGAGGCTCATGAGGTCGAGCGCGCGCTCGACCCGCAGCGTTCCCCAGCCCAGGACGAGGGTCAGGCTGGCGATGAGGACCCACAGCCCCCGCGACCGGGTGAGGTGTAGACGGAGCAGGCCGCGGAGCAGGGCTTTCATCGCCTAGCTGCGCTCGATGCGGTCGATCCAGGGCTTGAGGGCCGGGACCATCTCCACCCGCTCGGCGCCCCGCAGGCGCTCGAAGAGGCTGCCGTCCTCCAAACGCACCAGGGGGTGGTTCTCGCGACGGTCCATGGCTTCGGGGGGATATGCGGCGGTGAGCAGCGTGGGCAGTTCCTCGCTGTAGCGGTGGTCCAGCAACTGGGCAAGGGCCGCGGCGATGCGGATGTCCGAGTCCATGCGATCCCAGTCGTCAAGCACCAGCAGGGGCTGGTCCTGCAGGGGCTCGATGAGGTCGCGCACGCTCTGGAAGGCCTGGTTCTGGAAGCTGCGCACGTCGTAGTAGGCGTCCTTGATGGCCTGGCTCAGGGTGCGCACGGAGACGAAGGCGCCGCCCCGGCCGGTGCGCTCGGTCCAGGCCCGCAGGGCCGCTGCGGCCAGGGTGCTGCGGCCGCTTTGCGCGGGGCCGTGGATCCACCAAAGCTCCCAGCCGTGGCGGAACTTGTGCTTGCCCGTGGTGGCCCACTGGTGGAGCCCCTCGGCCCCAGCGGGCCGGATGCCGTGCTCGGGCCGCTTGCGCAGGGCCGCCAGCAGCTTCACGAGCTCGTCACGCCCCTCCAGTTCACCGACTTCATCCACAGGGCGGGCCAGCAGCTCCTCCAGGTCCGGCACCCGGTCCAGGAGGGCCCGCACGCCGCTGGCCTGGGCGTTGTTCCACCACTTCCAGAACCGGGGGAACTCCGCCTCGCGGTAGCGGGCGGGCAGGCCCAGGGTCTCCGCATCCGGCGCCAGTTCCGCGGTGCAGCCGCAGACCAGCACCGGCTTCTGGGGATCCGGATCGAAGACCAGGCCCTTGCCCTGGCAGCGGGGGCAGTCGGGGCGCCCCTTCATGGACCGTCCCCCCCGCGCAGGAAGCCGCCCAGCACCTCGCGGCGGCGCTCCCGGATGCGCGCGAAGGCCCGCTCCTCCAGCTGCCGCACCCGCTCGCGCGAGATGGGCGGGTCGAAGCGCTTGCCGATCTGTTCCAGGGTGAGGGGATCCTCCCCGCCGATGCCGAAGTGCAGGGTGATGATGGTGCGCTCCTTCTCGCTGAGCGAGGCCAGGCTGGCCTCGATCTGCTCAAGGAAGGCCTCCTGGTCGAGGGTGTGCATGGCGGAGGGCTCCACCTCCTGCTCCAGGCTGTCGCCCACGGTGAGATCGGAGTCCCCGAGGCCCTGCTCGGTCGACACGGTGGAGGTGGTCTGCTGGAGCACCTGCAGCCGCTCCACCTCCTCGATGCTGAGGTTCGCCGCCTGGGCGATCTCCTGCAGCATGGGTGGACGGCCCAGGGACTGGCTCAGCTTCTGGGTCACGCGGTTCAGCTGCACCAGGTGGCCGGCCACCTTCTGGGGCAGGCGGATCTTGTTGCCGTGCTCGGCCAGGGCGTGGAAGATCGCCTGCCGCACCCACCACGAGGCATAGGTGAGGAACTTATTCAGGCGCTCGGGATCGAAGCGCTTGGCGGCCTCGATCAGCCCGAGGTTGCCCTCGCTGATGAGGTCCAGCAGGTCAAGGCCCATGCCCTCGAACTTGCGGGCCTCCTTGACCACGAAGCGCAGGTTGCCTTCCACCAGCTTGCGGAGCCCCTCGGGATTGCGGTCGTTCTGCCACAGCCGCCCGTTGATCCGTTCCTCCTCTGCGGTGAGCAGGGGCAGGTGGCGGATCGAGTCGAAGTACTTGTCGAGCGAGCGCTCTTCGAGATGCCGGAGGGGCACGATACTCCCAGGGGAAGGATCAGCATAGCAAGCGATCCCGGCCGCCGAGACATGTGCGAAAAATGTCAGCGCTTGCGCAATCCGTGCGGGGTCAGTTTCACCAGACCGGTGGCCGAGGTGGGCCGGGGCACGTCCTTCAGGCCGGCTGCCTCCAGGGCGTGGGCCAGGCGCTCCAGGTCCTCCTGCAGCAGGTTGAGCCGGTCCCGCATGCCCAGCACCACCTCCACGCCGGCCAGGTTCACGCCGAGGTCGCGGGTGAGGTTGAGGATGAACTCCAGGCGCTCCAGGTCCTCGTCGCTGTAGAGGCGGGTCTTGCCCTCGGTGCGGCTGGGCGTGAGCAGACCCTCCCGCTCGTAGAGCCGCAGGGTCTGGGGGTGCACCCCGTAGCGCATGGACACCACCCCGATCATGTAGGCACCCAGTCTCGGATCTTTAGCCATGCTGATTGCTCCGCTGCTTGCGCACATCTTCGTCGTTCAGGTCCGCCAGCTCCCGCAGCAGCTCCTTGCTGCGCTCATCCTGGATGGCGGGGGTCACCAGGGCCACCTCGGCGATTAGGTCGCCCCGCTGGCTGCCCCGGGGGATGGGCATGCCCTGGCCCTTGAGGCGGAGCTTCGCGCCGGTCTGCGTGCCGGGCGGCACCTTGATGGTCTGCTGGCCCTCAGGGGTCGGGACATCCACCTTGGCACCCAGGGCCGCCTCGGTGAAGGAGATGGGCAGCTTCACATACAGGTTCGGGCCCTTGCGTTCGAAGCGCGCGTCCTGCTCCATGCTGATCTGCAGGAAGAGGTCGCCGGGCCCGCCGCCGCGGCGCCCCGCCTCGCCCTTGCCAGCCACGCGCAGCTTGGCGCCGTCCTCCACGCCGGCCGGGATGGCGATGGTGACGGTCTCCTGGCGGCCGTGGCGGCCCGCGCCCCCGCAGTCGGGGCAGGCCGGGGCCTTGGAACCGCGCCCGCCACAGTCGGGACAGGTGCGGCCGAAGGAGAGGAAGCCGGAGCCCCCGCCCACCTTGCCCTTGCCCTGGCAGGTGCGGCATGGCTCCTGTTTGCGGCTGGACTCGCCCGTGCCGCGACAGGTGAGGCAGGGCTCCGAGCGGTTCACCCGCAGGTTGAGGCGGGTGCCTTCGAAGGCTTCGCGGAAGCCCAGGCGAACGGCGTGGATCAGGTCCTCGCCGCGCTCGGGGCCCTGCCGCATGGGCCGGCCGCCGAAGCCCGCGAAGATGTCCTCGAAGCCGAAGCCCGGGCCCTGCTGGAAGCCTGGCGGAATCTGCGCACCGGGCCCGGCGGGGTCGCCGTAGGTGTCGTAGTTCTTCCGCTTCTCGGCATCCGACAGCACGTCGTTGGCCTCGGAGAGCTTCTTGAACTCGGCCTCCGCCTTGGCATCGCCCGGGTTCAGGTCCGGGTGGTGCTTCCGCGCCAGCTTGCGGTACGCCTTCTTGATGTCCTCGTCGGAGGCGGATTTCGGAACGCCCAGGATCTTGTAGTAGTCGGGGTGGGGCATGGTCTTAGTCTAGGGCACTAAGATTTCGTTCGCGCAGAAAAATGGGGAGCCCGGAAGCTCCCCGTTTTCCTGCGAAGACTAACTCACCACTTCCGCGTCGATCACGTTGTCCTCGGCTTTCTTCTCGCCGCCGGAGTGGGCGCCGGGCGCGCCGGGGGTGGAGCCATCCTGGGGGGGCTCCTGCTTGTAGAGGCTCTCCGCCAGCTTGTGGCTCTTGGCGGTGAGGGTCTCCAAGGCCTTCTTGATGCGCTCCTTCTCCAGGCTGGCCAGGGCGGCCTTGGCCTCCACGATGGCCTCCTCGGCCTCCTTCTTGTCGGCCTCGGGCAGCTTGTCGCCGTTGTCCTTCAGGAGCTTCTCCACCTGGTAGACCATCTGGTCGAGGTGGTTCTTCTCCTCCAGCATGGATTTGCGGTCCTCATCCTCGGCCTTGTGGGCCTCGGCGTCCCTTACCTTCGCTTCGATCTCCTCCTTGGAGAGGCCCGTGCTGCCCGTCAGGGTGATGCTGGCGTCCTTGCCGGTGCCCTTGTCCTTGGCGGTGACGTGCACGATGCCGTTGGCGTCGATGTCGAAGACCACCTCGATCTGGGGCATGCCGCGCGGCGCGGGAGCGATGTTGCCCAGGTGGAACTGGCCCAGCAGCTTGTTGCCCTCAACGACCGGGCGCTCGCCCTGGAAGACCTCGATGTCCACGCCGGGCTGGTTGTCCACGGCGGTGGTGTAGACCTCGGAGCGCTTGGTGGGGATGGTGGTGTTGCGGGGGATGATGACGCTCATCTGGCCGCCGTTGGCGTTGATGCCCAAGGACAGCGGCGTCACGTCGAGCAGCAGCACTCCCTTCACATCGCCCGAGAGGACACCGGCCTGCACGGCGGCGCCGATGGCCACAACCTCGTCGGGGTTGACGCTGTGGTTGGGCTCCTTGCCGAAGATCTGCTTCACCATCTCCAGCACCTTGGGGATGCGGGTGGAGCCGCCGACCATGACCACTTCGTCGATCTCGTGGTGGGCAAGCTTGGCGTCCTTCACGGCGTTCTCGCAGGGCGCCTTCAGCTTCTGAAGGACGGGCTCGATCATCAGCTCGAACTTGGCGCGGCTGAGGGTCTGGTTCACGTGCTTGGGGCCGCTGGCATCGGCCGTGATGTAGGGGAGGCTGATGTCGGTCTGAGTGGTGCTGGACAGCTCGATCTTGGCCTTCTCGGCGGCCTCCTTGAGGCGCTGCATGGCGTCGGCCTGCTTGCGAAGGTCGATGCCCTCGGCCTTCTGGAACTCGTCCGCCAGCCAGTCGATGATGGCCTGGTCGATGTTGTCGCCGCCCAGGTGGGTGTCACCATTGGTGGACTTCACCTCCACCACGCCCTCGGACACTTCCAGGATGCTGATGTCGAAGGTGCCGCCGCCGAAGTCGAAGACCGCGATGGTGCCGTCCTTCTTCTTGTCCAGGCCATAGGCCAGGGCCGCGGCCGTGGGCTCGTTGACGATGCGCTTCACCTCCAGGCCCGCGATGGCGCCGGCGTCCTTGGTGGCCTGGCGCTGGGCGTCGTTGAAGTAGGCGGGCACGGTGATGACGGCTTCCGTGACCTTCTCGCCCAGATAGGCCTCGGCGGCCTCCTTCATCTTGGTGATGACCGCCGCGCTGATCTCTTCGGGGCTCAGCTTCTTGCCCAGGACATCCACCGTGCAGCCGCCCTTGTCGGCCCGCTCGACGGTGTATGGCACGAGCTTCTGCTCCCGGTCGGAATCCGCGAAGGGCAGACCCATGAAGCGCTTGATGGAATAGATGGTGATCTTGGGCTGGGCCACCGCTTGGCGCTTGGCCGAGGTGCCCACCAGCCGCTCGCTGGTCTTGGGATTGAAGCCCACCACGGAGGGCGTGGTGTTCGCGCCCTCGGGGTTTGGGATCACCTTGGGGACGCCGCCTTCCATCACGGCCACGCAGCTGTTGGTGGTGCCGAGGTCAATGCCGATGATCTTGCCCATGTCGTTCCTCCTGGGGGCCGGTCGGGGCATCGCCCGGGCCGGTGCTCTTGAGGATAGGGGCTATGTCTGGTTTGTCAACATGATCTTCCATAACATACTCATATTTTCTTCTTAAATAAAATCTCGATTTTCATGGATATGCTGAAAGCCATGACCCTTCGGCCCTGCCCCACCTGTCGCATCCCGACCTCCTGGGAGGGGAGCCCCTTCAAGCCGTTCTGCTCAGAGCGCTGCCAGACCCGGGACCTCGGTGCCTGGGCCAGCGAAAGCTACCGCATCCCAGAGAAGCCCCAGGAAGAGGATGGCGAGGGCTGGAGCGACGCGGGCGAGGTGTAGGCGGCTACTTCGTCTGGTGCACTTTCTTCACCATGTAGCGGGGCCGGTCGCGCACTTCCTGGTAGATGCGGCCGATGTACTCGCCCAGCAGGCCGAAGGCGATGAACTGACAGCCCACGAAGAAGAAGAGGATGGCGAAGAGGGTGAACACGCCCTGGGCCGTGCCCTCAGGGTGCAGGAAACGGTAGACCACCAGGCCCAGGAAGAGCAGGAAACCCACGGCGGCCGTGATCACGCCGAAGACGCTGAGCATCTGCAGGGGCAGCAGGCTGAAGCTGGTGAGCAGGTCGAATTGCAGGTTGATGAGCTTCCACATCCCGTACTTGCTGGTGCCCGCCGCCCGCTCGGCGTGGGCCACGGGCACCTCGGTGATGCGCTTGGCGAAGCTGTTGGCCAGGGCGGGGATGAAGCTCGAGCGCTCCTTGCAGAGCAGCATGGCGTTCATCACCTCGCGGCTGTAGGCCCGCAGCATGCAGCCGTAGTCGTGGAGCTTCACCCCCGTGGTCCTGCGGGTGACGGCGTTGACGATCTTGCTGGGCATGGTGCGGAAGAAGCTGTCGTTGTCCTGGCGGCCCTGGCGCCAGCCGCCGACCACGTCGAAGCCCTCCTCGACCTTGGCCACCAGCTTGGGGATCTCCTCGGGGGGGTTCTGCAGATCGGCATCAAGGGTCACCACGATCTGGCCCTGCACCTCGGCGAAGGCCCCGAAGATGGCACTGTGCTGGCCGTAGTTGCGGTTGAACTCAACGATCTTGATACGGGGCTCGGTCTTGGCGAGGTCGATGAGCATCGACAGGCTGCGGTCCCGGCTGCCGTCATCCGTGAAGATGATCTCCCAGGGCTTGCCCGGATCCGAAAAGGAGTCCGCCATCACCTTGGACAGCCGCTCCCACAGGACCGGGATGTTCTCCTCCTCGTTGTAGATGGGGATGACGATGCTGAGGTAGGGGTCCATGGGCGCTCCGGAGGGTCCATTCTAGTAGGATCAGCAGAGGAGTTCCCCATGTCCGAGCCCAAGATCCTGCTGGTGGAAGATGAGCTCAGCCTCGCCGAGGGCATCAAGCTCAATCTGGAGCTGGAGGGTCTCGCCTGCACCTGGATCCCGCGGGGGGACCAGGCCCTGAAGCAGATCCTGGCGGAAAGCTATGACCTGGTGATCCTAGACGTGATGCTGCCCGGCATGGACGGCTTCACCATCTGCGAAAAGGTGCGCGAGGCCAAGAACTTCACGCCCATCCTCTTCCTCACCGCCAAGAACACCGACGACGACCGCGTCCACGGCTTCGAGACCGGGGCCGACGACTACCTGGGCAAGCCCTTCCAGGTGCGGGAGCTGCTGCTGCGGGTGCGCGCCATCCTGCGCCGGGAGTCCTGGTACAAGAGCCGCGAGATCAGCAGCCGGCAGCCCTTCGGCCCCTACTGGGTGGACTTCGACAACTTCTGCGGCGAGGGCCCCGGCGGCGCCTTCCAGCTGGGCGTGAAGGAATCCATGATCCTCAAGCTGCTCATGGAG
Source organism: Geothrix sp. (assembly GCF_049292215.1). GTDB lineage: Bacteria > Acidobacteriota > Holophagae > Holophagales > Holophagaceae > Geothrix. Next base: position 51,248 of record NZ_JBATQW010000068.1, on the reverse strand, counting down.
CGTCCCGGCCAGGTGGTGAGCCGCACGGACATCCTGGACAAGGTCTGGGGCGAGGACGCCTACCCCACCAGCCGCACCGTGGACAACTTCATCGTGCGCATCCGCCGCGTCATGGAGGACGATCCCCACCACCCGAAATGGGTCCACACCATCCGCAGCGTGGGCTACCAGTTCGATCCCGAGGGCAAGCAGCGGAAGGGCGAGGAATAGACAAGGGGGCGCACCGGCGCCCCCTTGTCTGGTTCCAGCAGGACCTATTTGACGTCGATCTCCCGGCTGCGGCCCAGCTTCTCGAAGTTCGCAAACTGATCGCCGAGGCTGGCAGGGGCGGGGCCCTGCTTCACCTCGACGAGGACGCCGCGCTTCTCCTCGCCCTTGCTGAACTTGCTGTCGCCCACCACGGGTTCGAAACTGGGCAGCATGGCCAATTCTCCCGCGACGCCTTCCGGCGCCTTGGCCGCGGCGATGTCGGAGGCCTTGGCTAGCAGTGTCGCGCCGGGCGTCGCACCGAGCCTGCGCAGATCCAGCCAGCCGAAGCCGGGGTCGCGCAGCAGGTCGAGGTCATCCTTGTCCAGCCAGGCCGCCAGGTCATTGAGGGCCTTCGTCTGCGCCGCATCGGGCAAGCGGCGGGTCTTTTTCTCGCCCTTGATCTCGACTTCCTGGGGCGTGTTCTCGATCCAGGCCTGGGCGCGCTTCACCCATAGGGCGGTGATGGCCTTCTGCTCGGAGAACCCCTCTGGTGACTTGGGGCCCTTCGCGGCCTTGGCCTTCTTGCCCTTGGCAGGCGCTTCGGGCTCGGCCCAGGTGGGCGCAGCGGCATCGACCTTGGGATCGAGGAGCAGGCCCTTGATCTTGGCCAGCCGGGGTTCCAGGCCCTTGGGGCCGGTCTTGGCGGCGGCGCGCGCCGCAGCCTGGAGATCCTTCCAGCTGCCTTCGAGGAGAATCTTCTTCCCGTCGGCGTCATACAGGCCATGGTTGGCGCGCAGCTTCGCGAGGTAGGCTTCCGCTGCCGGCAGGACGGCAGAGGCCTTCTCCGGGATGTCGAGCTTGGCGTTCAGCAGGGCCTTCAGCGTCTCCCGCACTTCGATGGCCCGGGGGTGGCTGCGATAGGTGCCCAGCTCATGGGTGGCCAGGGCGGCCCGGTGCAGGGTGTAGGCCAGCTTGCGCTGGGTGGGGCGGAGCTGATCGAAGGGCTTGGCCTCCGCCACTTTCACTTCGGCGTGCTTTACAGCTTCAGGCTTGGGCGCGGCGGGGACTTCCGGTTTCATGTCGGCGGGCTTCGCCTCGGGAGCGGGGACCTGGGCCGGTGCGGACGGCGGTTCGGCGGGTGGCGTCTGGGCCAAGAGGCCAGAGGCCAGGATGAGGGCCATGGCCCAGCGTCGCTGCATAAAGGACTCCTCGGTGAGGGTGCGGTGCAAGCCCTCATTATGCAGCAGGCGACAACCTCACGCCTCGACCGGAGTCTCTAGGAGACGCTCGAGACTTTGCTTGAGCTGCTTTAGATCGAAGGGTTTACCCAGGTACGGCACCTGGCTCGCCTCCAGGAACTCCCGGGTCTTGGCGTCGAAGGCATCCCCAGTGGTGTAGAGGATCCGCCGGGTCATGGCGGGCCGGTTGGTCTTGAGCCACTCGAACAGGTCCATGCCAGAGAGGCCGGGCATCCGGATGTCGGAGACGATCACGTCGAAGCTGCCGGATTCGAGGCACTGGATGGCTTCGTCGCCACGGGTGCTGGAGGCGACCTCCAGGCCCCAGGCCCCCAGGGCATCCACGAGGCACTCCAGGAGGAAGGCCTCATCGTCCACTACGAGGGCGCGCGCGCCCTTGAGTCCCATGGGTGGGGCCGAGGAGGTGGGAGCCGGTGGCGCGGTGGGCGTCGTTAGGACGGGCAGCTCGAGGAGGACGGCGTTGCCCAGGCCCTCCTGGCTGCGGGAGCTGACACGGCCGCCATGCTGGCGGGCGATGATGTCTGCGATGGGGAGACCCAGAGCCTCGGTGGTGGTGGCTGTGGCCACATCGAACAGCCCTGCCTGCTGGGCCTCGCCAAGGGCCGGGCCCGTATCCTGGAACACCACCTGCAGGGTCTGACCATTGTTCCGGGTCGCGACCCGCAGGCGCTTGATGGGGCTGAGGGCCATGGCCTGGATGCCGTTCAGCAGGAGATTGGTGAGCGCCTGGACCATCAGCCCGGGGTCAACCGAGGTCTCGGGCAGGGACGCGTCGAGGCTCAGCTCAAGCGTGACGCCCTGCCGCTGGGCCTTGGCCTCCACCAGGGAGACCGACTCCTGCACCAGCTGGTTCAGCTGTGCCGGCAGGGGCCTGGCACTGGGGGGATTCAGAACCGTCAGCAGGGGTTGAAGCAGGACCTGGATTGAGTCCACGGCCTTCACCAGCCGGGAAGCCTGTTCGGCCTGATGGGGATCCATGGCCGACTCGGCGAGTAGGCGCGACTCCAGGAGCACGGGCGTGAGGCGGTTGGCCACTTCATGGAACAGCGATGGGACCAGGCGGCCCAGGGCCTCGTGCTTCTGCGAGTGCACGAGCTGATCCTGCAGCTCCTGCTGTTCGCTCATGTCACGGACGAGGGCCGAATAGGCCAGCACCCGGTCGTCGTTGCCACGAACCGGTGCATAGGTGATGTGGGCCCGGAAGGCGACGCCCCCCTTGCGCAGCCGGGTGGTGACCATGTCCCGGATGACCTGCCCGCGCCCGATCTGCTGCGCCACCTGCTCCAGTTCGCCCAGCAGGTTGTCCGGGGTGAGCTGGGCCATGTTCCGTCCGACGATTTCCGGGCGGGAATAGCCGAAGATGCGCTCGGCGGCCATGTTCCAGGTGAGGATCTTCCCGTCCGGCGAGTAGGAGATGACCGCCTCGCCGATGTTCTGTACCAGGCCTTCCAGGTACTTCCGGGTCTTGAGGTTGTCCTGGTTCGCGCGATCCAGCTGGGTGTAGAGCTGGCTCAGCTCCTCGTTCTTCTTCTCGAGGGTGTCCTTGGCCTGCTTCAGCTCGGAATAGAGCCGCGCCGTCTCCATGTTCGACTTGAGGGCGTCCTCCAGCAGTTCCTGGGCATCGGCGACCTTGCCTGGAACCAGATCCGCCACGCTGACATTGCTGTGGCGCAGGACCGTGGACTCCACGGCGGGAGCCAGGGGCGCCTCCTGGGGCGGCGGGAGCTCCCGCATGCTGGAGCGCACGTTGGACTCGATGAGGTTCAGCATCTCGTCGAAGTCCTTGATCTTCTTGTCCAGGTGATACTTCTTGAAGGTGTAGCCCACGGTCTCGCGGGTGATGGACAGGAAGGTGTCCAGCACGCCGGTGCCCCGGTTGGCCACGGATTCGAAGTAGGGCACGCTGCGGAAGTTCAACCTCCGGTTCATGACGCCCACGGCCATGGCGTCCGGCAGGTCGCGCTTGTTGTACTGGATGACGAAGGGGATCTGCTTGATGTTCAGGCGGTTCGCGTTGAGGTTGTGGTACAGGTTCGACAGCGAGTCCACGTTGTCCTGCATCTTGGCTTCGCTGGAGTCCGCCACGAACACCACTCCGTCGGCCCCGCCCAGCACCACCCGTCGGCTGGCGTCGTACTGCACCTGGCCCGGCACCGTGTAGATCTGCAGGTGGATCGCATTGCCGTAGATGTAGCCCAAGTTGATGGGCAGCAGATCGAAGAAGAGGGTGCGGTCCTCCTGGGTGTTGACGGAGAACATCTCACCACGCTGCTGGTCCGAGCACATGGCGTGCAGGGACTGCAGGTTGGTCGTCTTGCCCGATAGGCCCGGCCCGTAATAGACCAGCTTGAGCAGGATCTCATTGGCACGGGTGTTGAACTGAACCATGGGTTCGCCAGGAAAATAGTGGAATTCAGCCTACCACGGTGGGCCGGGGCACAAGGCGCCTCTCCGATTCAACGGCAAGCCCCGTGCTAGCATGAACTTTCCCCATCTCAGAGGTTCCCAGCGCGATGACCGTCCCGGCCCATGTCGCAATCATTATGGATGGCAACGGCCGCTGGGCGGCCCAGCGGGGCTGGCCCCGGATCAAGGGGCACAAGGCTGGGGTCCAGACGGTGGAGCGCATCCTCGAGGCCGCCTCCGACGCCGGTGTCCAGCACCTCAGCCTGTACGCCTTCTCCACCGAGAACTGGAAGCGCCCGCCCTTGGAGGTCGGGGCCCTCATGGCCCTCCTGCGCATGTACCTGCGCATGTTCCTCCATCAGTTGGCCCAGAAGGGCATCCGTTTCCACCACCTGGGTGCCACGGAGGGCATGCCCGCAGGCATCCTGGCCGACATGCGCACCCTGGAGGAGGCCACGGCCCACAACACGGGCATGGTCTTCCATCTGGCGGTGAACTATGGTTCCCGGCTGGAGCTGGCCCAGGCTGCCCGGCGCTGCGTGGAAGATGGGCTCCGGCCTGGGGAGATCAACGAAGACGCGTTGTCCGCCCGCCTGTGGACCGCCGGAGTGCCCGACGTGGACCTCCTCATCCGGACCAGTGGTGAGCACCGCATCTCCAACTTCCTGCTCTGGCAGTCCGCCTACGCCGAGCTCTACATGACCGACCTCCTCTGGCCGGACTTCGGCTCCGGGGAGCTGCAGGTGGCGCTTGAGGACTATGCCCAGCGCGAACGGCGTTTCGGGGGGATCTGATGGAACGCACCACGCCCAAGGTGGACACCAAGAACATGACCGTCCGCGTGACCACGGCCCTGGTCTTCGGCGTCTTCTTCTTCAGCCTCCTCTGGTTCGGGGATCAGCCCTGGGCCCCCTGGACCTACCTGGCGGTCATGGCTGGCGCCATCGTCATGGGCATGCGCGAGATGACCCTCATGGGTCGGGCCCGGGGCTTCAACCCCTCGCTCGTGGCGGGCGTCCTGGTGGCCTGGGGCTTTCTCGGTCACTTCTTCCTGGCCACCGGTCGTCAGGACCCCCTGCCCCTCTGGATGGTGCTCGGCTTCGGTGCCTTCGTGATCCACTTCGGGGCCCTCTTTTTCGACCCCAAGCTGGAGGAGTCCCTGCCGAGCCAGGCCATCACCTGGCTCGGGGCCCTCTACCTGGGCCTGGGCCTCGGCCTCCAGCTGAAGCTGTTCATGCTGCAGGGCACCCTGCCCAGGACCGGCAGCCGGCTGATCCTGTCCCTCTTCATCATCACGTGGTTCGGGGACACGGCCGCCTACTTCGTGGGCAGCTTCTTCGGCCGCAGGAAGCTGGCCCCGCACGTCAGCCCGAAGAAGACCTGGGAGGGCGCCTTCGGCAACCTGGGGGGCAACCTGCTCGGCGCTCTTCTGATGAAGGTCACGGTCTGTCCTGAGTGGAGCCTGGTGGATGTGGTGGCCCTGGCCCTGCTGCTGGGAACCGCCGGGCAGCTGGGCGACCTGGTGGAGAGCACCTGGAAGCGCAGTGCCGGCGTGAAGGACTCCAACGCCGGCGGCGTCTCCATCCCGGGCCATGGCGGCATGCTGGACCGCGTCGACAGCCTGGTCTTTGCCGCTCCGGTACTCTATGCCTACGTGCACTTCGTCCACGGGTTCAACTAGGTGCGGCGCCTCGCCCTCCTCGGCTCCACCGGGAGCATCGGCACCTCCACCTTGGATGTGGTCAAGGCCCACCCGGAGCGACTGGCGGTGGTGGCACTGGCGGCAGGCCGGAACCGGGACCTGCTGAAGGCCCAGTGCGAGGCCTTCCGGCCCCGCTGCGTCTCCGTGGGCACCCGGGAGGATGCGCTCTGGCTGAAGTCCAGCCTGCCCTACCAGCCTGAGGTCCACTGGGGGGACGAGGGGCTCCTGGCCTGTGCACTTCACGCCGAGGCCGACACCGTGGTCGCCGCCGTGGTGGGCAGCGCCGGGCTGGCCAGCACCGAAGCAGCCCTCCGGGCCGGCCGCCGGGTCTGCGTGGCCAACAAGGAATCCCTGGTGGTGGGCGGGGCCCTGATGCACGAGGCCGCCCTGGCCGGAGGCGGGGAGCTGCTCCCCGTGGACAGCGAGCACGCCGCCCTGCATCAGCTGCTGACCGACCGGGACTCCTCCACCATCCGCGAAGTCCGCATCACCGCCAGCGGCGGGCCCTTCCGGGACTGGCCCCTGGCCCGCATCCAGGCCGCCACCGTGGCCCAGGCCCTGAACCACCCCACCTGGAAAATGGGCCCGAAGATCACCATCGACAGCGCGACCCTCATGAACAAGGGGCTCGAAGTCATCGAGGCCTCGGTGCTGTTCGGCCTCCGACCCGACCAGGTGGCCGTCACCGTTCATCCCCAGAGCCAGGTCCACGCCATGGTGGGCTTCCACGACGGCAGCTACCAGCTGCAGGTCTGCGCCAACGACATGAAGCTGCCAATCCAGTACTGCCTCCTTTACCCGGACAAGCAGCCGGGCCCCGTGGCGCCCTATGCCTGGGACGAGGCCCGTGCCTGGACTTTCGAACCCCCGGACCTGGACCGCTTCCCCTGCCTGGGCCTAGCCTTCGAGGCGCTCCAGGCGGGCGGCACCGCCCCGGCCCTTCTGAACGCCGCCAACGAGGTGGCCGTGGCCGCTTTCCTCCAAGGCCGGCTGCGATTCTGGGACATCCAGGCCTGCAACCGCGAGACCCTTGCCCGGATACCCGCCGTCCCGGCGGGGTCCCTCGAAGAAGTGCTGGGTGCGGACGGGGCCGCAAGGCGTCATGCTGAAGGTTGGGTCCAAGCCCGGGCCTGATCCTTCCGGATGTCCATGCGCCGTCTTCCCCTCTCCTTTTCCTTCTGTGTGGCGTTGGTGGCCGTGCTCGCCTTCGCGATCAAGATGCCCGGCGCCGGATTCTGGGGCCCCATCCTCATGCTGGGTGGCCTGGTCTTCCTCCACGAAGGCGGCCACTTCCTCGCCGCCAAGTATATGGGCATGCCCGTGGAGGTCTTCTCCCTGGGCTTCGGCCCGCGGCTCTTCGGCTTCACGTGGCGGGAAACGGACGTGCGGCTCTCGGCCCTGCCCTTGGGCGGCTATGTGAAGCTGGCGGGCTTCAACCCCGAGGAGCCTGGCGCGGACGACCCCTACGGCTTCCTCAAGCAGCCCTACGGCAAGCGGATGCTGTTCTACAGCGGCGGCATCCTCGCCAACCTGGCCACCACCCTGGTCCTCTTCACCTTCGTGGGGGCCGACCAGGCCCGGGTCACCAAGGTGCAGGACTCCTGGACCGTCATCGAGGTCATCCCCGGCGGCGCCGCCGACCAGGGTGGCCTCAAGGTCGGCGACGAGCTGCGCGGCATCGGGGACCTGAGCTTTCCGGGTTCGGAATGGGAGGCTGCCGTGGCCTACATCCAGGCCCATCCCGGCCAGGCCGTGCCGTTCCGCATCACCCGGGAAGGCAAGCCCCTGGAGCTGCCCCTCACGCCTCGCCTGGATGGCGGCAAGGGCCGCCTCGGCTTCATGCCCCTGCCCATGGCCACGCCCCTCGAGCGGCGCGCCTACCGCCCCGGCGATTTCCTGGAGGGTGGCCGCTACGCCCTGACCACCTCCTGGCGCATGAGCGGCCAGGTCTTCGGCTTCCTGAAGAAGCTGGTCACCTTCCAGGCCAAGAGCGCCGAGGTGGCCGGCCCCATCGGCATCATCCGCCAGGGCAGCCGGGCCGCGAAGTCCGGCTGGGATGTCTTCCTCTTTATGTGCGGAGCCATCAGCCTGCAGCTGGCCATTCTCAACGCCCTGCCCATCCCCGCCCTGGACGGCGGCCACATGGCCCTGCTCACCTACGAGAAGCTGCGCCGCAAGGACCTCACCATCGAGCTGAAGGAGAGGATCCTCACCGGCGGCTTCCTGCTGCTGGCCTCCCTCATGGCCCTCGTGATCGTCCTGGACCTGCTCAAGCTGCGGAAGTAGCCCTCGGGAGATAGATCCTGAAGGTGGTGCCCTTCCCGGGCTCGCTGTCCACCTGGATGACCCCATGGTTCTGCTTCACGATGCCGTGCACGGTGGCCAGGCCCAGCCCCGTCCCCCGGCCCGTCTGCTTGGTGGTGAAGAAGGGCTCGAAGATCTGCTCCGTCAGTTCCCGGGCCATGCCACAGCCGCTGTCCGAGACGCTCAGGCAGACATGGTCGCCGGGACGAGCTTCCACCAGGACGGCGCAGTCCGCTGCCTCCAGGGTCCGGTTGGCCGTGGCCACTTCGATCCGGCCGCTCCCGGTGATGGCATCCCGGGCATTCACCACGAGGTTGGTCAGCACCTGGTCCAGCTGGGTGGGATCCATCCGGATCTCCCAGAGGGTCGGCGCCGCGGTCCACACCAGCTGGACCTCAGGCCCCACCAGCCGACCCAGGACCCCCTTCATGCCCGCCACGGAGGTGTTCAGGTCCAGCAGGCACGGCTCCACCGGCTGGCGGCGAGCGAAGGCCAGCAGCTGGTGGGTGAGGTTCGCGGAATGGCGGGCCGCCCGCTGGATCTCCTCCAGGAACTTCCGCTCGGGGTGGACCTGGGGCAGGTGATACAGGGCCAGGTCGGCGTTGGCGAGGATGACGCCCAGCATGTTGTTGTAGTCGTGGGCGACGCCCCCCGCGAACCGGCCCACCAGCTCCATCTTCTGCGCCTGCTGAAGCTGGGCCTCGAGGCGGCCCTGCTCGGCGACCAGGCGGTGGTGCTCGGTGATGTCCCGGCCGATGCCCAGCACACCGGTCAGGCGGCCCTCGGCGTCGTACATGGGAGTCTTGAGGGTCTCCAGAAGGACCTTATGGCCCGACTTGGCCAGGGTGACCCACTCCTCGTTCACCCGGGTCTCCCCCGCGGCGATGACCTCCCGGTCCTTCTGGCGGAAGAAGTCGGCCTGTTCCCGGGACACGAATTCGTGGTCGGTCTTGCCCAGGATGTCGGCCTCCTTCGCCCCGAAGAAGCGCTCGAAGGCGCGGTTGCAGCCGAGGTAGACGCCCTCGGGGTCCTTCAGCCAGACCAGGTCGGGAATGGTGCGGAGCAGGGACTGGAGCCGGGCCTCGCGGCTGGCCACCTTCTCCACCAGGCGCCGGACCATGACGAAGAGCATGGTCGCGGTGACGGCCACGAAGAACCAGCCCTTGAGGATGCTCACCAGGGTCATGGCCGCCGGGTCCTGGATCAGGGCCTCCACGGCCCGGTCCGACAGGAGGATCCAGAGGCCGGAGAACCCCGCGTAGAGGAGGACCACCCTCAGCGCCCCGGCCGTGCTGGAGGTGCCGCCCTTCGAATGGATCTGGATCGGTTCGGACATGGGGGACGACCACGGCTCCTCTCACGATCCTACGCCCCTCAGAGCCCCAGCAGCTCCTTGATCCTGGGCGTGACGCTGCGGCTGACCTCCAGATCCAGCCCCTCCGCCACGCGCACCGAGGCCCGGCCACCCTCCAGGGGGCGCAGGCCCAACACCGCTTCAGGCCGCAGGAGCAGGTGCCGCTGGATGCGGAGAAGACCGGCCCCGGGGAAGGCGGCCTCCACCTCGGCCAGGGTGGTCCAGGAAGTGCGGTGGCGGCTGCCGGCGGCCCATGCCCACACCACCTCCTCCTCCACCTCGAAGTGGGTGGTGCGCTTCAGGTCCAGGAAGACATGGCCCTCCCCGGCCTTCACCGGGAAGCGCTGGGGGAGGACGGCCGGGGCCTCGCTGCGGCGCAGCCCGCCCTCCCGCAGGCGGGCCAGGGTCTTGGCCAGCCGCTCGGCGGAGATGGGCTTCATGATGTAGTCCACGGCGGCGGCTTCGAAAGCCTGCACGGCGTGCTCCGAGTGGGCCGTGACGAAGACCACTGGCGGGCAGTGGCGGCAGTCCCCCAGCTCGGCGGCCACTTCCAGGCCCGTGGCTCCCGGCATCTGGATGTCTAGGAATAGGGCATCGACCTCCCGGGGTTCCTGCAGCCAGGCCAGCACCGACGGGCCATCCGCCAGCTCCGCTTTCACGTCGCAGCCAGCCTCCCGCAGCAGCCGCGCCAGCCGCGTTCGCGCCAGGGGCTCGTCGTCGGCCAGGGCCACCCGCAGGATCTTCATCGGCGCATCTCCAGGCTGGGCAGCTCCACGGTGGCCACGGTGCGGGGGCCCTCGCTGCGCAGGTGCAGGGCGGCACCGGGGCCGTAGGCCAGGCGCAGCCGCGCCTCCAGGTTCGACAAGCCCACCCCCGCGCCCGGCACCAGGCCCAGGGCACGGCCTGTGTTCGAGACCCGAAGGATCAGGCCCCCATTGTGGCGGCGCATGGAGATCGCCAGGGTGCCGCCTTCGGGATGGGGGGCGATGCCATGTTTCAGGGCATTTTCCACCAGGGGCTGAATCAGAAAGGGCGGGGTCTCCACCAAGTCGAGCCCTGCATCCCAGTCCCACTGCACCAGCAGGCGGTCGCCCAGCCGCAGGCCCTCCACTGCCAGGAACCGCTGCACCAGGGAACGCTCATCGGCCAGGGGGGCCCGGGCCCGGTCGCCATGGCGCAGCAGGGCCCGGTAAAGCTCGGAGAGATCGAGGATGGCCTGCTCGGCGGCCACCGGATCCTGCCGCACCAGTTCCGCCAGGCCATTCAGGGAGTTGAAGAGGACATGGGGGCTGAGCTGACCCCGGAGCAGCACCCACTGGGCCTCCTCCAGCCGGGACTCGGCGGCGGCCTTCTCCTCTTCCGAGATCACCGAGAAGGAGATGATCGCCCCCAGGATGGTCATCATGGGCAGCCCCACGAGGAGGTTCAGCACCAGCACCCCCTTGAAGCTGCCGTTGACGCCTGGGGCCAGCCCCATGGCCTCCACTTTCAGGTTGGCGTTCCGCACCAGGAACCAGCTGATGGCCACGAGGAGGAAGATCAGCAGGGCATTGCAGGCCACAGCCTGGGCCAGGCCCCGCCCGAACCCCGGCCGGGAGCGGTCATCCCCGCTCCAGCGCCAGGGCAGGGGCGCCAGGAATCCGTAGGAGAAGGACACCAGGAACGGCATGACCAGGGAATTGGCCAGTGCGCCAGGGTGGCGCAGCTGGGTGGCCATGGGCACCACCAGGAACTGCAGGCCCGCAAAGAGCGCCGCGAAGAGCAGCACGATCACCCAGGGCGTCCGCTTCCGCAGGCGCGACCGGAAGTGTTGCTGGAGGGAACCGATTCGCATGCCCTCCAGCATGACCGGGGCTGGGGCATCCGGGGCGGGGGTCGCCGGACGGGTTCCCGTGACCGCCCATCCGGCGGCCAGGGCCGGCGGCCTGTCCTGGAACGGCGGTGCTGTCGCCGGCACCCAAGGATCACCCGGAGTCCCCATGCGCCCTGCCCTGTGTCTCGCCCTGCTCGCCACCCTGGCCCTGCCCGCCGCCGAAAGGAAGGCCCCCATGTCCCTGCACGACATCTCCCTCAACACCCTGGACGGCAAGCCCCAGTCCCTGGGCGCCTACCAGGGCAAGGTCGTCCTCGTCGTCAATGTGGCCAGCGAGTGCGGCTACACGCCCCAGTACGCGGGCCTCCAGAAGCTTTATTCGGCGCAGAAGGATCGCGGCTTGGTGGTACTGGGCTTCCCCTGCAACCAGTTCGGGGGCCAGGAGCCCGGCACCTCCACCCAGATCGCGAGCTTCTGCCAGAAGACCTACGGCGTGACCTTCCCCCTCTTCGAGAAGCTCGACGTGAAGGGCGCGAAGCAGGCACCGCTCTACCAGTTCCTCACCGCCAAGCACGGCGAGCCCGCCTGGAACTTCCACAAGTACCTGGTCGGCAAGGACGGACAGGTGCTCCAGGCCTTCAGCAGCAAGGTGGCCCCGGACAGCGCGGAGCTGAAGGCCGCCATCGAGGCCGCGCTGAAGTAGTCTTCCGGCGCGGGTCGTACCGCTACCCTGGTGCCATGCGCGATCCGGAGGCCCTGCGGGAACAGCACAAGCGGCGTCTCGCCTGGATGCCCTGGCTCTACTTCGCGCTCAAGGCGCGTCATCGTGCCTGGGCGGATGCTTGGCAGGCGGAGGTACAGGCGCGGCTCCTGGCCCAGGAGACCGTCCAGCTCGGCACGGGCTGCTTCCTCGCGCCGGACGCCGCCATCTTCGGTGAGCCGGGTCGGGCCGTGGTGATCGGCGACCGCTGCGCCATCGCCGCGCAGGCCTTCCTGCACGGGCCGCTCCTATTAGGGAACGACGTGAGCGTGAACGCCGGGGCCCGCCTGGACGGCGGCCGCAAGGGGCTCGTCATTGGGGATGGCACGCGCATCGCCAGCGGCGCGGCGATCTATGCCTTCGACCACGGCCTGAAGGCCGACCGCGACATCAGGGAGCAGCCGGTGCGCTCCCGCGGCATCCGCATCGGTCGCGACGTGTGGATCGGCGCCAATGCCGGCGTCACCGATGGCGTCAGCATCGGCGACCACGCCGTGGTGGCCATGGGCGCCGTGGTGACGAAGGACGTGCCGGACTGGGCCATCGTGGCCGGGGTGCCCGCGGGAGTGGTGGGCGACCGGCGGGAGCGCTAGCGAAGCTGGTGGCGCCTCTTGCCACAGGATGGCGCCGTCGCGTTGCAGTTCGCGTCTGGCCAGTCTTGGCCACTGATTCAAATCATTGTTTTTGTTGATGTTCCAACCTTGGCACGGCTCGTGAACTCCTAACTTGCATGGGGCTCGCACCTTCCCGCCCCATGGAGGAGGTCCCATGCGAAGCCTGGTCCTGCTTGCCCTCGCGATCCTCGCGACGCTGCCCCTTGCCGCCCACGGGCATGGGCGCGGCCCCCGCCGGGTCGTGGTGGTCGAGCGCCCCTATTGCGCCCCCTATCCCCGCTGGGAGGCCCGGCACTGGGACGACCGACGTTGGGACGACCGCCGGGATGAGCGCTGGGAGCGCCGCCGCGCCTACGGCCGCCACGACTGTGGCGACGACCGCCTCGTGCTCGGCCTGCCCCTGCCCAGGCCCCTGTTGCCCCCGCTCCGCGGGCAGGTGGTCATCCACCTCCGCTAAGCGCGCCTTCGACAGTCCCTGTCCAACCCCCGACCAGACACTGGATCAGGGCGGGACAGCCGGAGCCACAAAAAATTCGCCCCAGGTCTTGACAAAAGCGAATTAAAAACGAATACTGGGTAAACGGGATAGATGGAGCCCCCATGTCGACCCCTTCTCGCAGGTTTGGTTACAAGTTCAGCGGCTACTTCATGGAATATGGCCCCATCGAGGCTGACAGCCTGGATGCGGCCAAGGCCGAGATCCGGCAGCGCCTGAGCGTGTCCCGCCTGCCCCTGGGGCTCCAGGTCTGGGACCTGGCCGAGCGTCCGCTCACCCGCTGGCGCGTGGACGCCGCCAGCTAGGGACCTGGGCCCGTCGCCTATTCGCCACTATTCTAGGTTGGCCTTCCACCAGGCCTTGCCCTCGGCCACGTCCCGGGCGATCTGTACCCTCAGTTCGTCCACCGAGGCGAACTTCACCTCGCCGCGAATGCGGTGGAGGAAGCGCACGGTCAGCTGGGTGCCGTAGAGGTCGCCATCAAAGCCCGGCAGGTGGGTTTCCACCGTGAGGCGGCGGCCCTCGAAGGTGGGTTTTTCGCCCACATTCGTGAGCCCCAGGCGCGTCCCGCCCTGGTGGGGCAGGGCCACTTCGGTGACATAGACGCCGAAGGCGGGAAGCTGCTCCTGCTCCCAGGCCAAGTTCGCCGTGGGGAAGCCCAGGTGGCGGCCCCGGCGATCACCCTCTACCACCACGCCGGTGAGGGTGTAGGGGTGGCCCAGCAGGGCCGTCGCCGCCTCTGCATCGCCCTCGTCGAGGGCTTCGCGGATGCGCGTGCTGGAGAGGCGGCCGCCATCCGGGGCCCGCAGGGCCAGGGTGCGCACCGCGCAGCCATGGGTGGAGCCCCAGGCCTCCAAGGTCTCGACGGTGCCGCTGCGGTCACGGCCGAAGCAGAAGGCACGGCCCACGTGCAGTTCCACCGGCGCGAGGATGCTTTGGATCCGGTCCAGGAAGGCCTCCGGACTCAGCTCCGAGAAGGTGCGGCTGAAGGGGATCACCCAGGCCAGGTCCATGCCCGCCGCCTCGAAGGCCGCCAACCGCTGCTCGAGCGTCATGAGCAGCTTCGGCTTGCGCTGGGGCGCCACCACCAGGGTGGGGTGGGGGTCGAAGGTCACCACTGCCGCCCGGTGGCCCAGCAGCCGGGCGCGGCCCGCCGCGATCTGTAGCAGCTCCCGGTGTCCCGCGTGGACGCCATCGAAGGTGCCCAGGGTCACCACGAAGGGGCCGGCGGCCGGAGCCTCCTCCAGCTCGTGGCGCCAGACCTCCATCACTCCGCCCCGTCCTGCTCAGCGGGCCAAGCCAGACTGGCCACGACACTGCCCGCCAGCACCGCCGCGATGACCAGCAGGCTGATCTGCACGGGGATATGCAACCACTGGGCGATGCACATCTTCACGCCCACGAAGGCCAGTACCACGGCCAGGCCGGTCTTCAGGCGGTGGAAGCGGTCCATCATCTTGGCCAGCAGGAAGTAGAGGCTGCGCAGGCCCAGGATCGCGAAGATGTTCGAGGTGTAGACCACGAAGGGATCGCGGCTCACCGCCAGCACCGCGGGAATGGAATCCACGGCGAACACCAGGTCCGTCACCTCGATGGTGATGAGCACCAGCAGCATGGGCGTGGCGAAGCGCTTGCCTTCGCGGATCACCCAGAAGCGCTCGTGGCCTCCGCTCTCGTCGTAGGGCACAAGGCGGCGGAAGGCCCGCACCAGCGGATACTGCGTGGGATCCGCATCCTCCTCGGCCACCAGCAGCATCTTCAGCCCCGTGTAGACCAGGAAGCCCCCGAACACGTACATCATCCACTCGAAGCGGTTCAGCAGGGCCGTGCCCGCCAGGATCATCGCGGCACGCATGATCAGCGCGCCCAGCACGCCCCAGAACAGCACCCGGTGCTGGTGGCGCAGGTCCACCTGGAAGCTGCGGAAGACCAGCACGAACACGAAGAGGTTGTCCACGCTGAGGGACTTCTCCAGCACGTAACCCGTGAACCACTCCAGGCCCTTCTGGGTGCCCTCCGCGTGCCAGATGAGGCCGTTGAAGATCAGCGCCAGGGTGATCCACACGGCGCTCCAGATGGCCGCCTCGCGCACGGAGGGAGCGTGGACCCGGCGGTTGAACACGCCCAGATCCAGAGCCAGCATCAGGAACACGAAGGCGTGAAAACCAGCCCAGGCCCACCAGGGCGCGGCTTGGAGCAGGGCGTCGACCAAGAATCCTCCAGACTCCCCAGCTTACCTGGGTTACCCAGTGGCCTGCTGCCGTACGCGAGGAGGGGGCCATCTTGGCCCCCTCCCTTCACCTGGATCGCCTCCTACTTGCGGGTCTGGGCGTCGTGCTTCTGGCGCTTGATGCGGCGGCTCTCGCGGTTCTGCTCGGCCTCGATCTTGGTGGCTTCCTTCTTCGTGATCTTGCCGTCGGCCTCGGCCTTCGCGATGTCCTTGTTGATCCTCCCCTCCTGGCGCTCCAGGCGGGCGGTCTCCTTCGGGGTGAGCTGGCCGCTGGCCACGCCCTTGGCGATGCGCTGCTGCTGCTTCTCGGCGCGCTTCTCCGCGCGGGCTTCGCGCCTGGGGGTCACGGTCTGGGTACCGGGCTGGGGGGCCTGCGCGAAAAGGGCGACGCCCGCGACGAGGGATCCGATCAGGGCGGCGGAAAGGCGGCGGAGGTTCATGGCGGTTCCTTTGGGTGGGGGGGGCGACGGCCCCGCTGGTGTCTGTTTCACGGCCCGTGCCAAATGGGCATCCCTTCTGACCCCAAGGCATCGGAAAGGGTTGAAGCGATGTCACGTGGAACCTTGCCCCACCGTCCCTTGGGCCGTGTCGCAGCCTGCCTCACCACGGCCCCACACGGAGCCGGGGGAATCCCTCATCATGTCCCCATGAGCCTGCCCCGCTTCTTCCTGGCGCCGCTGCCCGCCGCCGAGAACGCCCTCGTGCCCCTCGACGCCGAGGCCGCCCGCCACCTCAAGGCCCTGCGCCTAAAGCCCGGTGCCGCCCTGGAGCTGGTGCTGGGCGGGCAGACCTGGACGGCGGACCTGGCCGAGCTGGACCGGGACCGGGCCTTGGCGCGGCTGGTGGCGCCCCTACACGAAGTCCGGGAGCCCCCCGTGGCCCTCCAGGCCTGCCTGCCCCTGCCCGCGCAGCTGAGCCTCTTCGACGAGTGGCTGCCGCCCCTGGTGGAGCTGGGGGTCACGCTCATCCAGCCCGTGGCCTACCGGCGTAGCGAGTTCGACGCCGCCAAGACCGCCGCCCGAATGGAGCGCTGGGCGCGCCTCATCCAGTCCGCCTGCGAACAGAGCCACCGCAGCCGGCTGCCGGAGCTCAGGCCCCCCGTTCCCTTCGCCGCCCTGCTCACCTGGGAGGCCCCCCAGAAGTGGGTGGCCTACGAGCTGGCCACGGGCCAGGCCAACCCCCCCTGGCGCCGTGAGCCCCTGGCCTTCACCAGCGGTCCCGAAGGCGGCATCACGGAGGACGAATTCACGGCCCTTTGCACCGCCGGCTGGCAGCCTGTGAGCCTTGGCCGCAGCATCCTCCGGGCCGTCACAGCCCCCGTAGCCCTGCTGGGCGCTGTACAGTACCAGCTGGGCGGGGGCCGCTCCGCCTAGGTCCACTTCGATGGCTCAATGCCGGAAAAACCATTGCCGGAGGATAGCGGCCGGGGATAGACCACCCCCCGCCTAGGTTTACCGCCCGCCCCACTGATCGGGGGTGGTCTGCGGATCGCACTCAAATCCGGCCCCATTTCCTGACTTTCAGTAAAGGCACGGGGGGAGGGGTCGATGAGTCCTTCATGTGCCCGGTCCGGCGTGCGTCCGGCTGGCCCCAAGGAGATTGAACCATGAAGCTTGTGACCCTTCTGTCCGCCGCCGCCCTGATGACCACCACCCTGGCCGCCGGCGAATACGACGCCCTCGGCAAAGCCGTGCGCAGCGCCTGGCCCTCGGTCGGCACCGTGGCCGTGGTCTGTGATTCCACCACCCACAAGGGCGCCATCGACGCCATCGCCGGGGCCATGCCCGGCATGAAGCTCATCGTGGTGGACGTGAAGGGCCAGCAGGACATGGGCAAGGCCCTCAGCACCCTGGGCACCCGCCACCCCGACGCCGTGGTGCTCGTGGCCGGCGACAAGGTGGCCGGCGACGGCACAGGGGGCGCCGCCTTCCTCATCCAGCGCATGGCCGCCGCCAAGGTCCCCACCGTGGCCACCACCGAGGCGGGCGTCCGCCAGGGTGCCGTGCTGGGCCTGGGCGCGGGCACCGGTGGCAAGCTCCTGGCCAATGCCAAGGTGGCCGGCGTCGCCGGCGTCACCATCCCCGCCAGCGCCAGCCAGATCTAAGCACCAACTCACGAGGTATGCTGAAGGCTCCCCCGGGAGCCTTCATGCGTTTTCTGCTGCCCATCCTGGCCGCTTCCAGCCTTCTGGCCCAGGTGCCCACCGCACCCAAGGTGCAGGAGGGGCCCCTGCGCGCCCACCTGGCCTTCTTGGCCGATGACCTGCTGGAGGGTCGCGGCACGGGACAGCGTGGCGCGGAGCTCACGGTGCGCTACCTGGAGACCCAGCTCCAGAGCCTGGGCCTGCGACCTGGCAACGGCGCCTCGTACCGCCAGCCGGTGGCCCTGCTGGGCCTGAAGACCCTGCCCGGGCGCAGCACCCTGAGCTTCCTGGGCGGCGGGGCCTGCGCCACGCCCAAGTTCGGCAGCGAGATCGTCTTCGGATCGGGCCTCGCCCAGGCCGAGCAGACCTTCGACGCGCCCATGGTCTTCGTGGGCTTCGGCATCGACGCGCCCGAATGGCGCTGGGACGACTACAAGGGCCTGGACCTGCAGGGCAAGGTGCTGCTCATGCTGGTGAACGAGCCCGCCCCCACCCCCGAGGAGCCAGGCCTCTTCGAGGGCGCCAACCTGAGCGCCTACGGCCGCTGGACGAAGAAGTTCGAGATGGCCGCGCAGCACGGCGCCGCGGGCGTGGTGCTGGTCCACACCACGCCGTCGGCCACCTACGGCTGGGCCGTGGTGCGGCCCAGCTGGGAGGCGGAGCGCTTCTCCCTGGCCGCGGGGCCCCGCGGCACCGGGCTGCAGTGCTGGGTCACCGAGGAGGTGGCCAAGGCCCTGGTGAAGCAGGGTGGACAGGACCTGGACGCCCTTCGGGCCAAGGCCCAGGGCCGCGCCTTCCGGCCCGTGGCGCTGGACCTGCAGTTGAAGGGCACCCTGCACAGCGAGGTCCGCAGCGTGGCGCAGTTCAACGTGGCGGGCGTGGTGCCGGGCACGGATCCCGTCCTGAAGGACGAGCTCGTGATCTACAGCGCCCACTGGGACCACCTGGGCAAGGGCCCGGGCCTGGCCGTGGACGCCCACCCCCCGCAGGCCGAGCCGGGCCACGAGGGCGACACCATCTACAACGGGGCTGTCGACAACGCCTCGGGCTGCGCGGCCCTGCTGGCCATGGCCCAGGCGGCCCGCCACGCCCCGGCGAAGCGCAGCCAGATGTTCCTCTTCGTGTGCGCCGAGGAGCAGGGCCTGCTGGGCTCCCGGGCCTACGCCGAGGCGCCACTCTGGCCCCTGGCGAAGACCGCGGCGGACCTCAACCTGGACAGCCTCAACTTCGTGGCCCCCACCCGGGACATCGGCCTGCCCTTCCGGGAGCGCAGCACCCTGGGCGAGGTGGCCGAGGCCGTGGCCAAGTCTTCGAACCTGACGGTGGCCCCCACGCGGCCCGACACCGGCGGCGGCTACTTCCGCTCGGACCACTACAGCTTCGTGCAGGCTGGCGTGCCCGCCCTCTCCGTGGGCGGCGGCCGCGACTACCTCGGCACCGACCTGCCCGCCCTCAAGGCCAAGGCTTCCGCCTATGGCAAGCGCTACCACCAGGTCACGGATGAGTACGACTCCACCTGGGACCTGCGCGGCATGGTGCAGCAGGCCCAGTTCACCTTCGACCTGGGCCAGGCCGTGGCCAACGCCCCGAGCAAGCCCGCCTTCAAGACCGCGAGGTAGCACGGCGCCTCGAGCCCCAGGACGGCAGACCCCAGCCCATGACCGAGACTATGGTTTTGGCCAGCCAGGCGCCTACCCTGAATTCCGGCCACCATATGAGAAGGGGCCTTGGCCCACCCTCTGATTTCAGCCCCACCAGGAGATCCCCATGCGCCGAGCCGCCGCCCTGTTCCTACTGCCCGCCCTCCTGTCCCTGGGCTGCACCAAGCCTGACCTGGATGTCACCAAGCTGCGGGTTGGCATGACCAAGAAGGAGGTCATCGAGCGGGTGGGGAGCCCCAAGCGCGTCACCGAGGTCAACCTCACCACCGAGCTGCACGAATACGAGGCCTACGAGCGCTACGGCGCCATCAAGATCAACAGCCGCTCGCAGTTCGTGCGCTTCGTGGACGGCAAGGTGGAAGCTGTGGGCACCCCGGAGGACCTGAAGGCCGGACGCTCGACGCTGCGCGCCGAGGCACCCAAGGCGGTCCCTGCCGCCCCCGCCATCGCCCAGCCTGCGGCGTCCGCCCCCCCGGCCTTCGACCTGCGGACGGAGCTGGAGAAGCTGGAGAAGCTGAAGAAGGATGGCCTCATCAGCGACGCGGAGTTCCAGGAGCTGCGCCAGAAGGTCCTAGCCAAGGCCAAGGCCCAGTAGCCACCACCCGCCCTTGCGGCGGCCCCGGCCCGGGCTACCATTGATGTGTTTTTCTGCATCAATGTCGCGGGGCCCGGAAGCCCCCCGCCTGTCGGGCCTTGGCCCGGGGAGCCGCCGCCGTGAAGATCGCCGCTATCATCGTGCGCACCCTCATGGGGCTGCTGTTCCTCTTCGCCTCGGTGACCTACTTCTTCAAGCTCATCACGCCGCCGGAGCCCACGGGGGCCATGAAGACCTTCAGTGCCGGGCTGGAGGCGGCGCGCTACCTGCTGCCCACGGTGAAGGGCCTCGAGCTGGCCTGCGGGCTGGCCCTGGTGACGGGCCGCTTCGTGCCCCTGGCCACGGTGCTGCTGGCCCCCATCATCGTGAACATCCTGCTGATCCATGCCTTCCTGGCGCCCGAGGGGCTGCCCCTGGCGGTCTTCCTGGTGCTTGCCAACGGCTTCCTGGCCTACCACCACCGCGAGAGCTACCGGCCCCTGTTCCGGGCCTGAGGTCCGGTCGGCCTCGGTTCTTTCCCAATCCGCCCCGGATCTGATTAAGCTTCTTTCTGGAATCAATGACCAGAATCCAACGGGAGGCGGGCATGGCGAAGACCATCGTGTTTTGCGCGGACGGCACCTGGAACAACCCAAACGAGGACCAGAACCAGGATCAGACTGCGGATCCCACCAACGTCTACAAGCTGTTCACGGCCCTGGACGGGGCGCTGACCGCGCAATCCCTGTTGCTGGCGGACGAGCAGGAGAAGGAGTTGGCCGAAGGAGGGCTCACCACCCAGGTGGCCAAGTACCTCCACGGGGTGGGCGACTCCCGCAACCCCATCATCAAGCTCATGGGCGGTGCCTTCGGCTCGGGCATCATCTCCCGCATCGTCCGGGGCTACACCTTCATCTCGCGCAACTACCAGCCCGGCGACAGCATCGTCATCGTGGGCTTCAGCCGCGGCGCCTACACGGCCCGGGCCCTGGCGGGGCTCATCGCCGGCCAGGGCCTGCTGAACACGCCCATCACCAGCGACAAGTCCTACGCCTACCGCTGCGGCGCCCAGGCCTGGTACCGCTACCGTCGGGCTTCACTCAAGAATCCCTTCAGCCTGGCCAGCCTGGGCGAGATCGTGGCGGACCTGCCGGCCTTCCTGTCCCAGGGCTCGTTGAAGGACGAGGACTTCATCCCGGTGGACGCCATCACCGCGGTGGGCGTGTTCGATACTGTGGGCGCCATGGGCTTCCCGGACTACGCCGCCGGCGGAGAGCGGGTGGATGCCTTCAAGTTCGCGGACACCAAGCTGAGCGCCAAGGTGCAGCAGGGCTTCCACGCGGTGGCCCTGGACGAGCGCCGAAGCGACTTCGTGCCCACCCTCTGGGAGCCCGCGGGGCGCATCGTGCAGGTGCTGTTCCCGGGGGCCCACGGGGACGTGGGCGGCGGCTACCCAGCCACAAACCGCGAGAGCGGCCTGTCGGACGTGGCCCTGGCCTGGATGCTGGCCCAGCTGGAGACCGTGGGCGTGCGCTTCACCCCGGGCGCGGCGGGGGCCCTGCAGCCCGATCCGGCCGGGGTGTCCCACCAGCCCTGGGCGCACCTGCCCTGGACCCTGCCCGGCGTGATCCTCGGACCCCGGGGCTTCCCAGGCACCGTGGCGGTGGATCCCTCGGTGGCGGCGCGCAGCGCGGCCGGGCCGGTCGTGCCCGAGCCCGGGAATGGCGCCGTTCCCTATGCCCCGGGCAACCTGCCGGTCTAGGTGGCTACCCGGCTGACGCACCCCGCCCCAAGAGCCCCTTGGTGCCTGGCGGCGGGCAGGTCATCATGAAGGTTGGCGCGCCGGGCCTCGGTCTTCTGGTCCCGAGCGGCCCATCTTTCCCAGGAGCAGACCCATGGCCATCAAAGTAGGCATCAATGGCTTCGGCCGCATCGGACGCATGGTGTTCCGCGCCGCGGTGCAGAACTTCCAGGACATCGAGGTCGTGGGCATCAACGACCTGCTGGAACCTGAGTACCTGGCCTACATGCTCCAGTTCGACTCCGTGCACGGCCGCTTCAAGGGCACCATCGCCGTGGACGGCAACACCCTCATCGTGAACGGCAAGAAGATCCGCCTCACGGCCGTGAAGGATCCCGCCGAGCTGAAGTGGGACGAGATCGGCGTGGACGTGGTCATCGAGTGCACGGGGCTCTTCCTCACCCAAGAGACCTGCCAGAAGCACATCACTGCCGGCGCCAAGAAGGTGATCCAGAGCGCCCCCAGCAAGGACGACACCCCCATGTTCGTCTTCGGCGTGAACGACAAGAGCTACGCCGGCCAGACCATCATCAGCAACGCCTCCTGCACCACCAACTGCCTGGCCCCCGTGGCCAAGGTGCTGAACGACGCCTTCGGCATCAAGCGCGGCCTCATGACCACCGTGCACGCCGCCACCGCCACCCAGAAGACCGTGGACGGCCCCAGCAACAAGGACTGGCGCGGCGGCCGCGGCATCCTGGAGAACATCATCCCCAGCAGCACCGGCGCGGCCAAGGCCGTGGGCAAGGTCATCCCCGAGCTGAACAAGAAGCTCACGGGCATGGCCTTCCGGGTGCCCACCTCCGACGTCTCCGTGGTGGATCTCACGGTCGAGCTGAACACGGCCACCACGTACGAGGCCATCTGCGCCGCCATGAAGGCCGCCTCGGAAGGCCCCATGAAGGGCGTGCTCGGCTACACGGATCAGAAGGTGGTGAGCACCGACTTCCGCGGCGAGAGCTGCACCTCGGTCTTCGACGCCGAGGCCGGCATGGCCCTCGACGGCACCTTCGTGAAGGTGGTCAGCTGGTACGACAACGAGTGGGGCTACTCCAGCAAGGTGCTGGAGATGGTGCGCGTCATCTCGAAGTAGGCCGGGCCCGGCCCGATCCAACCGAAACGCGGAGGCGGCCAACCCTGGCCCCTCCGCGTTTCTGCGTCCAGCGCAAGCGACGTGACGCCAGTATCCTGAGGACCGATCTCGTCCGAGGTGCCCATGCGCTTCACGTCCTTCGTTCTGTGGACCACGCTTTCCCTGAGCGGGCTGGCCCTGCCTGCCCAGCCGACTCCCGCCCCGACGGCCACGATTCCGGCCGACCTGCCCACGGGGGAGCGCTGGCTGAGGCACTTCAGGGAGGACCTGCTGCCCTTCTGGAATGTCCCGGCCGCCTGGGGCACGCCCCGGGGCGACTTTCCCACCTTCCGTGGCAACGATGGCCAGGCCGTGGACTGGGCCAAGCCGCCCGCGGAGTTGGCGGAGGCGCTAGGCTGGATCAAGGAGCAGTTCAGCCGCGAGTACGTGCGCATGAAGTCCCGCCAGACCTACTTCTATGGCGTGGCCTATCACCTGACCGGCGATCCGAAGATGCTGGAGCTGGCCCGGGATGGGGCCACCTTCATCCGCAGGCGGGCGCTCGATCCGCAGACCGGCAGTGCCGTGTCCTACTGGGAGCAGGGCGTGCCCAAGCCCGAGATGCTGGCCCGCACCACGCAGGACCTCGCCTACGCCCAGCTGGGCCTTGCCATGTACTACTACCTGACCCGGGACGAGGCCACCCTGCGCGACATCAGGAAGCTCAAGCGGCACATCTTCAGCCAGTACTGGAATCCCGAGTGGCAGGCCCTGCGCTGGGTGAAGAAGGAATCCCCGGACGGTGAGCACCTGCGCCAGGAACTGGTGGCCCAGCTGGACCAGGTCAATGCCTACCTGCTGCTGCTCACGCCCATCCTGCCGCCGGCGGACCGCCGGGAGTGGGCGGCGGATCTGAAGCGCCTAGCCCAGGTGATGGTGCGCGACTATCACGATGCAGACCGCCACCTGTTCTGGGGCAGCCTCCACGATCCGGCCCAGAAGCAGCTGGGCTCTCGGCACACGGACTTCGGCCACACGGCCAAGGCGTACTGGATGCTGGAGCGCATCGGGCGGCTCACGAGCGAGCAACCGCTCATCGACCTGGCCACCACTGGCGCCAAGGCCGTGCTGAAGCAGGCCTACCTGCCGGATTCGGGCACCTGGGGCTCGCGGCTCCGCCCGGACGGCAGCGTTGGCACCGGCAAGGAGTGGTGGATCTACGCGGAGCTGGACCAGCTGGCGGCCACCCTGGCGCTGACGGACCCGGCCCAGACCGCGCCCCTGCCCCGCACGGCGGAGTTCTGGTTCAAGCGCATGGTGGACCCGGTGCACCACGAGGTCTGGGGCGGCACCGGGGGCGCCCCCGGCTTCGAGCCCTGGCAGGGCCCCAAGATCCACCAGTGGAAGAGCGGCTACCACTCCGCCGAGCACGCCCTGGTGGGCTACCTCACGGCCCAGGCCCTGCACCGCCAGGCAGCCATCCTCTACTTCGCGCCGCCGAGTGCCAAGGCCCTTCTGCGGCCCTATGTCTTTGAAGGCAGCGCCACCACGCGCACCAGCCTTCCGCTGCCCGGGTTCCCGGGCCGGCGGAAGGTGGCGGTGACCTTCACCGCCTTGAAGTGAAACTACCGGACCCTGGCCGGGATTGGGGGCACGCCGGCCAGCGCCCCTTCATCCGAAGACCCGGCTTTTCGCAGATTCGGAAATGGCCACCACGGCGGGGTGCCGGAGGCGGCGATCCAGGGTGAGGGCATAGACCCGTTCCCTTACCCGCTCGGCGGTGCCCAGGTGCTTCACCTGATACTGGCGCTCGACCTCCGCCCTCAGGTTTGCCGGCGCGGCGAAGAAGCCCAGCCCCTTCTGGCCGAAGCTCTTGAGCAGGGCGCTGTCATCGAACTCCCCGATGATCCGGGGATGGAGCCCCTCCAGCTCGAACCACTGGTCCAGTCCCCGGCGCAGGGCGGCACCCTCCGGCGGAAGCAGGAAGGGCGCGCCCTCCAGGCAGCGGGGGAAGGCACCGGGGTGCTCTTTCCGCAGGGCTGCGGTGGAGAAGATCTCCACGCCGCATTCGCCCAGCAGGTGGCTGAAGGCCTTGACCGCACTGTTCGGGGGCAGGGGCAGGTCCGAGAGCACTAGGTCCAGGTCGTGGAGGGTGAGCTCCGCCAGCAGGCGGTCCGTCCGGTCCTCGCGGCAGACCAGGCGGATGGCCTCGGGCAGGTGGAGGGCGGGTTCCAGGAGGTTCCGGACCATGAGCTTGGGCAGGGCGTCCGAGATGCCCACCGCCAGCACCGGCCGGCTGCCCCCCCTCGATCCCGCCAGCGACTCCTGCAGCTCCCGCCCGAGCCCGAAGATGCTGTCGGCGTAGCGGAAGGCCGTGCGCCCGGCCTCGGTCATCCCCAGGCCCCGCCCCTGCTTTTCGAACAGGCGTACGCCCAGGGCTGTTTCCAGGCTGCGGATCTGGGCGCTGAGGGTGGGCTGGGCCAGTCGGAGGCGCTCTGCCGCGCGTGTGACGCTGCCTTCCCGGGCCGTGGTCCAGAAATAGAACAGATGGTGGTAGTTCAGCCACTCCACGGCACCCTCCTATTCATCTAATTAAACTATGTTTTCAGGTTTTTTATCTATTGGATCTATTTGTTCCCGAGCCCGAGACTCTGGGTTCGGAGGTCCCATGAACATCCAGATCCGAGGCATCGGAATCCCCCCCACGGAGGCGCTGGCGGCCCACATCGAGCGCCGCATCGCCTTCTCCCTGTCCCGCTTCTCTGCGCAGCTCGAGCGCATCGTTGTCCGGTTCAGCGATCTGAACGGTCCCAGGGGCGGCTCCGACAAGGTCTGCCGGGTTGGCTTCACCGTGAAGGGCCTCGGCCCCGAATCCGTGGAGGCGCGGGATGCGGATCTCTACTTCGCGGTGGACCAGGCGGCGGTGAAGGCCGGCCGGCGCGTGGCCCGGATGCTCGAACAGGCCAAGATCTAGGAGGACCCCATGAACCGCTTCAAGACTTTTCTGCTGCTCGGCCTGGTCACCAGCCTGCTGATCGCTCTCGGGGCAAACCTGGGCAAGGGCTGGCTCATCGGCTGCACCATCGCCGCCTTCGCCCTGAACCTGGGGGCCTATTTCTGGAGCGACCGGCTCGTCTTGCGCATGCAGGGCGCGGAAGCGCTTCCCGAGGAAGAGGCCCCGACCCTCCATGCCGACGTGGCGGAGTTGGCGGCGAGGGCGGGCATCCCCAAGCCGAAGATCTACGTGGTCCGGGATGACGCCCCGAACGCCTTTGCCACGGGCCGCAACCCCGAGCATGGCGTCGTGGCCTTCACCGAGGGCCTGCTCCGGACCATGCCCCGCCGGGAGCTTCGCGGTGTCATCGCCCACGAGCTTGCCCACATCCAGAACCGGGACATCCTGGTGGCCACGGTGGCCGCGGGCCTGGCCGGCGCCGTGAGCCTCCTCGCGAACGTGCTCCAGTGGGGCGCCCTGCTGGGCGGCGGCTCCCAGAGCGACGAAGAGGGGGGCGGCAGCCCCTTCGGCGGCCTCATCTTCGCCCTCCTGGCGCCCATCGGGGCTTCGCTCATCCAGTTCGCCATCTCCCGCTCCCGGGAGTTCATGGCGGACGCCGGTGCCGCGCGGATGACGGGCGATCCCGAGGGCCTGGCCCTGGCCCTGGAACGGCTGGGCCGCCTCCAGGAGGTGGTGGAACCCGGCCCCACCGCCCAGCCCGCCACCGCCAGCCTCATGATCGCCAGCCCCTTCGCCGGCGGCGGTCTCCTCCGCTGGTTCAGCACCCACCCACCGCTGGAGGTCCGGGTGGCCCGGCTGCGGGATCACTCGCGCCGCCCCGGCCTCGCGGCCTGAGCCGCAGGCCTCCATTCACCTTCTTGGTCACAGGAGAACTTCATGACTTTCAAGCCCAGCAGCAAGGAAGAGGAATACATGTTCCAGCAGGAGTTGGAGCGCCGCCGGAGCGTCGCCCGGGAAACGGCGGCCCGGCAGGAAGAGGGCGAGCGCCAGCGCCAGAAGGAGGCCCACTGGATGCGCTGTCCGAAGTGCGGGTCGACGCTTCAGGAGATCGAATACCGGGGGGTGCGCATTGATCAGTGCCCGGCCTGCCAGGGGATCTTCCTGGACGCCGGGGAACTGGAGCAGGTCGCCCAGAAGGAACCTGGAGGCATTTTTGGCGCCCTGGGCCGCCTTCTCCGGTGATGGGGAGCCTACACTTGGCTTCAACTACGCCAAAAACGCCAGGTTGGTTCCAGCCTCGCGCGCGGAGAAGGGAATGTTTCAAACATGTTAAAGCGCACCCTGGAATCCTCTCGCTACCTTGTCCTGCTTGGGGTGGTCTCCAGTCTCGTGGCCTCCGCGGGGGCCTTCCTTTGGGGAACGTGGAAGACTGGGTTGCTCCTCTGGAGCCTCGCCAGCAGCGGTGGTAACCAGCCCCTGCTGGCAGTGCGCCTGATCGAGCTCATGGACAAGTTCCTGATCGCCACGGGCCTGTACATTTTCGCCGTGGGGCTCTACGACCTCTTCATCGGCGAGCTGAACCTGCCCAAGTGGCTGGACGTCCATACCCTGCATGACATCAAGGCCCGCATTTCCAGCATCCTGGTGCTGGTCATGGCCATCGTTTTCGTCGAGCACCTGGTGCAATGGGAGAAGCCCTTCGAAACCCTCGCGCTCGGTGCCGCCATCGCCGTGGTGACCATGGCCCTCCTGGTCTTCAACCGCTATTCGGAAAGGTCTGCATGAGTGGGGACCTTCAGCTTCACTGGCATGCCCTTTCCCGGGAGGAATCCCTTCGCTCTGCCCAGGGGCGGATCGAGGGCCTGAACACTCCCGAGGCCCAGCAGCGGCTGGGAGAGGACGGTCCCAACCTCCTGCCCCGGACCTCGGGGGAATCCATCCTGGTGCTGCTCGGCCGTCAGGTGGCCAATCCCCTCATCCTGGTCCTGCTGGGAAGCGCTGTCCTGGCCCTGCTCATGGGGAAGCCCACGGATGCCGGGGTGGTCCTGGCCGTGGTGGTGCTCAATGCCCTCATCGGCTTTGTCCAGGAATTCAAAGCTGGAAGGGCCATCGCCTCCCTCGCGGACATGGTCCCGGAGCAGGCCATGGTGCTGCGGGATGGGCAACGCCGGGGCCTCCCTGCTTCAGAGTTGGTGCGGGGCGATCTGGTGTTCCTCCAGAGCGGGGACCGGGTGCCCGCGGATCTGCGTTTGATCGAGGTCCGGGATCTCCAGGTGGTGGAATCCGCCCTCACGGGGGAGAGCCTGCCCGTCTCCAAGGCCGTGCCGGAAGTCCCAGCCGGGGCCGCCCTGGGGGATCGCGCCTCCATGGCCTTCAGCGGAACGCTCGTCACCTTCGGCACCGCCACGGGCCTGGTGGTGGGTACCGGCACCCGGACGGAGCTGGGTCACATTTCTGAGCTCATGCGGGACACGACTCAGGTGGAGACGCCACTCATGCGCGACATGGGCCGCCTGGGGAAGCAGCTCACCTGGGCCGTCCTTGGGGTGGCACTCCTGGTCTTCCTGGTGGGCTTGGTCCGGGGCTGGGGGGCGGCGGACGGCGCGCTCGCAGCCTTGAGCCTCGTGGTGGCGGCCATCCCGGAGGGCCTGCCCGCAGTCATCAGCATCGCCCTCGCCATCGGTGTGCGCCGCATGGCCCAGCGCCGCTCAGTGATCCGCAGCCTCCCGGCAGTGGAAACCCTCGGCTCCACCACGGTCATCTGCTCGGACAAGACCGGCACCCTCACTCGCAACGAGATGAGCGTGCGAGTCCTCTGGACTGGGGGCGCCGAGGTCCGGGTGGAGGGGGTGGGCTATGCCCCTGCGGGGCGGCTCCTGATGGACGGGCGAGCCCTGGAAGCCGCTCCGCCCGACCTGGAGCGGCTACTGCAGGCAGGGGGCCTTTGCAGTGACGCCACTTTCACGGAGGAAGAGGGCAGGATCGTACTGCACGGAGATCCCACGGAAGGGGCCCTGGTGGTAGCGGCCGAGCGCGCCGGACTGAGGACCCAGGAGCTGCGGAAGGACCATCCCCGTCTGGACGTGATTCCCTTCGAGAGCGAGCACAAGTACATGGCGACGCTCCATGACCTGGACCGCGGCCGCGTTCTGCTCGCCAAAGGGGCCCCAGAGGTGCTGCTATCGCGTTGCGTCCGGGATGCACAGGGCGTGCCCCTGGACGTCCCGGCGGTTGAGGCGGAGGCCGCGCGGCTGGCCGGCCAAGGCATGCGGGTGCTGGCCCTGGCGGAGCGACCCTTCCCGGGCGAGCGGGTTTCCCATGACGATGTGCAGGGCCTCACCTTCCTGGGGCTCCAGGGCATGATCGATCCGCCCCGGCCCGAATCCATCCAGGCCATCGCAGACTGTAGGCGCGCGGGAATCACCGTGAAGATGATCACCGGGGATCATCCCGGCACTGCCGAGGCCATCGGTCGGGAACTCGGCCTTAACAGCCCGCGGGGGGCCGTCACGGGTCGGGAGCTGGATGCCCTCGACGCCGAAGGCTTCGCGCGGATCGCCCGGGAGGCCCATGTCTTCGCCCGGGTCAGCCCGGAGCACAAGCTGAGGCTTGTGCAGGCCCTGCAGGCCCAGGGGGAGGTGGTGGCCATGACCGGGGATGGCGTGAATGACGCCCCGGCCCTGAAGCGCGCCGACATCGGCGTGGCCATGGGGATCACCGGCACGGCCGTGAGTCGGGAGGCGGCGGACATGGTGCTGCTAGACGACGACTTCGCCTCCATCCGGTCGGCGGTGGCGGAAGGCCGCCGGGTTTACGACAACCTGGTCAAGGCCCTGGCCTTCGCCCTGCCCACCAACCTCGGACAGGCCATGGTCCTCCTGGCGGCGGTCCTCTTTTTCCCGTTCCAGGATGGCGTCCCTTTGCTCCCGATCCTCCCGGTGCAGATCCTCTGGATCAACCTCGTCGTGACGGTGACCCTGTCCCTTCCGATCGCCTTCGAGGCCCCGGAGCCGTCTCTCATGGAGCGTCCGCCGAGGCGGCCAGGGAAGCCGCTCCTGGGCCGGTTCGTTCTGGCCCGGACCATCCTGGTCGGCTCCTTTTTTGCACTGGGCACCTTGGCACTCTTCCTCTGGGAAGTGAACCAGTCCAAGGGGCTGGATCCGGAGCTCGCCCTGCGCAAGGCCCAGACCCTGGCGGTCACCACCCTGGCCTTGATGCAGGCCTTCTATCTGCTCAACTGCCGCAGCCTCAAGGATGGTTTCTGGAAGATGGGACTGTTCACCAATCCGCTGGTGTACGGCGGCATCCTGGTCCTTGTGCTTCTCCAGGTGGCGCTGGTGCACGTTCCTCCGCTCCAGAAGCTCTTCCACACCACAGCCCTGGATGCGGGTGAGTGGCTCAAGGCTCTGGGGGTGAGCCTCCTGGTGCTGCCCCTCGTGAGCCTGGAAAAGGCTTTCCGCCGGTATCGGGCCTCGGAGCGATGCTGAAGTTCGCAGCCGTCCATGTCTGCCTTCGTGTCGCCCTGTTGTTGATTCCGGCCTTCCTTTCCTGGCGGGAACGGGCTGCCGAGGCAGGGGAGTGAGGCTTCCAGGAAACCCGAGGAAGGTTTCCTGGAGTCAGGAACCGGCTGGGCCTATTTCCGGATGATGGCCGAGGTGAGGGCGGGGAGCGTCACCGTGCTGCTCCCGCCTGTGGTGATGACAATGACGGCCGAGCTCAGGATGGGCGTCAGGCCCGCCTGGGTACCGTCTGCCAGCAGGACAGCAGTGCTGAGGTTCTCGCCCGTGGTGGTGAATGACTGGGGCGTGCTTCCCGCGTTATGGAACACATAGTAGGCGGTCGCATCCGTGGCCACGCACTTGTAGCCGAAGGCCAGGGTGCTGGCACCGAGGCCCACCGGGTCGATGCGGGTGAGGTTAACGGCGCGGACCGCATCGGGCAGGCGGAAGGCGTTGGTGCTCTTCCGGATGGCCGCGAGGCCCTGCACGTAGCTGTAGAGCTTGTAGCCGTTCTGGCTGCCGTCGTAGTTCGTGAAGCCCGCAGTGATCGGATCGCCGGCGTAGACCGTGGACCACTTCACCTGGTTGATGGCATCCGAGGCGTTGTAGGAGTTGTCCACGAAGGAGCGGTGGGAGCCGGTACTGGACTTGGTGTTGGCGAAGCCGCCCGTGGTCTCCTTGGTGCGGAACATCTCGTCCCCGGCATGGAGGAAGGCCAGGCCCTGGGACGTGAGCATCACGGCGTAGCCCACCTTGGCCCGCTTCAGGATCTCCGCGTCGCCGGCGGCGTCCTTGGTCACGTTTGTGGCCATGGCCAGCACATCGTAGAGGCAGAGGTTGTCGTGGCAGGTGAGGTAGCCCACCACGTTGTCCGTGGAGCCGGGTGCGAAGCCGTTGGTGGGCACGCCGGCCACGTTGGAGAACAGGTTCGCGGGACTCTGGGCCAGGCCGGACAGGAAGGCCTGGGCGCCATCGCTGGGGTAGCCGTTCTTGAAGATCTGGCGGTAGCTGTCGGAGAACATGGCCACGTTCAGGCCGTTGAACTGGGCCGAGTTCACCTGGTCGGCGCCGGTGGTGGCATCACCGTTGTAGTCCGTGGCCACGCCACTGTAGAAGCCGTTCCAGCCCTCGCCCAGGAAGAGCACGTTGGGGTTGAGGGCCTTGGCGGCGTGGTAGGCCGACTTGACGGTCTGGGTATCCATGACGCCCATGAGGTCGAAGCGGAACCCATCCACCTTGTACTCGCCCACCCAGTGGACGACGGAGTCCAGGATCAGCTTGCGCACCATCTTGGCGTCGGAGCGCACGTCTTGGCTGCCGGCGCCGTTCCGGGAGGTGCTGCGGTAGAAGTAGCCCTGGATGCCCGCATCGCCCAGGACGTTGTTGTTGGCGGTGTGGTTGTAGACCACGTCGAGGACAACGCCCATGCCCTGTTTGTGGATCTCGTTGATGAGGGTCTTCAGCTCGTTGATGCGGGCGGCGGGGTCCAGGGGATTGGCGGAATACATTCCCGAGGGCGTGAAGTAGTTCTGGGGATCGTAGCCCCAGTTGTAGTTGGCGCCGGAGGTCTTGGTGATGTCCATCTCCCGCTGGCCGATTTTGGTCTGGTCGTAGTTGTAGTTGGCCAGGGGGCAGAGCAACTGCACATGGGTGACGCCCAGTTTCTGGATGTGGGGCAGCATGGCCACGAGGCCCTTGTAGGTGCCCCAGGGGCGTCCGGCGCTGAATCCCGTGAGGGCCGGATCAACCGTCAGGTCGCGGATGCCCGCCTCGTAGACGATGGCGTCCCGGTTGGAGGTGTAGGCGTAGGGCGCGGCGGTGGTGCCATCGGGCCCCTTCATCCCCGAGCCGTTGAAGTAGGGCGTGGCGCTGGCGCCGTAGTTGGTCCAGCCTCCCCCGTCCGGCAGGGACGCCGCCGGGCTGACGATGGCTCCCTTGCCGATGCTGTCGCCCGGGATGATGGTTCCGTTGGCGTGCACCCACTGGGCCATGGACTTGGCGTAGGGGTCCAGCACGTAGCCACTGCCCACCTTGTAGACGTAGAAGGCCTGGGCCGGAAGCGGGATGGTGCCCGTGGACCAGACTCCGCCGGTGCCGCGGGTCATCGCCACCGTGGCGGCTGGGGAGGTGAGGGCATCATTCCAGGTGGCGTACAGGCACAGGCTCACGGTGCCGGCATTGGGGTTCCAGTAGTTGAAGGTGACGTTGCCGCCACTGACGAGGGCGCCCAGGGCATTGCTGGGCACCTTGAAGTAGGCGGGATCCGCCGGAGGCGTGGCGTTGGTGTCCTTGTCCAGGGCCATAGCATCCGTCGTGGAAGGCGTGGAGCCACCTCCTCCCCCTCCCCCGCCGCAGCCGAGGAGCAGGACCAATCCGGAGGCCAGGAGGGAAGCGAGGAGGCGGGTCATGGGAACTCCAGATGAATTCAGGGCAGAGGGCTAGCGGGCGGTGCGCTTGTACATCCGGCTGTAGTACTCGTCGAGCATGCGCTGGACGCCGAAGGCCTCCCGGGTGCTCTGGATGGAGGCGACCATCATGTCCACCCAGGCGTCGTGGCGTTCGTAGTACGTGGGCAGCACCTCTTCGGCCAGCACCTTCTTGAAGGCCTTGAAGTCGTGCTTGTCCAGCAAGGCCTCGTCCTCGCTCTCGAAGCCGTCGCCGAACTGCCAGCCGTTCACGCCGTGGTCGCAGGCTTCCGGCCACCACCCGTCCAGGATGGAAAGGTTCAGCACGCCGTTCATGGCGGCCTTCATGCCCGAGGTGCCGGAGGCCTCCTTCGGTCGCCGCGGGTTGTTGAGCCACACGTCCGAGCCGCGGGTGAGCATGCGGCCGATCTCCATGTCGTAGTTCTCCAGGAAGACCACGCTGTTGGGGTAGCGCTTCGTCATCTCCAGGATGTTCTCCACGATCCTCTTCCCATTGTCATCCAGGGGGTGGGCCTTGCCTGAGAAGACGATCTGGAGGCGGCCGGTCTTGAGCAGGGGCTCGATGAACTTGCGGTCCGTGAAGATGAAGTTGGAGCGCTTGTAGGGGGCCGCGCGACGGGAGAAGCCGATGAGCAGCTTGTCGGCATCCAGCTTGACGCCGGTACGCCCCTCCACGAAGGCGATGAGCTTCTTCTTGTTGTCCATGTGCGCCTTCCACAGCGCGTCCTTGGACTTCTTGGAGCGGTCGCAGGCGGCGGAGAGGTCGAGCATCCGCGGGTCCACCCAGGTGGGACGGTGGATGGCGTTGGTGATGCCGATGATCTCGCAGCGTCCCGAGATGTCCTTCCACATCTTGTTGGAGGTCACCCGGTGCAGGTCGGCCACGGCGTTGGCGATGCGCGACAGGCGCAGGGCCCCCACGGTCATGTTGAAGGGGCTGCCGCCCAGCTGCTTGAGCTGGGCCCTGGTCAGGCTCAGGTTCGCGCCCATGTACAGGAAGCGGTCGATGGGATGCGACTCGTTGCCCTGCACGATGGGGGTGTGGGTGGTGAAGACCACCTCGTCACGCGTCTTGGCCAGGGCGGCCTCGAAGGTGGCGCCCTTGGCCATGCGCTGGTGCAGGAGCTCGAAGCCCGCGAAGAGGGCGTGCCCCTCGTTGAAGTGGTAGACATCCGGCTTGATGCGCAGGGCCTGGAGGGCCCGGACCCCGCCAATGCCCAGCACCATCTCCTGGGCCACCCGCTCCTCGCCGAACCAGCCGTAGAGCTGGCCCGTGATCCAGCGGGCCTCGCCGTCGTTCTCCTCGATGTCCGTGTCCAGCAGGTAGAGGGAATCCACGCCAAAGGTGTTCACCCGCCAGACCTTGATCTTGATGGGCTTGCCCTTGATCTCGATCTCGACGAGGACGCCGGTGTCCTCCAGGAACTCGTGGTTGCCGCTCCGGTAGGCGTCGTAGACCTTGCCGGAATCCGCGTCCACCATCTGCTCGCCGTAGCCCTGCTTCCAGCGGATGCCGATGCCCACCATGGGGTAGCCGTGGTCCTTCACGCCCTTGAGGTAGTCGCCGGCCAGGATGCCCAGGCCCCCCGCGTAGATCTTGAACGGGCTATCGAGGGCGTACTCCATGCAGAAGTACGCGACCCGGGGCAGCTTCTTGGTGGACATGCGGGCTCCTTCGTTCTCGATCAAAGTCTGTGCTCGGCGCGCCCTTCGTTCCGAATGACGCGTAAGGGGGTACTAGCGGGCTTCGCCCTGGACGCGCTCCAGTAGGACGACCGACTCGGCCTGGAGGGCGACCTTGCCGCCCGCCACCTTGGCGGTGTGACCCGTGTAGGCATCGCGCAGGGTCTGCCCATCTTCAAAGACGCCGGCCACGGGCAAGCTCACTTGGCCCTTGGCGTCCAGGGCCACCACCACGCGGTCGCCGCTGGTGGCATCCACGCGGCTGAAGGTGTAGGGGGCCTCGCCCAGCTGCCGGTGCTCGCCGGAGGCCAGGGCGCGGTGGCGGGCCCGGAAGGTGCCCAGCTTGCGCCAGTGGGCCAGGACCTTGGCATCCACCTTGTCCCAGTTCATGTCCGAGCGGGTGGCCTGCTGCTGGTCGGTGCGCGGGGAGATGCCCAGGGGGCGCGCCGTCTCGTCGCCGTAGAAGATCTGCACGCCGCCCGGCGCCAGGAGGAGGGCTGTGCCGCCTTCCACGAGGCGCTCGCGCTCGAAGAGCTCGGTGTCATGCGACGAGATGTAGTTCAGCATGTGGACGGGCTTGCCGACCTGGGCCGCGGCGTAGCTCTTGAAGAGCTTCTCGGGCTTCGCGAAGCCGCCCTCCTGCTGCTGGAAGTCGAAGTTGATCATGGCGTCGAAGCCCGATGCGGTGAGCTTGTGCTTGCTCGGCCCCACGCCCCAGTACTCGCCCACCATCCAGAAGGGGGCGTCGTCCACTTTGCGGGTGGGGTGTTTGGCTTTGAACTCGGCCAGGGCCTTTGCCGCCTCGGCCTTGAGCTGAGCCCAGGCCTCGGCCTCCACATGCTTGACCGTATCGGCCCGGAAGCCGTCGATGCCGAACTCCCGCACCCAGTCCGTGAGCCACTTGACGAGGTAGCCACGCACAGTAGTGTTGGGCAGGTCCACGGCTCGGGTGTCGGCCTTCTCCTTCAGGAACTTCGGGAGTTTCACGAACTCGGTGCTCTCGGTGCGGAAGTCCGGCAGGTAGGCCAGCTGCATGCTGAGGTCGTCGCGGCCGCCGTCGATGTAGCCGGGCAGGCCCGCGCGCACCCAGGGGCGGCCCCACCAGTCGCCGAACTTGAAGGAGTTGTAGTCGATGTAGTTGTGGTAGTTCCGCAGGAGGTTGGCGTCCTTCTCCCAGTCAGCCCAGAGCACCTCCACCTTGAGGTCCTTCGCCGACTGGATGTCCAGGTAGCCGGGGTGGTTCAGCACGATGTCGAAGAGGATGCGGATGCCCTGGGCGTGGGCCGTGTCCACGAGCTCGCGCAGCTCCTCGGCTGTACCCATGTTCTTGTCCAGCACCGTGTAGTCCAGGGCGTAGTAGCCGTGGTAGGCGTAGTGCTTGAACTCCTTCTGCCCGCCCTGTACCCAGCCGTGGATCTGCTCGTAGGGGGCCGTGATCCAGAGCGCGTTCACGCCGAGGGCCTTGAACCACCCCTCCTTGAGCTTCAGGGTGAGCCCCTTGAGGTCGCCGCCATGGAAGGTGCCCACATCCGCCTTGGGGCTGGCCTCCCGCTGCCGGCCATAGCTCTGGTCGTTGGCCGGGTTGCCGTTGACGAAGCGGTCCGTCATCACGAAGTAGACGATGGGGTTCTCGGCGAAGG
The DNA here is from genome assembly GCF_049292215.1 of Geothrix sp. GTDB lineage: Bacteria > Acidobacteriota > Holophagae > Holophagales > Holophagaceae > Geothrix. Next base: position 15,666 of record NZ_JBATQW010000068.1, on the reverse strand, counting down.
TGCCGGGGACCGACTGGGGTTCCTGGGCGACGCTGCGCTGGCCGGCCGCGAGAAGGGCCGCGGCCAAGAGGAGAGAACGGGTGGCAAAACGCATGGAACCCCCTGGGCTCAGATTCGGAGAAACACGCCAGGGAAGGTCGAATCCCCTTCCCTGGCGAAAGCCCGGCTCCGGAGCAGCGCTCCGGAGGCATCCGGCCCTACTTCTTGCAGGTGTGTTCCTTCAGGGCTTCTTCCTTGGAGAAATGGATGGTGCGGTCGCCCGTCACCACCCAGATCGCCTTGTGGGCGCGGCCGTCGAAGGCCATGTCCTTGGCGCCCTGCTCCTTGATGTCGCCCTTGTGGATGATGTAGTTCACCTGGGTCTTGGAGCCGGTGTTGAACTCCTCCAGGTCCACGTGCCAATAGACCCCGAAGTCGTTGGTGCCGGTGGGCATCATGGGGTTGGGCCACTCGATGTCAGGCAGCGGCATGTTGGGGCTCTTCCAGAGATGCACGCCCCACTTCTCGTACTTGCCGTCGCAGCGGTGGTAGTTGATCTCGATCTTGCCGTCGGGAGGAGCGGCGATCGCGGGGGAGATGGCCAGGGCGATCACGGCGATCGCCTTGAGGAGGCTTGAGCGGAGGCTCATGCGTGGCTCCTTGTGGGGGGATGGGAGGGCGAGGGCCCTCGGGTTGGGGAAGGTCAGCCCTTGTTGGCGCCGGAGGTGAGGCCGGAGATCATCCAACGCTGGACGAGGATGAAGACGATGGCGATGGGCAGGCCGGACAGCACGGCGGCCGCGGCGAAGTCGCCCCAGAGGTACTTCTGGGCGTAGAGGAACTGCTTGGAGCCCACGGCGATGGTGAGCTGGTCCTGGCTGCGCAGCAGGATGGAGGCCACCGGGTACTCGTTCACCGCGCCGATGAAGGCCAGCAGGAAGACCACCATGAGGATGGGCAGGGCCATGGGCAGCAGCACCCGCCAGAAGGCCTGCCAGGGCGTGGCGCCGTCCACGGTGGCCGCCTCCTCGATCTCCGAGGGGATGGTCTCGTAGAAGCCCTTGATGGTCCAGATGTGCAGCGCGATGCCGCCCGAGTAGGAGAGGACCAGGGCCCAGGGGCTGTCGATGCCGACGAGCGGGAAGGTGTGGCCCAGACGCGAGAAGATCGAGTGGATGGCAATGAGGGCCAGCACCGTGGGGAACATCTGCATGAGCATGAGGCCCATGAGCGAGGCTTTCTTCCCCGCGAACTTCAGGCGGGCAAAGGCATAGGCCGCGGTGGTGGAGAGCAGCACGGCCACAACGGCCGAGAAGGTGGCCACCTTCACGGAGTTCCAGAGCCAGCGCAGCACCGGCAGGTCGGGGATGATCACCCGGCCGTCGGCGTTGGTCACGGGCAGGCCCAGGGCGAAGCGCCAGTGCTCCAGGCTGATCTCCTTGGGGATGAGGCTGCCCGTGGCGAAGTTGCCGGGGCGGAACGAGATGGAGATGGTCACCAGCACCGGGAACAGGACCAGGCAGCACAGGAAGATCAGGAAGGCATGGGCGACGATGACGCGCCAGCGCTGGGACTTGTCGATGACGATGGCCATGGCTCCCCCTCTCAGCGCTTCGTGTCTTCGGCGATCTTCGTCGACCGGATCTGGATGATGGAGATGGCGGCCACCATGAGGAAGACCACCGTGGAGATGGCGGCGCCCAGGCCGAACTTCTGCCCGGAATCCTGGAAGGCCATGCGGTAGGTGTAGGACACAAGGATGTCCGTGGTGCCCGCGGGCACCGAGGTGTTAAGGAAGTCCGGAAGCCCGCCCGTGAGCAGGCTGATGAGGACGAAGTTGTTGAAGTTGAAGGCGAAGGAGGAGATGAGCAGGGGCGTCAGGGGCTTCAGGATCAGGGGCATGGTGATGCTGAAGAAATTGGTGAGGGGCCCCGCGCCCGCCACTGCCGACGCCTCGTAGAGGTCGTTGGGGATGGCCTTGATGAGGCCCATGCAGACCACCATCATGTAGGGGAAACCCAGCCAAGTATTGACGATGAGGATCATCGTCTTGGCCAGAAAGGGGTCCGAGAACCAGGTGGGCTTGAGCCCGAAGAGGGCGCCCAGCACGAGGTTGATCTCGCCCGTGTTGTTGTTGAACAGGCCCTTGAACACCAGGATGGAGATGAAGCCCGGGATGGCGTAGGGCAGGAAGAGCAGGAGCCGGTAGACCGAGCGGAAGCGCAGGTTCTCCCAGTTCAGGAGCACCGCCAGCACCATGCCCAGGGCCGTGCAGAAGACCACCGTGAGGGCTGAGAACACGAGGGTCCAGACGAAGATCCGCAGGAAGGGCTCGCGCAGGGCGGCGTCCGTGAAGATCTCCACGTAGTGCTTCCAGCCGATGTCCACCTGGAAGCCCGGATCCACGGGGTCGCCGCTGGCGGTCACATAGAAGCCGGTCTTGAAGTCCGGGTTCAGGCGGCTCTGGTCCTGGTTGTTGGTGAGGCTGCCGTCCTTGTTCAGGGTGTAGAGGGCGCGGGCGGAGGCGAACTCCCGAAGCCCGGTCATGCGCACCTGGCCCCCGCTGGGGAGCAGCACCGTGAGGCCCTTCATGAAGTCCTGGTGCTCGATGAGATTGCGCAGGGGCATCTCTTCGCCTGCCAGGGGCGCGGCGAGGGGCTCCGCCTTGAGGGTCCAGGCCTTGGGTGGGCCCACGACGAAGGGTTCCGTCACCAGGGTGGCGCTGCCACCCTCGGCATCCTCCAGGCGCAGGCGCCACTTCCCGCCCTCGGCATGGAGAGTGGAGGTGTAGGTGGGGCCCTCGGCGCGGTAGGTTTCCTCAAGCAGGTAGTTCGTGGCCCGCTTGTAGGTGAGCAGGTTCTTGGAGCTGTAGTTGGTGAAGCCGATGCGCACGGTGTAGAGCATCGGGAACACCACGAAGATCAGCGCCGCGCCGATGCCCGGGAAGAGGTAGCGGTAGGCGTAGGTCCTCGGGGAGCTGTAGATCCAGATGAACGCCGCCAGGGTCACCAGCATCACGCCGGCCAGCAGGCTTTCGCCCGTGGCGTAGATGATGGTGATGAAGTACAGCCCCACCAGGCCCAGGAGGATCATCAGGGCGGGCTGGAGGAAGCGCTTGAGGGCCTTGGGCATGGCGCGGTCCGGAGCGAGGCGTGCGGGGCGGGCCTGGGCCCGCCCCGCATCGAGGTCTGGGCTACTTCAGGATCCGCTTGGCGGCGGCGTCCAGGGCTTCCTTGGGGGTCTGCCGGCCTTCGGTCATGTTGTTCAGGGCCGAGACCATGGCGGCCCAGAAGCGGCCCATCTGGGGGTTGTTGGGCATCACCACGCCGTCCTTGGCGCTGGCCATGGAGACCTGGATGAAGGGGTCGTTCTTCATCTTGGCGTAGACGGCCTTGTTGGCGGGGGCGCCGATGGCCACGTCGGCATTCATGGTCTCGAGGCCCTTCTGGCTCAGCATGTGGTTCTCGATGAACTCGCGGGCGATGTCCACGTTGCCGGCGCCGGAGGCGGCCTTGGTGATCATGGCGCCGAGGTAGCCCACGAAGGGCGCGGCGGGCTTGCCGCCCACGCTGGGGATCTTGGCCACGCCGAAGTTGACCTTGGCCTTCTTGAGGTTGTCCCAGGCCCAGGGGCCGCTGATCATCATGGCGATCTTGCCCTGCGCCATGCCGGCTTCCATGTCGGCGTAGGTGGCGCCCTTGGGCATGACGCCCTCCTTCACCAGGCGGGTGAGCATCTCGGCGCCGATGAGGGCCCCGGCATTGTTCACGCCGGTGTCCTTGGCGTCGTAGGTGCCGTCGGCCTTCATCTTGAAGGCGTAGCCGCCATTGGCCGCCAGCATGGGCATGGTGAAGTAGGTGTTGGTGTAGTCCCAGAGGATCGCCTTCTTGCCCTGGGCCGCCAGCTTCTTGTCGAGGGCGAAGATCTCCTCGAAGGTCTTGGGCGGGGTCTTGACGAGGGCCTTGTTGTAGATGAGGGACACGGCCTCGATGGCCACGGGGTACGCCCAGATTTTGCCCTTGATGGTGAAGGCCTGCCAGGCGGTGGCGTCGATGTCCTCCTTGATCTTCTTGCCGGGGGTCAGGGCGTTGATGACGCCGTTCTCGGCCCACTCGCCCACGCGGTCATGGGCCCACATCCAGATGTCGGGGCCCTTGCCCTCCTCCGCCGCCGCCTGGAACTTGCCGGGGGCATCCTCGGGGTGCTCGACCACGACCTTGATGCCGGTCTTCTTGGTGAACTCGTCGCCCACCTTCTGGAGGCCGTTGTAGCCCTTGTCGCCGTTGATCCAGACAAGGAGCTTGCCCTTCTCGGAGGCCTGGGCCAGGGTCAGGGCGCCCGCGACGAGGATGGTGGCGGTGGTGGCCGCCAGTCTGCGGAGGGAGGATGGATGGCTCACGGAAGTCTCCTTGGGAAGGCCGGAAGGGCCGGAGGGAAGGGGGTGCTAGATGAGACGGGGGAGGGCCCGGTCGTCCGGGCCGAACAGGTGGCAGTGCTTGGCGGGGAACTTGAGGTAGGTGGCGTCGCCGGAGTGGAGCGGCGTCTCGGGCGGGGCCTTCACCGTGAGCTGGCCCTGCCCGCCCGGGGCCTGGACGTAGAGGAAGACGGTGTCCCCCAGGTGCTCGGACACGATGACCGTGGCTCCGACGGCGCCCTCGCCGCCAGTGGTGTCTGCCACCAGGCGCTCAGGACGGATGCCGAGGGTGAGGCTGGTGCCCTCCGCCAGGCCCCGCGCATCGACCTGGGCGGTGAGCTGGGTGCCGTCCTCGAGCCGGACCGTGGCCAACGCCTCCGTGGCCGAGACCAGCTGGCAGGACAGGAAGTTCATCTTCGGGGAGCCGATGAAGCCGGCCACGAAGCGGTTGGCGGGGCGGCGATAGAGGTCCAGCGGGGCCCCCACCTGCTCGATGCGCCCCTGGTTGAGCACCACGATGCGGCTGGCCAGGGTCATGGCCTCCACCTGGTCGTGGGTCACATACACCATGGTGGTGGCCAGGTCCTTGTGCAGGCGGGCCAGCTCCACACGCATCTGCACACGCAGCCCGGCGTCAAGGTTGGAGAGCGGCTCGTCAAAGAGGAAGACGCCCGGCTTGCGGACAATGGCCCTGCCGATCGCCACCCGCTGGCGCTGTCCCCCCGACAGCGCTTTGGGACGGCGATCGAGCAGGGATTCGATCTGGAGGATCTCGGCGGCCTTCTGAACCGCCTCCGTGATCTCCGTCTTCGAATGGCCGGCCAGCTTCAGACCGAAGGCCATGTTCTCGGCCACGGTCATGTGGGGATAGAGGGCATAGCTCTGGAACACCATGGCGATGCCGCGCTTGGAGGGCGGCACCTCGTTCATGGGCTGGCCGCCGATGGACAGCTTGCCGCTGGTGATCTCCTCCAGCCCTGCGATGCAGCGCAGCAGGGTGGACTTGCCGCAGCCCGAGGGGCCCACGAACACGATGAACTCGCCGTCCTCGATCTCGAGGTCGATCCCGTGGAGGATCTCCAAGTCGCCGAAGGACTTGCGCAGGGCTTTGAACTGGAGGTTGGCCATGGGGGAGTCCGGAGAGGTCAGGGGAGGTCGCCGTGGAGGGTGGTCTGGAAACCTGTGCCCGCGAGGTAGAGCACCCGCACGCCGTAGGGTGGGATGCTCGTCGCCGTGTAGGCGTCACCCGCGAGGGCGGTCACGCCCTTGAGGTCGCCCAGGATGGCCTGGACGGGGCCGCCCGAGGGCACCCCGTGCGCCGTGAGGCCGCCCACCACCACGGTCTGGGTGGCGGCGCTCAGGTTCGCCACCACCAGCACGCGCTCGGTACCGGCGTCGCGAAGGTAGGCCAGGGCCTTGGTAGGGCCGACATCGGTGCCCAGGGTGGTGTAGCCGCCACGCAGGGCCGGGTAGGTCTTGCGGGCCTGGATGAGGTACTTGCACCAGCTGAGGATGGAGTCGGGCTGGCCGGACTGGGCCGTGACCGCGGCCCAGTCCATGGGCTGGCGCAGGTTGAGATCCGTGCCGGACTGGCCGGTCATGCCGACCTCGTTGCCGTAGTAGAGGATGGGCGTGCCCGGCGAGAGCAGGGTCAGGGCCTCGGCCAGGATGATCCTGGCCTTGCTGCCGCCGTACTGGGTGCCGGGCCGCGAGATGAGGTTGTCGTGGTTGGAGTCGAAGACGGCTGACCGGTACCCCGCGGGGTAGTGGCTCTGCTCGAACTCCCACAGGGCAGTCACCTGGGTGGCATCCCCCCGGGAGATGGCGTTGGAAATGGCCCAGGGCGCGCTGAAATCCAGGCACAGGTGGAACTCGTTGGCCCCGTTGCCGTAGTAGGGCGCCACGCCGGAGGCGTCGTTGGTCCAGGCCTCGGCGATCATCACTTTGCTGGCGTGCTTCGCCGGGTCGCCGCCCGGGTGGGGATGCAGATCCCCGGTGTTGTATTCGTCCAGCAGGGTCCGGAAGACCCGCAACCGCGCATGGGTATCGGGCTGGTCCGCCTGCTGCCCGGGACCGGTCTCACAGAGGTAGCGCACGGCATCCACCCGCATGCCGTCGAAACCCCGATCCAGCCAGTAGGCCTGCACTTTCTGCATCTCGGCCTGAACCGCGGGATTGTAGAAATTTAGATCGGCCAGGGAGTCGGTGCTGAAGGAGGTGTAGAAGTAGCCGGAGGCACCGGAGCGCCAGACATCCTGGGGTGAGCCGCCACCCCAGGGGAGGCCCCAGCCGGCAGGCTGGCCCCCGTTCCAGAGGTACCAGCTGTCCCGGGTGGCCGCGTTGGTGAACCAACCGTGCTTCGTGGACGTGTGGTTGGGCACGAAGTCGAAGAGGATCCGCATGCCCCTGGCGTGTACCGCGTCAATGAGGGCCTTCAGGTCGGCCCTGGTCCCGAAGCGGTCATTCACGGCGTAGTAGTCCGTCGTGTCGTACCCGTGCATGTTGGTGCCCTTGTTGTCGCACTCGAAGATGGGCGACAGCCAGAGCGTGTTGACGCCCAGGGACTGGAGGTAGTCCAGCTTGCCCTGGAGGCCGGGCAGGTCGCCGATGCCGTCCGAATAGGCGCCATCGGCGAAGGCCTTCACCCAGACGTGGTAGATCACGGCGTCTCCGTGCCAGCCGGGGGCGCTCTCCAGCTGCTGCCCGGGCCCGATGGTCGTGGAGTCCACGGGGTAGCGGCTGGCGTCCGCGCTGGGGCCATGGCACGCCAGCCCAGCCAGGAGCAGGGCGGCGGTGGTCAGCACGGGACGGAGCATCACGTCGGTTTCCCTTCAAAGCCAGCGAGGAAACGGCCCGTCCAAGGGGACGGGCCGTTCCATCAAAGCGGCACTACCACCAGGCTTCCACCTGGGCGCCGAAGGTCATGCCCTGGAGGGAGTTGCCGAACTGGCCTTCACCCACCTTGTTCCAGTTGTTGGCGTTCTTGTTCCAGTCCGCGCGGGTCGCGAAGATGCGGATGACCGGGCGGCTCCAGAAGGAGGCCTGGGGGCTCCACTGCAGTGCGATGGTGTTCTTGAGGAGCTTGCGATCCTCGGTCTCGTTGTCGAACTTCAGCTTGTCCATGCCCACTTCGTAGGCGACGCTGAAGTGCTTCGTGAAGAAATAGACGGGGCGGACACCGGCGGAGATCCAGGTGTTGGTGTTCCCAGCCATGGAGCCCTTGCCGTTCTGCTTCCGGTACTGGACGGTGCCCTGCATCTCGAGGTTCGCCATAGGCTTGATGTAGAAGACGTCCATGATGTGGTACCAGGTGTTCTCGGTCTTCACATCGGGGTTGTACCAGTTCCAGAAGGTGGAACCGTTGCCGTAGGTGGCGTAGATGCGGTTGTCACCGCCCAGCACGCCGGCCTGGTTGAGGATCACGTTGAACTGCGTGCCCTTGTTCTTGTTGCCGTCGTTCTCGGTGCCGGACTTGGGGTGCGCGTCGTTGTACTGCACGCCCAGGGTCAGGGAGGCGCCGGTCCAGAGCTTGATATCAGAGAAGCGGAGGTCGTGTGAACCCACGATCACGTGGCCGCCGCCGCCGACCCAACCGCTGTAGGGGTTGAGCTGGCCGCGGATGGCGCCGTTGTTCCAGTCGCTGTTCACGTTGCCCGTGTCGTGCTGGATGTAGGCGTAGTGCATCTTGAAGGAGCCGAAGTCGATGTTCTCGAGGCCCACACCATCGCCGCTGTTGTTCCAGTACCACTGGTCGCGGATGTGGAGGTCCTGGCGCATGTAGAAGCGCCGGCCGGCCCACAGGGAGGCATCCTTGAGGACGCCGCTGTTGCCGAAGATGCCGGTGGCCTCGCCCCAGGCTTCACGGATCCAGATCTGCTGGTTGGGGCTGGGGCTCTTGCTGTTGTCCACATCGCCGCCCGCGTCGGCCGACGCGTCACGGACCTGGTAGTACTGGCGGAAGGCGGGGCGGAAGTGCAGCTTGAAGTTCGTGTTGCCCTTTTCGTAGGCCTTCACGTCCACGGCCAGCTCGAGGTAGTTGTCGGTCTCGTTGCCGAGGCGGTAGCCGGGGCCGCCCGTGGGGCTGCCGCCGGTGTTGGCGAGGAAGAAGGACACCTGCTCGCCGCCGTTCGAAGAACGACCGACGCCAGCGCGGGTGTAGCCGTGGATCTCAACGACGTCGTCGGCGGCGAGAGAGCCGCAGACCAGCGCCAGGGGCAGCGCGGCCTTGAGTAGGGAGAGAGACTTCATGGTCTTGCCTCCAGTGAGTGATGCCGCTGTGCGGCAGGGTGAGTGGCAGGTGGCGGAGAGGGTCGGCGCATGGGGTCAGACCAGGCGACCGAAGAACCCTCCCCAGGGGGGGAGAAGGATGTCCCGGCCTTCCCAGGGGCAGGGCGCGAGGCCGTGGCCCTCCAGGCAAAGCACCGTGGCCGGCAGGGTATGCCGGACTTGCTCGGGACTGAGGTTGAAGACGGCCAGGATCCGGTCCGGGCCCAGGTCGCGCCGGAGGGCCAGGATCGGCTCCGCCGTCTGATAGAAGTGGATGCCACCGCGCCAGAGCGGGTCCAGATCCTTCCGCCAGGCCAGGAACTGGCGATAGAAGCCCAGGACCGACTGTGCATCGCTGGTCTGGGTGGCCACGGAACGGTCCAGGTGGCCCGGCGACATGGGCAGCCAGGGTTCCACGGTGGAGAAGCCGCCCCGGGGCGCGTCGCTGGTCCAGGGCATGGGGGTGCGACAGCCATCGCGGCCCTTGTAGTCCGGCCAGAAGGCGATGCCGTAGGGATCGATGAGGCGGTCGAAGGGCACCTCGCCCTCGGGCAGGCCCAGTTCCTCGCCCTGGTAGATGCAGAAGCTACCCCGGAGGGAGCCCAGCACGGCCACCAGCAGCTTGGCGAGGCCGGCGTCGTCCACGCCTTTGCCCCAGCGGGTGACCACCCGGACGTTGTCGTGGTTGGAGAGGGACCAGCAGCCCCAGCCGCCGCCCTTGCGGATGCGCTTTTCGTACTCCTGGACCACGGACCGGATGCGCTCGGCGCTGAACTCCTCCGTGAAGAGGCTGAAGCCGTAGGCCATGTGCAGCTTGTCGCCATCGGCGGTGTACTCGGCCATGGTGGCCAGGGCGCCCTCGTCGCCCACCTCGCCCACGCTCATGGCGCCGTAGGCGTTGAGGAGGCTGCGCAGGCGCTTGAGGAAGGCCAGGTTCTCGGGGCGGCTCTTGTCAAACTTGTGGATCTGGCAGCCGTAGGGGTTGCCCTCCCTTACCGAGGTCAGCTCCACCTTCCCCGGCCTGGCCGGGGGGTTGTTGCGCAGCTTCCTGTCGTGGAAGTGGAAGTTGCAGGCGTCGAAACGGAACCCGTCCACGCCGCGTTCCATCCAGAAGCGCACCTCCTCCAGCATCTCCGCCTGTACCGGCTCGTGGTGGAAGTTGAGGTCGGGCTGGGATTCCAGGAAGTTGTGCAGGTAGTACTGGCGGCGCCGCGGCTCCCAGGACCAAGCGGACCCCCCGAAGACCGACTGCCAGTTGTTGGGCGGGGTGCCATCGGGCCGGGCCTCCGCCCAGACATACCAGTCGGCCCTGGGGTTGGTGCGGCTGGTGCGGCTCTCCTTGAACCAGGCGTGCTGGTCTGAGGAGTGGGACAGCACCTGGTCGATGAGCACCTTCAGGCCCAGGCGGTGGGCCTCGGCCACCAGGCGATCAAAATCTGCCAGGGTGCCGAAGGTGGGATCCACGTCTCGGTAGTTCGACACGTCGTAGCCGAAGTCCTTCATGGGGGACGTGAAGAACGGCGAGACCCAGATGGCGTCCACACCCAGCTCGGCCACGTAGGGCAGGTGGGCCGTGATGCCCGGCAGGTCGCCGATGCCGTCGCCGTTGGTGTCCTGGAAGCTGCGCGGCTAGATCTGGTAGATCGAGGCGCCGCGCCACCACTCGGCGGAGGTCCGGGAACCGCTCGCCTCAGGGGCTGGCACGGTCGGGGAACCTGTGTGGGCCGGCAGGAATGACATGGGTGGGACGTCCAGAGAAGGCGGTGGAAGCGAAACGGGACCCGGAGAGTGGAAGCTCGATTTATCCTTGTAACCGGTTACACGCATCGGATCTCGCCTGTGCACCTGCCTGGTTCGGGTGATGGTTCAAGGGGCAGGGGGGTCGTGCTGCGGGGGGAGTGTAAACGGTTACAAGAAGGTCGCAGGTATGGTCAACCGGCGTCACGGGCCTGTCAAGCGGGTAAATCGGGGTCCCGGGAACTTTTTGTCAAAGTTCACCAAACCCGCACCGTGGAAGGGCTCCCAGCGTTAAGCCTTGATTGTGCGCCGCTTGCCCTTGACCACTTCGGCCATCGCCAGGTGGACGCCAGGGGCGGGACCGGGGACCATGGAAGTCACATCGGTACCCGCCTAGGCTGGATGCCCGTGCCTGAGTCCATTTGCTGTCCTGTGGTGGTGAGGTCCCGTGTCTGCAAGCGTTGACAATCCCGTTCTGGTCGCCGACGTGGGCGGCACCAACCTCAACCTGGCCCTCCTGGCCCCGGAGGGCGCCCGTTACCGCCTCTTGCGCAAGGCGCGCTTCAGCACCCAGGAGGAGACGTCGCTGCTGGACCCCATCCGGCGCTTCCTCGGCGGCGACCCCTCCCCGCGGCCCGCCCGGGCCTGCTTCTCGGGCGCGGGGCCGGTCCTGGACCGCCGCATCCACCTGACCAACGCGCCCTGGGACATCGACGCCAGCGCCCTGGAGCGCAGCCTCGGGGTGCCGGTCCAGCTGGTCAACGACTTCACGGCCCTGTCCTGCGGCGTGCTCCAGCTCGACTTGGAAGATCCCACCCAGGTGACGCCCCTCGTCCATGGCGACGGCAGCCTGCCCGCCGCGGATCCGCAGGGGCTGGCCCTCGTGGTGGGGGCCGGAACCGGACTCGGCGTGGGGTTTGTCGTGCGCACTCCCCAGGGTGCCCGGGCCTTCCCCAGCGAGGGCGGCCACATCGGCCTGCCCATCTTCGACGAGGACTCGCTGGCCCTGTGGCGGCATCTGCAGCAAGGCCTGCCCGGCCCGCCGGGCGCGGAGATGGGAGTCTCGGGCGTGGGCCTCGCCCACCTCTTCCGCTTCCTGCTGGACTCCAGGCGCGCGGCCTGGACCCCGGCTGCGACGGCCATCCTGGCCCTGGCGGCCCCCGACCAGCCTGCGGCCATCTCGGCCCAGGCCGCTTCGGATCCCGCCTGCGCCCGCGCCATGGCCCTCTTCGTGGACCTCTACGCCCGAGTCTGCGCCGACCTCTGCGCCGTGTTCCTCCCCACGGGGGGGCTCTTCCTCGCTGGCGGCATCGCCGCCAAGAACGCCCCCCACTTCGTGGAGGACCCGCGCTTCATGGCCCGCTTCGAGCGGAACTACCGGGCCCATCTGGACCTCCTGACCCGCGCCACGCCCGTGTTCCTGGTCCACGACTACGACCTCAGCCTCTACGGCGCGGCCCACGCGCCGGACTGCCTTCCCTAGCGCGAAATCGTCGCCCCGGCGGCAACCACGCATTGACAGCTCCGGAAACCAAACGGTATTCATGGGGAGTCGCTTTCTTCCTTCCGTTCCCCAACTCCTGCGGCCCCCCATGAAGATCACCATCGGCGAGATTGCCCGCCAGTCCGGCGTTTCGACCGGAACCGTCAGCCGCGTCATCAACTGCAAGCCCACGGTGGCGGCCGACACCCGGGCCACGGTGCTGGCCGTCATGAAGAAGCTGGGCTACGAACCCGACCCTGTGGCGCGGGAGCTATCGCGGCGCACGAAGCACACCCTGGGCATCTGGGTGGGCGCGGGCGAGAACCGGCTGTCGCCCTACTTCAACGTCATCTGGCGCGCCCTCCTGCATGAGATGCAGAGCCACGCCACCCAGTTCGTGGAGTTGCCGGTGGACATCACGCCGGTGCGGCGGCGCATGGACGCCGTGCTCATGTTTCACTGCGCCGACATCGACCAGCGCCTGGCCACCCTGTGGCGGCGCGGGGTGCCCGGCGCCCTCATCGGGCATCACCCCGGCGTCTCCTGCGTGGCTCCCGACGACATCGGTGGCGGGCGCCTGGCCGCGGCGAAGCTCCTCTCCCTGGGTCACCGAGACCTGCTGCACCTCACCGTGGCCGACGAGCACCAGTGGGCCGTGGACCGCGCGGCGGGCTTCACGAGCTGCCTGGCCGAGCATGTCGGAGGCTCCCTGGCGCCCGTCATCCTGCGGGGCGGCGGCTCGGTGCTGGGCGGCTACCGCCTCATGCGCGACGCCTGGCAGCAGGGCCACCGGCCCACGGGCATCTTCTGCGCCACCGATGAAATGGCCGTGGGGGCCCTGGGCGCCCTGGCCGATCTCGGCGTGGCCGTGCCCACCCAGGTCTCCGTGCTTGGCTTCGACGGGTTGGTGGACCTCTACCCGGGCCTGGCCTCCGTGGCCCAGGACATCCCCGCCATCGCCCACGAGGCCGTCACCCTGGCCCTCGGCGCCATCGACCGCGAGGCCGTGCGGCACACCATCGTCCCCGTGCAGATCCTGGAGGGCGCCACCCTGGGCCCCGCGCCCCGGAAGGGCTGAGACCAGCCCCATGGCGGACATACCCGAGATCCTCTGGCTGCCCGACGTGGAAGAGCACGACTATCCGGCCGCGGAGTCCTACCTGGGCCTGATCTATCCGGAGGACCGGGCCGCGGACCTGGTGGCGCGCCTGCGGGCGGCCCCCCTGGTCCGGTTCAAGGCCAAGGACATCTTCCGGGCCTCCGGGCTCTCCTCCCTGGGCGTGAGCAACGCCCGGGTGGAGAAGGACCGGAAGAAGATCGAGAAGGGCGCCCCCCTCTCGCCCCTCCTACTGGTGCGGGATGCGCCGAATGGCAAGGTGGTGGTGGCCGACGGTTACCACCGCCTGTGCGCCATCTATGGCTTCGACGAGGGCGCCTGGATTCCCTGCAAGATCGTCTGATCCGGGCCCGGCACCCATGACCTGGATCCGCTGAGGTTGCTGGATGACGACCCCGTGGGTTGCTATACACTGAGGTCCTTCCCCACCTGCCCGGCAGGCCCACCCTCACCGTGGCCGCCATCCCGGCCCACGATGAGGTGTCCATGGTCCTTCGCCGCTGCCGCGCAGCCTGGCTTCCCGCCTGCCTGAGCGCCCTCTGCCTGCAAGCCCAGCCGACATCGATGCCCCAGGCTCCCCCCGCCGCCGTAGCGGCCGCGGCTCCGGGCCTGCTCTCAGACAAGCCCCTCTGGTCAGCCAAGGCCACGGGCGGCATGCCGGGCCTCGTCGTGGGCCAGGATGCGGTGGTGCTCCGGTATGGGGACACCCTCAAGCGACTCAACCTCGCGGATGGCGCTGAACTCTGGTCTGTGGCGGTGGATGGATACCCCGTGCGGGAGGAGGACGGCCTGCTCTTCCTCATGAACGCCCAGTACGAGCTCACCTGCCTGGATGCCCGCACGGGCCAGCAGGCGTGGAAGGCGCCCATCGTGAAGGAGGGCGATGCCGGCTTCGGCAGGGGCAACCTGGTGGTGATCCGGGGCGGACTCAAGGGACCGGTGGTGGCGGGGGACAAGGTGCTGGTGGGCACCTTCGGCGGCTCCTTCTTCAAGGGGCGCACCGGAAAGCTCTACGCCTACGATCGCAAGGACGGCAAGCTGCTCTGGTCCTTCGAGGCGGAGGACGGGGTGGAGAATCCGCCTGTGGTCCACCAGGGCCTGGTGCTGTTCGGCGGCATCGCCGCCTGCTACGGCGTGGACCTGGCGACGGGCAAGCAGGTCTGGAAGGCCGGCACCCGCAGCGACAACCAGTGGATGTTTAAGGTGGCGGGCGACACCCTGCTCATGTCTGCGGGCCACTACGGCGCTCAGCAAAGCGCCTTCGGCGGCACTCTGTACGCCTTCGAGGCCGCCACGGGAAGGCCCCGCTGGAAATACGACATCGGCGGTCCCAGTCTCCTCCGAGTGGAGGTGGACCGGCTCGTGGGCATCGAGTGGGGCATGATGGGCGGCACCCGGCTCACCTGCCTGAACCTGGCCACGGGCACCCAGGCTTGGGAGTACAAGGAGAAGAGCTCCGCCTGGCCCGTGGTCCACGAGGGGAAGGTCATCTACATCACCAAGGACAACCGCATCCACGTGGTGGATCTGGCCAGTGGCAAGGCTGGCAGCCCCATCCCGGCGGCCGGGGACTTCCAGATGGGCTTCTTCAAGGGCCCCTGGGGACGCTTCCTCGATCCCGTGGTCCTCCAGGGCCAGGCCGTGGTGGGCTCCTGGGACAAGGCGAAGAAGGAGAGCATCCTGCAGATCCTAGATGCCAAGCAGGCCAAGGTGGCCCAGGAGCGGCGCCTGCCGGGCGAGATCTGGGCCTTCTGGGACCGCAAGGACCTGCTGGTGGCCCTCATCAAGGAGGGCGAAGCCGCCTGGTCCCTCCAGGTCTTCGGGCGTTAGAACCCGGCGGGAAAGTTAGGCCCGCCGCACCGCGAAGCCCTGGAAGCCCTCCCCCTCCCAGCGCAGGGGGTGGGGGCGGAAGGTGGCGCTGAGCCCCGCTTCCGCATCAACCTCGGCGCCCATGGCCGCAGGCCATGCCGCGGCCGGATGCAGGTCCGGCCGGGCCTCCACCAGCCAGCCACGGTGGGCGAGGCCCTCCTCGGGCAGCCAGGAGCAGACGGCATAGATGAGCAGCCCGCCGGGGGCCAGGTGGTCGGCAGCGGCCGTCAGCAGGCGGCGCTGGAGGCCTGTCAGGCGGGGCAGGTCGTCGTGCTTGAGCCAGGGCCACTCCGGGTGCTTCTGCAGGGTGCCGCTGCCGCTGCAGGGCGCGTCCAGCAGGATGAGATCGAAGGTGGCGCCGCAGACTTCCAGCCACTCGGCGGCGTCCGCCTGGATGACCTGGGCCTCCACGCCCCGCTGCTGGAGGGTCTGGCGGAGGCGGGCCGCCCGCCTGGGATGCACCTCCAGCGCCGTGATGGCCGCACCGGGGTGGCGGCGGGCCAGGGTGGTGGTCTTGCCACCGGGGGCGGCGCAGGCGTCCAGGATGCGGGTCACGGGCCGCTCCCACTGGTAGGCCAGCAGGGCCTGGGAGCTGCGGTCCTGCACCATGCCGTCTCCGGCCTCCAGCCAGGGGCGGGGGAAGGGGGCGCCCTCCGCAAGGCAGAGACAATCAGGCAGGTCCGCCACCGGGACCAGCCCATCGGGAACCACTCCCTGCAGCAGGCGGAAGTCGGGGCGGGGCGGCTGCTGGAGCCGGGCCCACAGGGCCTCCAGCTCTCCCTCGGCGCCATGGGGGGCGAG
>NZ_JBATQW010000067.1:0-23869 GCF_049292215.1 Geothrix sp. | reverse complement strand
CATGCGACCCGCGGCCAAGGCCGCCGCCGCCCCGATGGGGGGTGCGAGGACATGCCACCAGCGGTCCTCGGGCCCGCGGACCAGGCGTTCCGCGAAGCTGCGGCTGCTGGCAGGGGCGCCCTCCCAGATGATGCCGGCCAGGGGACCCCTGCCTTCGCGTTCCAGCTCGGAGAGTGCCAGCAGCCCCACCGAGGCCCCCAGGCTGCGACCGAGCAGCAGGATCCGACGGCGTTCGATGCCGGCGGCCTCCAGGTGATGGACCATCCGGACGACATCCCTGGATTCCATGGCCCCGAAGGTGACAGCTGGGGCGGGTCCTCCGCCGCGGAGGGCATCGTCGCGCCGCCGGTAGGTGAAGATGGCCGCATCCAGGCGGGGGAACCACTTGAGGGCCGGGCTGGTGCCCCAGCGGTCGTCGCCGAAGCCATGGAGCAGGAGCACCACCCCCGGTGAGGGCGCGGGGCGCATGAACCGCCATAGCTGCAGACCCTCCACTTCCACAGACGTCCATTTGCCGCCCGGGTCACCGTCGCGGCCCTCGGCCAGCTCGCGGTAGGTGGCCTCCACGCGAGCCAGGGGCTGGGGCCGGTAGAAGGGTGGGTCCACCAGCTCCCGGGCCACTGCGTGGGTCTTCCAGGCCATGAAGCCGCCGATGCCCAGCAGGGGCGCCAGACCCAGGGTGATCCAGACCCCGCGCCTCACCAGTAGCCCGTGGTGAAGAGGAAGTCGGCGCCCCGAAGCGGCATCTGGAGCTGACAGCTCAGGCGCTGATCCGGCCCGGCGGCGTTCCTGGCCAGCACTTCGGCTTCATGCGCATCGGCCGGCTCGAGCAGGTCCGCGCCCTGGAGCAGGGTGATCACACACTTGCCGCAGGCACCCCGGCCGGAGCAGGCCGAGGCCACCGGGAGCCCCTCGGCCAGGCAACGGGCCATGAGGGTTCCGTGCCCGCGGAGGAGATGGTCCCGCCTCCGGGTCCGGGCCACCACCGCCATGGCTACTTGAGGAGGACGGCCGTCACGCCAGGGAGTCCCTCAGCGGGCGGCAGGGGATCGGGCTTGCCGTAGAGGACCGAATCGAGCTTCTGGGCGAGGGTGACCTGGTAGAGCCCCTTGTCGGCGGGCAGGTCCAACTCGCCCATGTCCGGGCTGAAGGTCTCGCGCTGGCTGGTCAGGAAGTAGCGGTGCTTGCCGGGGGTCAGCCCCTTCACCTGGAGGCTGATGGCGCCCTTGGGGGACTGCTGTACCGGAATGCGGGCTCCGTCGAGCGTGAGCTCCACGGGACCGCGGACGGCGCGGGTGAAGCGGAAGACCACCGAACCCGCGGGAACCGGCGTTCTGGGCGTCAGGGGCACCTTGCTGCACCCCAGGAACAGCGTGGTGCCCAGCAACGCCAGGGCGGGAAGAACGGCGTGGAACTTCATGAAACCTCCGGAACTTCCATCATATGCGATGAAGGGAGCCGAGGTCCCGCGTTCATGACCGCCGGATCAGGACGACCGCCTGGGCGGCCAGCCCCTCGCCGCGGCCCGTGAAGCCCAGCGTCTCCGTGGTGGTGGCCTTCACGTTCACGCCGTCTGGAGGAAGCCCGAGGAGCTGCGCCACCCGGGCCTGCATCCTCTGGCGATGAGGCCCGATCTTTGGGCGCTCGCCGATGAGGCACACGTCCACATTGACCACCTGCCAGCCCCGTTCGGTCAGGTCGCCCATGACCCGGGCCAGGAGTAGGGCCGAATCCGCGCCCTTGTAGGCCGGGTCCGTGTCCGGGAAGTGCTGGCCGATGTCCCCGAGCCCCGCGGCGCCCAGGAGGGCATCCATGAGGGCGTGCAGCATCACATCCGCATCGCTATGCCCGGCCAGTCCACGATCATGGGGAATGACGCAGCCCATCAGTACCAGGGGGCGCCCTGCTTCGGGACCTGCGAACCGGTGGACGTCGAAGCCCTGGCCGACCCGGATGGCCGTCACGGGCCCTCCGCCCCAAGAGCCCGGTGGTTCCCCGTGGATTCGTCCGAGATCTTGAAGGTGCCGGTGATGGGGTGTTCCGGCAGGGTGATGATCACCTCGGTCCCCCGACCTTCCTCGCTGAGGAACTCCAGGGTGCCGCCGTGCTCCTCGACGATCTTCTTCACGGTGGCCATGCCGAGGCCGGTGCCCTTCTTCTTGCCGTAGCTGAAGAAGGGCTCGAAGATGCGCTTCAACACCTTGCGTGGAATGCCATGCCCGCGATCCTTCACGCGGATCTGGACGCCCCCCGTCACCTGGCTCCAGGCCACGACCACTTCCCCGCTCATGTCCGTGGTGGCGTCTAGGGCATTGGCCATGATGTTTTCCATGACCCGGGTGAAGCGACCCGGATCGAGCTTGATGAGGCAGGTGGGGCCTTCGGCCCGGAGCTGGACGCCCATTTCGGCGGCGCGTGGGACCATCGGCTCGAGGATGGCCTCGAGGAAGGCCCGCAGGTCGATGGTCTCCCGCTTGGGCTCGCGCACCTTGGCGAAGTCGAGCACATCCTGGCTCAGGTGCGTGAGCCGGTCCACGCACTCGAGGATCTTGCGGCAGTGGTGCCGGATCTTGTGGTCCTCCGTGGACAGCTCCAGCAGATCCGCGTGGCCGCGCAGGACAAACAGCCCGTTCTTGAAGTCGTGGACGATGGAACTGGCCACCTGGCCCACCGTGGCCAGCACGTGGGTCCGGAGGTTCTCCTCCGAGAGGCGGGTGCGTTCGATGGCGATGGCGCAGAGGGCGACGATGGCCTCGAAGGTCTCACGGTCCGGGGGTTCTGTGATGGGTCGGCGGCTGTCGAGGTAGACCACGCCCAGGCGGCGGCCCTGGAGCAGCAGCGGCAGGCAGAGGATGGTCTTCAGCTCCAGGCGTTGGATGGAGTGCTGGTTCAGCAGGTGGTGCTCGTCGGCCACGTTCAGGATCCAGATGGGATCGCCGGTCTCGAACACCTTGTGAACGCTGGAGAGGGACAGCTGAATCGAGCCTTCGAGCTCGTGCCCCAGGTTGCGCTGCACCCGGGTCTCCAGCTCGCCGTTTTCGAGCAGCATCAGGAAGCCGCGGTCGGTGCCCGAGATGGAGAGGAGCTTGTCCATGGACTGCTCGAGCAGGTCTTCGAGATCCACCTCCTCCGCGAGCAGCTGGGCCGTTTCGAGGATGGCCTGGAGGTGCAGCTCGGAACTGGACTGGTCGAGGCTGAGCAACGTGAGCGTGTAGGCCCCATCGGCCAGGCGGAGCGGGGTGCCGGGCTCCCAGGCGGTGCGCCCGAGCTGCTGGTCCTTGTAGAAGCTGCCGTGGGTGGTCTGCAGGTCCTCGGCCCACCAGATGTCGTCGCGCAGTTCCATCCGCAGGTGGTTGCGGCTGATCATGCTGTCCGACAGCACCACGTCGCAGAGGCTCTGCCGCCCCAGGGTGACGGAGCGGGAGAGCGGCACGGTGCGCTCGAAGCCATGACGATCTCGGATCAGGAGCTGGTAGCGCTGGGCCACAGCACCTCCCGGGTGGTGGAGGGGGGAAGGCGGGGTTGGACTGCGTGAACCAAGATTATCCGTCCATCGGCTGGACACAAGTGGAAGTCCCGTGAGGGAATAGAAGCCATGCACCGACATCCCGACCTTGATCCCACCGGCGCCGCCGAGGACCCGGCTGAATACTCCCTCAGGCCGCAGAGGCTTCAGGAATATATCGGCCAGGAGAAGGTGAAGGCCCGGCTCGAGATCGCGCTGCAGGCCGCCGCCAAGCGCGGCGAGGTCCTCGATCACGTGCTGCTCTTCGGGCCACCCGGGCTCGGCAAGACCACCCTGGCGCACGTCCTGGCCAATGAGATGGGCGCGCCGTGCAAGGTGATCCAGGCCCCGGCCCTGGAGAAGAAGGGCGACCTCGCTGCGATCCTCACAAACCTCGAGGAAGGCGAGTTCCTCTTCATCGACGAGATCCACCGCCTCTCCGCTCCCATCGAGGAGCTGCTGTATTCGGCCATGGAGGACCGGAAGCTGGACATCCTCATCGGCCAGGGGCCCAGCGCCCAGACGCTGAAGGTGGACCTGCGCCCCTTCACTCTGGTCGGTGCCACCACGCGCGCCGGGCTGATCTCGAAGCCCCTGCACGACCGCTTCGGCATGGTTCATCGCCTGGAGTTCTACACCCGCGGGGAGCTGGCAATTATCGCCAACCGCTCGGCGGCTCTCCTCAGCATCCACCTGGCCAAGGAAGGCGCCGAAGCCATCGCCCGGCGCAGCCGGGGCACGCCGCGCATCTGCAACCGGCTCCTCCGGCGCTGCCGGGACTACGCGGAAGTGAAGGGGGACGGCACCATCACCGAGGCTTCCGCCGATGCCTGCCTGAAGCTGCACGAGGTGGACGACCTCGGCCTGGACGCCCTGGACCGCGAATACCTCCAGGCCATCTGCCACAAGCACCGCGGCGGGCCCGTGGGGCTCAGGACCCTGGCCGCGGCGCTCGGCGAGGATGAGGGCGCCCTGGAGGACCTGGTGGAGCCCTACCTCATGCAGGTGGGCTTCCTGGACCGGACACCCCAGGGACGGAAGGCCACGGATGCAGCCTATGCGTATCTGGGTGTGAAGTCGGATCCCGGGCCGCTGTTCCGCTGAGTTAGCGCTTCGCGTCGGCCTTCTTGGCTTCGGCGTCCGCCGCCTTGGCTGAGGGCAGCGATCCGCCCTTGGCGGCGGCCTTGGATTCGGCCTGGTCCTTGCGGACGCAGACGCCCTGGAGGGTGCCGCCCTCATCCACCACCAGCGAGCCAACCTCCACGTCGCCCTCGACATAGCCGGTGCCGTGGATTTCCAGGCAGTCGGTGATCTTCATGATGCCTTCGGCCCGGCCAGTGACGACCAGATGCTTCGCAAAGATGGTGCCCTTCACCAGTCCGCCGGGCGCGATGGAGACTTCGCCGGTGGAGTGGATGGTGCCCTCCACCACGCCTTCCACGCGGAAGCTGCGGGAGTTGGTGTGGACCTCACCTTTGAACAGCACCTCCTTGCCGAGCAGGGAGTGGATGGCAGGGGCGGGTTCGGGCTTGGACTTGTTGCTGCGGAAGACGGCCATGGATCACTCCTCGAGTCAGGACTGCTTGCCAAGGGCGCGGAGCCACTGGCGCTGGAGCCGGAGGTAGGGCTGGGGGTTCACGGGCTTCCCGTTCCGACGGACCTCGTAGTGGAGGTGGACACCCGTGGCGTTGCCCGAGCGTCCCATGGACCCCAGGATATCCCCACGCGACACCTTCTGGCCGACCTTCGCCTCCAGGCGGTTCAGGTGGGCGTACAAGGTCTCCTGGTCCTCGGTGTGGCGGACGCGCACGCCCCAACCGTAGCGATCCATCCAGCCCGCTTCCACGACCTCGCCGTCGGCCGTGGCCTGGACCGGGGTGTCGATGGCGTTGCTGATGTCGATGCCCGTGTGGTACCCGAGCAGGCCATCCCCCTCCTCGTTGGACCGGGAAAAGGGACTGAGCCGGACGCCGAAGCCTGAGCTGAGATACCCGGCCGTGGGCGGGATCGAAGGGGTGTGCGTCCAGGCCCGGATCACCGGCTCCATGCGGGCGCGCACCACGGCGGCCTGTTTCGACGTGTAGTCGAGATCCTGCCGCAGACGCGAGAGGCGCTCCTGGGTCCCCGGCGGCAGGGGAGCGGGACTGGGCTGGCCCGGCGGGGCGGGCAGGGGGGAGCCGACCTGGGCCTTGGGATCCAGCAGCTTCAGGAGCTCCGTGTGCTGCTTACGCAGCATGGCCACTTCGCTTTCGAGGGTCTGGGCCTGGTCCAGCGAGGAACGCAACTGCTCCTGCTGTTCCTGGGTCTCCTTGGCGAGCCGGCCGAAGCTCATGATCTTCTTCGTCGCCCACAGGCCGTAGCCGGAGCCGATCATGGCCAGGGCCCAGAAGCCCACCACGCCGCCCAGGACCCAGAGCATCAGCCGACGGGTGAGCGACCAGCGGAAAGTCCGGTCGCTCAAGACGACCATCACCGTGAGCCAGCGCCCGGAATCAGGGCGGCTGGAGCGCACGGCGCGGCGGCGTTCAGGCTGATGGGAGGACATGGCCCCCCAGCATACCTGGGAACAGTCGCACGGGCGAAACGTCTTCTTACAACCTATGGACTAGAGCGGTGCCAGCAGGGACTTCGACAGCCAGTATTCCAAGGCATGACCTGCGAAAAAGACGAGGCCGATCAGGCTGTTCAGGGTGAAGAAAGCCTGATCGATGTGGGTCAGATCCCCGCTTCGGACCAGCCATTGTTCCCTGGCCAGCATGGCGGCGACCGCCACCCATCCGGCCCAGGCCCAGAGATGGCCGACCATCTGGTGGTTGAACATCCCCCAGCAGAGCAGCGCCACGAGGTGCAGGCCGCGGGAGAGGTACAGGGCGCCCCGGGTGCCCAGCTTCGAGGGAATCGAGTGGAGGCCCCTCGAGCGGTCGAAGGCCTCGTCCTGCAGCGAGTAGAGGATGTCGAAGCCCGCGGTCCAGGCCAGCACGCCGGCGGACAGCCACAGGGCGGGGGCCTCGATCCGGCCCGAGACGGCGATCCAGGCACCGAGGGGCGCGCCGGACAGCGACAGCCCGAGCACCACATGGGCCCAGGCGGTGAACCGCTTGCAGAGTGAGTAGCCCAGGATGATGACCAGGGCCAGCGGGGACAGGGCCCAGGTGAGGGGCCCGAGGGCCCCGGCGGCCGCACCGAAAAGGATGATGCCCACGCCCAGGAGGGTCATGGCCGCCAGCTTCGACACCCGGCCGGCCGGCAGGGCGCGGCTGGCGGTGCGGGGGTTCTCCGCGTCCACATCCACGTCCACCAGGCGGTTGAAGGTCATGGCCGCGGTGCGGGCCCCCACCATGGCCAGGAGGATCCAGAGGGACGTGCGCAGCGGGGGCAGACCCTGCGCCGCCCCGATGGCGCCCAGGAGGGCGAAGGGCAGCGCGAACACCGTGTGCTCGAACTTGATCATGTCGAGCAGTTCCCTCAGCGGTCCAATCCGGGCCCGGTTGGGCGGACCTGGCGGGGAGCTTTCGCTTGGTGCGAGGGAGGCCGGTGGGTCGGGGTCCACCACTCCGGCGGGGGCGGCCAGGGGGGCGGGTGTCGGCTCCGGTTCAGGATCAAGAGGTTCCATCGGTTCTCATGATCGGATGAAACCGCGGGTTTGTCTGCGTGGGCCGGTCCGCCGCCGGCCCAGCCCCAGGGTGAGGGTCAGTCCAGGCACAGCTGTCGCAGGTGGCTCGCGACCTCCTCCGCCGAGAAGGGCTTGGGCAGCAGCAGCGTCCGGGCATGACGCGCCACCAGGTCCATGGCCGACTGGTCGGCCCGCCCCGTGGCCAGCAGGACAGGCAGGTCCGGGTAGGCCGCGCGCAGCAGGGGCAGGGTGCCGGCGCCGCCCAGGCCAGGCATGTTCAGGTCCAGCAGCACGGCTTCCACCCGCAGGCCCTCCTCCAGGCATTGGAGGGCCTCCTCGCCGCTCGCGGCAAGGGTGGGGACGTGGCCCATGGAGCGCAGGAGCTCTGCCAGCGTGATCTGGATGAGCTCGTCATCGTCGATGACCAGGATGTTCATGGGCCGGTGCACCCGGGGATCGGCCGGGCTCGCCGTCCCGGTTGGCACGGCCAACAGGGTGGCCGGGAACTCCATCGAGACCCTGGTGCCGACGCCCACGGTGCTGGTGATCTCCAGGCGGCCGTGATGGGCCTTCACGGTGCCATAGACGATGGCCAGCCCCAGGCCGGTGCCCTTGCCTTGGACCTTGGTGGTGAAGAAGGGATCCAGGGCCTTCTCCAGCACGTCGGGAGGCATCCCGCAGCCCGTGTCCGCGACCTCCAGACTCACGAGATCGGGGTCCAGGTTCCGGGTGGCCACCCGGAGCGTGCCGCCCTCCGGCATGGCGTCCATGGCGTTCACGCACAGGTTCATCAGCACATGGCTGAGGGAGGAGGGATCCCCGTGGATGGGGCGCAGGCCTTCGGCCAGGTCCAGGTCGATGCGGATGTTGGCGGGGATGGTGCGCTCCAGCAGGGCCGCATCCTCGCGGACCACCTCGTTCAGGTCGAGGATGCGGACCTCCTCCAGCCCCTTGCGGGCGAAGCCCAGCAGGCCCTTGACCAGCGTGCGACCCCGGGTGCAGGCCTTCAGGATGGTGTCCATGCTCTTCCGCAGCCGCGAGCCTTCCGGTTCCTGCTCCTGGTGGATGGAAGCCAGCCCCATGATGGCGCCCAGCACATTGTTCATGTCGTGGGCCACGCCCCCGGCCAGGCTACCCAGGCTCTCCATCTTCTGGGTGCGGGCGACCTGCTGTTCGAGCTGCAGGCGCTCCTTCTCGGCCTGCTTCTGCTCGGTGATGTCGCTGACCAGGCCCATGAAACGGTTGGGGGACAGCTGCACGGATTCCAGGGCCCAGATGCCCTGGCGACCATCCTTCCTCAGGAAGGCGCACTCGACGGAAACTTTGCCACCCACAGCCACCTGCTCGAACCGCCGGGTCGCGAGGTCCAGTTGGTCTTCCGGCACGAGGTTGGAGAGGTGCATGCCGAGCAGCTCCGCCTCGGCATAGCCGGTGATGGCGCTGGCGGCGGGATTGACCTGCAGGTAGCGGCCCGTCTCGTCGCAGATGAAGACACCGACCGGCGCATTCTCCACATAGCCGCGGAAGCGGGCCTCGCTATCCTGGAGGGCCAGCTCCGCCAGCTTGCGCTTGGTGATCTCCAAGAAGGCGGCCACGAAGTGATCCGGCTTGTACTGGTAGCCGACGCAGTCATACCAGCGCCCATTCGTCTCCAGGTACTGTTCGAACCGGATGCGCTCGCCGGTCCGGGCGACTTTGCCGAAGGTGCCGATCCAGTCGAAGGAATCCTTCTCGATCCCTGGGAAGGCCTCTGTCACCAAGCGCCCACGCGGATCCACCCCGGTCAGCTCGATGTAGTTGGCGTTGGCATCGATGAAGACGTAGTCCACGGGCCGGCCCGTTTCGTCATACACCATTCGGTGGTAGGCCACGCCCAGTGGCCCATTGTCGAAGAGGGCGCGGAACTTCCACTCCGCCTCGAGGAGCGCCTGTTCCCCCTCCTTGCGCTCCGACACATCCGTGCAAAGTGCCAGGAGGATCCTCCTCCCCTGGCTGCTAAAGGTCGAGAACGCGGCAGCGAGCCAGACCTCCTTGTCGAAGGTGGAGGTCAGCCTGACCTCGAGCTGCTCGTCCACGCCGCTGGCCAGCACCCGCTCGGCCATCTCGAGGAGGCCGCTGGTGCGCCACGCGCCAAGGTCGCGGAAGGACTGTTGCAATAGTTGGTCCCTGGTGCCGCCCACGACTTGGGCGATGGCCTCATTGGCGAGGAGGCAGCGCCCTGTCTCCCCGTCGTAGGCAACGGCCCCGATGGGCATGGTGGCCAGCAGCTGCTCATTGAAGCGGAACGCCTCCTTGAGTCGGGTCTCGCTCTCCCTCAGGGCGGTCTCGATGGCCTTGCGCTCGGTGATGTCCACAAAGGAGACGAGCACGCGATCGAGGGTCTCCTCGCAGCCAGGCTGGACCGCGAAGGAGATTTCGAACACTAGATGTTGCCCATGGGCATCCAGATGGGGGCCTTCGAGCCGAAACCGCGTCTGTCCATCGACGAGGGCACAGAGCTCTTCCTTGAACGTCTCCAACGAATCGGGCGTGAAGTAGTCCTGCAGATTGCGGACAAGCTCCGCTTCGTTCCCTGCCTTGAGGCTGAGCAGGCTGGCCCGGTTGACCCGGAGGACGCGCACCAAGCTGGCGAGGTGGGCCACCTCCCCCGGGTGCTTGGCGAAATGGGCCCGGAAATCCACCACCCCCTGGTGTCGCAGGGCGTCCAAATGGGCCTTCACCTGAGAGAAGTCCTCTTCCCAGATGCCGATGGGGGAATCCTCGAACATGGCCCTGAACCGCGTTTCGCTCTCGCGTAAGGCCATCTCGGTGGTCTTGCGCTCGGTGATGTCCTGGATGAACCCGAAGACTCTTCGCCGGGAGGGATCGACCTTGCCAATGACATGCACCTGCCTCAGGTTCCCCTTGGCCGTTCTGATCCCCAACTCGAGTTCAAAGCCCTGGCCGTGCTCGATGGCGTGCTGGACGGCCGCCTCGATGACCGGTCGGGAGCCTTCTTCGTAGAACGTCATCCCCTGTTCCACCGTCGGATGGTGGTCGGGATCGAGCTCATGGATCCGGTAGACCTCCTCGGTCCAGGTCAGACCCTGGCTGTCGAGGTCGATCTCCCAGCCACCGACATGGCTGACGCGCTCGGTATCCGCCAGGAAACGCTGGCTCGTTTCCAAGGTCCTGGCGGCCTTTTTACGCTCTGTGATGTCCAGCGTGATCCCCAGCATCCGAAGGGGTTGGCCAGACTCATCAACGATGCAGATGGCAGAGCCGAGGGTATACGCCTCGGACCCGTCGGGGCGGACGATGCAGAGCTCCTTCAGGTCGCCGAGGGAGGGGGCACCCTTGTGGAATTCCGGTTCCGTCACGGCGCGGTTCCAGGCCTCCTCCATGTTCTTCCGCTGGAGATCGCGGTAATCCGGCCGGGTGAAGGCCATGTAGTCGGACCCCACCCCCGTGAAGTCCCCCCTCTCGACGCCGTAGATGCTGAACATCTCCCCGAACCACTCGGTGCGATCGGTTTTGGGGTCCCACTCCCAGATGCCGAGCCCCGCCACCCCCATGGCCTGTCGCAGGCGCTGCTCGCTGACTTGGAGGGCTTCTTCGGCCTGCCTCCGCTCTGTGATGTTCCGCACGAAGACCACCATCTGGTCCAGGTTGGACTGGTGGGTCACGGAGATTTCGACGGGGAAGACCGAGCCGTCCCGCCTCCGGTGTTCGGACTCGAACACATCCCAACCCTGGCTGGCGATCTTGGCCACGTGCTGCCGCGCCCGTTCGTCATCCTCCTGGGCTTCGATGTCCACCAGGCTCAGTTGCAGCAGGGCCTCCCGCGAGTAGCCCAGCATGCGGCAGGCGGCTTCGTTGACATCCCTGAACCGCCCCTCCAGATCCATGAGCCAGACTGCGTCCCGGGCGGTCTGAAGCATGGCCCGGGCCTTGGCTTCACTGTCAGCCATGGCTTGTTCGGCCTGATTCTGCATGGTGTGGTCCAAGCAGATGCCGGCCATGCGGATGGGGCGTCCCTGGGCGTCCAGGTCGAAGGCTCCCTGGCCCCGGATCCACCGAATCTGGCCGTCGGGCAGGACCACGCGGTAATCATTCGCGAAGGGGGTGCGCTCGGCGATCACCTTCTCCGTATGTGCCTCGACGGCCTTCAGGTCGTCGGGGTGGAGGATGCGGCGCCAGGTTTCGGGGGTGGCCCGGTCCTGGTCCGGGTCCAGCCCATAGAGGCGGAACAGCTCCGGGGACCAGGTGAAGTGGCCGCTCACCAGGTCCCACTCCCAGAGGCCGGCCCCGGCGGCCCGCTGGGCGAAGGCGAGCTGTTCGTGGGCCTGTTCCAAGGCCAC
The DNA here is from genome assembly GCF_049292215.1 of Geothrix sp. Taxonomy (GTDB): domain Bacteria; phylum Acidobacteriota; class Holophagae; order Holophagales; family Holophagaceae; genus Geothrix. Next base: position 12,411 of record NZ_JBATQW010000067.1, on the reverse strand, counting down.
CTGGGCGAGCTTCTCATCGGTGATGTTCTCGTGGGTGATGACCGCCCCGCCCTGGGCCGCCAGCAGGGGCTGGATGTGCATCCGGAACCAGCGCGTTTCGGTGGGGCTGTCGCAGGGGTACTCGGCCACGAAGGAGGGGCGGTTGCCGCTCAGCACATCGACCAGTCCTTGGCGGATGTCGGTGGTGTCACCCGCCGAGTTCTGGCAGGAGGAGGCCATCACCTCCAGGTAGTTGACCTGCTCCACGGTGCCCACGGTGTCCCGGATGCCGTTCGCCCGGGCGAAGCGTCGCCAGGGCTCGTTGACGGCGATGATGTTGGCCGCTCCGTCGAGCACGGCCACGTGGGCCTCCAGCGAGTCCAGGGTCTGGTCCAGGAGCTCCTTGGCCGCCCGCAGGGCTTCCCCGGCTCGGGTCCGCTCGCTGATGTCCCTGACCTGCGCCAAGGCCCGGTGGTGGTCACCTATGCGGATGACCGAGACGGTGACCTCCGCGGGGAACTGGGTTCCGTCCTTCCTCCGATGGGTGGTCTCGAAGGTCACGGCCGGCTGCCCGATCAGCGCGGTGAACCGGGCCTGATAGCCCTCGAGGGTAACGTTCGGGTCCGTATCCATTACGGACAGGCCCAGCAGTTCCTCGCGGGTGTAGCCCAGCGCCCGGCAGGAGGCTTCATTCACCTGGAGGTAGCGCCCGTTCTCATCAAGCAGCTCCAAGCCATCCCCGGCCTGCTCGACGAGGGTGTGCCAGCGGGCCTCTGATTCTTTCAGGGAGGCCTCGAGCCGCCGCCGCTCCGTGAGGTCGTGCAGGGTGACCATGGCGCGGTACGGCGCCGGTTCTCCGGGATGGAACTCGGGAATGGCGCTCACTTCGAGCCAGACCCGCACGCCGGTGCGCTGGTTGGTCACGCCGAGGACCTGTCCCAGCACCGGCTTGCCGGTTCGGAGGGCCTTCATGGAGGGGTGGTCCTCGGCCGTGAAGGGCTCACCAGCCTCACTGATCACATCCCAGGCGGGGGACAAAGAAGTCCTCCCCAGGAACTCGTCCCGGCTGAGCCCGAAGAGCTCCAGCGCTGCCAAGTTCACATCGAGGAGGCTCCCGTCTGCCCGCTGCCGGAAGGCCCCCTGGGCCATGCTCTCGAACAGGGTGCGGTAGTCCGCCTCGCTCTGGTGCAGAGCCACCTCGGACCGCTTGCGCTCGGCGATGTCCCAGGCCAGGTCCGCCAGCCGCTGGACGGTCTGAAGATCCCGGTTGCCATAGGGGAAGGGCTTGTTGCCCACGCCGAGCAGGGCCACGATGCGCTCCTCCCGGAGGACGGGCACCACCAGCTCGCGCAGCACAGTGGCATGGCCCTCGGGCATCCCCTTCTTGTGCGGCAGGCTGGCGTAGTCGTTGTGGATCACCGGCTTCCGGGCATGGACGGCATCCACCCAGACCCCGGCCTTGTCCACCGCGTAGTGCATCCCATGGCCTTCGGCTTGGCAGAACTCGTCCTGGGTGCGGGTGCTCCAGGCCTGTAGGGTCAGGGTCTCCTGATCCTCCTCCATGAAGTGGAAGAAGCCGATGCAGCTGCCCGTGAGACGCTCGGCCTCATCGAGCGTGGCCCGCAGGATCTGCTCCAGGGTGGATGTGGCTGCCAACTCGGCGATGCGGGCGCGGGCGGCGAGGATCGACTCGGCCAAGTGGTGCCGCGTGATGTCGTCGAAGGAAACGAGGGCACCACCTTCAGCCGTGGGTTCGGCGGAGATCTCCAGCCAGAGGACATCGCCATCGGGCTTCACAACCCCCACCACGTGGCGGTGCACGGCCTTGCCAGTCCGCAACACCACGGCGCCCGGCGTCTCCTCCAGCGGCAGCACTGAGCCGTCGGTGGCGAGGATGGCCCACCGGCCTTCGCCCAACCTCTGGTCTAGCAGGGCTCGCCGATCAAGTTCCAGCAGCTTCAGGGCCGCGGCGTTGGCCTCGACGTAGCGGCCCTCCCGGTCCAGTAGCAGCACGCCCTGAGGCAGGGCCTCGAAGAGCGAGGACCAGGAGGCAGGTTGGCCGATGGTTTCAGGCATTCAACGCCCGGGCGGAGGTGGTGTCCGGATTATGGATCGGCAGGGCGTGTAACGACTGTGATCTTTGGTAAAACCCAGGGACCCACAGCTCCCTGGGCGCTACAGCTTCCGGAGCATCAGGAGGGTGCGGTCATCCAGGTAGGGGGCTCCCTGGGTGAACCGATCCAGCTCGCCGAGCAGGGCGGCGTCCAGGGCCAACAGGGGCTGGTGCCGCTGCGCCACCGCCAAGGCTGTGAGGGCCTCGACCCCGAATTCCTCGTCCTGGGAATCCGCAGCCTCGGTGATGCCATCGGTGTAGACCAGCAGCAGATCCCCGGGGGCCAGCTGCAGGGTGGCCTCCCCGTAGGGGTTGCCCGGCAGCATGGCCAGGGGCAGCCCCTGGGCTTCCAGGGCCTGATGGGTGCCTTCCGGCTGGATGAAGAGCGCCGGGTTGTGGCCGGCATTGGTGTAGGTGAGCGCGCCGGTGGCGGGATCCAGCAGGGCGAGGAAGGCCGTGACGAAGCGCCGCCCATCGGTGTGCCGGGCTAGCATCTTCGACAGCTGAAAGGCGAGGTCCGCCGTGGACAGATCCCGCTCCGTCCAGGCCTCCAGGGTCGCCTGCAGGGAGGCCATGAGCAGACCGGGTCCCAGGCCCTTGCCGCTCACATCCGCCAGACAGAAGAGCCAGCGCCCGTCGCCCCGGGGCCACCAGCCGAAGAGATCGCCCGAGACCTGTCGGCTGGGCAGGTTGTTGCCGTGGATCTCGTAGCCTTCGATTTCGGGGGGGAAGCCGGGCAGCAGGCCCTGCTGGATGTGACGGGCGAGGTCCAGCTCCTGGTCCACCTTCTTCCGGGCCAGGGCCTCCTCCCGCATCCGGCCCTGCTCCAGCTTGGCCGTGGCCAGGTGGGCCAGGATGCTGGCCAGCCGCAGGTCCTCCTCGTTGAAGGGCGGGCGGGGCGGGTGGGAATCCAGGTAGAGCAGGCCCTTCACCACGCCCTGGTGCTCCAGGGGCGTGACCATGGCCGAGGTGACACCGCTCAGCATGAGGGAAGGGGAGGCGAGACCCTGGTCCTCCCCGAAGTCGTTGAAGAGCACGGACTCCTTGCGCTCGAGGGCGGCATCGACGAGGCTGCGCGCCAGAAGGATGGGCTGGTTGCCTTCGGGGCCCCGCGAGGCCACGGTGTGCAGTCCGGCCCTGCTGTCCTGGATCAGGACGGCGGCCCGCCAGGGTTTCAGCAGGGTCCAGAGGCGATCCAACAGGTGGGCGAGCAGCTGCTCTGGTGGGCTGTCCTCCAGCAGTTCCAGCGACAGGGCCTGGATCTCCCGGATGACCTCCCGCAACCGCAGGGTCTCCGGAGCCTCCATGCGCCGGTCAGGAGCGGCCCGCAGGCGGTCCAATGGCAGCACGATGGAACCCGCTGAGGAGGAGGCATCCGTGTCGGCCCCGATGCGCACGCGCGGACCCTGCGAGGGTGATCCCAGCCGGATGGGCACCTGGCCCAGGCGGATCTCGTCCTCCTCCCGCAGGGGGTGGGGCACCGTGATGCGCTCGCCGTTCAGGGAGGTGCCGTTCAGCGAGCCGAGGTCCTCCAGGTAGGGGATGCCCTCTTTCAGGCTGATGCGCGCGTGGTGACGGCTGAGGCTGGCATCGGGAATGGCCACATCGTTCTGCGAGGAGCGGCCCAGCGTCCAGGACTTGGCCTCGCCTTCCAGGGGGATGGGCGGTCGGCCGGGGATGTGCAGTACCAGTGGCTTCAAGCGGCCTTCGAGGTCAAGAATGGCGCGGGTCCGGATGGGGAATTACAGGCAAGGTACACCACCTTGGCCCTGCATGGTTGACCTATGATGAGAACCATCCCCAGGCAACCATGTCCCTACAGGCAGGTACCCAACTAGGCCCCTACGAGATCCTGGCGCCCCTGGGCGCGGGCGGCATGGGCGAGGTCTGGAAGGCCAAGGACACGCGGCTGGATCGCTTCGTGGCAGTGAAGGTGCTGCCCGAGCACCTGGCGAAGAGCCCCGAAGCCCTGGCCCGCTTCGAGCGCGAAGCCAAGGCCGTGGCGGCGCTGAACCATCCGAACATCACGGGGATCTTCGATCTCGGGAACGTGGAAGGCCTGGCTTATGTGGCCATGGAGCTGCTCGAGGGAGAGACACTGCGAACGCGGCTGGAGCAGGGGCCGTTCACACCGAAGCGGGCCACAGAGCTGGCCATCCAAATGGCCCAGGGCCTGGCGGCGGCCCACGAGAAGGGCGTGGTGCACCGGGACCTGAAGCCCGACAACCTGTGGATCACGAAGGAAGGCCGGCTCAAGATCCTGGATTTCGGTCTGGCGAAGCAGTTGCCCGGGATCGGCCTGGGTTCGGATTCGTACCTGCCCACGGCGGCCATCCAGCCGGAGCACCACACCGAGAAGGGCATGATCCTGGGCACGCTGGGCTACATGAGCCCGGAGCAGGTGCGGGGCGAAACGGTGGATGCCCGGGCGGACCTGTTCAGCTTCGGCGTCGTGTTGTTTGAGCTGCTCACAGGCAAGCGCGCCTTCGCGCGGGACACGGCCAGCGACACCATGGCGGCCATCCTGCGGGATGACCCGCCCGAGCTGGAGGGCACCAGCCGACCCATTCCCCTGGCCCTCCGCCGCATCATCGACCACTGCCTGGAGAAGGCCCCCTCCCTTCGCTTCCAGGATGCCCGCGACGTGGCCTTCGCCCTGGAGAGCCTGTCGTCCTCCGAGGCCACCGCCCCCATCTCGGCCCCCTTTGCTCCGGAAAACCGGCGGGCGACGCGGATCTGGGCGGCCCTCGCCGTCGTGCTCATGGCGGGTGTGGGCGTCGCAGGCTGGGCCTTCCGGGGTGCCGAGCCCAAGCCCACCTTCAAGCGCCTCACCTTCGGCAAGGGCACCGTGGACGGAGCCCGGTTCGCGCCCGGCAGCAAGGATGTGCTGTTCAGTGCCCGCTGGAATGGTGAACCGCCCGAAGTCTTCTCGCTCAACCCGGCAGCCTTGGAGCCCCGCAGCCTGGGCGTGAAGGGGGGCACCCTCCTGTCGGTGTCGGCCACCGGTGAACTCGCCCTCAAGATGCGCCCGCGCCTTTGGGCCAGCTTCGAGCTGGGCCAGCTGGCCAGAGTCACGCCGGGTGGCGGCATCCGCGTCATCCAGGAGAGCGCCTTCGACTCGGACTGGCTCCCCGATGGCAGGCAGATGGCCCTGGTCAGCAGCGGAATCGGTTCCATCAGTGCCCAGCCGGGCGGTTCTCCGCGACAGGCCGTGCTGGAATTCCCGGCGGGACAGGCCGTCTCCTCGGACATCACGTTCACCTGGGGAATCCGGGTCTCTCCGCGGGGAGATCGCCTGGTCTGCTTCGAGCAGCCCACCTACAACCGCGGAGATGGTGCCATCGTGCGGGTGGACTTGAATGGAAGCCGGAAGGCCATCTGTGCGGTCAAGGGCTTCACGGGCCTCGCCTGGGGGCCGGATGGCGATGAAGTCTGGTACAGCGAATTCAAGGATGGCTGCAGCTCTCTGTGGGCGGTGACGGCTTCCGGCCGGAAGCGCCTGCTCACCCGGCAGGCGGGCCTGCTCGAACTGTTGGACGTGGCCCAGGATGGCCGGGTGCTCGCCAGCCTTGGCCTGGTCATGAGTGGCACCATGGGCATGAGCCCACCGGAGTACCGGGAGAAGGACCTCTCCTGGAACGATGCGAGCTTTGCCAAGGACATCAGCCCGGATGGCAAGCGTCTGCTCGTGGGCGGCGGGGGCGGCTGGAGCAGTGACAGCGAACACCTGCCCCTCTACCTGCGGACCCCGGATGGGGCCCTGCCGACGCATCTGGGCGAAGCCGACACAGCCAGGTTCATGCCGGGCGGCCAGGAGGTGATGATGACCCTGCTGGTGGGTGGGACTCCCACCCTCAGCCTGGTCCCCCTCGGGCCCGGCCAGTCCCGTGCCTTCAGCGTGCCCGAACTGAGCATGGCCATGGATGCGGAACCTCTGGCCGACGGTCGTCGAATGCTCATCACCGCCGTCGGGGCCAAGCCATTTCAATTGCTGGACCTCGCCACGGGCCAGCGGACCCCCATCGGCGAGCCGGGCATGACCAGCACCGCCGGTGCCCGGGCGGTGTCCGTGGACGGTGCGTGGGTGTTTCTCCGGAAACTTTCCTCGAACCCCTTCGAATCACCGCACTTCATCCTGTCCACCAAAGGGGCTCCCAGCCGTGAGGTGAAGGGCATCGAGGTGGGGGAGGTGCCGATGCGCTGGGATTCCGATGGATCCGGCATCTACGTCTTCAACCGCGACGGTTTCCCCACCCGCATCACCCGCATCGACGTGGCCAGTGGCAAACGCACCCTCGTCCGGACGATCACGCCCACCAACCCCGCGGGTCTGCCCGGCATCCGGTCCTTTGCCATGACACCTGACGCGAAGCACCTAGCCTACAACTACGTGAGGAAACTGTCGGATCTCTACCTCATCGAGGGACTGAAATGATCCCCCGGCCCATGCCCAGCCTTTCTGCAGGAGATCCCCCCCGGATGATCCGATCCGCCGCGCTTGCCCTGCTCTGGCCCTGCCTCCTAGCCGCCCAGGCTGACCCGGCTCTATCGCACGCCCGGAAGTTGCTGAGGTCCACCATCCTCATCGACGGCCACAACGACCTGCCCTGGATGATCCGCGATGACCCCAAGGCGCCGCGGGACGTGGAGGCCTACGACCTGCGCCGGAAGACCTCCGGCGAGACGGATCTGGCGCGGCTGAAGCAGGGCCTCCTCGGGGCGCAGTTCTGGTCGATCTACGTGCCCGGGGAAATCAAGGAGGGCTTCGCGAAGGTCCAGCTGGAGCAATTCGACATCGCCCGGCGCATGATCGCGAAGTATCCCGAGGCCATGGAACTGGCCCTGTCCACCTCGGACATCCGCCGCATCCGGGCGAAAGGCAAGGTGGCCTCCATGCTGGGCATGGAGGGCGGCCACGTGCTGGAGAACTCCCTGGGCGCGCTGCGGGCCTACTACGACCTCGGAGCGCGCTACCTGACCCTCACCCACAACGTGACCCTGGACTGGGTGGACGCGGCCCTGGACAAGCCGACCCACGGTGGCCTGACGCGCTTCGGGAAGGAGGTGGTCCGCGAGATGAACCGCCTGGGCATGCTGGTGGACATCAGCCACGTGAGCCCCGACGTCATGCGGGACGTGCTCGACACCAGCGAGGCCCCCGTGATTTTCTCACATAGTTGTGCCAGGGCCCTGGTGGACCACCCCCGCAACGTGCCCGACGCCATCCTGAATCGCATGGCTGCCAACGGCGGTGTGGTGATGGTGACCTTCATCCCGCCCTTCGCGAACCGGGCATCGAAGGACTGGGAGGACGGCCTGGCGAAGCTCGCCAAGGGTTTGTCCTATGACGATGCGGCATACAAGAAACAGGAAGCCGACTACATCACGGCCCACGGCCCCGCGCCCAAGGCCTCCCTCAAGGATGTGGCAGACCACATCGACCACGTGGCCAGGGTTGCCGGGCATGGCCATGTGGGCATCGCCTCCGACTACTGGGGTGGCACGACTCCGGTGGGTCTGGAGGATGTCTCCAAGTATCCCGACCTCTTCGCCGAGCTCATCCGCCGTGGCTGGTCCGACGCCAACCTGCGCAAGCTCGCCGGGGAGAACCTGCTGCGCGCCTTCGCCAAGGCCGAGGGCATCGCCGGGCGGCTGCAGAAACAACGCCCCCCCAGCACCGCCACCATCGAGGGGCTCGATGGCAGGAAGTAGTCGAGCAACCCCCATCCCTGTGGAGCTTCTCCAGGAGGATGGCCGGAGGCACGAGTATCCGTTTGCCCGACTGGTAAGCGGTGAAGGGAACCATGACCCTTGGCGGATTCCGAAGGCTTGCCATGGGTGAAGGCATGGACGCCGGCCGAGCGCTTCCTCCTGACCCGCTGTTCTCCCAGGCAGAAACCTTTGCTGGAGATGAGTCGGCCTTCCAGTCACCCCAAGGGATGTCCCGGAAGGCCCAGGTTCCCGACTTCCCGGTGAAGGACTGGGACCGCTACGAGTTCCTGCGGTTCCTGGGGCAGGGCGGGATGGGCATGGTGTTCCTGGCCCGGGACCGGAAGCTGGGCCGCGAGGTGGCCATCAAGTTCGTGCGCATCGAGGAGGAGCGCCACCTGCTGCGGTTCATGGTGGAGGCCAGGGCCCAGGCGCGGGTGGACCACCCGAATGTCTGCAAGGTCTTCGAAGTGGGCGAGGTGGAGGGCAAGGTGTTCATCACCATGCAGGCCATCGCCGGGGTCTCCTTCGACCAGGTGCAGGGCCTCTCGCTCGAGCAGAAGGCGATCGCCCTGCGTGATGCGGCCCTCGGCGTCCACGAAGCCCACCGGGTGGGCATCATCCACCGGGACCTCAAGCCGTCGAACATCATGATCGAGCGGGCTGAGGACGGCTCGCTGCGCACCTTCGTCATGGACTTCGGCCTGGCCCACGAGTGGAACCAGGACGTCACGGAGACGGGCTCTGTGCTAGGCACCCCCGCCTACATGTCGCCCGAGCAAGCCCGGGGCGAGGTGTCCCGGCTGGACCGGCGCACCGACGTCTACGGACTGGGCGCCACCCTCTACCACCTGACCACGGGGCGCACGCCGGTCACTGGCACCAACGCGCTGGAGATCCTCAGCGCCATCGGCTCCGCAGACATCCCCTCGCTGCGGTCCATCAGTCAGGACATCCCCAGGGACCTGGAAGCCATCACGCTCAAGTGCCTGGAGAGGGACCGCTCCCGGCGCTACGACTCCGCCAGGGCCCTGGCGGATGACCTGGACCGGTTCCTGGCGGGGGAGACGGTCCTGGCCCGGCGCGCCGGCCTCATCTATCGCACGCACCGCCGCTTCATGCGGCACAAGACCCTGGCCGTGACCGGCACCGTGGCCTTCGTCCTGGTGCTCATGGCGCTTGGCGTGGCCCTCAAGACCCGCCTGGATGCGGGCCGCCGGGAGCGGCTGGCGCAGCACTTTATGGAGTCCATGGCCCGCATTGAATCCATGGCCCGCTATTCCGCCCTCTCCCCGCTCCATGACATCCGGCAGGACCTGAGTGCAGTCCGGGTCCACATGGCCCAGTTGCAGGAGGACATGAAACATGCGGGGGCACTCGCCAATGGTCCCGGCCACTATGCCCTCGGGCGCGGCTTCTGGACCCTGGATGATGTCGAGAAGGCCCGGGAGCATCTGCAGATGGCCTGGGATGCGGGATATCGCGAACCGCGGGTGGCCTTCGCACTGACCCAGGTCCTGGGGCGCCAGTATCAGGAGAAGCTGCTGGAAGCCGAGCGCATCGCCTCCGTGGACCAGCGGGAAGCCCGGAAGAACCAGATTGATGCCTCCCTGCGCACCCCGGCCCTGGCCTTTCTCCGGCAGGCAAGGGGCGCCGATGTGCCTTCACCCGCCTATCTCGAAGCCCTCATGGCCTTCTACGAGGGCCGCCTTGACGAGGCCCTGCAGCGCCTGAAAGTCCTGGAAAACGAGCTGCCCTGGTTCTACGAGGCCCCACTGCTACGGGGCTCTCTGCTGCAGACCCGGGCCTGGAAGTGGTGGAATCAGGGGAAGCGGGACCTGGCCCTGGCGGACTTCGAGGCTGGTCGGCGGGACCTGGCGGCGGCTGCCGCCAGTGGTCGCAGCGCCCCGGTGGTGTACGCGGCCCTGGCCGAGCTTGAGTTGAACGCGCTGTTCATGGAGAAATACGGTCTGGGCCAGGTCAAGCCGCCCTTCGAGCGGGGACTCGCCGCGGTGACGCAGGGCCTCGCCGCCCAGCCGGACCACGTGCCCTCGCTGATCCTGAAAGCCGCGCTGCTCTGCCAACGCGCAGACTCGCTCGCCACCCGAGGCGAGAACGCCGACGCCCTGGTGCAGCAGGCCGTGGCCGTCGCGCACCAGGCCCAGCTGGCGGGACCGGACCGGGCGGACGCCTGGGTGGCTCTGGGAAAGGCCTACTACCAGTGGGGCGATGCCCGCCTGGGGAGGAACCTCGATCCCACGGATCAGCTGGAGAAGGGGCTACGGGCGCTTGAGTCCCTTTCCCTGGAGAAGCGAGATTACACGGTGGAGAACCACATCGGCCTGATCCACCAGACTTGGTCGGATTACGAGGAGAAGCGGGGCGGGGACCCGCTGGGCCACCTCAGCGGCGCCATCGAGGCCTACGAGCGGGCCACGAGGATGGAACCCCACCTGTTGCCGGCGTGGATCAACCTGGGCACCTGCCTTCGGCAGCGAGCGGGCCTGCCCCGGGCCACCGCCCCGGAGGCTGACCTGCAGGCCGCCCTGAAAGTGCTGGAACAGGCTCGCAGCCTCAACCCCAGGCACTTCGTACCCTACTTCGTACAGGGGCAGGTGCTGGCCAGCCTCGGCGCGCTCAGACAGGAGCGGGGCGAGAATCCGGAGCCCGATCTCCTGCGGTCCCTGGAGGCGAGCCGCCGGGGGCTCAGCATCAACGCGGGCATCCCCCACCTGCACAACGTCATCGGGGTGGCCCAGGTCCAGCTGGCCCGCCACGCGTGGGAGACGGGAAGGGATCCGGCACCCTTCGCAGCCAGTGCCGAACAGGCCTTCCGGAAAGCCATCGAAGTCGGCCCAGGCCAGGTGCTCGCCTACATAAACCTTGGGGACCTGCTGACCTGGCGGGCGCGGCATGTGGTGGGCGCCAGTGCGGTCCAGAGGCTCCAGGAGGCCGAAACAGTGCTGCGGAGAGCCCAGGTGGTCTCCCCTGGTGAGGCTGGCGTGCTGGTGAACCTCGGTCGGGTTTCGGCAGTCCGTCTGGAAGGGATGACCAGGTCCGTCGGCGATGGGGCCCAGGTCGTGGCCGAGGGTGAGGCGGTTCTGGCAAGGGTGCTCGTCAAGGACCCCCAGCGCCGCGACGCCCTCCAGTATTTGGGTGAGTTGCGGACTGCCGCCGCACGGCTGAAAAGCCGCCGCGGCCAGGCCCAGCGCACAGACTTCGATGTGGCCGAACTGGTGCTCAAGAGGGCCCTGGATCTGCGTCCCGATTCCCAGGAGACCCTGCTGAGCTTAATCCGGCTCCTCCTGGCCCGTGCGGAGTGGGAGCGGGCCACGGCCCAGGATCAGGCACCCAGCCTCGGGAGGGGTGCGGTCTTCCTGGCGCAGGTCCTGAAGGCCAGGCCGAGCCTCGGCGAGGCGATCGCGCTGCAGGCCGCCCTGGACCTGGAGAAGGCCCGAACTCAGAGCCAAGCCATCCGAGGCCAGCAGGCGGAGCAGGCCCGGTTGGCCTTCCAGAAGGCCTTCTCCGCCAATGGGAACCTGGGCGCGGAGTTCAGGACAATGGCGGACCAGGCAAGGTTGCTGGCCCAACCTGAGCGGTGATGGTGGCCAGCCGCCCTGAGGTCGATTCAGCCAGTGACTTTGATGGATCCGGTCCCGCCCGTCGTCGCCTTGGAAGCATTGGAGAGGCTGGCCTGGAGGGCAGCCTGCTCCTGCTCGTCGGATTCAGGCGTGGGATTCTCCGGGTCCGGGATGATGGGCTTGTTGGTCATGGGACCTCCTGGGGAAAAGGGGGGAGGGAGACTAGGAACTTGAGACTCAGAACCTAATCGACCTGGAGCAGGGCCCAAGCCTAATTCCCTTCCCTCGGGAAGCCAAAGGAAATTTCAATCGGGCCGCAGGTATCCGGAAGGCTTCACGCCGCGGCAGGGAGCGGACCGGAGTCCCGTCCGGGGCGGTTGCTGGGACGTAAAACGCTGGATTGGCAGAAATTGATTGCTGAAGGACCAGGCGATTGCATCGAAATCGCTGCCCTAGCCTCCGAACTTGCTGCTGACTCGCGGAGGGTTGGATCCTATCCTGGTGGATTGACCGAAAGAGGTGACCATGACCCGCGTGCTCCTGCAGACCGACAAGGGCGACATCAACCTGGAACTCTTCCCGAAGGAGGCCCCGGCTACCGTGGCGAACTTCGTGAAGCTGATCGAAGCGGGCTTTTACGACGGCCTGGCCTTCCACCGCGTCATCCCCGATTTCGTCATCCAGGGCGGCTGCCCCAACACCAAGGCCGGCGCCTCGGGCATGCCCGGCACCGGCGGCCCCGGCTGGAAGATCAAGTGCGAGACCGCCGGAAACCCCCACAAGCACAAACTGGGCGCCCTCTCCATGGCACATGCCGGCAAGGACACGGGCGGCAGCCAGTTCTTCATCTGCAACGGCAGCGCCCCCAGCCACCTCGATGGTGTGCACACGGTCTTCGGCCAGTGCGTGGCGGATGGGGACATCCAGGTGGTCAAGGCCATCAAGGGCAATGACCGCATCGTGAAGGCCACGGTCACCGAGGCCTGATCGGGCTCCCATGCTGCACAGAATCGGGCGGCACAGCCCCCC
>NZ_JBATQW010000066.1:0-35461 GCF_049292215.1 Geothrix sp. | reverse complement strand
GCCCCGGCCACCGCCAAGCCCCCGGCAAAACCGGCCGCAGCCCGCCCCGCTCCGCCCCGCCCCAAGGCCGTCGGTCAGGAGCGCCTGCAGAAGATCCTCGCCGCGGCAGGCATCGACAGCCGGAGGGCCTGTGAGCAGATCATCCTCGACGGCCGCGTCCAGGTGAACGGGAAGACCGTCACCGAGCTTGGCACGCTTGCCAATCCCCGTCGGGACCAGATCACCGTGGACCTGCAGCCCATCGAACGCGAGGCCCCGGTCTACATCCTCATGAACAAGCCCAAGGGTTATGTCACGACGGTGAAGGATGACCAGGGCCGCCCCACGGTGATGGCCTTGCTGAAGGGCGTGCCCGGCCGCCTTTACCCGGTGGGCCGGCTCGACTTCAACTCGGAGGGCCTGCTCCTCATGACCAATGACGGGGCCCTGGCCCAAGTGCTCATGGGGCCGGAGCATGAAATTCCGAAGGTCTACCTCGTGAAGGTTCACCGCAACCCGAGGCCTGAACTGCTGAAGGAATTCCAGGAAGGTTTTCTCCTCAGCGGGCGTCGCCTGAAGCCCTGCCACATCGAGGTCGCGGAGAAGGGTGACAACCCCTGGCTGAAGGTGACGCTCACCGAGGGCAAGAACCAGCAGATCCGTCGCATGTTCGCCGCCGTGGGCCATCCTGTCAGCAAGCTGCGCCGGGTCCAGTTCGGCCCCCTGGCCGACCCCCTGCTCAAGCCCGGGGCCTGGCGCTACCTGAGTCCACAGGAGATCGCCGCGATCAAGAGCCTCTAGCTCAGACGAGGTCGAGGCTTCTGACCGCGAGGAGGATCTCCCTCAGGAACGACACCAGTGCCGCCACGAAGGCGGCCATGGCGAGAATGAACAGCGAGGCCACGGTCATGGTCACATTGGCCTTCATCATGGCCCCCAGGAACACCGTGGCGATGCTGACGCAGACCAGCAGCGCGGCGGTGGTTCCCGCCGTGATGGCCAGGTTCACCAGGTGGCGGCGCTTGGCCAAGGTGCGCATCTCCGCGTGGATGAGCGCTGTCTTGTCATCGGAGGCGTCTTCCAGCCGTTCGCCGATGGCCCGGGCCCGGTCCACGATGCGGGCCAACCGGGTGGAGAGCACGCCGAGGATGGTTCCGATGGACGTGAGCAGGAAGACGGGAGCCACGGAAAGCTGGATGACGTGGGAGATGTCAGTGATGGTCTGATCGGAGACGGGTGCGCTCATACCTATAGCTAGCAGCTATCGACACTCAGCTGGCGGCCAAAATACCCAACCCCCCGGGGAGGACGCTTCCCTCCGGACGGCTATAGCGCCTCTTCCTCAAAATCCAGCATGTGGCCGCTCTTCCGGGCCTTGGTCTTCAGGTAGCGGAGGTTGTGCGGGTTGGAGGCCAGCTGGTGCCGCTCCCGCTCCACCTCGATGCCGGCGGATTCCAGCGCGCCGATCTTGCGTGGATTGTTGGTGAGGAGCTTCACCTTGGTGATGCCGAAGAACTTGAGCATCTCCACCGCGCAGTCGTAGGTGCGCAGGTCATCGGGGAAGCCCAGCGAGTGGTTCGCCTCCACCGTGTCGAGCCCCTGCTCCTGCAGGGCGTAGGCCTTGAGCTTGTTCAGCAGGCCGATGCCCCGGCCCTCCTGGCGGAGGTAGAGCACCATACCACCGTGCTCGCCGATGTGCCGCAGGGCCTCTTCGAGCTGCTGCCGGCAGTCGCACTTGAGGCTGCCCAGCACGTCACCGGTCCAGCACTCCGAATGGACGCGCACCGGAATGCGGCGTCGGGCATCGATCTCCCCGGCCACGATGGCGAGGTGCTCCTTGCCCGTGGCGTGTTCCAGAAACCCATAGACCGTGAACTTGCCGAAGATCGAAGGCACGTTGGCCTTGGCGATGAACGGCACCTTCTCCGCCTGCAGCTTGCAGAAGAGCTCGAGCTTCGGGGCGCTGCTGGGTTCTTTGGGCGACATGGAGGTCCGGGGAGAGGTGCGGTCATCTCTTTCGATGCCGCTTGAGGGAACTAGAAGTCTGAGGCGTGGGCCGAGCTGGGGCAACCCCATTTTGTCTATTTTATTATTTAGACAATATCATTCCCGATCTGGCCAACCACAGCCGCCTCTACCTGGGCAATGAAGGCGTCCAGTGGCAGGTCGAGCTTGGCGCCGGAGGCCAGCCGGTGGCCACCGCCGCCGAACTTGCGGCAGACCGCGTTGACATCGACCCGCTCACGGGAGCGAAGGCTGACCTTGGCGCGACCATCCGCAGTCTCGGAGAAGAGGGCGGCCACCTCCACGCCCTTCAGCCTCCGGGGTTCCTCCACCAGTTCGTCCAGGTCTTCGTGGGTGGCACCGCAGGCTTCCAGATCCTGCATCGTCACCGACACGTAGGCGAAGCGGCCGCCATCACGGAGTTGCAGCCCCCCCATGGCCCGACCGAAGAGCCTGAGCTTGGCCGGCGTGGCGGTCTGGTAGAGGGCGTTGAAGGTCCGGGCCGGGTGGATGCCCTGGGCGATGAGGTCGGCCGCGGCCTGGTGGATCTTCGGGGTGCTGTTGGAGTGCCGGAAGTTGCCGGTGTCACTGACCAGGCCTGCGTAGAGCGCCTGGGCCATGACCGGCGGCAGGTTCCTTCCGAGGCGCGGCCGCACCAAGTCATAGACCAGCTCGGTGCTGGCGCTGGCACCCGAGTCGGTGAACTCGGCATCGAAACCCTTCGGCGCGTCCTTCAGGTGGTGGTCGAGGCAGGCGCGATCGGCCTTCGTGGTTTCGAAGGCGGCGAACAGGGCGCCCATGCGATGGGGTTCCGAGGCGTCAACGAGCAGCCAGGCATCGGGCCAGGCGGCCAATTCACGGTGGGGCCCCTGGGGATCGTAGGCCTCGATCCAGCCCTCCGGGTCCAGGAAACGCAGATTCTCGGGCAGCGAGGGCGTCACCACGATGCGGGCGTCCTTCCCCAGCGCCTTCAAGTGGCAAGCCAGGGCCACGGCCGCGCCCACGCCGTCCCCATCGGGATTCTCGTGGGTGGTGAGCAGGACCCTGGCGTGGCGGTCGAGAAAGGCGGCGAAACGATCCAGCATGAAGATCCTGACCTCCGGAGTCAGGGTATCAGAGCTGCTCTTTCCGGCTCTCCAGGCTGCCGGGCTTGAAGGCCTTCAGCTCGTGCACGACCTCCGCCAGCAGGGCCCGCTTGAGCGCATAGGGCAGGAAGGCGCTCTTGAAGCCCATGATGATGACCTCCTTGATCTCCTCGAGGTTGAAGCCCAGCTCCTCGTGGATGACCTGGAATTCCCGGCTCACCGTGGTGTTCGTCACCATGCGGTTGTCCGTGTTCACCGTGACCCTCAGGCCCAGGTCGTAGAAGAGCCGGATGGGATGGTCGGCCATCTTCTTCACGGCCTTGGTCTGCACGTTGCTGGAGGGGCAGCACTCCAGAGGGATGCGGTGGTCGTTCACGTAGTTGAGCAGGTCCCCGTCCTCGATGAGCCGCACCCCGTGACCGATGCGATGGGCGCCGCAGAGGTGGATGGCCTGGTGGATGCTCTCGGGACCGTAGGCCTCGCCCGCGTGCAGGGTGCAGTTGATGTTGTTCTGGAGCACGCGGCCGAAGGCGTCCTTATGGCGCTTGGCGGGGAAGTTCTCCTCGGCCCCGGCCAGATCGAAGCCCACCACGCCCTTGTTCTTGAAGGCCACGGTGAGATCGGCCAGGCGCAGCGAGATGTCGGGCGAGATGTGCCGCATGCCGCAGAGGATGACGCCCGTCTTGATGTTGTACTTCCGTTCCGCCTGCCCCAGGCCTTCCAGCACGGCCTGCACAATGGCATGCAACGTCAGCCCCTTCTGCTGGTGGAGGATCGGGCTATAGCGGACCTCCAGATAGCGGACATTCTCCAATGCGGCATCCTCGGCCAGCTCGAAGGAGGTGCGGACAAGGCTTTCGTAGGTCTGCATGACCGAGAGCGTCACGTCGAAGGCACGCAGGTACTCGACCAGCGATTTGCAGTCGTCCCCCACCTCCACGAAGGGACGCAATCCTTCCATGGAGTCCGCTGGCAGCTTCACCTTCTGCTGCTCCGCCAGGTCGAGGATGGTCGGGATGCGGAGGCTGCCGTCGAGGTGGACGTGCAGGTCCGTCTTGGGAAGTCGCTGGAGGTCCTGGAGCGTCAATTTGGCCATGGCCCAGCCTAGCGCTTTACCATGCCATCGGCTATGGGCGGCGGGCCAGGGGGATCCTCAGGTGCTGAGTTGGCTCAACCGGTGGGCGAGAACCGTGTCATCCGTGGCCTTGCTCTGGCAGGCCTTACAGAGGCCGAAGATCTGGTGGCTGTGGTGCATGGGCTTGAAGGTGAATTCCTGGCAGATCTGCTCCTGGAGGGCCTCCAGATCCGGGCGGAAGAACTCGATAATGGCATCGCAGTTCAGGCAGATCAGGTGATCGTGGTGCTCGTTGCTGCGCACGGCCTCGTAGTGGGCATGCTGATCGCCGAAGCTGCTCTTCCGCACCAGACCGCACTGCACGAGCAGATCGAGCGTCCGATAGACCGTGGCCCGGCTGATCCCCTTGCCCTTCTGCTTCAGGGCCATGTGCAGCTGGTCCGCATCGAAATGATGTGCCTGGCCGAAGACCTCTTCGA
The DNA here is from genome assembly GCF_049292215.1 of Geothrix sp. Taxonomy (GTDB): domain Bacteria; phylum Acidobacteriota; class Holophagae; order Holophagales; family Holophagaceae; genus Geothrix. The sequence continues at coordinate 30,839 of NZ_JBATQW010000066.1, read as the reverse complement.
CCAGTTCCAGGCGTTCCCCAGTGAGCTTCAGCTGGCGCGACCGAAGAAAGGACTCAAAGCGTTGCTGTTCCTCAGGCCGTTCAATTTTGAGCTTGCGCATGGGAGCCTCGGCCGAAGTCTAACCGATTTGATTGATTCGATTTTCGCATTTTACAAAGGTAATTTCCAAAAGTATAATAGAGGTCCCGTAAACATAATGGAGCCCCATGGCCATCGTCATTATCGAGACCCCCAGTCTGACTTCCGACCAGAAAACCCGCATTGGGGAGCGGGTCATCACCGCCCTTCAGCATGAAGGGATGGCCCCCGGTTCCGTGGTGGTCGTCTTCCAGCCCGAGCGGGGCGACATTTACCTGGATGGAATGTTGGTGAAGGCCGAGGTCGCCTCGCCTGCTCCCGCGCAGCCCCCGGTTCCCTCCAAGGTCATCGTGGTCACCCCCGCCCCGGACCCAGGTTTGGAGGCCAAGACCCGACGATCCAAACCAGAACTCCAGGACATGAAGTCCCAGTTGATTGAGATCCTCAAGGCCAAGGGTTCCCTCAGCAGTTTCGAAGCCCAGGTGGCCCTTGATCTCAAGGAGTGCGATTGGGCCCCCGCCACCCTGCGCCGCCTGTTCACGGATCTGGAGGAGGACCAGCTCATCGTGAAGAGCGGGCAGAAACGCGGCACCCGCTATGTGTGGAAGGACGTCATTCCCCCGCAGCCGGCCCCACCCGCCGTGAAGCTTGTCAAGGCTGACACCGAAGTGGAATGACGCCAGGTCGGCCTCAGGGCTGCTTCCAGCTCACCGGGACTCTGCCACACTCTGCCCATGGACTGGTTCGTCCGGGATTTCAACCATCCCGCCTACTTCACCATCTACGCCGACAAGGCCGCGGATGCAGCCGTGGAGGGCCCCGCCTTGGCCGCGCTGCTGGACCTGCCCCACGGCAGCAGCGTCCTGGACCTGCCTTGTGGGTGGGGACGCCTGAATCCCCACCTTCGCGCTCATGGGCTCCAGGTCATTGGCGGCGACCTCAGCCCCCTCAACCTCGCAAGGCATCGGGCCAGCCATGCCGTCCCCCTGGTGCGCCTGGACTTCCGCGCCCTGCCCTTCCGGCCGGAGAGCGCTGACGGGGTGTTCTGCGCCTTCACAAGCTGGGGCTATTTTGCGACCGAGGCGGAGAACCTCCGCCAGTTGTCGGAATTCGCCCGGGTGCTTCGCAAGGGTGGGGTATTGCTCCTGGACCTCGCCGGGCGCTCCTTCCTCCAGGCGGCGCTGACCGGAGTGGAATCCGAGTGGCTGGAGTTCTCCGCGGAGGGCTACGAGGAACAGGCCCGGTGGAGTCCGGACGGGCGCCGCATCCTGACGGAGCGCCTGTGCCAGGGCGAATCCTTCTGCCACGACATCTGGATTCCGACGGATCCCGAGGTGCGCCACTGCCTCGGCACGGCCGGCTTCACCTTGGCCCAGGCCTACGGGGGCCTGGATGGCCGTCCCTGGGAGGAGGGGTCTGAGCGCTGGATCTACCGGGCCATCAAACAGTGAAGCGGCGGGTGGCCAGCAGGTAGCCGCCAAACGTGAGGCCACACAGGGAGAGGGCCACCGGTAGGCCAAGCCCCTGGACCAGGACGCCTCCGACCAGCGGACCGACCATGAGTCCCACCGAGTAGGCGAGGTTGAGGATGGAGAAGGCCGAGGCGAAGCTGGAGCTCCCCTGCCGCTCCACCTGATCCGCCACTGCTGGGCTGCAGGGACTCATGATGAAACTCGCCGTGCTGCCCAGCCCCATCATGGCCAGCACCACCATCCAGGGCCTGGGCAGCAGGACCGGCAGGGGCAGCAGGATCACGGCCAGCAGAAGACCCATGCGCAGCACCTTGACCCTCCCGATGCGGTCCGACAGCCGGCCCATGAGGGGGGATGTGAAGGTATGCGCCAGGGCGGAAGCAGCAAAGCACAGGCCAATTTTGGAGGCGCTGAGGCCGAGCCGCTGGTCCATGTCGAGGGGCAGGGTCGACTCGAGCAGGGCCCAGAGTCCCGAGCCCAGGGCCATGGCCCCAGCGAACAGGCGGATCACCGGATTCGCCATCAGTTGGCGGAAGGGTAGGCGGGGACCCCGCTCCGCTTCCACCTCGGGCAGCAGGAAGGCCCGGCCGGCGGCATCCAGGGCCACCAAGACGGTGCCGAATACGAACGGGGCCGCTGGGCCCGCATGCTGGTCAAGAAGGCCGGAGAGGGGTGGGCCGATGAGCACGCCGAGGTTCGCCGCGGCAAAGGCTGTGCCCATCGGCCCTGCCCCGGGATTCCGAAGGGAAATGATCCGCCAGCAGGGCCATGCCCGGTAGCCAGGTGGCCGCGCCGGAGGCGCCCTGGAGAAACCGGGCGGCCACCAGCAGCCAGTACTGTTTCGACACGGCGAAAAGCAGCGTAGTCGCCGCGAGGCCAGCCAGTCCCCAGAGCCCAGAGCATGGGCGCCCGTCGGCCATACCGATCTGTGAGGATGGCCACCGGAAAAGTCGCGAGGAGCAGGGCGACCGCATAGCTCCCGAAGAGGATCCCCACTTTCATCGGATTCAGGTCGAGCTCCCGCGCGTACCGCGGCAGCAGCGGCACCAGCAGGTAATACAGAAGCATGTCCACGTGGAAGGCAAGGGCCGTCACCAGCAGGGCGGCGGTCTGGGGCGAAGGGCGGCGCATGGTCCATGGAACCACGCGCCGCCCTTCGATTCATCCTCTGGCCATTTCCACCTTCGGGTAGGCTGCACCAAAACCGCAGGCCTCGTAGGACCTCTGGCTTGCAGTGCCCGGGGCGGTGGAGGCGCACGCCACATCGCAACCACGACGCTGGGCCAGGTCCAACCGGGCCTGAATGAGCGCCTTCTGGAGCCCCCTGCCCCGGAACCGCGGCATCACGCCATCACCGGAGAGCATGGCCACACCCTCCACGATGCCCAGCATGCCGCCTCCGGCCGGTTGGCCCCCCACAAACACGAGGAACCCCCAGGCATCCGGCACGTCAAGGCTGGACTGGAAGGGTGGCTCAGCTGCTTGCCAGTCGTCCCTTTCCATGAACCCGGCCGAGACAACACGGCTGTACAGATCCGCCTCCCGGGGCTCTGCGACCCGGACTGTTGTCGATCCTTCACTGACCACCAAGCCTGCCAGTGGCCGGACCCAGAGCTGCTGGAACTGCTGCAGGCGGTACCCCCGCTCTGCCAGCAGAGGCCAGAGATCAGGATCCGCGCCAGGACTCAACTCCAGAACGGTGGGTTGGCCCAGGAAGGCTTCCACGGTGATCAGCTCGTCCTCCGACAAAGGGTCGACGAGCCCGAGGGCCTGGTTGAGGGGATGGCCCTCCCCGAGAAAATGGGCAAATCCTCCGCCGAGGGGAAGGCTACGCCCGCCAGCAGCTCGGTTGAATCGATTGTTTTGAATGGCCTGGGCACGCTCTAGGCGGCGCACCAGGGCTTGAAAGCCGTGGCTCATCTGGAACTCCAAGAGGAATGACGGAATCCATCGCGGGTCTCCGCGGTGCCTCCAAACTGCAGATGTGGATCAGCGAGAACTCACGCCTACCCGACAATTCCAGGCAAGTCGTCGTGGCGGTGAACTGCGGAAGTCAGAGGCCTACTCGGAGATGAGCCTTAAGCCTAGCCGATCCTCCACCCCCGGAAAAGCGCGGCCCCCTTGCGGGGGCCGTGGTGGATCGGTAAGCCGGGTTCTGTCGTGGAGCGTCATTCCTCTGGGATGGATGTCGCCACCCACCTCGTGCGACCTACCCGCCGGCTCGGTCGGGTCAACCCTTGCCGCTTGCGCGGTGCGCCGGCCTATTTGGTCTTGCTCCCTGGGGGGTTTGCCATGCCCGTCCTGTTGCCAGTCCGGCGGTGGGCTCTTACTCCACCGTTTCGCCCTTGCCTGATCCGCTTGCACGGCCATCGGCGGTTTGTTTTCTGTTGCACTTTCCGTCGGGTCGCCCCGCCCTGGTGTTACCAGGCCCAGTACCCTGCGGAGCCCGGACTTTCCTCTGCCCTTGCGGACAGCGACGCCCTGATCCACGAGGGCCAGCCTAGCACGCCGTCAGCCGGACCACGCCACCAGGGCCACCTTCGTGCCTGGCCGGAGCCCCTCGATCTCATCCAGCACCCGGGTGGGAGCACTGAAGGGCAGCTCCGGATGCACCCGCAGGAGGATCCGGTCCGGGCAGCTTCCAAGAGCCGCGGGCAGGGAGACGCCCGCCTGTCCTGTCACCTCCAGGCTCCCATCCCTGCCGAGCGTGAGGCGAAGCAGGGACGGGACTGGCGCACCGGAACCTCGATCCGGGAGCCCGGCCTTGAGGACCCTCGGCAGCGCCGGCACCAGCGTCATGAAGACGATGAGCAGCACTAGGACGATGTCCACTAGCGGGGTGACGTTGATGTCGCTGCGGAGCCGGGTGGCCATGGCGCACTCACCGCAGCGAGAACTTGAGGGTGAGGCGGAAGGCCGCGGAGACGGGCTCGCCGTTCATGCGGGCGGGTTCGAAGCGCCACTGCCGTGCCGCCTGCTTCGCCGCTTCGTGGAAGGCAGGATGTCCCTCGAGCACCTGGACCTGGATCGGGCGCCCCTGCTCGTCCACGGTCATCATGAGCACGACCGGGCCCTGGATGCGGGCATGGCGGGCGAAGTCCGGGTAGATCGGATCCACCCGACGCAGCACGGCCAGCCCCACCGAGGTGAAGTCGTGGATCACCGGGCCGGCATTCACCGTGGACGTGCCCGGAGGTGCGGTGGCGCCAGGCAGAACGGTTCCCGGGCCGCTCCCTGCGTGAGGATCCAGCCGACGATCCTCGGTGGGCAAGCCCGCCGGGGCCTCGGTGGGAGGTGCCTGGCTGGGAGGTGCCGACTGGGTCGTCGGAACGGACTCATGTCCACCGGCCGGGCTGCCGGTCACCGCAGGCTGCGGCAGCACCACGCGATAGACGGGTGGATCGTAGACGACGGTCCGCCCCTCGGCTGGCGGTAGTGGCGGGACTAGGACCGGCGGCGGCGCGAGGGTTGAAAGGGCAACCACCGCGGCCACGAGGGAGAAGTAGATCAGGCCCGAGAGCAGGACCGTCCGCAGGTGGTCCGTAGGCGGTGCGGAGGCCGCAATGACATGGGGCTGAAGGGTGGGCGGCAGGTCTGCGTAGGCAGGCCCCTGGCCGCGCGGAAACGCGACATGAAACATGGGATCTCCTGTGGGTGGCGGCTGAGGGTTCCCGAAGGTCCGGCCAACCCGCATGGGGTGGCTGGTTGGTGGCGGTCCCGGGCCCTGGATCACACACCGTCTGGGGAGGTCCAAAGATCGCTTGAATCAGGTATCGGCCAGAAAAATGGTCTGTCAAGCCAACTAGAATGAATTAATTCGGAAAATTTGTCACAGATTTATCATGCCCCGATCAGGGAAGGGGAAGCGGCAAGATCCATCCTTCCCGATGGAGATCCTCGAGAATGGACCAAGCGGCCCGATAGGGATCTCCCGTTGAGCCCCCCAGGACCTCGTCGCGCAACCGGGCCTGGTAGGGGACGAGGTCAGGGTGGAAGGCCCCGGCGAGGTCCGCCTCTGGCTGGAACAGCCTCAGCAGCAGGGATTCCGGGTGGAGATGGCCGATCCCGATGGCGCAGAGCGTGGCGCCTCCACTGGCCTCCACGGCGCCGGCAGCTAACAACCGGTCCCGGATCAGATGCAGGGTGGCAGGGTCGCCATCAAGGCCCAGGCAGCGAACGGACATGGGCCCAGGCAGCGCCTCCTCGCCCTCTGTGTCGCCCAGCCATGGACAGGGCTTCCGGTGGCCCTCGAACGGTAGCCAGGGCAGGAAGGCCTCATGGCGGTGGTCATCCCGCACCCAGGCATGGATCAACCGCATGCAGGGGTTCTGCACGCCTCCACCTTGCCCGGGCCCGATCCACACCAGCCCCTGGGTTTCCACAGGCTTCCGCCCATCCTCACGGAAGGGGTGGTCCCACAACTCAGGCGCCACGGGAAGCTCGAGCCTCAGACCTGCAAGGAATGAGACCATTGCAGGATAGGGATGCGGCAGGCGGATCTGGGCGCCTTCCGATGAGATTCGGATGTCCACTCCGTGCAAGCAGAGTGCGAGTGGGCTTTCCTTGAGCACGGCCAACAACCCGAGCCGGTGACTCTCGGTCCTCAGGGAACCCAGGAGATGCAGGTTCCAGACTTGGCCGCTGACATCACACCCCCAGGCTTCCACTGCCGAAGGCTCGGGGCGGTGGAGGGCGTCCTGGCCCAGCATCTGGAGGCGGAGGTTGCCGTGGGAGTCCCGACGGCCGATCGGCGGGGAGTTCGCGGGGTCGCGCTCCACGGTCCTGAGGCGCCGTTCGGCGCGGGCCCAGGCGATCCCATTCCAGGTATTCTTGGGATCTGCTGGCACCTCCACAAGCCGGTGCAAGTCACCCGAGGTCACGTGCCGGTAGGCCTCGGTCCGTCGGATCTCCTGGTGACGGCCGAGGATGTCCCAGATCTCATCGATGTTCTGCTGGCTGATGCGGGCCAGCTCGCCCCCGACCTCCGTGAGCCTGAGGCCCATCCTGGAGAGCCGCTCCCGCTGGGGCGTGATCTTCGCTTCCACGCCCCATTGCCTGGCAAGGGCGGCTTCCAGGGCCATGGACCTAGCGCCGATCTCGTGGAGGGAGAGCTCCGCCCGCTCGGATGACTGCCGGGCCTGATCCACAAGGCCCATGTGCGTTTCGAGGGCGCGCTCCAGATCGTGGCCCTGATGATCCATGTTGCCAACCGTCCTCAGCAACTCGTGAACATCGGCGATGAGTTTCTGGGTGACTTCCTGGAGGTCCCACAGGTTCGCGGTTTCACGCTCCAGGCCAAGCTGGTACTCGTTGAGGGTCCGCTCCATCCCCGAGGCCCCATCTGCGGTCTGGTCGGCCAGGAAGCGCAGCCGCCCGCCAATGGCGGCCATCCCGGTGCTCCCCCCTTCCTGCTGGGCGAGAATCGCCGCGTTCACCGCCAACAGGCCTGTCTGCTGGGCCACATGATCCAGTTCCTTCAAGGTGCCTTGGGCCCCGCCAAAGGAGCGGATGCGCGCCTGGGCCTCCTCGCGGAAGCTTTCGATCCGCCTGGCCAGGGCCTCGGTCTGGTCCCGCACGCCATCGGCGGAGTGCCGCAACCGGCGCAGGCCTTCCGTGCGTGCCTGGGTCTCATCTACGAGCCGGGGCGTATGTGCAACCAGGCCCTTGATCGACAGAGAGAGCCGGGCGCCTTGACGAAGTCCGGCGTCCGCCAGCCGCCCGAGGGCATCCTCTTCCCGACGCAGCCGCGGGAAGGTGTCCTGGAGTTCCTCCAGCAGGTTCTCGAAGTGGTCCAACCCCTCCCGCAACTGGTCCACCGTGCTTCGGAACGCCTGCCCCTGAAGGCGGAACTGGTCTGCCCTCAGACGGTAGTTCAGCTCGATCTGATCGAGTCGGAGCGTATCCTCGATGGCCGTCTTCAGCTCCTGCCCGAGCGAGGTCAGGCGGGCAGCGCCGTGGCTCCGCTGCTCCTCCTCCGCGGCATGGAGCTGCTGGAGGGAAGCGAGGACCGCATCGAGTTCGGCCCAGTCGCGGTTCATGGCCTTCTGCAGGTCCCGCAATTCCGACCGCCCGGCCTGGACATCTTGCAGGGCCGCATTGAGGGCCTCGGCCATCCTGCCATCCTGCGCGCGGAGCCCTGCAGGCACGGACATGGGCTTCCGCTCGCCCCCGAGGGTCCGCTGGACCCAGTCCATGAGGGAACCATCGCTGGCTAACCCCCGCTGCCAGTCCCACCAGCGGAGTCCCGCCCGGACGAGTCCAGCCGTCAGCATGATCAGAAAGGCCCCCTCCGCCGGGGCCAGAGCGGAGGCATGCCGGAACAGCAGAAACGCCACCAGCCCGAGAATAGGCAAGCCCATCAGGTCCATCGGGATCTTGGACCCCGATGTCCATCTCCAGAAGGACCTGACCAGTCCCATACCCTTTTCCTCAGCCATGGGGTCCCATCGGCCTGTCCCGGCCCCGAGGCAAGAAATAGAACCAGGGGTAGGTTAAACGGTCCGCCAGAGCACCTCGTAGCTCCTCAGACCACCACCCAGCTCCTGGAGCAGCCGGGCCCGGAGCAGGGCCGTGACCGCCGCCTGGGTTTTATTGCCGGAATCCGGAGTGGGGGCGAGTTCCGCGCCTCCGGTCCTCAGGTGGCGGAGATACTCGCGGGTTCCCGGAGGCAGGGCCTCCGCGGGATCCACGGGCGTACAGGCCGCGCAGCACCAGCCCCTCTCGGGGCTCAGCAGCACCAGGGGCGCAGATTCGTGACCGCAGCAGCCGCAGGCCCGGGGATGGGGCAGGAGTCCCATGCAGTGGAGGAGCCAGTGCTCCGCGTAGGCGAGGATGCCCAGGGCGTTGTCCGGGTCCGCCTTCAGCGCCCGCCCACAGGCGCTGAGCAGGCGGTAGAGGCGGTCGTCCTCGACGCCCTCCCGCGCCACCCGATCGAAGAGGTCCGCCAGGCAGGCCATCACCAGGCTGGACTCGAGGTGCCCCAGCGTCAGGGGGCTGAAGCTCAGCTCACAACGGGTGACCCGCTTGAGTTCCGCATGTTCCTTCCCGAAAAGGCTCACCCGGACCATGCCCATGGGCTCGAAGGCCGCCACCCACTTGGCCGTGGGCTTCTTCACGCCCTTGGCCACGCCGGTCAGGCGCTCGCCCAGTTCCGACAGGAACGACACCACAGCCCCGCCCTCCGCATAGGGAACGGCCTTCAAGACGATGGCGGCGTGGGTCCGGATCACGCCTCCAGTCTGCCCGGATTCAACCTCTTTGCCCGGCCGGGGTCTCATCCTTGGGAGGCCATTGAACCTCCGAGGAGTCGCCCATGAAACCCCTGCTGTGGACCACCCTGCTCCTGTGCCTCGCCATCCTTCCCCTGGCGGCCCAACCGGAGGATGCCCGCGACGGCCGGTCCGGACGCATCGCCCAGGCCCTTAACCTCAGCGACGCGCAGCGGACGAGCATCCGGTCCATCCGCGAGACGCACCGCGCAGAGCTGCTTCTCAAGCGGGATGCGGCCAAGCAGGCCCAAGCCTCCCTGCGGGCCGCTCTCCGGGAAGCAGACACCCCGGAGGCCCAACTGCGCGCCCTCCATGACAAGGCCTCCGCCGCCCAGATCGAGATGCTGCTGGCCCGAAGGGTGGCCCGGCAGCAAGTGCAGGCCGTGCTGACGCCCGAGCAGCGGGAGAAGATCGCGGAGCTGCGGGGCATGGCCCGGGAGGGGAGGCGCGAGCGCCTGAGGCACTCCCGACTCGATCCCAGCCTGGTCGGCTGACTTTCAGACCAGGTCGATAGACTGAGTGGATGCGCGCCTGGCCCCTCATCCTGCTGATCCTCTCCAGCCTGCCCCTGCTCGGCCAGAAGGAACACTCCCGAACCTTCCGCCAGTGGATGGGCGGCCAGGAGGTCGGGGGCGCCATCCGTACGATGACGCGAGACAATTCGACCGAGGAGGTGCAGGACCGGCAGTGGGTCGTGCTGTCCCGCCTGGGGCAGGAGATCCGGCAGGACGTGACGCAGACCAGCCGCAAGAGGCCCGGGGGGGGGCTGGTCTTCACCTGGCGCCTGCAGTTGTCGGCCGAACCCTTCGAGGGTCGAGCCGAGTGGTCACCCCTCTCACCGGCCCTGCTGTCCCTCCAGCCGGCCCATGGGCCGGCCGTCCAGAAGGTGGTGCCAACCGGGGCCGTCCTCTGGCCCGGGGAACTGGAGGCCCGCCTCAAAGAGGCTGCACGGCTGGTCCGGCCGGTTCGTGCCACCACCTTCGCCTTTCCACTCCAGCAATGGAACATCCTCCAGCTTGAACCCCAGGGGGCAGCCCCGCTGCCGGGATTTCCGGATGCCATCCGGTTCACGGGGCAGGAGAGCGAAGGCCAGATCACCACGGCGGTGGAGATCTGGATCTCCCCCTCGGCGGGAGAGGTCCGCCACCGCACGGAGCTGGGAGGCCTCGAACTGCTGACACAGCGAGCAGAGCTCCCTGCACCCACCAAGGTCTCCCCTTCCAATTCGGGCTTGTTCGCGCGTTCCCAGCAGGCCCTTGCCCCACATCCGTTTCAGCCCTGGGTCACGGAATGGACCCTGCGAGCTGGGGGTGGGCTTCCAACCATCCCCGAGGATCCTCAGCAATCCCGCCTCTCGGGGGAGAGGCTCCGACTGCGCCGTGCGGAATTCCCGACACCCCAAGAGGCGAGCCAGCCCCCGGTCAAAGGCGTCCCACCTCCGGAGGAGGCCCGGTTTCTGGCCCCCTCGGCCCTGGTGCCGTTCCAGGATCCCGCCTTTGACGGGCTTCTCCGCCGAATGGACCTTCCCGCGGGGCTGTCGCGCTGGGGCCTGGCACAACGGGTGACCTCGTTCGTCTTCGAGTGGATCACCGAGAAGGATGTCTCGGTGGACTTCGCGTCGGCGCTGGAAGTCTGCCGAAGACCGCGCGGTGACTGCACCGAGCACGGGGTCCTGGCCGTGGCCCTGCTGCGCCGCCTGGGCGTGCCAGCCCGGGGCGTGACCGGCTGGGTTGGCCTCGGTGAGCTCATGGGAATCCACTTCTGGGTGGAGGTGCGACTGAAGGACCGCTGGATACCTGTGGATCCCACCTTTGATCAGGCCCCAGCTTCGGCCCTGCGGGTCAAGCTGGGCGATACGGACCTGGCGGACCTGGGCAGCATCGCCTGGGACGGCGCCGCCTCGGATCTTTCAAGCGTGCGGTGGACCGCAGAGGCCACCGGAGCGGTGGTCCTCAGTGGCGAACTGGTACACGGCCCGGGCGGCAAGGGGTTGAGGTTTCCCGGAGGAAGATGGGCCCTCCGCCAGGGGATTCTCCACCTTCAGGCCCAGAGAGGCGGCCCCTGGCAGGTGTGGGCCGTCAACCGGCCGGGGGAAGCCCAGCTGCGGGGCGCACAGCGTCTGGCCGGCGCGCGGACGCTCCGGACAGGCTGGTGGCATTCCACCCATCGGCGACTCTGGATGGATCTCGGCGAAAGCTGCTGGCTCCAGGTGGAGGGCGTGTCCGAAGCAGAGGCCTACGAGCTGCTGGATCAGTTGACGGCGCCGACCAGCTCGTCCTGAGCCCCGGACTGCAGGGTGCAGTGTTCGCGCAGGCGCTCCAAGCGGTCCGCCATGTTCAGGCATTCCGCTTCGTCGCAGCAGCTGGTGAGGCGCGTCGCCATCTCCTGGACCGGCTCGTCGAGCCGTTCCATGAGACGCCGTCCCTTGGGTGTGATGACCACCCGGCTGACCCGACGGTCTTTGGGGTCCGCCACCCGCTTCAATAATCCCTGCAGCTCGAGACGGTCGACGAGACGCGTGACGTTCGCAAACCGGTAGATCATGCGCCGCTCGATCTCGTAGATCGGGTGTCCCTTGGTAGGGCCGCCGCGCACGATCCGGAGCACGTTGTACTGCTGGATCGTCAGCCCATGGGCCTCGAACAGGCGTTCCTGCACCCGGACCACCGCCTCGCGCGTGAGCATCAGCTGCAGCATGAGCTGCACCCCCGGGGCGGGGAGCTTGGACATCTGGAGTTCTTCCTGTAGGGACATGGGCGCCTCTCAAGACTTTGGGGGCAAGGATCAACCCATCCGTGGGATTCTGAAAGGTCCGAGGAGCCATTCTTGCCGTCCATCGCCCTGAGTTTGATCAATGTCACGAAACGATATGGCGCGACAGCCATTTTGGACGGATTGAGTTTCGGTCTCTTCCAAGGGGAGAAGGTCGGCCTCATCGGCCGCAATGGTGCGGGCAAGAGCACCCTGTTCCGGCTGCTGACTGGCGATGAAATCACCGACTCCGGCGAGGTGGTGATCACCCAGGGGCTGCGCATCGCCCGCCTCAGCCAGGAGCCCCATTTCACTCCTGGGGCCACCGTCCGGCAGGCTCTGGAGGCGGCTCTGGCCGACCATGCCGTCCTGCTGGCCAGGCATCAGGAGATCCACGACCGGCTCCACGGATCGGAGGCCGCGGCCGAGGCCCGGCTCTTTGACGAACTGCAAACCATCGAGCACCTCCTGGGCCACTGGGGTTGGGACCTGACGCCAAGGCTGAAGGCCGCGGCCACGGTCTGGGGCCTCACTGACCTGGACGCGGAGGTGGAATCCCTGTCCGGTGGCTGGCGCAAGCGCGTGGCTTTGGCCCAGGCCTGGCTCAAGGAGCCGGACGTGCTGGTGCTGGACGAGCCCACCAACCACCTCGACCCAGAGCAGGTGGAGCGGCTTGAGGCCTGGCTGCAGGCCTACGAGGGTGCCCTGCTCCTCATCACCCACGACCGGCACCTGCTGGATGCCGTGGCGACGCGGATGCTGGAGCTGGAGGATGGCGCACTGCGCAGCTATGAAGGCGGCTACAGCGACTACCTGCTGGAGAAGTCCGATCGGGAATTCCGCGAAGCCCGGCTTACCGAGCACATGCAGAACCGCCTGCGTCGCGAGATGGCTTGGCTGCGCCGCGGCGCCAAGGCCCGGACCCGCAAATCAAAGCTCCGCATACAGGAGGTCCTGGATCTCAAGGGCACCGTGGAGGACCGGACCCGGGTGGACCTCCGGCAGGGCCTGACCTTTGCGAAAGGCGAGAACCGCAGCGACGCCCTGATCCGCGCTGAAGGGCTCAGATTCGCCTATCCCGGCGGTGCGGAGCTGCTCGACGGCCTGGATCTCGGCCTACAGCGGGACATGCGCATCGCCCTGCTAGGTCCGAACGGGTGCGGCAAAACCACGCTCCTAAAGGTCCTGCTGGGGGAACTCGCCCCGACCGCCGGCGAGGTGGTCCGCCACCCGAAGTTCGCGGTCACGGCCATCTCCCAGGGCCGCGGCGAACTCGAAGGTTCACGAAGCATCCTCGACAACCTCGCGGACCGTGCCGCCATCGTGGACACGGGCAATGGCACTGTGCTGGCCCATGTCTACCTCACGCGCTTCGGCTTCCCCGTGGACCAGCAGTCGCGCCCCGCCTCCAGCCTCAGCGGTGGCGAGCGCAACCGGCTCCTGCTGGCCAAGGCCATGCTGAATCCCGCCGACCTGCTGGTGCTGGATGAACCCACCAACGATCTGGACATCCCGACGCTCCAGAATCTGGAGGAGGCCCTCATCGGCTATGGCGGAACCCTCGTCCTGGTGAGTCATGACCGCTTCTTCCTGGACCAGGTGGCCACCCATACCCTGGCCTGGAACGAGGCGGGCTCTCCCCGTTGGGAGCTCTACGAGGGTCCCCCCACGACTGTGCGCAGCCTGCGGGAGGCGCGGGCCGAAGCCCAGGTGTTGGCGAAAACCGAGGCATCCCGACCCATTGCGCGCGTCGAGGGGGTCAAACCGAAGAAGCCCGGTCTCTCCCAGAAGGCACAGCGGCGGTTGGCGGAGGTCGAGCAGGCGCTGGAGTCCCTTCACGCGCAACTGGCTGACCTGGACGGCATCCTGGCGGATTCCACGGCCTTTCTGCGTTCCGACAGCCCAGGTCATCAGGCCCTGAAAACCCGCGAAGCTGTCCAGTCCGAACTCGGGATGCTGGAACAGGAGTGGCTGGAGCTCGAAGAGAAGCGCACCGAGCCCTGACCCGTCACAAGTTGGCGATGATGGGCGCCCCCCTGGCGAGCTTTTCGCTACCCTGGGACCTGGACTTTCCTTGGAGTGCCCATGCGCCCGATGCCCTTCCTGCTCCTCCCCGCGGTGGCCCTGGTCGCCCAGGCCCCCAAAAGTGCCGATCTCGCCCAGCTCTTCAATGCAGAGCTCCCCGGCATCAACCAGATGCTCAAGGATCTCAAGACCCAGGAGGCCCTGACTAAAGTCCAGAGCCTCATTCCCGCCGAGCGGCCGGTCTTCGACACATCCAGCCCCAAGGCCCTCGGGCAGAGCCTGGACAACGCCCAGGGGCTGATGTCCCTGTATCGTCTCCACGCCAACGTCGCCTCCGAGGCGGGCCTGTGGGAGAGGGCCCTGGAGATCCAGGAAAAGCGGGCTCAGACCGCCCGCGCCATCCTCGCAGATCTTGAGAAGGCCCAGGCTCCCATCGCCGCCCAGTGGAAGAAGGTCACCCAGGAATCCGGCGACTACGTCGCCAAGAACGAGCCGCGCATGAAAGAACTGGAAGCCAAGGTGGCCGCCTTCAAGGCTGAGCTCGAGGAGATCAAGACCAGCAAGAAGAAGCTCTCCAAGAAGGAGGTCGATGAGTTCAACGCGAGGGGCACCCAGACCCAGCTAGATGACCAGGAACTGGCCCAGATCGCGGCGGCCATGCCGGTCCACAAGCAGAACCTGGCGAACGCCCCCAAGGTCACCAAGACCCTGAACGACAACCGCAAGGAAGTCGAAGGCATGGTGAAAGCTGCCGATGAGGCGATTGCCAAGGCCAAGAAGGCCGTGGCCGACCAGAACGACGAGATCACCACCTTCAACACAAAGCAGGTGATGCAGAAGGTGAAGCTCGTCGGCAAGAAGAACTGGGTGGACGCCGTCCTGCGCGCGCCCGAGAACGTCACCAAGCTGGGCACGCCGCAAAGCCAGGCCGCCTTCCTGAACCGTATGTTGGTGCTGGATCCCGGCAATGCTGGAGCCCAGAAGGCCCTCGACAACCTGAAGGCCGGCAAGGAGGCCTTCGCGAAGGAAGCGAAGCCCGCGAAGAAGACCGGGTCGAAGAAGAAGTAGCCCACTCCATCCTGTGACCATGGGAGCGACCATGACCCGCTTCGGATTCCTCCTTGCCTGCGCCCTGGCCTCCAACCTGGGCGCCCAGAGCCTCACCGACCGGTTCAAGGAGGTTCGCGGGCCCTGGGAGGTCCAACTGGAACGGGGCGAAGCTGCCACGGTGAGGAAGGGCGTCGAAGCCCTTCTCGGCCGGGAGGGGCTCACGGTCAATCCTTCCGACTACAACGACATGCACGCCCTCGTGGCTCTGCGGGGGCTGGCGGCCAGGGCCTGTCTCTCCGAAGGGAGCTGGGAGGATGCGGTCACCCACTTCCAGAAGGCCCAGTCGGCGGCTGAGGAGAACGTCACCACCGCCGAGCCCTTCCTCGCCAAGAGCCGGATGGAACACGAACTGAAGCTGACGGAATACCGCAGCGCCCTGGCCAAACAGACCCCCCGCCTGAAGGAACTGGAAGAGGCTCCCGGCCTGTCCCAGGAGCAGATGAAGCTCCGGCAGCAGCTGAAGATCTTCATGGATGAACAGCAGGCGGCCATCAGCCACAGCGAGCGGGCCCTGAAGGACATCGAGGGGATCGTGGCCAGGCTCCGCCAGGCCAAGGAGACCACGACCAGGACCGCCGCGGATTGGCAGGCCTTCCTCGCGGCCGAGAAGGCCGAAATGGCCGAAGCAGGCGGCGTGGCCCACTTCGTGGCCGGCAAGTTGGAGCAGGTGAAGGGCGACGATGCCCGCCCCAGGCAGGAACGTCTCACCTACGCCCGGCGGCTCCAGAAGCTGGATCCCGCCAACAAGGATGTCACCCGGCTCGTGAACGGACTCCTTGGCAAGGAGGAAGAGTCCGAACCCGTGAAGCCCCGCAAGAAGAAGCCCGTCGCCAAGAAGGCGTGACCTACCCCCCCAATTGGAAACGGCCCCTCACGGGGCCGTTTCCATCTAACTCCAGGGTCAGAAGACGAAGCCGAACCCCAGCTTCACGAAGTCGGTGCTGGGGGGGTCCCCCGCAGCTACGTCGTGGCTGGTGAGGGTCTTATGGAAGGTCGCCTCCATGGTGAAGCGCATCCCGGCGTCATAGCCGAAGCTGTGGCCGATGCCCAGGCTCCCGCCCAGACGGCTCTTGCGCGTCGTGTCCACGCTGTAGCTGTTGTAGTAGTCGGAATTCAGGTCGCCGAGGCTCCGGTCAAACTGTTCGAAGTCGGCCGAGAGCCCCGCCACGAAGTAGAGCCCACGATGGCGGAAAGCGGTGCCCTGGGGGAAGATCTGCAGGTCGCCACCGAGGTTGAACTGGGAATGCCTGAGGTTGATGGTGTAGGGAGCGACAGGAGCCCGGCTGGTGCCGTTCTCAGCTGATCCACTGAGATTCAGTCGAATGGCCAGGTTGCGGTCCACTGGGAAGCTAACTGTGAAGCTTCCGCCAATGCCCAGGTCATAGGTCTCCTTGGCGATGTATGGGTTGCCTAAGGAATCCAGCCCAGGATAGGACTTGCTTGCGAAATCCCCCGTGGGGAAAAGGAGGTTCAGGCTGAACCCCACATGCGGGCTCTGGGCGTTCAGGGTGGATCCGGCCACCAGGATCAGGGGAAGCACGAACAGGGACGCGGCGCGGCGCATGGGACCTCCAGGAAGGACAATGAAGATACGAGCGAAGGCTGTGCCAGGTTACGCCAAGTGGCGTCGGGGCTTGGATGTCCTCAGAGCAGCCGCGGTTGAGGGGCGCCGGTCTCCGCTGCGTTTTGCCTCGGGTTGGTGCGGGATTGCAACGGCGGGCTTTGGGCAGCGCGTCGGATGGCCTACTCTGGTCAGGACGAGGATGGTTCATGGCCTGGAAGCAGGATCTGGCGAAATTGAAACAGCAGCTTGGCCCGGAAGCCTCCGCTGCGCCCGCGAAGGCCCTTCCGAAACCTGTCCCCAAACCCTCTGGGCCGGCCGCCCTGGACGATGAGGATGCGGTATTCCTCTCCGCCATGGGGTTGCGACCCGCAGCCCCGCGCCCTGCCCCCTCCCCTGTGGCCTCGGGAACGGCGGCTCCGGCAGCCGTCAAACCCTCAGCCCCCGAGACGTTCCAGCAGGCCATCAAGGACTTGAAGGGGCTCAAGCCGCTCGAGAAGGTCCAGCTGGCATCCCCACCGGCCCCAGTCCCAACCCCAGTCCAACCAGCCCTGGCGCCAGAGCAAGCCCCCGCCCTCCCAGCGGTTGTCAATGCCGCTCTGCCTGAAACCATTCCTCTCGAGCCGGAGCCTCCAGCCCAGCCGGTCATGCCCCTGCGCTTCCAACTGGCGGCGGGCATGGCCATTGAGGTGGACGGTTCGCTGGACCTCCGGGGACATTCCGTCTGCGATGCGATGGAGCGGATCAAGGACCGCCTGGGCGATGGCCTGATCCTCGGCTGGCGGAGTCTCCAGGTGAACCTGGGCCCAGAGCCAGCCCTCCACGAAGGACTCCTAGAGCTGCTGGCCTCGGGCGAAGCCCCCATGGTCATCCGCTACGCCCAGGCCCCCGTCCCCATGGGCGGCAACCAGGCCTGGCTCCTGTACCTCGGGCCCCCGTCGGCCCAGACCTGAACCTCGCATGGAGCTTTGACGATGAGTCTGCTGGTGGTTGGAAGCGTGGCCTTTGATGACCTGGAAACACCGTTCGGGCAGCGGGAACACGCCCTGGGTGGATCGGCCACCTACTTTTCCCTGAGCGCGAGCAGGTTCCATCCAGTCCGGATCGTGGCCGTGGTGGGCGAGGACTTCGGACCTGACCAGATGCGGGTCTTCGATCGCCGCCCCATCGACCTCGCCGGCCTTTCCCGCGTGAAGGGGCTCAGTTTCCACTGGAAGGGGGCCTACGGCTACGACCTCAACGAAGCCAAGACGATCGCCACCGACCTCAACGTCTTTGCCGATTTCCGGCCTGAGCTGCCCCCCAGTTACCGGGAATCCCAGTATCTCTTCCTGGGAAACATCGATCCGGTGCTCCAATTGGACGTGGTCCGCCAGATGACCGCCCGTCCCAATTGGATTGCCCTGGACACCATGAACTACTGGATCCGGGGGGCACGGCCCGCCCTCGAGGCCGTGCTGAAGGAGGTGGACATCCTCCTGGTCAACGACGCCGAAGTGCGGGAACTGACCCAGGAGCACAGCCTCATCAAGGCCTATCGGAAGATCCAGGCCATGGGCCCCAAGATCCTCGTGGTCAAGCGGGGGGAATATGGGGTGGCCCTGTTCACCCCCTCCGGCATCTTCGCGGCGCCGGCCTACCCGCTGGAGAATGTCTTCGATCCCACTGGCGCGGGGGATACCTTCGCCGGTGGGTTCCTGGGCTACCTCGCCTGGATCGAACGAATTGATGTGACCGCCCTGAAACATGCCGCGCTGGTCGGCTCGGTGATGGCCAGTTTCACGGTGGAGCAGTTCTCGACCGAGCGCCTGGAGCAGATCAGCCAGGACGAAGTTCGCAACCGACTGTCATTATTTTCAGATATGATCCGCGTCGAAGACCTATAATCAGCGCTGTCCAATCCTAACTGGGGGTTCCTGATGCACCAGCCCACTTGCCTGCATGCCGGCCGGATGCGTTCCCTTGCGGTGACGTCCAGCCTTCTCGCGGCCCTTGCGCTCGCGATTCCCGGCCTAAGCGCCCAGGAGGCGGCCCCCGGAGATGCCATCAAGGTCGAGGCCCATGCCTCAAAATGGGATTACCCCAAGGAGCTCAAGGTTCCCGAGGGCTCCAAGACCCACATGGTCCAGAAGGGGGACACCCTCTGGGATCTCGCAGGAAAGTACCTGGGCAATCCCTATGCGTGGCCGCAGATCTGGGAACTGAACCAGTGGATCAAGGATCCCCACTGGATCTACCCCGGCGACCCCCTGATCATCGACCTGGCCCGGGCCGTGGCCACTGCCGGTTCCGTGCCGGATGCTGTCAGCAATCTGCAGCCGGATCAGCGACGAGCGGATCCCAGCGCGGTCCGCCGTCCGGAACTGGGCTTCTCGTTCCAGGACTTCATCCAGCTCCCCTTCGTGACTTCCGAAGGCGCCGAAGCCTACTACAAGGGCCAGGGCGCCTACATCATCACCGCCAACAAGCGGCAGGACCGCCAGTTCCTCGGCGAGGGCGAAGTGGTCTACGTGAACGGTGGCGTCGACCAGGGCCTCAAGGTCGGCGACCGATTCCTGGTCCTCAAGACCGTGGCCCGCAAGCTGATGCATCCCGTCATTCCCAAAAAGAACCTCGGCGACGTCATCAAGCAGGTCGGAGTCGTCCGGGTGATCACCGCCCAGTCGAAGGGCTCCGTTGCCGTGATCGAGCGTTGCCTCGACACCGTTGAGATCGGTGACCGCCTGGTGAAGTTCGTCGAGCCGGCCAACGTTCCACTCCAATTGCGGACCGACACCACCGAGCCCGTCAAGGTCGCACCCAATGCCGGCATCGTCGTCTATTCGCGCGATGCCAAGCTGCATGCCGCCGGCGGGGACATGGTCATCGTCGAAAAGGGCACCAACGATGGCCTCAAGGTGGGCGATGTGCTCCTCGCGGTCAGGGTCCGGAAGTTCCCGGTGGGTTCTGGCGGGGAAAAGACACCCCCCACCGAAACCACGACCCACTACCTTGGGCAGGTCCTCGTGGTCCGGGCGGATGCCCAGACCGTCACCTGCAGGGTGCTTCGCTCCATTGAGGAAATCCTCACCGGGGATACCGTCACTCCCTGAGGCGAACCTTGGCACCTGGAAAGGCCCCCGGCACCGGGGGCCTTTTTGTCCTACCCTTCGTCCGTACTCCGCCGAAGCTCCAACATCACACGCCTCCCCCGGGTCGGCAGGGCGTAGGGATGCGGGATGGCGGTCCAGCCGGCCGGAAGGGGCTCCATCTGCCAGTCAGGCCCCTTCAGGGCGAAGAAGGGGGCTTCGGGGCGCCCATGCCGCTCCCACCAATTCAGCAGGGTGGCCAGCGGAGCTACGGCCTTGGCTGTTCCCCAGTCGGCGTCCAGGGACGGGAGGTCTTCCAGGCGCCCGTGGACTGTCTTCAGGTTGGGCACCGGCAATTCCATGACCACCTGCCTCAGAAACGCCAGCTTCTTGGTCGAAGCGTCCACCCCGATCACCTGCAGGTCGGGGCGGGCCAAGGCCAGCACCACCGCCGGGCAGCCCATGCCTGTCCCGAAATCGACCACCTTGGCACCCGCGGGAAGGAGGGTGAGCGGGGGGAGCAGCACCGCCCCGTCCAGCAGGAGTTCCTCCCGCCGTTCGCCCGGTGGCAGGGCGGTCAGGGCGTGGGTGCGGTTCCACTTGTCCAGCAGCACCAGGAATCGCCCCAGTGGGGCACTGATGACGGAAGGCAGGCGAGGCTCCATCCCCAAAGGATGCCAGGGGTGGGGTCAGAATTTTGTATTTCATTTGAGATGAGCTCTTGTCTTTTATCTACAATATTTTGATGTCCTTTTAAATAGAAATGTCCGCAGCTTTTTTCTAGAATATCCATTGTCAACATCGATCTAATTCCTGCATCTAGAAATGGGGTGTTGACGAAAGCTCCAAATTCATGCATGATGAGAGCCCTTTGTTTGATCCTACGAAAGGAAAAGGCCATGACTCAGATCCGCCCCCCTTTCATGATCGACTGGTCAAGCCGCAGCAAAATGCGCGGACCAGGCGAGCAGTCCCTTGGCAAATTGCTCCATGACCTGCGTGATCGTCTCGCCCCGGAAGCACAGGGGATCTCTCTGACTTATGTCGATGATCGTGGCATGAGAAAACTCAACCGCGAACATCGC
Source organism: Geothrix sp. (assembly GCF_049292215.1). Taxonomy (GTDB): domain Bacteria; phylum Acidobacteriota; class Holophagae; order Holophagales; family Holophagaceae; genus Geothrix. The sequence goes on along the minus strand of NZ_JBATQW010000066.1, from coordinate 10,421 downwards.
GGGAAAAACATGACAACCGACGTGCTCAGCTTCCCGTCCAGTGCGGAAAAAGGTGCATTCCCGCACTTGGGTGACATTGTCATCAGCCTTCCAACCGCCGAGAAGATGGCGAAGAAATTTGGTGTCAGCCGCAGGCGCGAGGTCGAGACACTGGTCATCCACGCCTTCCTGCACCTCTGCGGACACGATCACGAAACGGATCGCGGAGAGATGATGACCCTGCAGGCCCAGCTGGAACGCGAACTCCTCGATGAGGAACCGCTGGCCATGAGCCTGAAGCGGGGCCGGAAACCCGGCAGCAAGGTGAAGAAGCTCAAGGACGGCTCACGGGTGGTGGTGACTGGCAGGGCCGCAGCGGCCCTGGTTCGCCGGGAACGCGTCAAGAAGGACAAGAAGGTCAAGGTCAGGAAGGCCACCAAACCCGTCAAGCTGCCACTGCTCAAGCGCGGACCGGGCCGTCCCAGGAAAGAGGCCGTGGCCCCCCCGGCAGCCAAGCGCCTGGTGCGCAGGCGTCGGCCGAGCCCCTCCCGGAGCGGCGTCATATCCTGAACCTCCGCATGGCAAAGTAGCCCGAAGGCCGATAAAATGGCCCTTTGGCCCGGCTACGGGCCGCGCCATCCGGAGTCTCCGTGATCAACCTTCTGCTCGGCCTGGGCACCGCCCTTGCCGTGATCCTGCTCTCCAGTTTGCTGAGCATCAAGCTGTGGATCAGCCTGCCCATCGGCCTTCTCGCCGGTGCCGGCCTCTTCATCTGGCAGGGGCGCAAGGTGCAGCAGGAACTGGAACAGATCTTCACGCGGGCCGGCGAGTTCTTGAAGAAGCAACAGTTCGAAAAAGCCATCGAGGCCATGCAGGAGGGCTACAAGTTCTCCTCACGGCAGTTCCTGGTCAAGGGCAGCATCGATGGCCAGATCGGCGTGGTGCAGTACCTCCGCAAGAAGAATGAGGAAGCCGAACCCCTGCTGGCTTCGGCCTCCATGCAGCACTACATCGCCAAGGCCATGCTGGGCATCCTCCAGTGGAAGCGCGGCGAGAAGAAGAAGGCCCGCGAGACCTTCGGGCTGGCCCTCAAGACCGGCAAGAAGGAGAGCCTCCTCTATGCCGTCTATGCCTACGTGCTGGTCGAGATGGGCGAGCGGGACAAGGCCATCGAGATCCTCAACCGGGGCCTCGGCGTCTGCAAGGGCGACGAGCGCCTCATCACCAACCGCAACCTGCTTCAGAACGGCAAGGCCCTCAAGATGAAGGTCTACGGCGAGCAGTGGTACCAGTTCCTCCTGGAGCGTCCCATGATCCGCCAGGAGGCCCCTCCCTTCGCCCGGGTGTCGCGGCGGGCGCTGCGAGGTTGAGGCCTGCCTGCGGAATCGCCGCTACGCGTCGATCCCGCAGCATTGAAATGACTTTTTTTAACTTTTCAGCAAACGCAGAGCGGTTGCTGCACGGGACAAAACGAACGATTGAAGGAGTCCACCCCATGTCTGGCCACAGCAAATGGTCCACCATCAAGCACAAGAAGGGCGCCGCCGATGCCAAGCGGGGCAAGGTCTTCACCAAGATCCTCAAGGAGATCACCGTGGCCGCCCGCCTCGGCGGCGGTGACGTGGCCGCCAACCCCCGCCTGAGGTTGGCCGTGGATCAGGCCAAGGGCAGCAACATGCCCAAGGACAACTGGGAGCGCGCCATCAAGAAGGGCACCGGCGAGCTTGAGGGCGTGACCTACGAGGAGGTGATCTACGAGGCCTACGGCCCCGGCGGCGTGGCCATCCTGGTCGAGGCCATGACCGACAACAAAAACCGCACCACCCCCGAGGTCCGGAGCTACTTCACCAAGTTCGGCGGGGAACTGGGCGCCATGGGTTCCGTGGCCTACCTGTTCAGCAAGCAGGGCCAGATTGTCGTGGAACCCGAGGTCTCCGAAGACCAGATCATGGAAGTGGCCCTGGAAGCCGGCGCCGACGATGTGATCAACGAGGGCGAGGCCTGGGTCATCAAGACCAGCCCCGAGTCCTACCAGGCTGTGAAGGATGCCGTGGACGCCGCCAAGCTGCCCGTCATCGAAGCCAAGATCATCATGGAGCCCAGCACCAGCACCGCCCTGGAAGGCGGCAAGCTCGCCAGCTTCCTCAAGCTGGTGGACCTGCTCGAAGACAACGACGACGTGCAGAATGTGTGGCACAACGGCGACTACGAAGAACCTGAGGACTGAGGATTCATCCTCCTTCCAGACTTGCTCGGGGCGCCTTCGGCGCCCCGAGCTATTCCTGCGTCTTAGGCGAAGCCATGGGGGTTCTGGTCACGGCCGCCTCATCTCCACGTCCCACGGCCAGGATGGGAAACCGAGGTGGCTCGCCCCACATCCCGTCGCCGCGGATGAGGGCGCTGTGGAAGGCACCCCAGAACACCAGGCTGTCGGTGCTGCGCGGATCCAGCAGGTAGAAGGCCAGGCGGCCCAGGGGCTGGTCCAGAGGAATGTAGAGGGCGCGTTCTAGGTCCCCAGACGTCCAGGCAAGCTGGAGTTTCTTCAGGGTGGGTTCTGTCTTCCAGGCTCCATGCAGTTCGAGCGTAAAGACCCCCTGGTAGGCCGAGGGCGAGACCTTGCGCCCAGTCTCCTGGAAATGGAGCACGGGCAGATGCTTCGGTCGGGCCGACCCTGGCAGCACCTTGAGGCCATGGGCCTGCAGGGTGGGGAGCACGCCCGCGATGAAGGCCGCATCGATCAGATAGCCTGCTGGGGCCGCCACGAAATCCTGTCCCTCGAAACCCACAAAGCTGGGCAGTTCCAGGCGGGTCCGGCCTTTCTCGCCGGTCAGTCGTCCCTGGTCGTCGCGGATGGGCTCCACCCAATCGAAGGCTGCGCGCTCGACCTGTTTCAGCTTCGCTGAGAGCGGTAGGGAGACGGGACCTTGTTTCCAGGCTCCGTCCCAGCGGGACTGCGCCTGCTGGATCTGGCCACGGATCTCCTCGCGGTGTTCGGCCATCCAGCTCAGGCAGGCCAGAACGAAGCGGCGCGTGTCCGAGATGCGGTCGGGCCAGCTGCGATAGACATAGCTCTCCGAGAGCACCGCCAAGCGGTTGCGCAGGGCCGGGTAGTTCGTGAGCAGGCGGGGGTGGGCGTCGTAGGTCTCCCAGGCCGTGGGTGGTTTCTCCGCCGTCGGCCGGTAGGGCACGAAGTTGCCGTAGTCGTACGTGGGCATGCCTTCGGCCTTCAACCGCTCGCGGACCTCCACCAGCAGCTTCCGGTTGAAGGCCAGCAGCGCCTCGTCCGCGCCCATGGTGCAGGCTGGTCCGTGCGTGAGGTGGAAGCCGTGGGTGCTGCCGTTGGTGGTGTGCAGGTCCATTACCGCCGCGGGGTCGAAGTCGTTGAGCATGGCCAGCAGCCAGCGGGTGTTGGGGGCGCCGGCCTTCATCAGGTCGCGGTTAAGGTCGAGGCCCAGCGCATTCTCCCGTCGGCCCACACCGCTCTCCGTAGGGTTGGGCTGCCAGGGCCGGATGGCTGGATCAAGGGCATCGGTGCCGTCGGCGTTGTAGGCCGGCATGACCACCAGGTCCAGGTTCCGCCGCAGGGCCGGATGCCTCCCCTGCAGCAGCTCGCGCACGACCTGCTGGATGGCCTCCTTGCCCTCCACCTCCCCCGCGTGGATGTTGGCGTTGACGTAGACCCGCAGCGGATCTTTGCCTGATCCCTTCAGGCGCCAGGCCAACAACAGCTTTCCGGTTTCCGTGGCGCGGGGTCCGCCCTTGGGTTGGTAGGGCACAAGACCCGGTGTCTGCTTCCGAAGGGCTTCCATGAACATCCGGACCTCGGCGACGGTGGAAGTCCGCCGATAGTCCGTCCGCTCAGGGGTCGTCTGGGGCCACCCCGCAATGAGCGCACTCCCCGCCAAGGCCAGGGCGAACGTGCGCATGGGTCAGCGGGTCTGAACGGAGACCGTCGCGGTGACGGGCACTTCGGGCCCGCCGTTGGGGGTCTGCTTCAGGAACAGGCCCTTGTTGAAGACCGTGAAGGAAGCGGCCAGGAAGAGGACGACCACCACCAGGGCAGAGCCCCGCTTGCCCTTGGCCAGGGCCTTGGGCGTCATCTCGGAGAGGCCCAGCAGCAGGAAGACCAGGGTCAGCTTGATGTGGAAGTAGGTGCCGGCCTTGAAGGGATTCTGCCCCCCCTGGATCATCAGGACCAGCAGGGCGATGCCGGCAACGAGGGCCAGCCGGAAAGCCCAGGCCACCACCTTGGCCCAGATGGTCGCAGCCAGGCCCTGGATGTCCTCTTTGCCCTCTTCGAACCCGGAGAGCAGGAGGGCCACGATGGCGGCGCCGCCACCCACGGTCAGTGCAACGAAATGCAGCCAGCGGACAAGGTTGACGGCTTCGAGTTTGAGATTCATGGTCGCCTCGTGAGGAAGTCCCCCAGGGTAACAGCCCTGCTAGGCTCGATTGGTCAGGAGGAAGTCATGTCCAAGCTCCGTGTCGCCGTGGTCGGTGTGGGTCATCTGGGCCAGCACCACGCCAGGATCGCCGCTTCGGCGCCGGATGTGGTGCTCACCGCCGTGGTGGACCCTGATCCCATCCGGGGCCCGGAGATCGCCGCCAAGTTCGGCGCCCCCTGGGTGGCCACGCTGGCCGAGGTCCTGGCCGAGGTGGATGCCGTCCAGATCGCCGCGCCCACGGGCTTCCATCACGCCCTCGGCACCCAGGCCCTGAAAGCCGGCAAGCACGTCCTGATGGAGAAGCCCCTGGCCGCCACTCTGGACGAGGGCGTGGCCCTACTGCAGGCCCTTGGCGAGGCCCGCGCCTCCCATCCAGGCCTCGTGGCCCAGGTGGGCCATCTGGAGCGCTTCAACCCCGCCGTGACGGCCCTGCGCGAGCGCGGCTTCAAGCCCCGCTTCCTGGAGGCCGTGCGCGTGTCGCCCTTCCCCGCCCGCAGCCTCGAGGTGGATGTGGTGATGGACGTCATGATCCACGACCTCGACCTGCTCCGGGCCCTGGTGGGCCGCCCCGTGATTGACGTGGAGGCCGTGGGCGTACCCGTGCTCACGCCCTACGCCGACCTGGTGAACGCCCGCCTGAAGTTCGAGGGCGGGGCCTTTGCTACCGTCACCGCCAGCCGCGTGGCCCGCAAGAAGGAGCGGACCCTGCGCGCCTTTGGCGACAAGGAATACGCGAGCCTGGACTTCGCCACCCAGAAGCTCGAGTTGCTGCGTCTCGTCATGGGCCCCGACGGCCCACAGGTGCAGCCCGAGACCGCTGACATCGTGGAAGGCGAGCCCCTGCGCCTGGAGATCGAGGCCTTCCATGCTGCCTGCCTCGGCCGCAGCGAAGAGGGCGTCACCTGGGCCGAAGCCCAGGAGGCCATGGGCGTCGCCGACCAGGTGCAGAAGGCCGTGGCCAGGAGCCTCGCGGAGATGAGCCGGGCGTGACCCGCTTCTACGACCTCGCCTCCCTCACCAAGCCCCTGGTGACGGCCCCCCTGGCGCTGGCCTTCCTGGACCTCGATGCGGACCGCCGGTGGAGGCTTGGTTTTCACGACCGCGACACACCGCTCACCGTGCGGCAGCTGCTATCGCACAGCTCGGGCCTCCCGCCCTGGCGACCCTTCACGGGGGATCCCGTGGCCCAGCAACTGCGCCGCGAGGTGATGGGACACCCCCTGCTCCGCCCCGCCACGCCCGGTCTCGCCACCTACTCGGACCTGAACTACCGCCTGCTCGCCGAGCTGCTGGAGGCCGAGACCGGAGTGCCCTTCGGGAGGATCGGCGCCGCCTCGGGACTCAGTCCGGCCCCTTGGCGCACGCGGCCCACCGAGGTCCCGGATGGTCCCGATGCCGTCGCCTGGCCCCTGGCCACGGAGGTCCCCCTGCCGTCCCGGTCCCCCTGGCTACCTCACGACGCCAATGCCCGGGCCGGGATGCAGGGCCATGCGGGCTTCGGGGCCACCCCCGCCCAGCTGGAAGCCGCTTTGGGCCGGTGGGTGGCCTGCGGCTGGCCGCAGCGCATGGCGGTGGAAACCGCTTCAGGCGAGGAGGGCACCCGCTGGGGCCTGGGCCTGCAGGTGGCGCACACGGGGCCGGGGCGCTTTGGACAGCTGCTGTCCAGGATCCCTCCCGGGATGGGCACTTGCGTGATTGCAGATTCCACTGAGCCGGCACCGCCCCCTGCCCCCGGCCTGGATGCCCACCCCGGAGCCGCTTCAGACTGGTGGTTCCACCTCGGCTTCACCGGTCCTGCGCTGTTCTACCGGCCCTCGGACCGCGCCTGTCTCGGGCTCCTCCTCCATCGCCGGGGACCTGACGGCCTACTGCTCGACGCCGAGTCGCTGCGGGCCCGTCGCTGGGCGGCCCTGGCGCGATTCGTGGGACAATCCGGCGGATGAGGCTCCATTCCGTCCCCGCCCTGGTCCTGACGCTCGTTCCCGCCCTCGCCGCCCAGCCCCCGCTGAAGATCGGCATCGACACCCAGGCCACGGAGTGGATCGTGTCCCTCGAGGGCGGTGGCCAGGTCTGCGACCGCTCTGGCAAACCTTTGCTGAAGCTGGCCCCCGACGAGAAGCTACGCATCTGGTGGGACAGCCGCGGCCTCTCCGATCCCACCACCGAATACCGCATCCAGGTGGGTCGCCCCCACACCAGCGCCGAGGCGGCCGTCCTCATGAAGCGGCTGAAAGAGCTGGGCGAGGCGCCGGACAAGGTGAAGGTGCCGGACGCCGACACCTGGCGCGTGCTCACCGGCCACTTCCGGGAGGCCGGCGAGGCCGAGCCCGTGCTGCAGAAGCTCCAGGACCTCGGCTACGAGGAGCTCTGGGTGGCCTCCGAATCCCGGCCCAGCCAGCCCAGGAAGGGCCGGGCCCTGTATGCCATCACGGACCGCTACGAGCGCCGCTCCCTGCCCCTCGCGGGCGTCTGGCTCAAGCCGGTGGGCGAGTTGACGGCCCTTCAGGGTAAGGGGCGCTACCGGGGCAAGGTCGAGATCCACCCCAATGCCCAGGGCCGCCTGACCGTGGTGAACACCGTGGACCTGGAGACCTACCTGCGTGGCGTGGTCCCCAAGGAGATGGGCGCCTGGGAGTTCCCCTCGCTCGAGGCATTGAAAGCCCAGGCCGTGGCAGCCCGCACCTATGCCGTGGCCAACCGGGGCAAGCGCGCCGCCGACGGCTTCGACATGGGCGATACCGTGGCCGACCAGGTCTATGGCGGACGGGACGGCGAGCAGGCCCTCACAGACCGGGCCATCGCCGAGACCGAGGGCCTCTTCGCCACCTACGGGGGCAAGCCCATCCAGGCCCTGTTCATGGCCAACTGCGGGGGCCACACCACGGATGTGGCCCATGTGTTCGGCGGCGACGCGCCCTACCTCCGCGCCGTGTCCTGCTATCCCACCCGGCCCCTGACCCTGCCCTACGCCTCCGGCGTCCCCGTCACCGCCGAGGGCCAGCAGCCCTGGCTAAGCTGGGAGCTGCTGCGGTTGGCTTCCGTGGCCCTGCCATCGGAGTGGCTGTCCGGCGAACGGCTGGCCAAGGCCGCGACCTTCGAGGACCTGGCCAGCCCAGTCCGGAGCCTCCAGTTGCGGCTGGCCCTCGAGGCCCGCCCCCTGACCCGGGAGGGGCACCTCGTCCTCGCCCTGGCCCGGGCCTTCGGCTTTCAGCGGATCGTCGAGGGCCAGGAACGCCCCCAGGACGCCGCCTACTTCCTGCCGGAGGCCGTGCCCGAGGACCGCCTCCTGGCCGCCTTCCTCACGCGACGGGGCGTCGTTCCCGCTTCGATCTGGAATGGTTCCGAGCCCATCACCCTCCGCCAGGCCCTCCAGATCCTGGGCCGCCTCTGGCAGGAGCTGGAGCCCTTCACGCCCGGCGAGGGCTCCCTGCTCCTGGACCGGCAGGTCCGGCGGAAGCGAGGAGGGCCGGAGCCGCTGGCCCTGGCCCCCACCCTGCTGCTGGCCGAGGAGGGTCCCGACGGCAGCCTGCGCTTGGTGGCCAAGGCCGACATCCAGGTGGGCGACCGCCTCAAGTGGATCCCGGGCGAGGAGGGTCCGGCCCAGGTGCTGGTGCGCCGCCTCGATCCCGACGGTGCGGCCTGGGACCGCTACAACCCCACGGCCCACTGGCGGGTGGAATACACGGAAGCGGAACTGCTGGCCACGGTGCGCAAGCGGGTCAATGTCCCCGGCATCCGCGACCTGAAGGCCGAGCACAATGACCAGGGCCGGGTGCTGGACCTCACCCTGGTGGACACCAAGGGGGCGCCCCACCGGGTCCGCGGCATGCACATCCGGGGTCTGCTGGGTCTCAAGGACAATGTCTTTCGCTGGCTCACGGTCGGCCAGGGGACCAAGCGGCGCTGGATCTTCTACGGCCGGGGCTGGGGCCACGGCCTGGGCATGTGCCAGACCGGCGCCTACGGCATGGCGCTGGAGGGTGCCACCTTCCAGGAGGTCCTCCAGCACTACTACCCGGGCATGCGCCTCCAGCGGGTGGAGTGAAATTAATCGGGTATTTCCCATTCTGGGATTGACGGCAAGGAGGGGACGACCGAGGCTTGGCTTCCCTAGGGAGGCAGGGCATGGCCTTGGATGCATGGATCCTCAGTGCGCCGCTGCGGGTGTTGCGGCAGGAGGACCACCCGTACCGGGAGACCACCCTCGCCACCCTGGGCCGCCACGAACTGGGCCTCTGCCGACGCGCCACGACCTCCGGGCCTGGCTGCGAGCTGTTCCTCGACGGGCGTTCCATCTTCCTGCCGGGGGCGCCGGCCCCGGAGCGGGCCTGGTTCGAGCTGTGCCGGGAACTGGGCTACGAACCGGCCCGCCACTGGGACTGGGACCCGGCCCTCATCCTCTTCCAGCAGGTGGTGCCGGCCTTGGCCTCGGATTGGCACGAGGCGCCCCTGGCCCTGACCAGCCAGGGGGTCCCTGAGGGCGTGCTGAGCCTGGCTGAGCTGCGGCAGACCTTCGCGGAGGCCGTGGCCGCGCTGCGCCGGGAGCTCTCCGGCCCCGTGGGCGCCAAGGTGGTCGAGACCTTCGAGTGGCTCCCCCTGCGGGCCGTGGTCTTCCATGACGACATGCAACTGCCCCTGGACTTCGAGGGCACGGGCCCCGGGGGCCGGGTGTCCCTCTGGCTCGGCATCCACCACGAGCGGCCCGTCATCCTCGAAGGGCAGTCCCCCGCGGCCTCGGGCCGCCGCTGGACCACCGGGAACCTTGAGGCCCGGGATCCCTCCGAGGCCTTCCTCGCCGCCGCCGGCCTCGACCCCGAGCCGCCCAAGGGCTTCGAGGCCACCCTCCAGGCCGCGCTGGACCGCCTGTGCCACTGGATGGAAGCGCCCCTGGATGCCTACCGCCGCACCTACCCCGTGGGCATCTCCTGGCACCACGGACGACGGGAGCGCCTCCTGGGCCGCACCATCGTCGACGTGCGCGCCGGCGACCCGCCCCGCCTCATCCTGGATGACGGCACCGAGGTCGCCATCGATCCAGAGCCCGTGCCCTTCTGGGAGCACGGCGGCATCTAGGCCAGGTCGAGTTGCTCCCAGCGCACGCTGAAGTGGTCGAGGATGCCCTGCCGCTCGGCCCGCTCCTGCTCGGCGATGCTGGTGTAGGGATGGCGGAACACCACCCGCCGCACGCCGCGCCGAACCAGCGCCCGGCAGCAGATGAGGCAGGGCTCGTGGGTGACGTAGGCCGTGGCCACGGCGCCGTCGCAGAAACCTAGAGCGTTCTCCTCGGCGTGGCTGGTGTGGAGGCAGCGCTGGCCGGGCTTGCAGGTGTCCGGTGTGCAGTGCGCCATGCCCGGCAGCGCCCCGTTGAAGCCCGCCGCCGCAACACCGCCGTCCGCCCGGAGCAGGACCGCACCCACCTTCAGCCGACAGCAGGTGCCGAGCCGGCTCAGCTCCAGCGCCATGTTCATGAAGACCTCATCCTTGAGCTGCGAGCGGGACATGGCGACCTCGAAGTGGGGCTCCATCATCGCAAGAAGGCGACCCGGCACGGTGTGCCAAATCGCTCTCGGGAGCCCGGTTGCCGCTAGAATGATGGATGTGCTGCCGCAGGTCCCGTAGCTCAGCGGATAGAGCGACCGCCTCCTAAGCGGTAGGTCGTGGGTTCAATTCCCGCCGGGACCACCAGCCTCCCTCCCCGCCCATGCGCCTCCACTTCGATGCCCACTGCCATCTCCCGGAGGCCAGATCATGGCTTCCGGAGCAGGTGCGCGTGGTCTGCGGTACGTGCGAGGCCGACTGGGAGGCGGTGCTGGCCCATGTAGCCTCTGAGACGCAGGTGATTCCCATGCTGGGCCTGCATCCCTGGTTCGTGGCCGCCGCGCAGCCTGGCTGGGAGGCCCGCCTGGACGCCTTGCTACGGGCGCACCGGGCCGGCGTGGGCGAGTGCGGCCTGGACTTCGCCCGGGAGGCCGCCGACCGGCCGGCCCAGGAGCAGGC
>NZ_JBATQW010000065.1:0-5580 GCF_049292215.1 Geothrix sp. | reverse complement strand
GGCGCCTCCGGCGGGGGCGAGGTTGCCGAAGAAGACCTCGGCGAAGGTGCGGTTCAGGGTCTTGGACTCAAAGTTGTTCATGAGCATCGGGTTGACGATGGTCACCTCGGTGCCCTTCTCGATCTTGGCCTCGGGGACCGCGGCCCAGACTTCGCCACGAGCGGTCTGCAGCCGGAGGTAGCAGTAGGGGGCGGCGTCGATGCGCTCGAGCACCTTGCCGGTGAGGCCCTGGCCCGGAGCGGTGGCGCCGGCCGCCGGCAGGGCGCCGGTGGTTGGCGCAGCCACGATGGCATCGGATTTCTTGGACTGGCAGCCCAGGGTGGCTGCAAGCAGGAGGGACAAGGGGAGGGCACTGCGCATGAAGGGGACTCCTTGAGTGAAGCGGGAAACGAACCCAGAAAGGCCAAAGCCAGAATCCATCATCCTATGACCGGGGCCATGGCGCGACCCCGTAGGCTGTGACCCTGGGATGCCCCGTGGTCATGAAGCATTCCGGGCGGGGTCGTCCCAGAAGGGGTAGAAGCAATACCACTGGCTGGGGTGGCGGCGGATCAAGGCCTCCAGATCCGCCACATAGGCCCTCATGCCGGCCTGGATGGCGGCCATGCGATCACCTCGACCACCCTCGATCCGGATGGGCTCCCCGAAGTGGGCGTGGAAGCGCCGATTTTCATCGGTGTAGAAAAAGCTCGTGATGATGGGTGCGCCGGTCATGGCCGCCAGTTCCCAGGGCCCCCGGGGGAAGGGCACCTCGCGTCCAAAGAAGGGCATGGGCAGGCCGTTCAGGCTGAAGTCGCGGTCCCCCTGCATGCCGACCAGGGCGCCTTCCCGCAGAAGCCGCACAAGGGGCAGGGTCGAGAAACCCACGCCATCGACGGGAATGCCCACCACGCCGCCCTGGGCCCGCATCCCCTCCCGAAGCCGCTCAACGGCTGCGAAGTGGTCGGGCTTGTAGACCGCATGGACCTTGAGGTTGCGGGACCGCAGCAGGATGCCGCCCAGTTCGAAGTTCCCCGCGTGGGCCGTGAGCAGGATCACGCCCTTTCCTTCCGCAAGGGTGGCGTCGAATTGATCGATGCCCTCGATGCTGGCGAACTGCGCCAGGGCTTCCCCCACGGGCCGCTGGCCATAGAAGAAGAAGTCCACCCAGGCCCTGGCGTGTTGCCGCACCATCTCACGGGCCGTGCGTTCGACCTCCGGATGCGAAGGCTTCAGTCCCATGACCCGCCCTGTATTGCCCAGGATGGCCTCCAGGTACCGGGGCTGCACATCCATGAAGGCGTTGGCGATCTGATCCGCGATGTCGTGGCCACGCTCCCGTCGCGCAAAGGATCGGGCCGCGAAATGGAAGAGGGGAAAGAGGGTGCCGAAGACGGCCCCGTAGGCAAGATCGAGCAGTTTGGAGGGAGTCTGCATGCGATCTTGCACGGGCTACCGCCACACGTTCTGGTTCGGATTCCGGTCATCCATCTCCTGCCAGAGCCGCTGGAGGCTCTGCAGGCGCTCCGGGTAGTCGAGGCGCAGACGGTCGAGGGTCTCCTCGTCTTCCGCGTCGAAGGCCAGGGGGGCGTCCAGCACCTCTGCCGGGAACTCCGGAAAGACTCGGCCCAGCAAGGACCGATCCAGGCCACGCACGCTGAGGGTGCGGATCCCGGGGGTATCCACCAGAGTCCCGCCGGATTCGATGGCGAGCCAGCGCGAGGCCGTGGTGGTCTGCTTGCCGGTGCCGAACTTGGTGAGCCCCCCGGTCTTCAGGGCGGCCACCGGGTGGAGGGCGTTCACCAGGGTGCTCTTGCCGACACCGCTGTGGCCGAGCAGGACCACCACCTTGCCCACCAGCAGCCCATGGAGGGCTTCGACCCCCTCCCCGTTGAGGGCGGAGGTCTCATGGATGGCCACCCCCTGCTCGCGCAGGGGGTCCAGCTCGGGGAGGGTGTCCTTTTTCGAAGCCCGATCCCGCTTGGTGACGATGACGCGGAAGGTGAGCCCGGCGTCGATCGCCAGCAACTGGGCACGTTCGAGCAGACCGGGCCGCAAGGGCGGGTCCACCACGGCGGCACAGATCCAGAGCTCATCGGCATTGGCGCAGATGAGCTGCCAGGGCTCTCGGTCGTCGATGCCGCCACGCCTGAGCAGGGTCTTCCGGGGCATCACGGCCACCACCTGGGCTTCGGGGGAGCCCCCGTCCCCGCGCACGGGAACATGGGCCGGGAACCTTGGATCGTCAGGTTCAACGGGGACGACCGAATACCGGACCCGATCCCCGCAGACCAGGCGCACGCCCTTGAGCTTCCCGCCCAGGGTGGCCCGCATGATGGTGCGGTCTTCCAACTCAAGGTCCACCCACTGGCTGTGGCGCTGGATCAGGGTGGCCTCGGGCAGGTGCATCCAGGGGCCAGGGTCCGGCAGGCGGAGCAGGGTCTCGGCATCGTGGGCTTCGATGCCGGTCTCGAGCCGGTCAGCGTGCTGCTGGCGTCGCTTGCTCTCGCCGCCCCGCTCCCGGGAATAGGCCTCCCGGTGGTCCATGTCCTGGGCCTCCCGGCTCTGGCCGAGGCGGAACTTGCGGGACATTACGCGCGACCGCCGAACTCGCCGGTCTCGGTGCTCACCTTCACCTTCTCTCCCTCCTTGATGAAGAGCGGCACCTTGATCTCGATGCCGGTCTCCAGCTTGGCAGGCTTGGTGACGTTGCCGCTGGCCGTGTCGCCGCGCGCGCCGGGCTCTGTGTAGGTGACAGCCAACTCCACCGTGGTGGGCATCTGGAGGCCGATGGGATTGCCGTTGTATTTCTGGATCTGGACGATGAGGCCCTCGGTGAGGTAGTCCAGCGCATCGCCCATGAGGGTGTCCCCCAGGGTGTGGGTCTCGTAGGTCTCCTGATCCATAAAGTGGGAGCCGTCGCCATCGCTGTAGAGGTAGCTGGCGGGCGTGAGGACAAGGTCGGGTTCCTTGAACTTGTCGCCGGCCTTGAAGGTCTTGTCGAAGACCGCCCGAGTGAGCAGGTTCCGCATCTTGATCCGCACCAAGGTTTGTCCACCCCGGGCCGTGGGGGTTGAGATCTCCACATCCAGGCAATGGAAGGGGGTGTCCTCGAGTTCGAAGAACATCTTGCGTTTGATCTCGATGGCTTCGAGAAGGGCGGCCATGGGGACTCCAGAATGTCGAATCCTCCATTCTATCTCGACTGGAGGAGGGGGTCTCCTGGTTAGAATTTCCTTTCCATGGCAGACCCGAAGACCATCGGCAGGTACCAGGTCCTGCGGCCCATCGGACAGGGCGGCATGGGAACCGTCTACCTGGCGGAAGATCCCCTCCTCAAGCGCCGCGTGGCCATCAAGGTGATCCGGGTGGCCGGCAACGCCCGGCACCAGGCCATGCTGCGCTTCCGGCGGGAGGCTGAGATCAGCGCCCAGCTGAACCACCCGAACCTGGTGACCATCTTCGATGTGGGCGTGGAGGAGGACCTTGGGCCCTTCCTGGCCATGGAATACGTGGAGGGGAAGAGTCTCGCCAAGCACATCAGGGAGAAGGACCTCGACCAGGAGACTTCCGCGAAGGTGCTGATCCAGGCCATGCGGGCGCTCCGGGCAGCCCACCGGCGCGCCATCGTCCACCGTGACGTCAAGCCCGACAACATCCTCCTGAGCGAAGAGGGCCGAGCCAAGCTCATGGACTTCGGCATCGCGCGCAGCATGGGGCACATGAGCCTGAACCCCCAGCATCCCCTGGACGCGCCCATGCTGGACGAAGGGACCCAGAACGGCTATGCCCAGACCCTGGCGCTCCGGCTGACGGTGACCGGGGATTTTCTGGGCTCGCCGGCCTACGCCCCTCCCGAAGTCCTGAAAGGCGGGGAGGGCACCCCCTCCTCGGACCGCTACAGCTTCGCGGCGACGGCCTTCGAGCTGCTCACGGGCCAGCTGCCCCACCCGGGAAGCGGGCTCACGGAGATCATCATCCACATCCTGCAGGAGCCCATCACCCTCCCGGCGGATTTGCCACCTCGCTTAGGTAGCGTGTTCCAGCGGGCCCTGTCCGTGGACCCGGATGATCGCTACACCACCCTCCCGGAGTTCATGGAGGAGCTCATCGACGCCCTGCCCGGACCGGCCAGCATGCGGGCCAGGCTCTTCGCGGCCCTGGGCCAGGATGATGACGGGAGCAGCGTGTCGACGGCGCGGTTCCGCCTTCCGGCCGGGCTTTCCCAGGGACTCGGGGAAGACAGCGGTCCCCAGGCCACCGACTCCCGCCTGCACCAGAGCCAGGCCATGAAGATCACCCTGGCGGAGGATCCGGTCGAGACCTTCCTGGCTTCCCGGAAAAGCTCCACGGAACCCAGCCCCGATGGGACCGATTGGGTAACGATCCTCAAGTGGGTGGTGTTCGTCTTCGTGCTGCTCCAGCTGTTCTGGTGGCTCTCGCCGGCCCTCTCGCGAGTCCATGTCACGGGCTAGCCAGCGTCCCTAAGCGAAAGCCCGCATGAGGAGGAACAGACTCCCGTTCCAGCAGGCGTGGACCAGGATCGGGGTTCGTAGGCTGCCGGTGTGCCGCATGGCCAGACCCATCACCAGCCCCAGGGTGGCGAGGACGGGCAGGCCCGCAGGCTGGAGGTGGATGGCGGCGAAGAGAAGGGCGGAGAGGACGAGCGCCACTGCCAGCCGCTGTTTCCGCGCCAGCACGGGCAGCAGGAACCCCCGGAAGAGCAGCTCCTCGAAGAAGGGCGCCACGCCCGCCACGGTCAGGAACATCGCCAGATTCGGCCCCCAGCCCGAGAGGCTGCGCAGCACGTCCTGCAGGTCCCGCTGGGGGCTCTGCTCAGGCCTCAGGATCAGGTTCGAGACCAGGGCCACGAGGATGACGAGCAGCACCGCCAGGGCCAGGAATGCCCCGCTCCAGGCCAGGTCCCGGCCAGCCCGGCCGGGGGCGACGCGGCACCATAACTCGCCAAGGGTGAGCCCTTCGGCGAGGCAGAGGAGCTGGATTCCAAAGCCGGCATGGAGCAGGTAGCCGAGGGGCAGGGTCAGCCACCGCAGTCCCGGCCAGGGCTGGAGCAGCAGCACGGCCAGATTTCCCGAGAGAAAGAAAGCCAGGAACCAGGCCAGCAGGATCAGGGCGCAGGCGCGCCCGGAGAGCGACCAGGCGGGCAGGCTGGGAACGACATGCTTGTCCCGGGTCACCAGCAGGTAGATCCCGACCACGAGCCCGGTCGCCGCCAGCGTCATGACCCCCAGGCCAAGGAGGCCCAGCCCGGCCAGGCGGGTCATCAGGGCCGCCCGGGCCCGGGTCCGCAGGGCCTCGCCTCCTCCCTCGCGGTCCAGGAAGCGGGCCTCCAGCAGGTCTGCGGCGTAGCCGTTCCCCAGGCGGTGGTGAAGGTCAAGGCGCTCCCCTGGCGTGGGCATGGGACCCCCGGCATAGGCGGCGAGGTAGGCCCGCCGGACCCGTCCAAGGGCGGGTCCCAGCCGCGGCGCGCCCGCCTCATCCAGGCTCGGCGAGGGGGGCTGTGCTTCGCCCAGCTCGGCCCGGAGCACAACCAGGAGGGCCAGGTCCCAGGGCTCCTTCAGCTGGGTCTCCGCCTTGGTC
>NZ_JBATQW010000064.1:0-1523 GCF_049292215.1 Geothrix sp. | reverse complement strand
GCGATCGACATTGCCGCTGACGAGGAGGGTGCGCCCTTCAGCCAGAGCCAAAGCCACAGGGCCCAGTGTGCCCTCAAGAGCCAGCAAAGTCCGGCGCCAGGTCTCCGGTGGGGGAGCTGAGGCCTTCTTGGTCTTCGGAGCAGATAGGCGCGTTGGGTCGAGCAACGCGAATTCGCCCTTCTCGGGGGCTTCGGCCTGGACATCCCTCAGCAGTGCCGCGGCCAGGTTGGGCATCAGGGATTCCAGGCGGAGCACAGCCTGGGGCCACTGCTCCTGCGGGATATGGCGGTCCAGTTCCTTTAACCACTGGTCCTGGTGGTCCAGCCATAGGGTTTGCAAGTGGGGGATGAGGTCATCGGCGCCGGCCTCTGGACCAAGCCCCAGTGCCGTCTGGAAGGCGCTCGGCCAATCCTCCATACCCACAAAAGGCGCCAGGGCCTGTTCCATGATGTGGTGGACGAGGATACCCACGGCCATGGACATCTGGGTGCGCGCATCGAAGGTCTGCAAGCCCCACACCCGCTCAGCGAAAGAACGGAAGGGGCACTTGGCCAGGCCTTCGAGCGCCGTGGGGCTGGCGCTCTCTTGTCCCTTGAGCCAGGCGGCGCGGAGACCCGGTGCACGGTCGAAGTTTGGCGCTTCCGCCAGCAGCACCTCGCTGGCCGGGCGGGCCTGAGCCGTGGTGGCCCGGGCCCGGTGGTGAGGCGACTGATCGCGGCCTTCCCAACGCCAACGCAGGCGGCTGTGCAGAGAAACTTCAGGACGCCACGGGGCCGCGCCTTCCAGCGCCGTCCAGAAGGGCCCCTGGGACTTCATGCGGCCATCCTCATCCTGGGCGGGACTGAGCACCACCAGACGCTCGCGGGTCATGGCCAGCACCTTGTTGAAGGCGTATGCCTCCCGCTGGAAAGCACGTGGAATCTGATCGCCATGCTCGCTGCGGGGTAGCCAGAACCGCTGCAGGGCAGGGGGGAACGTGGCCGTCGGCTCGGCCTGACTCCAGGCGAGCAGCGCGCGGTTGATGGCGGCCTTGCGGTCGCCGTCCAGGTCGGGATTCTCAGCGGGGCGGCTGGGCCAAGCACCTTCGGAGAGATCAAGGATTAGGGTGGCGCGGGCGCCGTTCCAGTCGTCGAGGATCGTGCCGGGGGTGACCAGGCGCAGGCCCTCGACGGCTCGGGGGATCTCACTGCTGCGCGCCGCATCCAGAAATGCTTCAAGCGCCAGGAGCATGTCGGCGAAGGTCCAGATTTCGAGCCCCCAGGCCTCTTTGAGTAGGCCCAGTGGGGAGTAGAAATCGTCGGGATCCATGGGCAGCCGCAGGGTGGTGGCCAGGGATTCCAGACGCTCGGCCCACCGGTGTGCTGCCTGGGTGGTAGTTCGCAGCACTGACAGTTCCTGCCAGATGCCCTGGGCGTAGTCCTTCACCCGGTCCCGCAGGTGCATGAAGCTGCCTTCGAACGCGAGGGTCCCGCTCTGGTCCGCGAGGGCCAGCGCGTCCGCCCAGTGGCGCAGGTCGTCGCGCC
>NZ_JBATQW010000063.1:0-36207 GCF_049292215.1 Geothrix sp. | reverse complement strand
GCCCTGGTCGCGGCCATGTCCGAAGCCCAGGGGGCCGCGGAGCGGGGCCTCGCCCAACGGCTGGCTTCTGGAGCCTGGGTGGACCTGCCCTTCGCCCGCCGGGCCGTGGGATGGCGTCTCTCCCTCGTGGGGGGTACCGAATTCCAGCGGGCCGGCGGCAGCTGGCCCACGGCCCTGGGCCAGCTGCGGGCCCTCAAGGCGCTGCTGCAGGAACGCCTGCGCACACCCATCCACCTCGGTGCCTGCTCGGACCTCCAGGTCGCGGCGCTCCTGGGCCGGCAGGCCCTGCGGGAAGGCCACCCCTGGCGCGCCAGCCTAGCCCTGCCGCCGGCGCCTGGATCCTTCACCCCGGGTCTTGCCGCAGACCCCAGGGATCCCGTGCCCCTGGAGGCCCGGGCCATGCAGCCCGCAGCCTGGCCCGACACCCTGGACCATCCGCCCATCGCCCTGCTGCGGGTGCCCGCCGTCCCGCCCGAAGCCGGAGCCCAGACCCTCCTCGGCCAGATCCTCCCCTCCCCGGCCCTGCGCTGGCTGCCACCGGAGCTGCCGCCGCCCGGGCGCTTCGATCCGGATCGGCCCTGGGCCCCCGCCGCTGCCTACCCGTTCCCGGCCGACCCCGGCAACGGCGTCCAGCGGGGCCTCTTCGAGGACCTCGGCTGATACCCTGATGCCCGGAGCCGCCATGTCCGCCGAACACGCCGAACAGAAGTCCCGGATCCGCATCGCGCTCCTGTCCATCACCGCAGGCATCTGTGTGCTGGGCTTGAAGTACGTTGCCTATCTGCTGTCCGGCTCGGTGGCCCTGAAGTCCGACGCCATCGAAAGCATCGTGAACGTGGTGGCGGCCGTGTTCGCACTCGGGGCGGTGATCTTCGCGGGCAAGCCCGCGGACCGGGAACACCCCTACGGCCACGGCAAGATCGAGCACTTCAGCGCCGTGTTCGAGGGGGGCCTCATCTCCCTCGCCGCGGTGTTCATCCTCCTCGAAGCCGCCAAGGGCCTCATCTACGGCGTCGAGCTGAAGGATCTGGGCCGGGGCCTGCTGGTGAACCTGGTGGCGGGGGGCCTCAACGGCCTGCTGGGCTGGTTCCTCCTCACCCAGGGCCGCAAGACCCGGTCGAAGGCCCTGGAGGCCGATGGCCACCACATCCTGTCGGACTTCTGGACCACCATTGGAATCGCCACCGGCCTGCTGGCCGTGACGTTCACCGGCCTCAAGTGGTTCGATCCGGTCATGGCGATGATCGTCGGCCTGCTCCTTGCACGCACCGGCTTCCGGCTGGTGAAGGAGTCCTCCCAGGCCCTCCTGGACATGGAGGATCCCGAGGTGCTCGCCAAGGTGCTCGTCGCCATGAACGCGGTTCGCACCTGGGACATCATTGCCATCCACGAATTGCGCAGCTTTCGCAGCGGCCGATACACCCACGTGGATGTCCACATCGTGGTGCCCGAGTTCTACCCGGTGCGTCAGGCCCACGACCTCTGCGAGTCCTTCGGCGTGAAGGCTCTCAAGGAGGGCGCCATCGAAGGCGAGATGCACACCCATGTGGACCCCTGCGGACGCCTCTACTGCGACCGCTGTCCCGCCGTGGAATGCACCATCCGCCAGGCTCCCAAGAGCCTCGACACCGCTTTCGTCCTGGACGAGGCCATCGCCGAGGGGCCGGCCTGATCTACGCGGCCTGATGCCTCAGGGCGTCGATGGCGGCCATGAGGGCCTGGGGATCGCTGGCCGCGTGCAGGTTCTGGCGGAAGCCGTGACCGCCGGGAACGCCCTTGGTGAACCAGGCGCCGATCTTCTTGATCTTGTGCAGCGCTTCACGGGGTTCCAGCAGGTCGAGCAGGATCTGGAAGAGCCGTAGCGTGGCGTCGATGCGCATGGGCGTCGTCACCTGGAACTCCGGATCCAGGACCTGGCGGAACAGGAAGGGGTTGTAGAGGGCCCCGCGGCCGATCATCACCGCGGCGCAGCCGGTCTGTTCCACCATGCGGAAGGCATCCTCGCGCCCATTCACATCGCCGTTGCCGATGATGGGGTACGCGGTGCCTGCTTCCACGGCCCGGGCGATGATGCTCCAGTCTGCGTTCCCCTCGTACTGCTGGGCGCGGGTGCGCGGGTGGATGGCCAGGGCCTGCACGCCCGCGCCCTCGAACATGCGCAGGAAATCCAGGAACTCGCCGCGGTCCTTCTGGGAGGCATCCCACCCCGCCCGCATCTTCACGGTCACCGGCACCTTCACGGCCTTCACCATGGCCGTGACGCAGCGCTCGGCCAGCTTGATGTCGCGCAGCAGTGCGGAGCCCGCGCCTCCCTTGGTGACGTTGCTGGCCGGGCAGCCCATGTTGAGGTCCACCAGGTCCGCCCCTGCGGCCTCGCAGAGCACCGCACCCTCCGCCAAGGCCTCGGGACGGCCCCCGGAGATCTGCATGGACAGGGGCCGCTCACCCGTGGCCGCCATCATCTTCTCCGCCTTCACCGCATGCCGGATCAGGGCCTCGCTGCTGATCATCTCCGACACCACGAGCCCGACCCCGCCGATCTCCCGGATGAATTTGCGGAAGGGCTGGTCGGTGATCTCGTGCAGAGGTGCCATCACGAGGCGGTTGGGCACCTCGATGGAACCGATGTGGAAGGGGGTGTGGGGAAAGGTCAAGGGTGGTCCCGCTGGCGACCTTCCAGTTTAGCCTGGGCTCAGAATTTGGCCTGCAGCCATATTCCGAGCCTTGCCACTACCTGCGGGGAGGCGGCTCTTGCAAATTGGCCAAAAATTCATCGTTGGTCTTGGTCTTGCCCAGGCGATCCACCAGCAGCTCCATGCTCTCGCTGGGGCCGCTGGCGCTGAGGATCTTGCGGAGCACCCAGATCTTGGCGAGCTTGGTGGCGTCGATGAGCAGATCCTCCTTGCGGGTGCCCGACTTCTGGATGTCCATGGCCGGGAAGATGCGCTTGTCGCTGAGCTTGCGGTCCAACACGATCTCGCTGTTGCCGGTGCCCTTGAATTCCTCGAAGATCACGTCGTCCATGCGGCTGCCGGTCTCGATGAGGGCCGTGGCGATGATGGTGAGGCTGCCGCCGGCCTCGATGTTGCGCGCCGCGCCGAAGAAGCGCTTGGGCCGCTGCAGGGCGTTGCTGTCCACGCCACCGGAGAGCACCTTGCCGCTGGGGGGCACCACGGTGTTGTAGGCGCGACCCAGGCGCGTGATGGAATCCAGGAGGATCACCACGTCCTTCTTGTGCTCCACAAGGCGCTTGGCCTTCTCGATGACCATCTCGGCCACCTGGACGTGGCGGGTGGCAGGCTCGTCGAAGGTGCTGGAGACCACCTCGCCCTTGACGCTGCGCTCCATGTCCGTCACTTCCTCGGGCCGCTCGTCGATGAGCAGCACGATGAGGAAGACTTCCGGATGGTTCGCCGTGATGGAATTGGCGATGTTCTGCAGCAACACGGTCTTGCCCGTTCGGGGCGGCGCCACGATGAGGGCGCGCTGGCCCTTGCCCAGCGGTGTCATCAGGTCCATCACGCGGGTGCTCAGCTCCTGGGCGTCCCGCTCCATGCGCAGGTGATGCTTGGGGTACAGCGGCACCAGATCATCGAAGTGCACGCGGTCCTTGGCCTGTTCGGGGGGGTCGAAGTTCACCGCGTCTACCCGCAGCATCGCGAAGAACTTCTCGCCTTCCTTGGGCGCGCGGATCATGCCGGACAGGGTGTCGCCGGTGCGCAAGTTGAACTTGCGGATCTGGCTCGGGGAGATGTAGATGTCCTCGGGGCCGGCCAGGTAGTTCTGGTCGGGGCTCCGCAGGAAGCCGAAGCCCTCCGGCAGGACCTCCAGCACGCCCTCGGAGAAGAACTGGCCCTCGCGCTCGGCCTGGGCCTGTAGCACCCGGAACACCAGCTCCTGCTTCCGCATGGCGAGGGGGCTCTCGATCTGCAGTTCCTTCGCCAGCTCGGCGAGCTTGCCGATGGAGAGTTCCTTGAGCCCTTGCAGGCTCAAGACGGTCGGAAACTGAGAAGGGGTGGCCATAGGTCACCTCGGGGGCAGGGCGAGTCAGGAGTGGCTCGGGAATGCTGACAGGATAGGTCAGAATCCCTTCCCGGCCAAACCCCCTGGGTGTTCCGCCAGGAAGGCGCGCACCCGGGCGACAAAGGCCTTGGGGGCTTCCACGGGAAATGCGTGGCCGATCCCGGGTAACACCTCGAAGCGGCTGTGGGGAATCCGCCGCGCGGTTTCGAGGCACTTCCAAGATGGCGTCAGGAGGTCCTCCGCACCGCTCAGAAGCAGCACGGGTGCCTGGATGCGGTCCAGTCGCTCCCGGATGTCCCAGCCCAGGGTGCCCCGGATCTGGTGCAGATTCCCGTGCTGGGGACGGTCGGCGCCTCCCGTCACGACTTGGTGGTAGGCGCGGAGGACGCCGTGCCGGGCCTCCAGGAAGGCGTCACCCCACAGGAAGGGGGCCACGGCGTCGAACTGCATGAGTGGGCCGCCCACCTCCAGGCAGCGTGCCCAGTGCTCGGCCTTCAAGCTAAGGGCGAAGTCGAAGTACGGCATGGCGCTGGTGAGGATGCCCCCGGCGAAGGCGGCAGGATGTGCACTCAGCAGCTCCAGGCTCATGGCGCTGCCGTTGGAGAGGCCGATGAGCCAGGGGTTCTCGATGCCCAAGGCCTGGAAGAGCTCCCAGGCATCCTCAGCCAGCTGTGCGGTGGCATAGGGCCCGTCCAGGGGCGCATCCGACTTGCCCTGCCCCCGGCTGTCGAAGGTGAGGATGCGGTATTGCTCCGTCAACCCGGGTAGGACGCCAGCCCACATGGTGGTGTCGGACAGCAGACCGTTCAGCAGCACCAGCCAGGGGCCGACCGGATTCCCCTGCACGCGATAGTGCATCTTCAGACCCGAAGCGAGGGGGACCAGGGTAGGTTGGGGCCGCATCCTCAACCCCGCAGCTCGGCGGGTTGGTACTGCCGCTCGAAGCGCCAGCCTGGGCTCTCCCACTTGATGACGGTGCAGCTGGCCTTCTTGGCATCGACGTCCCGGCCCGTCAGGTGGAAGACGAGGTCGCTAAGAAAGGGCTGATGGCTGATGAGGGCGAGGGCCTCTCCGGGTCCCGCCCCAGCCATGAGCCCCCGCAGCCAGAGGTCCACGTGGGAAGGCTGCCCGTCCGGCCTCAGGTCCACCCGCGACTCCATGGGGAAGGCTCCCGCCGCCTCCTGGAGGCAGGTCATGGTCTCCGCGGCGCGCCGGTAGGGGCTGTGGAAGCCGCGCGTGGGCCGGTAGCCCCGAGCCACGAGGCCCTTCATCGCCGCCCGTGTCTTCACCCAGTCCTCCTCCGTGAGGGCGCGGTCCGCGTCCGGCTGCCCGGGGCGTGGATCCTCGGCGATGCCGTGGCGGATGAGCAGGAGCGTCGTCATTCCAGGATCTTACCGCTCCGTGGATGTCACTACGACCCGGACCGACAGCTTGGAACCACGAAAGGTGCGGACGAAACTTCACCCCAGCCCAATGTTGTCGAGGTGTTTTTTGAGTTCCCTCAAGCCGAAGGGCTTGGCCAGCAAGGTAACCCCTGAATGAGTCGAAGCCAAGGTCAAGGCTGTTTGGTCGGTTCGGCCCGTGGATAGGAGGATCGGCACATCCGGCCGCAAACCTCGCAGTCGGGGCAGTGTCCCGGCACCGCCGAGCCCCGGCATGTTCATGTCCAGGATGACGAGATCAGGCTCGAAGCCTGCTTCCAGCCTCGCCAGAGCCTCCTCGCCGCTCTGGGCAGCAGTCACTGCCGTGTGCCCTAGGACCTCCAGGATCGCCTGGACGGAACTCTGGATCAGGTCATCGTCATCCACCAGAAGAACCTTCAGGCGTCTGCTGGAATGTTCAGCAATATCGACAACCGCGGACACGGTGGCCCGGGATTCCTCCTCGCAGGCTGGGAAGCGCAGACCCACGCGGGTGCCTTTGCCGGATTCACTTTGAATGTCCATCTGCCCCTGATGTGCCTTCACGGTGCTGAAGACCATGGATAGGCCCAACCCTGTACCTTTGCCTGGTGCCTTCGTGGTGAAGAAGGGGTCCATGGCCTTCTCCAAAACGTCCTTCGACATTCCCATTCCGTTGTCTTCCACCACCACTTCTATCCAGTCGTTGTCGATATTGCGGGTGTGCAGGGAGAGGGTGCCATTCTCCTGCATGGCATCCACGGCGTTCACACAGAGGTTCATGAAGGTGTGAGCCAAGGCGCTGGCATCGCCCCGGATCGACCGCAGCTTCGGGTCCAGATCCAGTTCCAGGCAGACCCTTGACATGGTCGTCCGCTCCAGCAGGCTGACCTGCTCCTTGAGAATCGAGTTGATATCGAGCTGCGCATTCTCGCTCGGGTTTCGACGGGCGAAACTCAGCAGACTCTTAACCATTTTGCCGCCGCGTTCGGTGGCCTTGCAGATGGTATTGAGGGCCTGGTGGAGGGGGCTGCCGTAGGGTTGGCTATCGATGTGGGCTGAGGCTAGGCCCAAGATGGCCCCTAGTACATTGTTCATGTCGTGGGCGACACCGCCAGCCAGGGTGCCCAGGCTCTCCATCTTCTGGGCATGATGCAACTGGGCTTCCAGTCGCTTGCGGTCCCCGATGTCGCGGTTCAAGCTGAGGATGGCCTTCCGGCCGCGGTAGGTGATCACAGAGGAATTGATTAGGAAGTGAATCTCCTCTCCCTGCTTGTTCAGTTGGACGGTCTCGAAGTTATGGTAGAGCCCGGAGGCCATCAGTGCCTGGATCTGCAATTCGCCGCGCGGTATGTCGCTGGTCAGGGTCTTGAGGTCTAGGCCGATGAACTCGTCGTGGTCAAAGCCATAGGTCCGGCAGGCTGCCTGGTTGGCCTCTAGGATGATTTCGTTCTCGGGTTCGAAGATGATGATGGGGTCATTGGCCATCTCGAAGAGGTGCCGGTAGTCTTGCTCGGATTGCCTGAGCGCGGCCTCAGCCTGTTTGCGATCCGTGATGTCCCAGTTGGTGCCGATCATGCGCAAGGGTTGGCCTGAGGCATCCCGTTGAACGATTGCTAGGGCGCGGATGTCATGGATGCTTCCATCCGGCCATACGACGCGGAACTCGGTATCAAAGGCCTTTTTGCCACCGAGGGCCATCTGGATTTCTGCATCTCCACGTGCCAGATCCTCAGGGTGCAAACCAGTCTTCCAGGCTTCGTAGGCGCCACTGAACCGATCTGCCTTGATCCCGTAGAGGCGAAACATCTGGTCGTCCCAGAGCAGATGGTTGCTCTCTACATTCCAATCCCATATGCCCACGCCACCTGCTTGCGAAGCGAGAGTCAGGCGGTCGGCCATCTCTGCCAGTTTTTCTTCTGCCTTTTTGCGCTCTGTGATATCAGCGTGAGTCCCGGTCATCCTCGTCGGCGATCCAGCCTCGTCGAAAGCGACAACCTTCGCAGACGAACGGACCCACTTCCACTCGCCTGTTCTTGCCTTGATGCGATATTCCATTTGCCTGATTTCTCCGGTATTTAGGCACTCCTTGAAACATTGCAGCACAGAGCTGCGGTCTTCCCAGTGGATGCTATCGACCCACGTCTGGTAGGTCATCAGGGGGTGCGCATCCTCGGCCCCGATGATCCTGGCGAACTCACTGCTCGCGATGACCTCCCCCGTCTTGAGGTTCAGATCGAACCAACCCTGCTGCGTCGCCAGCATGGCCAACCGGAGTCGTTCCTCGCTGATGCGCAGGGAAGCCTCGGACCGCTTCCGCTCTGTGATGTCGGTGAAGGTTCTTACAAAACCTATCCCTGGCAGCGGGTTATGGGTCAGTTGGCACCAGCGGGGCTCACCTCTGATTTGTTGGAGGAATTCGAATTGGAATGGGGTGGCACGGTCGAGTTCCTGGATGGCCCGCTCCAGCATCTGCTGATGCTGCCCAGTGGCATCCTTCCAGGTCTTGAGAACGTCACGGAAATCAACACCCACTCCGATGGTTCCATGAGGAAGTTGAAACAGTTCCTCGAAACACCGGTTGAACGAGAGGACCTGATAATTCGGCCCAACGACGACCATGCCTTGGGTGAGGCTGTCCAGGACGAGGTTGAGAATATCTGCTTGCCTGTGGAAGGCGTTCGAATCGAAGGACCGGCTAGTATCGCCAGATTGGCCTGTCATCGAAGTTTCTCCAAACTGGTCCAGGGAGTTCATCACGAACTGGTATTGAGGCATGGCGATGGTCTACTTGTACTCTCGGCATGCCCGGGTGAAAGCTGAGATCGGACTCAGCCCCACCATCGGGACATGGTTTCAGGCCTGCAATAGATGGTGAAGGGTGGTTCAGGAATTACCCTTGTTTTTCAATGCTTTTCAGGAGATACTATTCATTTGGGCCCCTCCCGGCTGGCGCTGTTCGCCAATTGAAGTGACTGCCACTCGGCACACTCGCGCAGGGATAGCCCCGGGAGATACCAGTGAGTGAAATGACCTTTGCAGCCCTTGGCTGCAGCGAAGGCCTGTTGGCCGCTCTGGCCAAGCGTGGCTTCGAGACCCCCATGCCCGTCCAGGCCCAGACCATCCAGCCCGGTCTCGAGGGCCGGGACCTGCTGGTGCAGAGCCGCACCGGCTCAGGCAAGACCCTGGCCTTCGGCCTCCCTCTGCTCCAGCGTCTCGCCGACGTCCGCCAAGTGCAGGCCCTGATCCTGGCGCCCACCCGCGAGCTGGCCCAGCAGGTGGGTGCCGAGCTCCACAGCCTCATGCCCAAGCTGCCCATCGCCAACCTCGTGGGTGGCGTGGCGTACCCGCCCCAGATCAAGTCCCTCCAGCAGGGCTCCCCCATCGTCGTGGGAACCCCTGGCCGCGTCATGGACCACATGAACCGCGGCACGCTGGATCTCAGCCACGTGAGCATGATCGTGCTGGACGAGTGCGACGAAATGCTCAACATGGGATTCCTTGAGGATGTCGAGACCATCCTCGCCAAGGTTCCCGCGGGCCCGCAGACCTACCTGTTCTCGGCCACACTGCCCGCCCCCATCGCCAAGCTGGCCAAGCGGTTTTTGAAGGATCCGGTCCAGATCACCCTGGCCGAGGCCGGCGAGCACGCCGTTCACGCCGACATCGCCCACACGCCCGTGCTGGCGCCCGACCACCAGCATGTGCGCACCCTCGTGAACCTGCTGCTGAAGGACCAGCCCAGCTCCGCCCTGATCTTCACCAAGACCAAGGCCCAGACCGAGGAGGTCGCCGAGGAGCTGACCGTGTCCGGACTGCCTGCAGCCTTCCTCCACGGCGATCTGGCCCAGGCCACCCGGACCCGCATCCTGGGCCAGTTCAAGGAGGGCAAGCTGCGCTACCTGGTGGCCACGGATGTGGCCGCCCGCGGGCTGGACATCGAGGGTCTGCCCCTGGTGGTCCACATGGGGATCCCCACCCAGCTCGAGAGCTACATCCACCGCAGCGGCCGCACCGGCCGCGCCGGCGCCAAGGGCACCAGCATGGCCCTGGTGGGCTGGAAGGAAAGCCGCATCCTGCTGGCCTGGAGCCGCCGCGGCGGCCTCACCCTCGACTGGCGCGCCGTGCCCACGCCCGCGGAGATCCGCGAGGCCCAGGCCACCAAGCTGCTGGAAGGCATCCAGGGTTCCGCCAGCGCGGCCCTTCTGCACCAGGCCACCCAGCTGCTCAAGGGTGCCGATCCCGTGCGCCTCGTGGCGGGCCTGCTGGGCCTCGTCCAGGCCGACCAGGCTTCCGGTTTCGAGCTGCCCAACGAGCCCGAGAAGAAGCCCAAACCCCGCTTCGACTCGCCCCGTGAGCGCAAGGAGGGCGGCCCCCGCCCCCAGCGAACCTATGCAGAGCGTCAGGCGGCCCGTCCCGATTCCGCCTTCTCCAAAACCCGCCCCGATGGCAGCTTCAAGCCCAGGAGCGATTTCGAGGACCGGCCCCGGCCCTACTCCAAGCCCAAGCCCGAGGGCGCCGAACGGCCCCGCAAGACCTGGGAGGACCGCCCGGCAAAGCCCGAGGTGAAGGACACCCCGCGCCCCTGGAAGCCTGCTGCCAAGTCCAGTCCCAAGCCCGCCGCCAAGTACGGCGAAAGCCCCGTGAAACCCTGGAAGAAGAAGGGCTGATCCGTCCGCTCCCGCGCTGCGCCGGCCCGCCCTGCACGATGCCGGCGCAGCGTACAGATGAGCTCCGCAGGGAAGAACCTTCCCCCGTCGGTACCTTGCTGTTGACTGTAGACTTGCACCACCTCACCAAGGAACCAGCCCATGTACGCCCCTGCGCTCGACCGTAGGAAGAACGGCTTTTTCAGGATCCTCTTCATGGATTTCCGTTCCTTCTGGAACCGAATTGTCATGAGAAGGAAGGGAAGCCAAGGCGCCCCGGCCAGGCCGAAGGCTGCCATTCCAGCAGCTCACCTGCAGGCCGAACCCAAGGGGGGCGTGGGGTTCACGACCGGGGTTGCCAAGCTCGACGAGCAGCACCAGGGGATTCGCGAGGCCATCCTGAACCTCCAGAAGGACCTCGGGCGGGGTGGCTCAGGGCCGGCCGTTCTCCAGTCGTTGGACGCCATGCTCCAAAGGATGAATGACCACTTCCATTACGAGGAGTCCTACCTGGAGCACATCAAGTTCCCGGATCTGGTGCACCACAAGGGAGAGCACGACCGCTTCCGCACCGATGTGCTCCAGCTGCGTGACCGCCTCGAGTCCGGGGACCAGGGGGCGGCCCTGGACCTTTCGGCCTTCCTGTTCAACTGGTTCCGCAGGCACACCCTGGAAGAGGACGCCACCTTCGCGAAGAAAAAGAAGCAGCCTTGATCAGGCGTTCGGGTCGCTGGCGTTCAGGTCCAGCGGCTTGGCCTCCTCGATCGGCTTGGGCCGGCCCCAGACGCGATTCTCCATGGGCTGGGTGTTCGCCTTGTCGCGTGCCTCCTTCACCTGGCGGATTGCCTCGGCATCACTGCCGGACTTGGGCACGGTGCCGGGCTTGAAGGCCAGGTGCAGCACGCGGTCCGCCGTGGCGGAGGTGGCCAAGAGGCCCGTGTAGCGGTCGATGTCGGCCCACTCCATGCCCTCCGGCACCTTGAACTCCTCCTTCTCACCGGTGGTGGGGAGGGCTGCCCGCATGAAGTCGATCCAGATGGGCAAGGCCACCTTGGCGCCGTCGGCGCCCCGGAAGATGGTCTTCTTCTCGTCCAGGCCCACCCATACGCCACAGACCACCTTGGTGGAGAAACCGATGAACCAGCCGTCCGTGTGGTCGTCCGTGGTGCCGGTCTTGCCTGCCACGGGCCACTCCAGCTCGTTGCTGCGGGCCCCGGTGCCGCTGGTGGCCACGCCCTGGAGGCACTGGATGAGCTGGTAGGTGCTCATGGGATCCAGCACCTGTTCAGTGGCGGCGCCGCCATGGCTCTCCAGCACCCGGCCATTGCGGTCCGCGACCTTCTTGATGAAGAAGGGCGGCGGCGCCTGGAGGCCGCCGTTGGCGATGGTGGCATAGCCCCGGACCATCTCCCGGAGGGTGAAGTCGCCCGAGCCCAGCGCCATGCTGGGATAGGGCGGGATGCTGCCGGTGACGCCGCACTTGCGGGCAAAGTCGATGACGTTCATGACGCCCGTCTCTTCGAGGGTGCGCACGGCCGGGACGTTGCGGGAATCGCGCAGGGCCTCCCAGATGGGAATGGGCCCCCAGAAGTCGCGCTCATAGTTCTTGGGTTCGTAGGGCTTCACGCCGGACCGGAGGGGCTTGAAATCCGAGGTGCCATCCGGGTGCGTGATCAGGGCGTAGTCCACCGTGTCGAGGAAGCGCGTCGGTACATCGTTGACCATGGAGGCGGGCGTCTTCCCCGCGGTGAAGGCCGCGCCGTAGACATAGGCCTTCATGGTGGAGCCAACCTGGCGCAGGGCCTGGGTGGTGCGATTGAACTTGGAGCGGTTGAAGTCGTAGCCGCCCACCATGGCCCGGATCTCCCCGGTCTTCGGATCCACGGCCATTAGCGCGCCCTCCACGGAGGGATCCTGGTCTAGTTCCAAGGTCCTGGGGGTGCCCTCATCCGATGTCTTCACGATGAAGAGGGGCGCCGCGCCACGGGGCAGCAGCTTCTGGATGTCCTTCCCGGCCCAGGCGAAGGCGGCCTCGGGAACGTCCAGTTGCGCCTTCCCGATGCGCACCTGGGCCTTGCCGCCCTTCCAGCCGAGAACCACGCCCCGAACACTGTCGCCGATCTCGAAGTAGCGCCGCCAGCCGGGCAGCTGAATGGTGTCGGGATCCGTCACGAACTGCACGGCGTCCTTGCGGAAGCCCCGGCGCCGGTCCACAGCCTTGACGCCGTTCCGCACCGCCTCGTTGGCGGCTTCCTGCCAGAAGCTATCCACGGTGGTGGTGACTTCCAGCCCGCCGTTCAGCACCTGTTCCCGGCCGTACTTCTCGTAGAGGTACTTGCGGACCTCCTCGACCACGTAGGGGGCCACGGCCTCCTCGCGGGCGTTCTCCCGGGCCAGGCGAATGGGCTTCTCGACAAGCAGGCTGGCTTCGGCGGCCTTGAGGTAGCCCTCCTTGACCATGCGGATGAACACGTGGTTGCGGCGGGATTTCGCGGCGGCGCGGGCCTTGGGATCGGGGTTGTAGGGGTTGTACCAGTTCGGGTTCTGGACGAGGCCCGCCAGCAGCGCACACTCCTCGGGCAGCAGCTGGGGGGCGCTCTTGCCGAAATAGAACTCCGCCGCCGCCTCAATGCCGTAGCGGCCTCCGCCGAAATAGACCTCGTTGGCGTACATCTCCATGATCTGCTTCTTGGAGTAGGCCTTCTCCAGCTTGCGGGCCAGGATGATCTCCTTCAGCTTCCGGTCCAGGCGCTTCTGCCGCTTGGCCGTCACAGTGCGGATGAGCTGCATGGTGAGCGTGGACGCCCCCTCGCGGCGACGGCCGAAGCTGGTGATGAAGTTCGCGCCGGAACGGAGGAGGCCGCGGGTCGAGACGCCCCCGTGCGTCCAGAAGTCGGTGTCCTCCGTGGCCACCAGTGCGTTGATGAAGGCCTTGGGGATGTCGCCGTAGGGGATCACAACCCGGTGTTCCTCGGCAAAGATGCCGATCACGTTGCCGCTCTGGTCGAGCACCTTGGTGATGGTCTTCGGCACCCGCAGGGCGAAGAGCGTGAGGAAGCTGTCCGCGTCCCTGGAGAGCACAGACCAGGACACGGCCAGGGTGACCGCCCCGAGCGTCGTGACCGCCAGGAAGGCCAGCAGTAGGCGCCTGATCCAACGGCGGGCGGGTGAGGAGGGGGAAGCCGGGTTGGAAGCCATGGCTCAAGGATAGCGGTAGAGTGGTGCCATGCCCCAGCGACTCGTCCTCGTGGCCAAGGTCAAATCCCCGCACCTGGGTTCCACCCTGCGGGAGGCCCTGCCGGTCTTCCTGGACCGCGGCTGGGAGGTCATTGGCGAGCCTGGGCTGGAGGAAGCCTGGGCCCAGGCCGGGCTGGATACCACCCGGTTGCACATCGATCTGGACCTGGGCGCCGGCGGTGCGCCGGCCGACCTCTGCCTGGTGCTGGGCGGCGACGGCACCCTGCTCTACGCGGCCCGTCGCGTCGGCATGCGGGGCACACCGATCCTTGGCATCAACCTGGGCTCCCTGGGCTTCCTCACCGCCCATCCCGTGTCGGGGGCGCGGGAAGCCGTGGAGGCCTGCCTGGCCGGAGCGCTCCTGCCGGACGTTCGCCCCATGCTGGAAGCCGAACTCTGGCGCCAGGGAGCCCTGCTGGCCCGGCAGAGCGTGCTGAACGACGCGGTCCTCGCCAAGGGGGCCCTGGCCCGCATCATGGACATGCACCTGCGGATTGGCGACCAGGACGCGGGTCCCATGAAGGCGGACGGTCTCATCATCGCCACCCCCACCGGATCCACGGCCTATTCGCTGTCCGCGGGCGGACCCATCCTGCATCCGAGCCTCG
Organism: Geothrix sp.; assembly: GCF_049292215.1. Taxonomy (GTDB): domain Bacteria; phylum Acidobacteriota; class Holophagae; order Holophagales; family Holophagaceae; genus Geothrix. The sequence continues at coordinate 22,290 of NZ_JBATQW010000063.1, read as the reverse complement.
AGGCCTTCGTGATCGCCCCCATCTGCCCCCACACCCTCACCTTGCGGCCCTCGGTGGTGCCAGCCTCGCTGCCCATCTCCATCACCCTGCAGGATGCGGAGGACGCCCACCTCACGCTGGATGGCCAGGTGGGCCACCGCGTGCTGCCCGGTGACGAGGTCAGGCTTCGTCAGGCGAAGACGCGAATCACCCTCCTGCAGAGGCCGGGGCTGGACTTCTTCGCCCTGCTCCAGCAGAAGCTGCACTGGGGGGATCGCTAGGGTCCAGGTCCGACCGGCAAACCGGCACAGACCGCCACCCGCACAGTCCAATCGGGCCTCATTGGTCGGCGGTGGTCTGCGTCATCCCATGCTTGTGACCACAGGCACACGGGCCCAGGTCGAAACTTCACTTCAGGTAGGACCTGCGTCCCTGCATGGAGGCCCCATGGCCCTCAAAGAACGACCGAAACCCTTTCTCCTTCCTGATTTTTGCAAGGGCTGTGGCCGCTGCCTGGATGCCTGCGCCAAGGACTGCATCACGCTCAGCGATCAGATCAACCCGGTGACGGGCCTGATTCCCGTCGAGCTGGATCTGTCGGACTGCAATGCCTGCGGCATGTGCATGGATGCCTGCCCCGAGCCCTACGGTCTGCGCCCCGCCCACGAGGGTGAGATCCAGGACTTCGAGCTGGAAGACCCGGCCAAGCTCTTCGGCGTGAAGCCCAGCGAGGCCCCCGAGCCCGTGGACATCCCCAACGAGACCCTGCCCCTGCCCCGCACGGAGCCCCTGGTCATCAAGGGCACCTACGCCTCGGCCGTGGGCGCCATCCTGGCCGGCTGCCGCCACGTCTATGGCTACCCCATCACGCCCTCCACTGAAGGCGCTGAGCTGATGGCAAAATTCCTGCCCAAGCTGGATGGCACCTTCATCCAGGCCGTCAGCGAAGTGGCCGCCGTGAACATGATGTACGGCACCGCCGGCGCTGGCCTGCCCACCATGACCTTCACGTCATCGCCCGGCTTCAGCCTCATGCTGGAAGGCGTCTCCTACATGATCGGCGCAGAGCTGCCCGGCGTTTTCGTGGACATCATGCGCGGCGGTCCGGGCCTGGGCAACATCGCCCCCGAGCAGTCCGACATCAAGCTGGCCTGCCACGGCCTGGGCCACGGCAACACCCACGCCATCACCCTGGCGCCCTCCACGCCCCAGGAGATGCTCGACCTCACCATCCTGGCCTTCGAGCTGACCTTCAAGTACCGCAGCCCCGTGGTCCTGCTGGGCGACGGTTACCTGGGCCAGATGACCGGCAAGGTGCAGCTGCCCGAGAGCATGATCAAACCCGGCATTCCTAAGTGGGCGGTCTACGGCGACGCCATGCACCGCAAGAACCTCATCTCCTCGATCTTCCTCACCGAGTCCGACCTCGAGGCCCACAACCACCACCTGAACGCCAAGTACGCGGCCATGCAGGTGGAGGCCCGCTCCGAGTCCTTCCTCTGCGATGACGCCGACGTGGTGCTCATCGCCTGCAACACGCCCGCCCGCACCGCCAAGGGTGCCGTCCAGGAACTGCGCAACCAGGGCATCAAGGCCGGCCTGTTCCGGCCCATCACCCTCTGGCCCTTCCCCGTGGAAGATCTGAAGAGGGCCATCCACGGCGCCGAGCGCATCGTGGTGGTCGAAGCCAGCGCCGGCCAGCTGGAGGATGAGGTGCGCCTCGCGCTCAGCCGCGCCAATGTCCGGACGTTCCCTGAACTCGAGCATGTCCGTCGCATGGGCGGCGTGCTGCCCCAGCAGACCGAGATCATGACCCGGGTCCTGGGCCAGAAGGAGGTGATGGCATGAGCAAGACCAGCGTCATCTACGACAAGTTCGAGCGTCACTCCCACGGCGAGGGCCTGAAGGGACACGCCACCCACTACTGCCCCGGCTGCGGCCACGGCCTCGCCCACAAGTTCCTGGCGGAAGCCATCGACACCCTGGGCATCCAGGACCGCACGGTGGCCGTGAGCCCCGTGGGCTGCTCCGTGTTCCTCTACTACTACTTCGATGTGGGCAACACCCAGGCCGCCCACGGCCGGGCCCCCGCGGTGGCCCTGGGCCACAAGTTCGCCAACCCCGACAGCGTGGTCATCAGCTACCAGGGCGACGGCGACCTGGCCTCCATCGGCCTCGCGGAGACGGTCGCCACGGCCCAGCTCGGCGCCCCCATCACTGTCATCTTCATCAACAACGCCATCTACGGCATGACCGGCGGCCAGATGGCCCCCACCACCCTCATGGGCCAAACCAGTTCCACCAGTCCCGCTGGCCGTGATCAATACAATGGCCAGCCCATGAAGATGGCCGAGCTCATCGCCGGTCTCGATGGCCCCGTCTACGTGGAGCGCGTGGCCCTCTTCGATGCCAAGCAGCGCATCAAGGCCAAGAAGGCCATCCAGAAGGCCCTCAAGCTCCAGATGGAAGGCCGCGGCTACTCCTTCATCGAGGTGCTGGCCGAGTGCCCCACCCACCTGAAGATGAGCCCCGAGGAAACGGAGAAGTGGGTCAAGGAGTGCATGGAGCCGGTCTATCCCCTCGGCGTAAAGAAGGACCTCACGGTCGAGCCCTGGTTCCACCGCAACGCCCCGTGCTTCAAGGGCGAGAAGATCCTGGCCCTCACCGGCGCCAGCACCGAGCATCCCGAGCGCTTCTGCCAGGGCTTCCCCACGGCGCTTGACCTGAGTGATGTCTCCCTGAAGCTGGCCGGCTCCGGCGGCGACGGCGCCCAGACCGCAGCCATGCTCATCGCCCGGGCCGCCATCAGCGAAGGCTTCGACGCCACCCACATCCCCAGCTACGGCCCCGAGAGCCGCGGCGGCACCTCCTACGCCGACGTGCACGTGGCCGAAACGGAAGTGCTCAACCCCGGTTCGCCCGATCCCCAGATCCTGCTGGCCTTCAACGCCCCCAGCCTGGCCAAGTTCGGCCCCACCGTGCGCAAGGGCGGCTACGTGATCTACGACAGCTCCGTGGTCACCGAGGCTCCGGTGCTGGATCCCAGCATCAAGGTGTTCCCCGTGCCCTTCACGGGCATCGCCACCGACCTGGGCAAGGCCGTGGTGAAGAACATCGTGGCCCTGGGCGCCCTGCAGGCCGCCACGAACATCTTCCCCAAGGACACCTTCCTGTCGGCCATCCGCGTGGCCCTGAAGGACAAGTGCGCCCTGATCCCCCTCAACGAAGAAGCCTTCGCCTGGGGCATCAAGTCGGTGGAAGCGCTCGATCAGTAGTCACCGGAATTCCAGGAGGCAGCCATGACCGACACCGCCATCCAGACCACCCTCAGCGCCGAGGAATGGAAGGTCGTCATGGCCCTCCGGGAGATCCCCGACAGTCCGCTCCGCACCAAGGTCACCGGCCTCCTGGCCGAGCTGGTGCGCTTCATCCAGCAGCCCCGCTGCCTCGGCATGCAGAGTGACGGCTTCCCCTGCGGCACGCCTCACACGAGCTGCGAGGAGTGCCAGCACATGCTGCAAGTGCTCGACGACCTGGCCGCCCGGGTGCCAGCCAACGACTGACCGGCCGCCGGTCTGCTCCTCCTGACGTTGGCTGCTCCCTGAGCGGAGCCTTGGACCTAGAGACCGCCCCGAAGGTTGGCGAAGGTCCTCAGGCCTTCCTCGGCAGGTTTGAGCAGCGCCACGAGCCTGCCTTCATGCAAGCCCTGCAGGGGCGCGCCTGGGTCCGGGAAGCCCGCGGGCATCCCCCAGGTGGCAGGTTGGGATTCGCCCACTGGGATGGCGCGGCCATGGCCGAGGTGGTCGGCCTCTGCGTCGGACAGAACCCGGGAAGGACACCAGGGCAGCAGGTCCACACCTGTCAGCAGCCGCTCCTGGTCCAGACCCGGATCGCTCCAGGGACCGATGGCAGTGCGGCGGAGCGCCGTCAGGTGGGCGCCGCAGCCCAGGGCGCGGCCCAGGTCCCGGGCCAGACTGCGCACGTAGAAGCCGCCCCGGCAGGTGAGCTCCAGCGTGCTGCGCCGGGGCAGGTCATGGCTGAGCCAGCGGGCGGACAGCAGGAAGACGCGGCTCGGCTTCATCAGGACCACCTCGCCCCGGTGGGCCTTCTTGTAGGCGGCCTCGCCATCGATCTTCTTGGCGCTGGTGGCGGGGGGCACCTGCTCCGTCCAGCCGCGGAAGGGCGCGAGGGCGGCATCCAGTTCCGCGGCCGAGAGCTGCGGGCTGACCTCCTCGCCGAGGGGCAGGCCCTGCAGGTCGCAGGTGTCGGTCTCCACGCCCCAGGCCACCTCCGCGAGGTAGGTCTTGGGGAGCGGGTGCATCAGCTCCATGAGCCGGGTGGCCTGGCCCGCCAGCACGAGCAGGAGGCCATCGGCGAAGGGATCCAGGGTACCGCCGTGGCCCAGGGCCAGCTTCTTCTGGCCGGCCTCGAAGGCCCGACGCTTGAAGCCGCGGATCACGTCGAAGCTGCTCTGGCCCACGTGCTTGTGGACCAGGTGGATGCCTGCTTCGATCATCAGGGTTCCGGCTCCGCCTCGACAGGCCTGGTCGCCCGCTCCTTCTCGATCTCGGAGAGGAGGGTCTCCAGGTGGTTGCCCTCCTCCAGCGTCCCATCCGGGAAGAAGCGCAGCTCGGGGACCCGCTTCATCTTGAGGCGCGTCGCCAGCTGGCTGCGCAGGAAGCCCGCCGCCCGGCCCAGAGCCTTGCGGGTGAGGGCGTCCTGCGCCTCCTGGTCGCCGCCATTGGCGGGCAACACCGTGAAATAGACCCGCGCCACACTGCGATCCGGTGAGAGGCGGACGGCGGTGATCGTCGCGAAGCCGAGCTCCGGGTCGCGCAACTCCCGCTGGACGAGGGTGGAGAGAAGAAAGTGGACCTGGTCTTCAAGACGTTCTGGGCGTTGCATGGGTTTCCTTTGCAGCTTTCATTCTACCCGACCCGGCTTTTTCACCTTGCCCGTGGAGGCTGGGCCCGTCACGGGCTACTCTGGGCTTTTCAAAGGCAGCGGTCTTGACCGAGTGGTTCGAAACCTGGTTCGACGAGGACTACGCTCGTCTCTACGCCCATCGGGATGCAGAGGAGGCGCGCGTGGCCCTGGGCCGGGCCATGCGGGTGGCCCCCGAACTTGTCCGGGGTCCAGTCCTGGATCTGGCCTGCGGAGCGGGCCGGCACCTGGAGATCCTGCGCCGGGCGAACCCGCTCGCCTTCGGCATGGACCTGTCCCGGCCCCTGCTGCAGATGGCCCCGGGGGGCCTCCGCCCCTGGCTGCTCCGGGGCGACATGCGCCGCATCCCCGTGAAGGATGGAGCCCTGCACGGCATCTGCCTCTGGTTCACCCCTTTCGGCTATTTCTCGGATGACGAGAACCGGACTCTGATGCTGCGCCTGGGCGCCCTGCTCCAGCCCCAGGGGGTCCTGGTCATGGACTACCTCAACGCCGACCTGGTGGCCCGGACCCTGGTGCCAGAGGAGACAGTGGAGCGCGGGCTCATAAGGGCCCAGAGCCGTCGCTCCCTCGAGGGGGACCGTCTGGTGAAGCGCATGGTGCTCACGCGCCTGGACACGGGCGACGTGCGTGACGTCCTGGAGAGCGTCCGGCTCTACCACCCCACCGAGCTCCAGGAGATGGCCGTCCGCGCGGGCCTGCGCCTCCGGCGTGTCATGGGCACCTACGCCGGGGAGGCCTTCAACGACGACAGCCCGCGCTGGATCGGGGTCTTCGAGAAGGCGTGGTGAGGCAGGCGGGAGCCTGGACATCTGACCGTCTCCTTCGAGCGCTACCTGCCCGCCCCTACTTCGGCCAAAATGGTATGTTTGCCATGAACAAGGAGCAGCCATGGGCTTCCAATCGGTGCGCGATCTCGACGTGAAGGGCCACCGGGTCTTCCTCCGGGCGGACCTGAACGTGCCCCTCAAGGAGGGCCGCATCACGGATGCCACGCGCATCCAGGAGACCCTGCCCACCCTGAAGTGCCTGCTGGATGGCGGCGCTTCGGTGGTCCTGGCCTCCCACCTGGGACGGCCTGAGGGCAAGGGCTTCGAGGCCGCCTACAGCGCGGCGCCCGTGGTGGCCTGGCTGAAGGAGCAGGGCTTTGACTGCCGCCTGGCCAGCTATGTGAACGGTGCCGCCGTGGAAGCCGAGGCCGCGGCCCTGCAGCCTGGCCAGGTGCTCCTGCTCGAGAACCTTCGCTTCGAGAAGGGCGAGACGAAGAACAAGGAGGACTTCGCCGCGGACCTGGCGAAGCTGGCCGACACCTACGTGAACGACGCCTTCGGCTCGGCCCACCGCGCCCACGCCTCGGTCAGCGGCATGGTGGCCCACTTCCCGAAAGATCGGATCGCTGCGGGCTTCCTCATGGAGAAGGAGCTGAAGGCCCTCGGCAAGGTGGTCCACAACCCCGACAAGCCCCTGGTGGTGATCTTCGGTGGCGCCAAGGTGAGCGACAAGATCGAGCTCATCCAGAACTTCCTGGGCAAGGCCGACGCCATCCTCATCGGCGGCGCCATGAGCTACACCTTCCTGAAGGCCCAGGGCTTCGAGATCGGCAAGAGCCTCTGCGAGGAGGACAAGCTGGAGATGGCCCTGGATCTCTTGAAGCAGGCCGAAGCCAAGGGCACCCGCCTGCTGCTGCCCCTCGACCATGTGGCGGCGGCCGAGTTCAAGGAGGATGCCGACTGCGGCATCACCCTGGACCAGAACATCCCGGCAGATCGCATGGCCCTGGACATCGGCCCCGAGACCGTGGCCGCCTACGCCGCCGAGATCCGCGCGGCGAAGACCCTGCTCTGGAACGGCCCCATGGGCGTCTTCGAGATGGCCCCCTTCGCCAGCGGCACCCTGACCATGGCCGAGGAGCTGGCGGATGCGGCTGACCGGGGCGCCTTCGTGCTGGTGGGCGGCGGCGACAGCGTGGCGGCCGTGAACAAGGCCGGCGTGGGCCCCCGCATGAGCCATGTCTCCACCGGCGGCGGCGCCAGCCTGGAGTTCCTCAGCGGACTCGACCTTCCGGGCGTCGTCGCCCTCTCCAAGTAAGGATTCCCATGCGCTGCGTCGTCGCCAACTGGAAGATGAACCTGACCAAGGACGAGGCCCAGGCCTTCTGTGAGGACCTGCTCGGACGCATCGCGCCAGACACAAAGGCGGAAGTGGGCATTGCCCCGCCCTTCACTCTGCTGCATCAGGTGAGCGACCTGGTCCGGCCCCTGGGCCTCCAGGTCTTCGGGCAGAACGGGCACGCCGAGGCCAAGGGAGCCTTCACGGGCGAAATCTCCATGCCCCAGCTCCGCGATGCGGGCTGCTCGGGTGTGCTGCTCGGCCACAGCGAGCGCCGCCAGTTCTTCGGCGAAACCGACGCCGCCCTGGCGAAGAAGATCAAGGCCGCCTGGCAGTGGGACCTGCTGCCGCTGCTCTGCATCGGTGAGTCCCTGGCGCAGAGGGACGCAGGCCAGACCCTCGAGGTGCTGGGCCAGCAGTTGGCCATCCTGACCGAAACCGGCCCCGGCCCCCTCTGGGTGGCCTACGAGCCGGTCTGGGCCATCGGCACCGGCCGCCGGGCTGAGGCCGCTCAGGTGCTGGAGGCCCACGCCTTCATCCGGGCCGAGCTGAACCGCCACCTCGCCGGCACCGAGTATCGCGTGCCCATCCTCTACGGTGGCAGCGTCACCCCCGAGAGCTTCCCCGAGCTGCTGGACATCCCCGAGGTGGCCGGCGGTCTGGTGGGCGGCGCCAGTCTGGATCCCCGCAAGTTCGCCGAGCTGGTGCGCCAGGCGGGCTGATCAGTTCGGGTCCAGGAACAGCCCAGCCACATCGATGGCCAGTCCCACCAAGCCGGCGGCGGTCAGCCAATGGCCCGAGGCGTTCATCTGCTGGGTGAACTCGTAAGACGAGGTCGGATGCTGTGGCGTCGGCACGGAAGCCCGCCTGGCGTCCTTCAACGCCTCCAGTTCCAGCTCCCTGGCCCGGTCCAGCCCGCCCCCGGCGATGAAGGCCAGCACCCGGCGCAATTCGTCCCGGTCAAACCAGATGCCGTGGGCCTTGCAGACATCCAATACCACGCCGGAGCGCTTGGCGTAGTTCACGCGGTTCATGCGCTGGCGGCAGGCGGGACAGGGTCGGTACTGGACCGGCTCCAGCTTGACGAGCGGTGGATGGTCCGGCGCCGGCAGGGCCCCAAGGACCGCCCCCTGACGCTCGCGGCTGGTGCCCAGCTGCTCGAACACGGCGCGGTCCAGCCAGAGCCCGCCGCAGGCCAGACATTCACTCACTTCCACCTCGCCCACCTGGGCGGAGGCCAGGGGCTTCGCACAGGCGGGACAGGGCGCACCCGTGGCCGGAGAGGCGACCCTGGGCGCCATGGCGACGCCGCACCCAGGGCAGTGGCTGGCCGAGAGTGGCACCAGGGCGAAGCAGCCGGGACACGCCGCGGTCGCCAGCTGCGCCTTGCAGTAGGGACACTGCGTCGCGTCCGGCGACACCGAGGCGCCGCAGCCCGAGCAGCGCAGGACGCGGGCCTCCATCAGTTCGGCTTCGGCTCGGCCGGTGCCTCCGGCTGCGGGGACGGCGGTGGTTCCGACTTCGGGGGTGGCGGCGGTTCGGCCACCTTCGGCGCGGGCGCTTCGTCTGCCCGCTTCTGGGTAGGATCCTCATAGAAGCGCTGCTCGGTGAAGCGGGTCCACTGGAAGTAGGCCGACAGTCGCTGCACCACCACCCGGGCGAAGCCCTTGGCCTCCTCCTCGCGGATCCGCCCATCGTCATCCCGGTGGCCGCGAGGCAGCGGATCCATAGCCTCGACCACATCGCCGGGCTCGATGGATTCCACCCAGAGCGGCTCGGGGTTGCCGGCCTGCACGAGGGTCACCTGGGCCCGCACCACCGTGGGCAGGTAGCCCAGGCGGTCCTGGACGCGCTCGCGGTGCATGGCGGTATGGCTACCCGCCCACAGGCCCCAGAAGAGGCCATCGACGATGCCCCAGCCCCGGTTGCCCGTGGCCGCGCTGAGGGCTCCCACGGTGACGCCGGCCGCGACGCCGACGGCTGCCGGGCTGGGCTGGCCAGGGGCCGGAGAGAGGTCGCGGATGACCACCTGCAGCTGCGCCGCGCCCACGGGGGGCTTCACGCCCTCCGGCACCACCACCACGCGGGTGGCCAGCCTGGCCCTCAGGGCCGAGGCGTATTCCTTCTGAAAGGCCTCATGGTCGGCCAGCCCCGAGGGCAGGCTCACGGTCACGCTGACGGGCGCTGGCTGCCGCCGGAACGCCTCGACCTCAGGCCGGGTGCAGCCGAGGACCAGCAGGATGGATGGGATGAACAGCCAGGGAGCGCGCCGCATGGGAGACCTCCGCGCCCAGTGTGCTGCCCGGAAGCGGGGTCTGTCCAGGCTCCCGGTAGAATGGGCGTTCGCCGAGGCACACCGCATGCTCATTCTTATGGAATCCAACGCCACGCCAGACCAGGTGAGGGAGGTCCTGTCGTTGTTGGAGGCCGCGGGCATCCGCTGCCAGGTGAACGAGACGCCAGAGTCCATCAGCATCGTGGCGCCCCATGCCTCCAAGGCTCTGAAGCCCGACCGCATCGAGCCCATGGCCGGCGTGCGCCGGGTGGTCCCCATCACCAGCCCCTACAAGCTGGCCAGCGCGGACGCCGCCGCGGGCCGCACGGTGGTGGAGGTGCGGGGCGTGCAGATCGGCGGACCGGAGCTCGCCCTGGTGGGTGGTCCCTGCGGCGTGGAGAGCCGGGAGCAGCTCTTCACCGTGGCCCGCTACGTGGCCGAGGCCGGCGTGAAGCTGCTGCGGGCCGGAGCCTACAAGCCCCGCACCAGTCCCTATGCCTTCCAGGGTCTGGGGCCGGAGGGTCTTCGCCTGCTTGAGGAGGCCCGGGCGGAGTTCGACCTGGGCATCGTCACCGAGGCCACGGAAGTGGAGACCTTCGACGCCGTGGAGCAGAGCGCCGACATGGTGCAGATCGGCGCCCGGAACATGCAGAACTTCGCCCTGCTGCGGCGCGCGGGCCGCTGCGGCAAGCCCGTGCTCCTGAAGCGCGGTCCTTCCGCCACACTCGAGGAGTGGCTCTACGCCGCCGAGTATGTGCTGGGCGAGGGCAACCGCAACGTGGTGCTCTGCGAGCGCGGCATCCGCACCTGGTCGGACCACGCCCGCAACACGCTGGATGTCAGCGTGGTCCCTGCGGCTAAGGCCCTCACGCACCTACCGGTGATGGTGGATCCGAGCCATGCCACGGGCCGCAGGGACCTGGTGATCCCCTGCGGCCTCGCAGGCGTGGCGGCGGGGGCCGACGGCCTGCTGGTGGAGACCCACTGCCACCCGGAGAAGGCCCTCAGCGATGGCCCCCAGGCCCTATTGCCGTCCGATTTCATCCGCCTGGTGGAGCAGGCCCAGGCCATCCACCGCGTGCTGCAGGCACCCAGCCTCACCGGGCTATGGATGTAGGCTCTGGCTGCGGCCGCTGGTTCGTGGCAGACTAGGAGGTTCGGAGTTTCCATGAACGGCCTCGCGCTCACGCTTCTCATCCTTTTCGGCGTCCTCCTCATCGGGACGGTCCTCCTGCAGCCCGGCACCAAGGGCGGCCTCGGGGCCTCCTTCGGTGGCGGCGGTGCCAACTCCGCCTTCGGCGCCCAGGGCGCCACGCCCTTCCTCTCCAAGGCCACCTACTGGCTGGCCGCGGGCTTCCTAGGCACCACCCTGTTCATCGAGGTCCTCATCATCCGGCAGAACCGGTCAGTGCTGGAGAAGACCACGGACAAGACGGTGGTCATCCCCACGACCCCGGCTCCCGCGCTGCCCAGCCCGGCACCGGTTCCGGCGCCCGCCCCCGCGAAGAAGTAGTCCCCGCGAAACCGGCGATTGACCGGGTCCGCGCTTTGGGAGACACTTGAATTTCCTCGTTGCCCGCGTGGTGAAATTGGTAGACACGCCATCTTGAGGGGGTGGTGGCCACAAGCCGTAGCAGTTCGAGTCTGCTCGCGGGCACCAGAACAGAGAGCGCCGGAAACGGCGCTTTTTTGTGCCTGCTGGTAGCTTCGATCCATGCCCTGGCCCCTGTCTCCGGAACTCCTCGCCCCCCTCGCCCCCTGGTTCGAACAGGCGCACCGCGACCTGCCCTGGCGGGCGGCGGATCTCCAGCTCCCCCACCCCGATCCCTACGCCGTGCTGGTTTCGGAGCTGATGCTCCAGCAGACGCAGGTGACCACTGTGATCCCGTATTTCAACCGCTGGCTGGAGCGGTTCCCGGATGCAGCGACGCTGGCAGCAGCTGACGAGGACACCGTCCACAAGGCCTGGGAGGGGCTCGGCTACTACCGCCGCGCCCGGTTTCTGCAGGCTGCCGCGGCCTCCGTGGCCGCCGAGGGCTGGCCCGGCGATCTGGCAGGCCTGGCCGGATTGCCTGGCCTTGGCCCCTACACGGCCGCCGCCGTGGGCGCCATCGCCTTCCAGTGGCCCACCCCCGCCCTGGATGGCAATGCCTTCCGGGTGCTGGCCCGGCTGCTCCTGATTGAAGGTGACCCGAAGCATCAGGCAGCGAAGCTGCGGGATTGGCTGAGCCCCGCCCTCAAGGCCCACGGCCCTTCCCGGCTCACCCAGGCCCTCATGGAGCTGGGCGCTACGGTCTGCACGCCTGCGCCCACCTGTGGGGATTGTCCGCTGGGTGGCCGCTGCGCCGCCCGCCTCGCCGGCCGTACCGCGGACATCCCACCCGTGGCGAAGCGGGCCAAACCGAAGGCATCGACCCTCTGGCTCGTTGCCTTCGAGGCACAGGGCCAGTTCCTCCTGCAGGCCCCGGTCGCCAAGGGCCTGCTGGCCGGGCTCTGGCGCTGGCCCACCTTCGATGCGCTTGATCACGAAGCTGCCCCCACCCCAGGATCCATCACCACCTGGCCAGGGTGGACCCAGGTCTACACCCACCGGAGGGAGGCCGTGACGCCCCTCCACATCGGACTGGCGGCCCCCTTCACGCCGGCGGAGGGGCTCCGCTGGGTGCCCCGCTCAGAGTTGCAGGGCCTGCCACTGGGCAGGCGGGACCAGCGCCTCCGCGACCTGCTGGATGCGCCAGGCCAGTCCCTCCTGGAGGCCCCGGACCCCGCCGGCCTGGTCAGAGCCTGTGCAGCCCCTTCGGCGTGATCTGCAGGTCCATGGGCGGCAGGCCCAGCTCCCGCAGGGCCGCCTCGGCGGCGTCGCGGTGTCCGTCCCGAACGACCAGGAGGCAGCACCCGCCACCCCCGGCACCGCAGGGCTTCATCCCCGCATACCAGCCCTCGCGGCGGCCCCGGTCCCGGACGGCGCGCATGGCGTCGGTCTCCACGGCGGGTGACAGGTTCATCCGGGCCCGGCCTTCGCGTTCCAGGAGCTCGGCCACGGCGGCTGGATCTGAGGGGAGGGCCAGGGCCATGTCCTGGGCGATGTCCCGGATCTCGGCCAGGGACTGGCGGGTCTGGCCGTCCCCCTCAATGAAGCGCCGGTAGGCCTCCCAGTTCGTCAGGCCCGAGTGGTGGGGCTTGCCGGTGTAGAACACCACCAGGTTCGACAGCAGCCCGGGATGCGGCTCCAGCCGCTCCCAGCGCGGGGAGGGGCCATCCCAGTGGAGCGCCAGGGCGCCCCCCAGGGCCGCCGGACAGTAGTCCTGCCAGCCGGTGGGAGTTTGAAGCTCTCTGCTTTCCAAGTCCCTCAGAACGGGCACCTTGGAGGCAAGAGCTTCACCGGCCTCCAAGCCGAGGGCCGCGCCGAGCAGGCCCACGCCCAGGCAGGAGGAGACCCCGAGTCCCGAGCCCTGGGGGACGGGGCTGTGGAGGACCAGGTCGGCCGGCGGCGCGCCGGAGGCGTCTAGGACCCGCCACACCCAGGAAAGCGTCTCGGGCGCCTCCGTCGGCCAGACCTCGAAGGTCAGGTCGAGACCGAGGTCTCGACTCGTGATGTGATGCCCCTGCCCGCCCCGGGTGAGGCTGATCTCTACCCACAGGTCCACGGCGGCATTCACGGTCACGCAGCCGCCCATCATGGCGTAGATGGGCCACAGGTCCAGGGTGCCGCCCGCGAAGTCCACCCGGACGGGAACGCGCCAGGTTTCCCGGGTCATCTCAGAGTCCGAGGTCGCTCAGTTCCTGCTGGGCCGTGCGAGCCTCGGCGCTGCCCGGGAAGCCGTCCACCAGCTCCCGGAAGGCCTTCAGGGCGGCGGGCTTCAGCCCCTGTTTGAGCAGACACTGGGCCCGCTTCAGCTTGGCCGGGAGGAACTGGGGCGAGGCGGCGTGCTCCCGGATGATCCGGTCGAAGGCCGCCTGGGCCTTGTCGAAGGCTCGCTGGTTGTAGTGGCAGAGCCCCAGGAAGAACAGAGCATCCGGGCGCTTTACGCTCTGGGGGTAGGTCTTCAGGAACAGCTCAAGCCCTTCGGCTGCCAGAGGATAGTTGCCCCGGTTGTAGTCCAGCACGGCGGCATTGTAGGCCCGCTCGTCCTCGGCGGAGACCGCCGCCGCAGCCTGGGGCTCGACGGCGGGTCGGCTGGGCCCCTTCGGCTGGCTGTTCAGGCGGTTGTTCAGCACGCGCGTGGTGTCCTGCACCTGCCGCAGGCTCTCCTGCAGGTCTGCCTGAAAGCGGCGGTCCTGGTTCCGGGCCTCGGCGGCGGCCTGCTGATCGGCCTGGGCCTTCTTGTTGCCCTCCTCCACCGACTGCCGGAGCTTGAAGACTTCAAGCTTGAGATCCCCCACCTCCTGCTCGACGCGGCGGAGCTGGTCCTCAGATCCGCAGCCGATGGCGAGCAGGGCGGCCAGGACGGGAAGCAACATCATGCGGGCGCTCATGGGGACTCCGGATTCCTTTCCCATCCTAAACGAAAAGCGGAGGCCGGAGCCTCCGCTTCGCGTGATGCGGCACGATCTACTTGAGCTTGAACTCGCCGCGGCGGTTCTGGCTCCAGCAGGCTTCCTTCGCCTCGGTGCAGAGGGGCTTTTCCTTGCCGTAGCTGATGGTGGTGAAGCGGGCCTCATCCACGCCCAGGGTCTTCAGGTAGGCCAGGGCCGCGGCGGCGCGCTTATTGCCGAGCGCGAGGTTGTATTCGTTGGTGCCGCGCTCGTCGCAGTGGCCTTCGATCTCGAGCTTGGCGGCAGGGAAGGCCTTCATGAAGTCGGCGATGCCCTGGAGCACGGCGCGGTCGGCTTCCTTGATCTCGGACTTGTCGTAGTCGAAGTGGATGGTCTTGAGGGCGGCTTCGGCGGCCTTGCGGAAGGCGGCGGCCTTCTCAGCCTCGGCGGCCTTGCGGGCAGCCTCTTCGGCAGCGGCCTTCTGGGCGGCGAGCTTGTCAGCAGCGGCCTTGGCCTCAGCGGCCTTCGCATCGGCGGCGGCCTTCGCGTCCGCGGCGTCCTTGTCGGCCTTGGCCTTGTCCCAGCCGTCGTACCAGCCCTGCATCTTGTGCGGATTGTCCTTGTCAGTCAGGTACGGGTTGGTCCCGCGAGCCTTCCCGTCCTTGAACGCCTGCGCGCCTTCGTTGAAGGCGGCCTGAGTCTCGGCCTTGATCTGCTCGGCGGTCTTGGGCGGCTTGCAAGCCAGGCTGCCAAGGGTGAGCACGATGGCCGCAGGGACGAGGTAGGTTCCGTAGCGCATGGGATTGTTCCTCCAGGATGAGTTGAGTATAGAAGCTCTGTGGATCAGGGGGTTGTCATAAATTTCAGCGGCCGCGGATCCAGCGGGGACTCTGGCAGCCCGAGAACTCGGCCAGGCGCACGATCTGGCGGCCCGAGAGGTCCGTGGTGAAGAGCTGGGAGGAGCCGAAGCGGTTACTGGTGAACACCAGCCGGCGCTCATCAGGAGACCAGGCCGGCGACTCCGAGGTGCTCACACCGGTGGTGATCTGGTAGGCCTTCCCCTCGCCCAGCTTGTAGACGAACAGATCGAACTTGCCCTCGAAACGCGAGACGTAGGCCAGCATGGCCCCGTTGGGGCTCCAGGCCGGGCTGGCGTTGTACTGTCCCTCGCCCGTCAGGCGACGGAGGTTGGAGCCGTCATCCTGCATGAGGTAGACCTGGGGCCCGCCCTCGCGGTCCGAGGTGAAGGCGAGCTGGTTCCCGTTGGGATTCCAGGTGGGCTCGGTGTTGATGCCGTTGCCGTCGGTCAGCCGCCGGGCCCGGCCCGTGGCGAGGTCCAGCGTCATGATGTCGCTGTTGCCGCGGCGGTCGCCCTGCACGAAGGCCAGGCGCTTGCCGTCGGGCGACCACACCGGCGAGGAGAGCATCCCGCCGGCTCCGGTGGTCGGATAGAAGCGCTCATGGGGTCCATCCTTGCGGCGCTGGCCCCAGATCTCGGGGGCCCCGCCCTTGTAGGTGACGTAGGCCAAGCGGCCATCGGCGGCGATGGTGGGCGAGAGGGTCAGGCTGCCATGACGGGTCAGCTGCACCAGGCCCGCGCCATCGCGGTCCACCTGGAAGATCTCCTTCACGCCAGGCGAGGTCTGCCGCACGAACACGATGCGGCTGGAGGCCACACCCTTCTCGCCGGTCAGGCGACCGACCAAATCATCAGCCAGGTAGTGGGCGAGGTAGCGGAGCGGCACGATCCGGTTGGCGTTGTAGGTGCGGGTGAAGACGCCCTTCTCTGCGGCGGTGTCGAGGGCGGAGGCCTCCATCTGGAGGTCGCCGCTGGCGGCCTTCGTCATGCGGACGTTCAGGAGCCACTGGGCGCCAGCCTCCTTCCAGGCCTTCACGGCGGCGGCATCGGCCGGGAGGCGCTCCTGGAGCAGGGCGATGAGGCCCGTCTCGTCGAGGTCCCGCTTGAGGACGGCCGTGAACTCGGTGGCGATGGTGGTGTCATCCAGCCCGCTGGCCTTGGGCTGGGTCATGCCCAGGACCAGCTTCGCGCTGCTGGTGGCGGTCAGCACCACTTCCGTCTGCTGCCCCCACAGGCCAGAGGCCGCAAGGATGCAGAGGAAGGTCCGAATGAAGAATCGCGTCATGGCATCTCCGGGCCTGGGGAAGCTTCAGCCTACCAGATCGGCCGCCGCCAGCCGGGCCACCAGGTCCGCGTTCCTGGGAGGAATTGGCAGGCGGAGCATCTCCGAAGCTCTGAACCACCCCCAGGCCAGGGGCGTGCGGGGCTCGCCGTGAACCTCCACGAGAAAGGGATGGAGGCGGATCGGGCCTTCCAGCACGGGCCAGGGCCGCGCCGCGCAGAGGCTCAGCCCCAACTCCTCCCGCAGCTCACGGGCCAGAGCCACCTCGGGCGTCTCGTCCACCTCGACCTTGCCGCCCGGGAACTCCCAGAGCCCCGGCAGTACGGTATTGGCGGGGTCGCGCCGCTGGAGGAACCAGCGGTCCCCGCGCCGCAGCAGGGCCAGTGCCACGTCGGTCATGCTTGCACCCCGGAGGGCCCGTCCCCACCGGCCAGCAGCGCCAGGCGGTCCGCATAGCGCCGACGGAGGGTCTCGACCCACACCAGCTTCAGCCCGCCGTAGGCGGGCCTCAGCTCGAGCTCGACCCAGGCCCGCAGCTGCTCCACGGACGCGCAACGGGCCAGGCTCTGGTGCAGGGCTTCACGGAGATCTTCATCCACCCGCTGCTGACCGGCCACGGGCGCGTAGCTGATGCGGTGGGAGGAACTCGCCCCCAGCTCCCGAAGCCGCTCCTGGTGGAGGGCGGTGCCGTAGCCCTTATGCCGGTCGAAGCCGTAGCCCGGATGGGTGGCCTCCAGCCGGACCATCAGGGCATCGCGGTGGGCCTTGGCGAGGATGCTGGCGGCGCCGATGGCGCAGCTGAGGGCATCGCCGTCCACCACGAGGCGCTCGGGCAGGCCGGTCCTGGGAGCCTTGTCCCCGTCGATGAACAGCAGCCGGGGCCGCAGTGCGAGCTCCGCGACGGCCTGCCGCATGGCCATCATGGTGGCCTCAAGGATGTTCTCCCGATCGATGGCCATGGGCTCCACCTCCGCGATCCCGTAGGCCGGCAGCAGGGCCTTCAGCTCGGCGGCGAGCACCTCCCGCCGCTCCGGCTTCAGCTTCTTGCTGTCGCGCACGCTCCGCAGCACGTGCCCCCACTTCCGGACCGTCTCGGCATCAAGCACCGCACAGGCCGCCACCACGGGTCCCGCCCAGGCGCCCCGCCCCGCCTCATCCACCCCGCCCCAGGCCACGCCCGGTGGCACGTTGCCGAGATCCCAGTCGAGGGGGTTGAGCCTGGCAGTGCTCAGCACTTCAGGGATTCCCATGCGATGAGCCACGTGTCCATCACGCCTCTGAAATGGCTCCGGTGCGGCCCCGGCCGGTAGATGGCCTGGATGGGGATGTGCGCCCAGCGCAGCTTCCAGTCTGCGGCCTTCATGGCGATCTCCATCTCGATGGCGAACCCGGAGGCGCGGAGCTGGAGCCGGTCCAGCACCTTCTTGCGGATCAGGCGGAACCCACTCTGGCTGTCCTCCCAGGTCACCCCGGCAATGCGCCCCAGGGTCCAGGTGCCCAGCGCGTTGGTACGCCAGCGCTTGGCGGGGATCTTGGCCCGGTCCTGGAACCGTGAGCCGATGAGGAAGTCCACATCCGGGTGGGCGGCCAGGTGGTCCAGGAAGCGCTGGAGGTCGGCCGGATCATGCTGGCCATCCGCATCAAGGAACAGATAGAAGTCGAAGTCATCCGGCCGGAGGTACGCGATGCCAGCCCGCATGGCCTGGCCCTTGCCGCCTCCCCTGCCGGACTCCAGCCGCAGCACCTCTGCGCCGGCCGCCGCGGCCACGGCCCCGGTGGCATCCGTGGAGCCGTCATCTACCACCAGCAAACGGTGGAGGCCGAAGGGCCTCAGGCCTTCCAGCACCGGTGTGATGTGGTCCGCCTCGTCATGGGCGGCGATGATGGCGGCGATCCTCAAGGACGCTTCCCGCGTTGCCGGGGAGGGGCGGGCCAGGGCTGGCCATAGGAGGCCTTGAAGGCCGCCTGCTGGGTGGCCGTGGCGCCAGAATCCGGAACCAGCCGGTGGCTGCGCTCAGGATTCTCGACGACGGCCACGTCCACCTCGAGCAGTCGGCCACGATCCACGGCCAGGACGCGGACCCGCCCGCCGGGCCCGGGGTGTGCCAGGCCTCGCTGGACCTCCGCCGGCGTCTTGGTCCGCCAGCCATCCACGGCGAGGATCTCCATCCCGAAGCTCAGACCCGCCTCAGCCGCAGGGCTGCCGGGGAGCACGTTCTGCACGACTGGTCCCTGGGCCGCCAGCACGAGCCCGGTCCAGGCCTTGGCTCGCTGGAGGGTGACCGGATCCCGCTGCTCCTCCGGGGAGAGACCCTGCCAAGGGACCTGCTCCTCCATCAGCAGGCCGAAAGATCGCCGCAGCTGATCGGCCGCCAGCTCGGCACGGCCAGAGATGTAGGCTTCCCAGAAGAATCCGGGCTCCTGCCCCGACAGGTCGCGGAAGGCTGCCCGCACCTCGGCATCGGTGAGGCCTCCTTCGCCGTGCCGCGCCCACAGCAGGGCGAAGAGCTCAGCGAGCCCGGCCCTCCCCCGGCTGCCGTCGCGCAGGGCGGCATCCATGAGCCAGCCCACTAGCTCCCCCTTGTCGTAGTAACTGATCGTACTGTTGGGGCTGAACTCGTGGGGCTTGTAAAGGCGGATCCAGGTGTCCCAGCTGGATTCCTCCAGGCTCTGCTCCAGGCGGCCAGGGCGCTGCACCTGCTCGCTCCAGCAGCGGGCCAGCTCCTTCGCGGTGTGGCTCCAAGGCACCACCCCGGCCCGCAGGACGATCACGTGCTCCATATAGGACGTGAGGCCCTCGTGGAACCACAGCATCTTGGTGGGGTTCTCCCGGCTGTAGTCGAAGGGGCCAAGCGCGGGATCGTGCAGCCGCTTGACGTTCCAGGCGTGGAAGAACTCGTGGGCCACGAGCTGGTGGAGGGCATGGTAGCCCTCCTGCCGGTCAAAGGCGTGGCTGTCGGAGATGAGGCTGGTGCAGTCCCGGTGCTCGAGACCACCCCGGAGCCCCGGGGCGAAGGTAAAGAGGAACAGGTAGCGCTGGAAGGGGAAGCCGCCGAAGATCGCCCCCGCGGCCTCGACGATCTTGCGGGTGGCCTCCGTGATTCGCGCTTCGTCCCCGTTGTGCGCACCCGTGAAGGCCAGCTGGAAGGTGGTGCCCCCCACCTTGAAAGTGCGCGCCCGGAATACACCCAGCTCGAAGGGCGAGTCCACCAGCGTGTCGAAGTCCTGGGCCTGGTAGGCACCCTGCTTCAGGGTGAGGGCCGAAGCCACCTTCCAGGCCGGGGGGAACCCCTCGAAGCGCACGGTGACGGGCCGGTCCAGCTGGCCCTCCAGGTAGAGGAAGGTCGCCGCGGGGATGATCTGGGCGTGCGTGGTGTCCACATGGTTGGTGCGAACGGTCAAGTCGTTGCCATAGACGCGGTAGCGGACCGTGAGGTCGCTCCGGGAGGCGGGAAGCGCCCAGCGCTGCTTGTCGAGTTTCTCGAGGGGGCGCTCCTGCCGACCATCCACCCAGCGGACCCGATCCACGAACCGCGCATAGTCCCGCACCAGGTAGGAGCCCGGTGTCCAGGCCGGCAGGGCGGCGGCTCCGCCCTTGGCCAGGGCCTCGGCCGGGAAGAGCAGCTCCACTTCGAACAGGTGCTGGGCCAGGTCCAGGGGACGCAGGGTGGCCCGGATGGGAGCGGTCTTGGCCATGGGCGGCTTCAGCCCAGGACGCCGTGCAGCCAGCGCTGCGACACCCACCGGATCTCCTCGTCGGTGATCTGGTACTGGGGATCGCGCAGCTTCTCCTCGATGAGCGACCCCACCAGCGAGGTGAAGAGCAGCACCTCCTTCCGGGCCAGCTCCAGCGAGGCGCCGAAGGCGTGGTGCATGAACAGGCCGAGGGGGCTCAGGCCCTTTTCGACCAGGGGCATCAGGTCGCGGAAGCTGGAATCCGGCGAGGGCACGGCGATGGAGCGCAGGATGAAGCCCGTGAATTCCTGGCTCTCCAGCAGCAGGCCGAGGTAGGCGCGGCAGAGCTCCAGGCAGGCGGCCTCGAGGGCCGGCCTGCCCTGGATCGGGGCGCCCAGGTAGGGCTCCACCATGGCCTGAATGCGCACGGCCATGCTGGCCAGCGACACCAGGCAGAGCTGGCGGAAGAGCCCTTCCTTGCTGCCGAAGTGGTAGTAGAGCGTCGGCTTGGAGACGCCAGCCTCCTCGGCCACCTCCTTGACCTGGACACCGTCGTAGCCCTTGGCCGCGAAGTGGGACAGGGCCGAGAGCAGGAGCCGGGCCTTGAGGTCGCCTTGGCTGCTGAGCCGCTCGAGGGCTGCATGGAAGCTGCCGTGGGTGCCGACACCCAGGGCCTCGGGCCCGAAGACCGGAACCATCTCTTTGAGACCATGGTCTGGAACGGTGGACATAGGCTGCCTCGGAAGACGCCTCAGAATGCCACGAAAGGCCTTACTGGGGGTTAAACCACCTAGTGGACCGCAGACCGCCAGGGCAGGCTCTGGATCACCTCGGACTCCCGGTCCAGCCACCACTCCAGCCGGGCTTCCGCCTGGGCGCCAAAGCGCTCCTCGGCCAGGCTCCGGTACGCCACCGCGTGCCCCGCCTCGCAGCGCTCCAGCTCCAGCAGGAAGGCCAGCCAGCCAGCGGAGCCCAGCTCGGCCAGGGTGGAGCCTGCCTGCTCCAGCAGCCACAGTCGCTCGCAGCTGCGGGCCTCGATGAGGGCGGCGATGAGCAGGCGGTCCAGCAGCCCCTTGGAGGCCAGCTTGTGTAGGGCCTGGGCGTAGGCGTTGCCCAGGTCCGGCCGAAGGACCCAGCCGAAGCCCTGGAGGGCCTCCAGCACCCGCCGGTAGTGGTTGAGCTCCTCCTCCGCGAGCCGCGCGAGCAGAATCGAAGCCCGGGGCGTGTCCGCGAAGGACTGGCTCAAGTTGAGGGCGTTCAGGGCGGCCTTCTTCTCGCAGTGGGCGTGATCGGAGAGCAGGGCGGCCGGATCGGCGGTGGCCGCTTCGGCCCAGGCGGCGGGCGTACTGGCACGGAGGGCCAGGGGCGGCCTGAATCCCGTCATGGGCGTCCTCCGGAGAAGCCATTGAGCGCGAGGGCGAAGCCGATGACCACTCCGCCCAGGGCCAGCCTGGGCCAGTCGATGGCCTCGCGGAACACGAGCCCCGAAGCCAGGATCGCCAGGGGGATCTTCAGGTTGTTAAAGATGGCCAGGGTGCCCAGGTCCGTCCGCCGGGCTCCGGCGTTGAACAGGAAGAACCCAAGCCCCGAGGCCACCACGCCCAGGTAGACCAGTACGGCGCCCTGCCGAAGGCTCAGGGCAGCGACCTGGTGCCACTGGATCCAGGGTGCGGCCACGGCCATGGTCAAGGCGGCAGCGCCAAGGTAGAGGAGCCCCATGAGCTCACGATCAGGCCTCCCCGTTGCTGGAGCCTCGCGGCGATAGAGCACCTGCCCCAGGGCGAAACAGAGGTTCGCCCCCTGCATGAGAAGGAAACCGCAGAGCAGCCCCGTCCGCTCTAGACCAGGCCACACACAGATGCCCGTCCCCAGCACCGCCACCGCCACCGCCAGCCTGACCCTGCCGGTGCTCCGCCGCTCCAGCAGGTCGCCCAGCAGCGTCACGAAGAGGGGCGTGAAGATGGTGAAGAGGGCCACCTCTGAAGCACGTAGCCACCGGAACGACGCGATGTAGAGCAGGTACATGAGCCCGAACTGCAGCGCGCCGATGGCGGCGAAGGCGGCGACCCGCTTGGGGGCCATGCCCTTCAGGTTCAGGAAGGGGAGGAAGACCAGCGCCGCGAGGAGGGTCCGCACTGCCGTCACGAAGGGGGCGCCCAGCCCACTCACCTGGGCCGTGAGGCCGAAGGACAGGGCCCACAGGACCGAGACGATGAGCAGCAGGGACATGGCGCTCCGGGTGATGGACGATCAGTCGAGGGCGCGACCGAGCTTCAGGAAGATCTCGCGCCAGGGCGCCGGCAGGGCCTCCGCATCCCGGGCGATGGTGGCCTCGTCGCCGCGCACGAAGGGACCGGTCCGGCCCGCGGCACCGGCGGTCTCCACGTTGCGCAGGGTGGCCTCCGCCAGGGGCAGGAGACCGCGGCCCGGCAGCGCCACGCCCTGGGCGCGGAGTAGGGCCTCGGCGCCCAGCCACAGGGTGGCCGCATGGCCCGAGGTGAGCACGGCCGCCGCGTGGTAGAGGGGCTTCAGCTCCGCCGGGAGGTCGAAGGCCACGAAGCCCAGGCTGCCGAAGGCGCGGCGGAGCTCATCCGGCAGGACCCCGGTGACCGCGAGGGGTGTGTCCCTCCAGTCGCGGGCCCGGCCGTCGAAGCTCGTCAGGGGGTGGGCGCAGGGCACGCCGTCCAGGTG